>JAIUOE010000002.1 GCA_020161395.1 Bacteroidota bacterium
CTTGACACCCTCATGGAGATTCTATGTCCACCCTTTCGGTAACTAAGAGGACAAAGCGAATATATAAACGAAATTTGTGCAGAAAATGAAGAAAACTTGGGTGCTCCTATTGCTTTTTAACATAACAGTTATGAGTTATGAGTTTGAGACTTTTTGAGGTTCGAGGTTTAAAATTTGAGTCGTTAAAACCTTTATTTTTGGAAAAGGAGCGACAATCGTCCTCGATTGTCGAACCGCAAAAGCTCTTTTTTAAAACAGAACACGGATAATCCGGAAAATCCGTTTTATCCGTGTTCTGTTAAATTTCCCGGCACCCAACTCCGGTCAGTCTTTTCCCCCACCTTTATAAGGAGGGGGATCAAGGGGGCGGTACGGGCGGTACCTATTTCAACAACAACATCTTCCGGCTCGAAGTAAAATCACCGGCTTTAATCTCATATATATAAAGTCCGCTGTTCAACTTTGCAGCATTAAACTCAACCGAATGGTTACCCGCAGGCATCACACCGTTTACAAGTTCAGCAACTTTTTCACCAAGAGTGTTATACACTCTTAACGAAACATTTGAAGAAGAAGGCAATGAAAAACATATCACAGTTGATGGATTGAATGGATTTGGATAATTCTGTGAAAGATTAAATTCTACAGGAGTCATATCCACTTCAACCGACTGTGAGTACGAGGAAGTGCCGTCAAAATCAATCTGTTTCAATCTGTAAGCAATTTTACCCGAAACTGGGTTTTCATCTGCGAAGGAATACGATTTTGGAGCAGTTGTGGTACCGTTTCCTGCTACACTTCCTATTGTTCTCCAGGCTCCGTTATCTTTTCTCTCCACTTCAAATGCACGATTGTTCACTTCCGTTGCAGTCGACCATGAAAGGATAACCTTGCTTCCTGAAGTGGTGGCAGAAAATGAAGTCAGTTCAACCGGAAGTGGTGCGAGTTCCGAGGGAATCATCATCGCAGTAAGCCCGGCAGTTGGATTTACGGTGTTTACACTTCCCCAAACACCATCTGCATCGGTTGCAGCATTGGGATAGGCTGTTCCGTCCATCATTCTGGCTTCAATTCTTCTTACTCCCAACGGATTGGTATTGGGTATAATCACGCCCCATGATCCGGTGATTGCATTTACGCTGTCGCTGTAAAAGGGTGCGTATGAATTGGCGGTTGTGTTTGCCGTACCGTCATTTTCAACAAAAGTGGCGGCAAGGGGTCTTCCTGTTCCGGCTTCGTTGTCATAGAGCACAACAAAACTTTTCGCAGGAGCTGTAGATCTGCTCCAGAGTCCGGAACCTGCATTTGTTGGAGCAGTATCAAATTTTATTACCTGTGTCGAATCCGTTGATGTCAGTCTTGTGACAACAGTTGTTCCGTTCGCACCATCATTTATATTGATTCGCAGGAACACATAATTACCCGGGATAAAACGGGTTGCATTTCCTGTAGGTTCGTTTACAAACCAGCCGGTGTAGTTGCCGGTAGCATCGGTTGTGAATGTACCATAGTTGCCATAAGTGGCTAATGAAGGTCCCGAAGTTCTTACAAAATCACTGTCGGATCTTACAAAAATCACATTACCTGCTCCATTCGCCGTTGGCAGATCGGTTGAAATGACAAACTGATTGAAATATCTGTAGGTGGCATTTGGGGTAAGTCCTGATAGAGTCGCAAAATATGCAAAAGGCATTCTGGCAGCGTTTGTACCGTTTATACCCTCAATAAATTTTGGCTGGATGGTTACATTCAAGGTCTGACCGAACACCAAACCCGAAAACAACAAAAACAAAGGAAAAATCTTTTTTAACATTTTATGTCCATTTTTTTATAAATAACCGGGTCCCTTGCCGGAAATCGTTTATTTATCTTCGGCATAAAACCCAAAATTAAGTCCTTCAAACTTACGATTAACCTGCCTTACTAACAAGTCAATTAGAACGATAATAATTATTTAACAAACAATGACTTTGTGAATTGGCAAATAATTCAATTGAACCTTTGTCCTGACAGAAAATACAAACCCCCTCCGTTTTTGTCAGAGGGGGCAGTAGATGTGAGGTTAAAAACAATCTATTTTAAGGCAGCGTATGCCAGAATTTTCATAAAAACAAGCAAAGAAACTGACGCTGCACCGAACCACGAGAGAGCACGAACAATCCTGTCCCGCTTCAACCCGCGATGGTACAGCTTGTCATAATCGCCGTTTTTTCTGATATAGTCGCCTTTTTGCACATTCCATTTGTAATACGAATTTTCACTCATCATAATATAAACTCCTCCTTATTTCATTAAAATCATTTTTTTAATTGAACTGAAATCTCCTGTCTTTATCTCATAGAAATAAAGCCCGCTGGGGAGATTCTTTGCATCAAACGACACTTCGTGGTAACCTGCTTCCATCTGTCCGTTAAAAAGTGTAGCCACCTTTTCACCGAGAGTATTGAATACATTCAAAGCAACAGTTCCACTTACAGGCATCGAAAAACGAATCATTGTTGATGGATTAAATGGATTCGGATAATTCTGATACAGAGCAAAATTAGTCGGATTCAACTCCACTTCAACAACAGATGAGTACTCGGTGGTGCCATCATTGTCAATCTGTTTCAATCTGTACTGAACCCTGTTCCCGATCGCACCATTATCAACGAAACTGTAATACTTCGGTGAATTAGCCGTTCCGTGTCCCTCCACAAAACCGATCTTCTGCCAGTTGCCGTTAGTACTTCTCTCAACCTCAAACCCGTTATTGTCAACCTCAGTCTTCGTCTCCCAATTAAGAGTGACGGTGGTGCCGGAAGATTTTGCAGTGAAGGAGGTGAGTTCCACGGGGAGGGGGGCATCACTACTGTTTGGGATGAATGCAATATTAGCCGCCAAAGTATGAGAATATTGTGTGTTGGAAGTATTGTAATCATTTCTTACATATGTAGTTCCCGATGGAGTCAGACTAATCATTCCATCCCCTGACCATGTGGCTGCATCTGTCATTCCGGCAACATAAGAAGTGATTGTTCCCCAAGCGACAGCATATAAAATATTTGATGGGGTGGATGCCTGCCTCAGTTGCAACTGTCCGGAAGTTCCCATTCCACTTGTAAAACTTTTATCCCTGGTTACAGCCACACTCCCAACAGTTACAGTAGCATTGGATGCCAAAAGATAGTATTTTCTTGAGGGAATGATCGTGGAAGTAGCGAAAGGGATATTTAGACCCGTCCCACCCGATGCAGCGAAATACTGTAATTCATATCCATTCAGGTCGAAATCGGAGTTCGTATTGTTGAAAAGTACTATAAATTCATCGGAAGCAGCACCATAATCTACAGAAAGATGAGAAATCATTACCTGGACAGGTTGTTTGATGTAACTAAATGCTGTGCCAACATTTGTTGTTCCATTATCAAGTTGCACTTGTACACTTATTCCATCATTTGCATCAACGATTGAAGGTAGTGCTATAGTGAAAGTTGCAACTCCACTGATGTCTGTAACCGTAGTTAAATTGATGTCAGTTACAGTGACAGTTCTTGCAGTCCCGTCGATGGTATAACTTTCATCTGTTGTCGCAGTTGCATCTGTTATTGTTGCATCGTACTTGAATGTATATCCGGATACCAGGTTATTATATTGGTCCTTCGCCGTAACGGTTACGGTTCTGGTTGTGTTCAATCCCAGTGCTGCAGATATTGTTGCGGTCGAATTGCTTGTTGGAGCACCAGCATTTATCTGCTGAGTGACAGATGCTGTTGTATAACCTGTGGCTTCAACAGTCACTAATTTGCTGCCCTCGGTGGTTAGAAGTGAATTGCCTCCCGATGGCTTTAATGTGATCATGCCATTTATCACTTCATAATCGGTCGTTACAGTCAAACCTGTCCCACCAATTTTTACTGCGGTGATTGCTGCTGTCCATGCTGCATTTGCAGAGAAAGCAATATCAATATTATTATCAACAGTGTTTGAAGAATTATCAGCAGTCAGTGTGGGAGGGCTCTTGTAAAATGTATGAGTGCTTCCAGCTGTAAAACTTGATCCAGAATTTGTCACTGTGACACTAAAAGTGAAATCTGCTGCTCCAGGAGTATCAGTACTGATTGTTCTTAAGGTTGTCGCTGCAGCATCAACATCTGCTGTTAAAAACAAGTAAGCGGAGCCAACAGCAAAGTCGCGAGAGAAACCTGTAAAAAGCAATAAATCTCCGGCTGTACCATCACTCAGAGAGGAGATGCTTCCGAGCTCGATATCACCAATATCCAAAGTGGCATCTGTAGAATAATAAAGCTTGAATCCCCCGCTTTGAATATCAGAAGCTGTGTAATTTCCTGATGTTGTAAACCCGGCATCTGTCATTGTCACATCTGCCCCTGTAACCGAGAGTTGAGTCCTGTAAATAATATTTTTGGTTGTTCCAACCACGATTTGTGCCGAACCCGGGTCCGTACCTGTGAATGAAACATTAGGATCCGGACCAGAACCCACCGTTGTCTCATTTCCCACTAATTTTGATGATGTCAAATAATCCAAAGACGCACTATTATATTCATAGATCGCAACATGATAAGTAGTTCCAGCCGTTAAACCGGTTACTTCAACAGAATTCCCGGTTCCATTAAAAACAACAAAATTATTTGCTGAAGTAGTACCTCCTGATCCAAAAATTGAATTTGCTGTATAAGCACTTCCATCAACAGGATCTCCATTAACAGCTGATCCGGATTTCATCACTACAAGTCTTTTCTCTCCGTTTCCATTAGTCCAATTTAATGTCATGGAGATACTACTAAAGGGTGAGATAGAAAGTCCTGTTGCGGCTGAAGTTGGTTCATTCACAGAAGAATTTGCCGTCCAACCAGCCACTGGTGATAGTATTGTGTTCATCAATGTATTATTTAAATCTCTAATCTCAATTCTCTTAACATTTGAAGTGCCATCACATACAAGACTGAAGTTACCCGAAGTTAGCTCTGTTGATGTTGCGGATAAAAGAGTACCCCCGGAGATGGCACTATAGCCTAACACAACATATCGATTTGTTAATGTATATCCCCCGATGGTACTTACATTCCCAGAAAGTGTAAATGGTGATGAGATTGAAGTAGCTGCAGGTAATACAACGGTTTGGTAGTTTGTACTATAACTTGGTCCCAATCTGTCTCTATATGAAGCAGAGGTAGTAGTGTTGTTTCCTCTTTGGTAAATTATCCAGAATGTTGAACTACTACTTGGTGTACCGGGAACAGAAGGTCCAGCAGAATATGTACTTGAAGAGACAAATGTCGTACCATTCCAGCAGTTATATTGATTTGTACTAAACAATCGATATTTCGCATCATTAGAGGAATAACTCGAGAGCGTCATTAATACCGCACTATATGATGTGGGGGAGCTTAAATCCACAAAAGATGGACGAAGAGTAACTGTCGCACTTTGCCCCCATCCGTCAAAGACGAGGAGCGCCGTTAAAATAATTAATGAAGAAAAGAACTTGTTAAACATGATTTTCCTTTTGCTTGTTCTTGAAAAAACCTAACCAAACCAGTGATTGAATAAGAGACATCAAAATCGCATCCAAAAAAGAATGGAAGATGACAAATCAGATTCTGAAGAATATTGCCGGTTTATGAGCTAAAAAGAAAGTTTCTAAGCAGGAAAATTGTGTGAGAGGGTCCTGTTTTGGGACCTCATTTGTGTAGTGTTGTGTTTTTCAACGCAATTGGGAAAAGGCGTTATTCAAATATATAAAATTCCGGACTTATTGCAAGTGATATTTTCGATATCTTAAAATTAAATTATTGTGACCTGGATGGGAACACGATGGGAACACGATGGACAAGATATTACACGATGGACAGGACAGTGCCCCCGGGAATTGTCGGTTTAACTCAAAACTCTGGACAGTCTCCCTAAAATCTCACAGAATGGAGCTCACCAAAATTATGGGGACAACCCCAAAACACAGAAGCGGTATCTTGTCTATCCTGTTTTATCCAGTCTATCCTGTTTTATCGTGCCCATCGTGTTCCAATCCTGTCTATCCTGTAATATCGTGTCCATCGTGTTCCAATCCTGTCTATCCTGTAATATCGTGTCCATCGTGTTCCCAGCCTTAGTCACAAATGATTTTTATTAAAGAGACGGTGGTATTCCATTTTTGGGGTACCGAAATTTATAATCAGTCCATCTTTTGCATTGTATGCTTCCAGATAATTAATTGCCTGAGCCAGGTGGACAGGTTCGGTAACTGATGTAGCTTTCAATTCAACCATTACTGCATCCTCAACGAAGAAATCAACCCTTCGCTCACCAATCACCTCACCTTTGTAATGAATTGGCATGGTAAATTCACGGATGAATGATATACCGGCATTCTTTAATTCAATCGCCAAAGCACGCTGATAGATTATCTCCCGAAATCCACTGCCGAGCGTTTTGTGTACACTAAGGGCACACCCGATAACCTTGTAAGTAATTTGATCAATAGTCATATTTTACCAAATGATAGTAGATTATCCCTGAAAATAACAAATGTGACAATAATACACAAGACGGGAACAAGACGGGAACAAGATAGACAAGATATTTCACGATGGACAAGATGGGAACAGGATACACAAGATATTTCACGATGGACAAGATATTTCACGATGGACAAGATATTTACATGATGGACAAGATGGGAACACGATGGACAAGATGGGAACACGATAGACAAGATATTTACATGATGGACAAGATGGGAACACGATAGACTACATATTTCACGATAGACTAGATATTTCACGATGGACAAGATAATGCCCACAAAAGGGAGTGTCAGTAGTTTTGTGTAATTGGTAGAAATGTATAGTTTGGGAAGGAGCCCAGTTCCACCCCCGAGGGGGTGGAAATGGGGGCGAAAAAGTACCCTGTTTTCCTTTCCCCTTTTTTATCCATTTTATCAATTAATTTCGGAGAATTTATGAAGCTCACAAAAGAAGCTATTGACCAACTGCAAAAAGACCTCGCCGGTGCTAAAACATATGAGGATCTCATGGGGAAGAACGGTGCCATCAAGAACCTCATGAAGCATGCCCTCGAATCAATGCTCGATGCCGAACTCTCAGATCACCTCGGCTACGAAAAGCACTCCCCCGATGGTGATAACTCAGGTAACTCCCGCAACGGGAAATCCAGGAAGACAGTCAAGAATGATCAGGGCAAGATCGAGATCGAAGTTCCTAGGGACAGGAATGGATTGTTTGATCCAGTCGTTGTCAAAAAGTACCAGACAACCGTCGGTCCGATAGAAGACAAGATCATCTCGATGTACGCCAAGGGGATGACCGTCAGGGATATCCAATCCCACCTGGAGGAAATTTACGGGCTCGATGTCTCACCTTCTTTTATCTCAACCGTTACCGACAAAGTTGTCGAATCGGCTAAGACCTGGCAAACCAGACCCCTGCAAAAAGCCTATGTCTTTGTCTTCTTCGATGCAATCCACTACAAGGTCAAGGAAGACGGTAAAGTCCTCACAAAAGCCGCTTATACGGCTCTGGGAGTCAATCCTGAAGGAAATAAGGAACTTCTCGGGATTTGGATCGGTGATTCTGAATCAGCCTCCTACTGGCTCTCAGTATTCAATGAGATCAAGACAAGGGGTGTCGAGGATATCTTTGTCGCCTCAGTGGACGGGCTCAAAGGGCTGGTTGATGCCATCAATATTGTCTACCCGGAATGCAGGGTGCAAAGGTGTATTATCCATCAGATCAGGTACTCCACAAGGTTCATTCCGGAGAAGTTTAGAAAAGAGTTCCTTAAAGATCTTAAATCAATTTACAATGCCGTCAATGAAAAGTCTGCTCAGGCTGCTCTCGGTGAGCTTGAACAAAAATGGGGACAGAAGTACTCTCAGACTCTTAAGTCCTGGAGGGCGAACTGGGACTCTCTTTCAGTGATGTTCGAGTTTCCTCAGGAAATCCGGAAGGTTATCTACACTACCAATGCTGTGGAGGCTCTGCACAGGTAATTCAGGAAGGTTACTAAATCGAGTACCATTTTCCCTAACGATGATGCTTTACTGAAAATGTTGTATCTTGCCTATCGTGACATGTCGAAAAAGTGGACTATGATACTTAGAGACTGGAAAACAATTATCTCTCAACTCTGTATTATCTTTGGAGAGAGATTTGAAAAATATCTGTGATTGCGCACAGGGTGCGCAATCAGTTGGTTCTACTCATTTACACAAAACTCTGGACAGTCTCCCACAAAACTTGGGGGTTTACCTCAAAATTCGGGTGCCGTATCCTGTCCATCTTGTTTTATCGTGCCCATCGTGTTCCAATCCTGTCTATCCTGTTCCAATCCTGTCTATCCTGTCTAAAAAAGCCCGCAAATCTTTCGAAGTGCGGGTTCAATCTTTTTTCAGGAGTTGTCAGTTCCAGGCGGCGTACGACAATATCTTGATGAAAACCAGAAGCGATACCGAGGCAACACCCAACCATGTGAGTTTGCGTACCAGTTTCTCTCTTTTTCTGTTTTTCAGATAAAGTTTATCGTATTCTGAATTGTCGGCGATGTAATCACCGCTCTTGACATCCCAGTTGTAATATTGATTTTGTTTCAAATCTGTCCTTTTAGCATTTATTAAAATCACTTTATTAAAATCATTTTTTTTATCGAACTGAAATCTCCAGCCTTTATCTCGTAGAAATAAAGTCCGCTGGGGAGATTCTTAGCGTCGAACGACACTTCATGGTAACCGGCTTCCATTTGTCCGTTAAGAAGTGAAGCCACTTTTTCCCCTAGCGTGTTGAAAACATTCAGAACTACATTTCCATTTACCGGCATCGAGAAACGGATTATCGTCGATGGATTAAATGGATTGGGATAGTTCTGATACAACGCAAATGTTGTGGGATTAAGTTCCACTTCCACTTCAGGTGAGTACTCAAATGTACCATCATTGTCGATCTGTTTCAGTCTGTACTGAATTTTATTCCCGATCGCACCATTGTCCACAAAACTGTAATACTTCGGAGAGTTCGCAGTTCCGTGTCCCTCAACAAATCCTATCTTGTCCCAGTTTCCTGAGACATTCCGTTCAACCTCAAAACCGTTGTTGTCAACTTCGGTCTTCGTCTCCCAGTTAAGGGTGACAGTCGAACCTTTAGCAGAAGCTGTGAAAGAGGTAAGTTCGACGGGAAGGGCGGTAGGCTCTCCACCTGTAAAATCAGAGAAAGAGGTCAGACCTGATGCAGTTAAAAAGTTTGATGTTGTATTGACAGTGCTGGCAGGTTGACTCCAACCGGTTCCGGCAGAAAACTTTCCAAGTTTTAAGTTCGCCTCATTAGCAGGTTCAGAAACATCAGCGTCAACATAATAGAATTCCACATCATAATTTGGCGAAGTTATGCCGGAGGGAGTCAGAGTCCAGTATCTGTTTAAGAAAAGTGTACCGGGTCCTTTTTCCGGATGAGAGGTGTTCTTAACTTTCACACCGACATAAGCGGATGAAAATGTTCCCGAATTTATAAGTAAAGTTACTGGAGAATATTCAACTGTGCCTGAGTTATCTCCCACAGGGAAAGTAAAAATGTCGGGAGCGGTAAATACTTTCCGTAATTCGCCTCCACCACTAGCTATTATCATCTTGGTAGCCGAGGGTGAAGTAATGCTGAGACTGGTTAGTGTAAGATTGTTTGACCCAAGGTCCAAATTTCCCAAGGTCATATCAACCGTTGTTGCCGTAGTTGATTGGCTTAAAGTCACACCGGATGAATTGTTAATCTTTAATGTACCTGAAATGTTCGTCGGCAATGATGGGCCAGTTACCTGAGCACTAACCCCACTATACTCATAAATCCCACCAAAATTGTAAGTTCTGGTTCCTGTAACTTGAATATTTCCCGTGGAAGGAACATTAGATATACCATCAGGTGAACCTATTTTAAGGGTAGCTCCAGATGCTAAAGAAAAGGCTCCTGCACCGGTTACGGTATCTGTACCACAATCAAGCGTCCCATTCACTGTCAAGGTACGACTAGTTGCAATAGGTAAATTGTTGTTTAATGTTAATGATTTCGAAGTGTTAACAGCCCAATTAATTCGAGTATTGGTTAATGTGCCAGAAGAAAATGTAAACTGTGACGAGGCACCATTAAAATTAATAGTACTCACGGTTGAATTCGCCAACAATGTTCCGCCACTAATAGTCAAATTACCACCTATATTTAGGGTGCCAGCACCCGTAGAATTTGCAAGATCCAGAGTTCCTCCCGAGAGGAGTACATTTCCGGTTACTGCCATATCCACTGTTGAAGAGCCACTCGAAAAATAAAATAAGCCACCCTCCACGGCCAGATTACCTCCTACAGTCACAGACTTGTTACCTGCTGAAGCTACAAGAGCATGTCTAAAAGATCCACCACCCGTGGCTTTCACTGTAAGATTTCCTTGGACAGCAGTTAGGTTACCACCCCATCCAAAACTAGCGGCTGCACTTCCAACATTGATAATGAGATTGCCATAACCACTCCCACCAGGTGCTGAAGTTCCGGAAGGGTTAGCCTTTAACTCTATTGTACTACCGGAAGAGAAACTCTCTGTTCCTTGAAATAAAGTGGAACCAAGATTAACCGCTATATTAACAACACAGTTACTTCCATTATCCATCTGAAAAGTTGTGGCAGCAGCAAGTGTCACCGTGTGACCTATAGTCAGCGTCCCCCCATCTTCGATCCAAAGTTTGCTATTAGTTCCGGAGATCGTCCAGGTATTGGATGTCGTCATATTATGACCGTTCTGAATCACAAAAACATCACCGCTAGTGAAATTACCGGGAGTTGTTGGGCTGCCTAAACCATCTCGTGTCGATTTCCAGTTTGCGAGTGTGTTGGGAGCTACACTTCCCTGTGAATAATATGTAGCTGTCCACCCCTCAAAAGCGAGCAAAGATGTTATAAAAAGAAGTAAAGTAATATGTCTAAACATATCTCTCCATTGTTTATTTGTGGATAAATATTTAAAATTTACATGAAAAGGTAACATCGGCTGTTTTAAGCAAATGTTAAGAAATGGTGTTTATGCCTGAAGAAAGAAGGAAAAAGAATAATTTGCAGGTTAAAACCAAGGTTCGCGAAATTCTCCGTGACCGATGAACAGTAGAACTATAGTTTTGGGGGAAATGGGAGGGTAAATACCTCGTGCAGCGGCAACTATAACTGTCGGTCGTGTTTGGGAAAAAGCTCTTGGTAAAAATACCCATTTTTTTAGTAGTATACAAAATTTATTTAATAGAAGTCGAATTTATTTCGTATAAAATTTGGCAATCTTTATACAAACAAGGGATATTGATTTTCTACCCATATGTCGCCACAAGGGCAATGGAGTATTGCAGACCTTTTTTTCTACGAACATGTCACACGCCCGGGTGTGTTGATTTGGAAATTGATTTTTCTATCGTATGAAAGTTAAATCAATAGCATGGGGTTTTAACCCCATGAAAATAAAAAAAACCCATAGAATTAGAAAATTTCCCTGCAGCACAATCGGGACAATTGTCGCTCCTTTTCCGAAATCTTAACAGAATACAGCTACAGTTTGTAGATAATAGCATGAGCTTTTTTTTATTAACAGACCACCCCTCAGAGATTAGCTAACTAACAATTCATAAATCATAACTGAATCCATCTAAAATCACTTCATTAAAAGCAATTTTCTGATCGCGATGAACTCTCCTGCACTGATCCTGTAGAAATATGGGCCGCTCGGAAGGGCTGCAGCATCGAAGGAGACTTCGTGAAAGCCGGCTTCCATCTGTCCGTTTAGTAGAGTTGAGACCTTCTCACCCAATGAGCTGAAGACATCGATCGTCACCAAACCGGCAACGGGTAGTGCGTAACGGATAACGGTTGCGGGATTGAACGGATTTGGATAATTCTGATATAACGCAAATGTTGTGGGTTTCAGTTCCACTTCCACCACAGGCGAGTACTCAAATGTACCGTCATTGTCAATCTGACGGAGTCTGTACTGAATTTTATTCCCGATTGCACTATTGTCCACAAAACTGTAGTACTTCGGCGAGTTCGCAGTACCGTGTCCCTCAACAAATCCGATCTTGTCCCAGTAACCGTTTGTGCTTCTCTCCACCTCAAATCCGTTGTTGTCAACTTCGGTCTTTGTCTCCCAGTTCAGGGTGACAGTAGATCCCTTCGCGGATGCTGTGAAGGAGGTCAATTCAACAGGCAGGATGCTTGTGGCTGTATTCGAATACACAAAATCGTCAAGAAAAATATTTGCAACATTACCTGTACTTGACTCACCGTAGAACATAAACGAATCCATATTCGCATTATTACCGATTCCCGCTTTTGCTAACTCATTTCCGACAAGTACTCCGTTAACCCATAGATCATATTTATTTGCTGCGACGGTACCCGTACCGTAATCCATTGTTACAGCCGAGTTATTGGCAACTATATCAACTAAATAGTTATTTCCTTGCGCAAATGGGGTGCCAGTTATACCGGTTGTTACCCAATTGCTACCAGTCCTTGTATTTGTGGTGATCGCACCACTTGCGCCAAATGTAAATCTCAATCCGACAAAAGTCTGAGTTCCGTCAAAAGAGGCAGTACTACTAAAAGTAGTTCCATCACCTAAAAAGAAAAACCAAATGCCACTTGCAGGTTCAGAATTGCCACTCGAATTACCAAATCGCACTCTAAAGTTAAGCGTTGCAAATTTACCGGGTGTATAGTCGTAAATCGCAAATTTGTTTACAGACCCTGATGAAGAAGCTACACCTCTAAGACATGACCCTGTGCTAAACCCGCTAATGGTTGCTTGTGAATTAAAACTACCAGCAGCGGCGCCAATACGAATGTACCTGCTGCCACCACCTGTTTGCGGTGCCGGGGGGAATGTGGTATTGGTTCCAGCAGTGGTAATGCTCCAAACTTCAGTTCCAAAATTATAACTCCACGGTTGCCCCAACCCGTCAAATTCGAGGAAGGTCGTTATAAAAAGCATAAAGCCAATATGTTTAAACATATCTCTCCTTTGATTTTTTGTGGATAAATAATTAAAATTCATATAAAAAAATAACAGTTGCAGTTTTTGCAATTGTTAGGAATGGGTGTTTTGCCCGCAGAAGATGGGAATAGAATAATTTACAGATTAAACCAAGGTTCGCGAAATTCTCCGTGACCGATGAACAGTAGAACTATAGTTTTGGGGGAAACGGGAGGGGAAATACCTCGTGCAGCGGCAACTATAACTGTCGGTCATGTTCAGGAAAAAACTCTACACAAAGATAATTTTTTTTTCGTATTATACAAAATTAATTATTGTAAATACATAATCAATTCGAATAATTTTCGCTGTGCTCGCAATGACCCGGAAATTTCCCTGCAGGACAATCGGGACGATTGTCGCTCCTTTTCCGAAATCATAACTGAATTCAAACCACATATCACTTGACAGAGGTAGGATAACTAATAAATCATAAATCATAAATCCTAATTAATTCCAGCTCATAGATCATAGTTCATCGTTCGTAGCTACTTGAGAAGGATCATCTTCTTCATCATCCTGAAATCGCCGGATTTCATCTCGTAGAAATAGACGCCGCTGTTCAGACCTGAAGCATCAAATTCAACTTTGTGGTCGCCTTGAGCCATGTAGCCGTTAACGAGTTGTGCAACTTTCTCCCCGAGGATGTTATAGATATTCAGGGTTACAGTTCCCGCTGACGGGATGCTGAAGCGAATCATGGTGTTAGGATTGAAAGGATTGGGATAGTTGTCATACAATTTGTAATCGGTTATCAGGGTATTCAGTCCGTCATTTCCGATGGAATTAATCACACCCGGATAATATGCAGAAGAGACAATCCCCACAAGTCCAGTTGAACCAACGAGTGTACCTGTTCCGTTGTTCTTGCTTATTGCATACAAGTTTGCAGTTTCGGAGAGCATTCCTGTAAAGCCGAAAAGATTACCTGTTTCATCGAAAAAGATGTCGCGCACGAGTTTGTTTGTACCGGTAAAACCAACTTTGACTGTATCACCCGTCCCGATGTTTACCTTTACAATCTGATCTTTACCGGAACCCAATGGCTTGTAGACAGCGGCGAAAAGCTGGTTGGTGAAAGGATCAAAAGCCATTGCATTGAGCGATGTCTTTACAGAATCGACCCGTATTGCACTGTTTTGGGGTTCATCGTACCTGTAGAGCAGATTACGCTTTGAGAGCAGAAAGAGATTCCCGGAGGTGTCGAAAGCACAACTGAAAACCTCGGAAAGGTCAATCGTAGTTTTCGGATAAAGTTTCCCAGAATTTGCATCCATTTTGTGGAGAACTGTCCCCGCTCCCGAAGGCATTAAACCGTAAATCACACCCGTTTTAGGATGTGCAGCGATCGCAGTAAACGAAATGGCTCCGGATGTACCAAGAAGTGTTGCCTCCCCTGTCGATTTATTTATCGAGAATGTATTTCCGCTGTTGGTTGAATTGGTGACGACAAATATCTTTTGTTGTTCAGCCGGATTCAGATAATACGACTCAACCACGAGTGGAATCCTGTTGTCAGCGGGGTCATTATCAAGAATTACGAGCGTGTCTTTTAATATTCCCGCAACCTGAGGATCACAGACCACTTTTAGTTCCAGACTGTCGAATGAGGCAACTGTTGCAGGATATGTAGCGGGACCGAGCAGGGTAAAATTGGAATTTGATTTGTTAATTCCCGAGATCACCAATGGTTGTACACCCAGATTGATGAGTTGCACAGTAAGTGTATCCTTCTGAACCGCTCTCTCCATTGTGGCAAAATTGAGCGATGGTCTGTCGGTAAGAAGAGAAGCACCGGGCACCGGCATCATACGCACTTCCCCTATCCTGTTGCTCCAGGAATTTGAGGAAGAAACATATTCACTCATCATCCAAAAGGTCTCTCCCGAAGGGTCAAGTGACATACCGAGATAATCACCCCACCTGTTCCTTCCGCTGCCGTAGTCTTTTTGATACTGTCCCACGCCCGCCTGCAAACAGTATGCCTGAGTAAAGGAATTGGAGCCCGATTGTTTTCCGACATAATAAGCACTGACATACTCCGACTGGCTGGATCTGCTGACGGTAAAAACGATATTCCCGCTCTTGTCGGTCATAATTGCCGGATAAAAATACCAGGTGTTCGCCGTCCCAAATGTCAGTTGTTCCACTGGTGTGGCAGTGGAGGGATTCAATTTACACACTCTGACAGCAGAAAATGCACCGCTCGAAGGGTTGCGCGTGGAATGAGTCAACCAGATAAAACCATCCCTGTACACAGGTTCGTTGGTCAGCTCGGGACCACTCGATTCGAGCAGAGCTCCACCGGGTTGCGATGCCTGTGGCGGATCACTGAATGCTGTGACCGGGACTGCACTTCCCGTAAGTGAGGGAACACCCTGCTGATCGTATGTAATTTTATACAGAGCATAGGCATTAGACGAATAATATGGCACATGGACGAGATATGCCGTGTCCGCATTGTTGAAGTGAATAACCGGACGGATGTTGAAAACCCTCTGGCTGCTTCCGGGATACTTTACATCCCAGAAATCGTACCACTTGCAGGTATCGGTCGGATTATTGTAAATCTGATCTTTCTTTATCACTCTGATCTTTGCATAATCGAAATATCCACCAAAATTAAACTGATTTGAGGTAACATAAAAATTCACCGCATCGTATCCCACTCCCTGATAGTCACCCCAGTTGCTTGTAGTTGTATTCCCGTTCATATTCGATGGTAAAATCCAGTTTCTCCATGTACCGAGCGGATTTGAATCGTCGGAAACTGATATAAGAATTGAACCCGATTGTGGCAGATCCCTCTGATCGAGCCAGACCATAACCCACCTCTGAGCAAAATGATCGTAGACCACTTTCGGATCGAACGGATCAACCAAAAATGCAGAGAACCATGTGTTGGCACTGATCCTTTTCAAAAGATTTCCTTTTTTATCCCAAATACCAAAATCGGAATTAACTGTCCCCACGATATGATCGGGTCCGACAGCTACATGCGGATCGGGAGGAATTGAATTCGACTCGGTGTTTCCCTCAAAACTCTTAAGCAGGGCTACACCTCCCGCCTCTGCAGGATTTCCCCCTTCCCTGTAAATTTCCTTCTCCCCCGGAAGTTTTGCATCGGTAACAATCGACCAAGGCTCACCTTTGTATCTGATCTTGTTGCGAACAGTCTCAAATTTGGGTGAACGGACCACCGGCTGGTTCGTAAAAGAATTGGTACTTACATACACACCGCTTGCGTATGATCCAACTGCGGGACCCTGTGCGGTCTGTGAATAAACGGTCGAAAATGCACAAAACAGCATAAAGAGGAGAAAATTCCTCATATTACCTCGAATATTAAATGTAATTGAAATTGGGGGAAAGAGTAAATTTAAATTTAACTATTTTAGTCTATATAATTTTGATTAATTTTAACTGACTTTTGAGTCAAAACGACCAACAACGATCATTAACCGGGATACAACATGGATCAACATAAAATTGAAAAACTGCAACAACTTATCAAGAAAAACAACCTCGACGGCTGGCTCTTTTACGATTTCAGAGGATCAAACGACCTCGCTCTAAGTGTACTCGAAATCCCTGCAAAAGCACATCTTACAAGAAGATTTTTCTATTTCGTCCCGGCAGAGGGTGAACCGCAAAAAGTGGCAATGGCAATCGAACTTCACAACCTCGCCCATCTTCCTGGCAGGATGCATCCCTACAGCAGTTATGAATCACTGAACTGCATCATCGGAGAGATACTTAAAGGAGTGAAAAAAGTTGCCATGGAATATTCACCAATGAATGCAATTCCCTATCTCTCCAAACTGGATGCAGGCACTTACGAGTTCCTGAAAACTTTTGGCATCGAAATCGTCTCGAGCGGCGACCTCCTCACCGAATTTACCGCCGTATGGACAAAAGAGCAGTATGATGATAACATCCCTGTCGCACATGCACTCACCGACATCGTAAAACTGTGCTGGAAATTTATTAGAGAAAAAATTGAGACCACCGGCGAAACCACCGAGTATGAAGTTCAAAAACTCATTATGGACGAGATCGAAAAAAGAGGATTTGAAACCGATCATGAAGTTATTGTTGGTGTAAATGGAAATGGTGCCAATCCACACTATTCCCCCACCCCCGAAGTATGGGAAAAAATTAAGAAGGATGATTTTGTTCTCATCGACCTTTGGGCAAAACCAAAGAAAGACAATGGAGTCTGGGCGGATATTACATGGACAGGATATGTGGGTACCGAAGTTCCCGAACGATATGTAAAAGTATTCGAAATTGTAAAGGATGCCCGTGAAGCTGCTCTGAATCTCGTTACAGAGAGATTCGCCAAAGGTGAAACCGTCCGCGGCTGGGAAGTGGATGCAGCCTCCCGAAAAGTGATTGTGGATACCGGTTACGGCGAGTATTTTGTTCACAGGACGGGACATTCAATAACTACCAATCTTCACGGCACAGGACCTCATAACGATAACTTCGAGACAAAAGATATGAGAATCATCCTTCCGGGCACATCATTCTCAATCGAACCCGGCATTTACCTCAAAGGCGATTTCGGTGTTCGCTCCGAAATAGATGTTTACATCCACCCCGACGGCAAAGTCGAGCAAACAGGAGGGCCCAGACAGTTTCAAGTCATACCGATTATGAAGACTGAAGTGTGAGGCTCACCACCGTCCCCGCTTCTTTTTGCGATTGAATGTTTAGATCGATTTTGTTGAGGTCGCAGAAACCTTTGACTAAGAGGAGGCCGAGCCCCATCCCGTCAAAATTACGGGAGTAGCCGTTTGACTCCTGAGAAAAAGGTGTGAAGATTTCATTGAGATATTCGGGATTCATACCTATCCCGGTATCGATGATGGAGACAGAGAGAGTCTGGTCGGGGTTTCTGTGGATATCTATTTCAATAACGCCTTTTTCGGTGTAGTTGATAGCGTTGTCGATAATATTTGAGAAAATCTGAGTGACAGAATACCTGTCAGCTCTCACCTCACAGTTGAGGGTTGTGGAATTGATGATAAACCGCAGCCCTTTTGCCTCCGCTTTTGGTTTGTAATCAGAGACAATCCTGGCGAGCACTTCGTGGAAGAGATCGAATTTCTCAAATTTTGGTTTGTAGTTTCCTGTTCTCACCAGTGAGGTATTAACGAGAAGGTCGATGGTCCTTCCCAGTCTTTCGCTGTCCTCAACCATGATGGTAGTAAGCCTTGAAATATCACGGTTATTAAAGAAACTGAGATCGTGCTCCAGTTGTTTTGCCGCCTGCTGCAGCGCATTTACCGGGGTACGAATTTCATGCGAAATCCGGGAAAGGAAATCGTTTATAAGATCGGCAGATTTATCCTGCATAAGGGGTGCCTTATCTTCTTTCACTATTGGTGCCTTTACTTGACGAGCATCATTTTACGAACTTCTGAAAATTTTGGTGTTACAAGTTGATAGAAATATATACCGCTCGAAAACTGTGACATATCAGCATTTACCGCCCAGGTTCCCGCAGCTCTCTCCTCATCCAGAAGAGTCATTAATTCCCTGCCCAATACATCATAAATCCTTAGCTGAACAACACTTCTCTCGGGAAGTGAAAATTGTATCCTCGTTGAAGGATTAAAGGGATTCGGGAAATTCTGAGCGAGTGAAAATTCTTTCGGAAGTGTCTCTCCGGGAATTTCCTTTATGTCTGAAATAAAGAGCGTAGGATCGGGAATTCCGTCATTGTTCCTGTCCGGTTCAACCAAAGCAAGGTTTATGAGGGAGTCGGGTCCGGCGTTTCCGTTTACATCTGGATTGTCAGGTGCTGAATCACCTGCACCATAGTTGAGTCCGCCTGCAATAAGAGCGACCATTTTCAACTTCACACCCGGAGGGATAAGACCCACACCGAGACCGTAGAGATCGTTCCATGCGACCGCCACTTCGGCACCAAAGGCATTTTGTCCCCGCCTGCCGTTTATCTTGTTAGTCATGTTTGAACTTGTGCTGTCGACAATTTTATACATCCCGGGAGCAGTCTGATTGTATGCCGGGATGAAAAAATCGATGGCGTCTGCAGGGCGGAACCTGAAATTTTTGGCATAATCACCGTAATATCCCTGCTGTCCGTTGAAATTTGTCTCTCCGCCCGGTATTCCGGCATCGATATAAACCATCATTGTGTTGTAGGTATCGTTCAATTTGTAGTCTATGCCGATGTAAAGCGAATCTGCATCCCAGGTGGAATAGATGCCGAGCAATTCATTATTTAGAGTGTCAACCGGTCGCCAGTAACTGTCAGTATCCGAATCTGCAACAATAAGCCACTCCGGTCGCCAGTCTGAAGTTCCTTTGATAATATTTCCGTCAATCACCGGTTTGCCATAGGTGGCAATAACAGTGTCAAGATTGGCTTTTACCCGAAGGTTGTAGTTTGCCGAGCCATATGCACCTTTTCCATCAGTTACTTTAAGCTGTATTGCGTAGTAACCCGTATCAGAAAGCGAAGGAGTGCCGACAATTTTTCCTGTAATCTGATCTACATTCAGGAAATTCGGCGCCTGCGCAAAAAAGAATCTCAAACTGTCTGAATCAGGGTCTGATGCTGTCGGCTGACACTCATATCTTACAGTAGCTTTTATTGCTGTATCAGGAATCGCAGCTATTGCAGGAGGCAGATTCTTATAAACTGAAATTGCAAAGGTATCTTTCTCAGAGGCTCCTCCCGGGTCGGAAACAGTAACAATAACATTCGTTCTTCCTGTGTCGGCAAAAACAGGAGTGCCTGTCAGAAGTCCTTTGTTGCTGACGGTCAGCCATCCGGGATTTCCCTGCAGACTGTAAACCAGTGCAGTGTCATTCGCATCAGAAGCTTTCACCTGATAGGTAAATAATGAATTGGTATAGGCAGTCTGATCCGCTACAGGCAGAAGCGCCGGCGGATTGTTCAGTCTTTTTGTTGTGTCGGGAACATATATTGTATAGCTTCTCGGTGGTGCCCAAAGTTTTATTCTGTTAGGTGGATTGCCGCCAATTCCGGAAACAACCTGTTTGTTTGCATCTCTGCCTGTGTAATCCTTGTACCAGGTTCCGACCGGTTTGTCGGTATCAACCCATACATCTATCCATTGAGTCGGGTTGTCATTCATCACGATATAACCACCGGGCTGATTTCCATAACCGTTTCTTTTCGCGACATAGATATCGTTGGAGAGTTCGCCCTGGTTTGTGTTACCATCCTGCCGTATGTAGTATGGATTTAAGCCGGCTCTTTTTGTGGTTCCGCCGCCGAGGAAATTCTGCCTGATCCAGATAAGAGTGTCAATTTTTCCACCAACTCCATAGTCAATGTAATCTTTGAAAAACACGGAGGGTCTTCCCTCGGAGAATAGAATATAGGCATAGCCGAGAGCCTTGTCGTAAATAACAGGATCATGACCTGTGTCGATTTGCCCGTCCCAGCCTTTTCTGTCAAAATCGTGATTCTCGAGAAATGTCGAAACATCAAAACCGGAAAAACCGGAATTAATAAGCCCTGCCCCGTCAAGGTTGTTCATGTTAAATCCACCGTTTGTGGTGTTACACATGTCTCTCAGGTTATACCTCAAGGGAAAATCGAACATCGAAACATTTGCACCATTCTGATACTTGGCGACCTGCAACCAGTTACCTATCTCGGAAGTGCTGCCCCAAAGTTCAGCAACGGCATAACCGCCCGGATTTGATCCATTTAACCATTGTGCCATAAACGCAGGGTTTATCGATTTTACGGCATCCAGTCTGAAACCGTCATAACCGAGTTCCTGACGAAGGTACCTTCCCCATGCTATCAGGCTGTCTTTCACGCTCTGCTTGTTGTGATCAAGCCATTCACCAAAACGAAAGATGGGATCTGTCTGCACAAAGAGAGGATCAACCCAGCAATTCTGGGAATTGGGGTAGAATGATGCTGCAGTCTTCCTGAATCTTCCGGGACCCGAGGGGTACTGAAACAACATGTAGGCAGAGTCGGGAACAATGTAATTACCATTGTTCAAAGGGCGACACTCATAAGGTATCTTCTGCTCGCCACCCATCATGTGCCTTACGACAGCGTCTGCAAAAACCTGCATCCCGACGCTGTGAAAGGCGTTTATCGCATTCTTTAGCTCGGCTTTGCTTCCAAACCGGGTCTCGAGGCTCCCCTTCTGATTGTAATCTCCAAAATCATAATGGTCATAAGGATCGTATCCCATCGACATCCCTCCACCGGCTCCTTTTGAGGATGATGGCAACCAGATTGCACTGAAACCGGCAGATGCAAGTCTTGTTGAGAGTATTGCAAGTGAATCCCACCAGATTCCCCCCGGAGGAGAGTTCCAGTAAAATCCCTGCATAAACACATCAGATTTTGGGGTTGTAAGAAGAGCACTTTTATCCTGCGCAGTAAGATTTGTCACGAAAATAAATGCCAAAACAGCGCATAATTTCATACGATTAGACATGGAGCGATCCGAATTTTTTCCGGTTAGTGAATGGTTTTACCAAAATTAAAATAACAATTAGGAATTTAAATAATTTGCGGAAATTATTAAAGATTATTTTAAGAGCAGTTTTAAGGGCAACTGCCTTCGGGAGTACATTTATTATAAAATTTTCATAAATTGAAAATCAGATAAAAGAATTTTATTAAACTGTGGAGATTCAATGAATACCAAAAAACTATACCTCACACTTGTAATCGGATTCACTCTTGTGTTTGCAGGTTGCAATATTATCCAAAGCTTTGTAAATCTTTCCAGACTGCAATTTAAACTTCACGGTGTTACTTCCATTTCTGTGGCAGGAGTTTCACTGACCGGTAAAAAATCACTTTCAGATCTGAATGTCTTCGAAATTGCAAAAGTAACTGAATCATTCTTTAAAGGATCACTGCCTCTTACATTCACTCTCGATCTTGCTGCGGTTAATCCCAATACAGGAAGTGGTGGCTATGCAAGAACCGATGCGCAACTCAAATCTCTCCCGTTTCGTCTTGTGGTTGACAGCAGAGAGCTCGTAACCGGCAATATTAAAAATCCGGTCAGTATACCCGGAACAGGTGAAACCGAGCATCTGCCGATAGACCTGACCATCGATCTCGCTAAAGTGATAAAAGACCAGGGTTATGAGAGTTTGCTAAACCTTGCACTTCAGGTAAGTGGAGTGGGATCAGGGTCGAGTAATGTTTCGTTATACGCACGACCTGTCGTTTCCACGGTGCTCGGTGACATCACCTATCCCGACGAAATACGGATAGTCGATGCCACTTTTTCCAAATAATTTTAACGAAAAGATATTTTTTTCGATCAGCATATTGCATAATATTCAGAAAACTCCTATATTTGTGATCTAAATTTTATTGATTGCTGGTGTAGCTCAGCTGGTAGAGCAGCTGATTTGTAATCAGCCGGTCGGGGGTTCAAATCCCTTCACCAGCTCAATAGTTTGAACCGGTTCTTCACAGAGCCGGTTTTTTTATTTTAAAACTCTCGTTGTCACAAACTAAAATTCTTCAACCCCCAACCAATTCCCTCCGGAACAGTAATCACCCCGTCTTCATATTCAGGAGAATCAGCAACATTTACCTTGAAATAGGGTGCCTGCGAAATATGATCACCCGGAAGGTTCACTTCTTCGCGTGAACAGAAGTGGATATTTGAGGTTTTCCCAAGTGCAGTTTCATACATTCCCCCGCACCAGACAGATACACCGTTCTCATGACACATTTTCGCAATTCTGATCGACTCAAGGAATCCGCCAACCCGTGGAGGCTTTATGTTGATTATCAGCTTATTTGTGTCAGAATTCTGCCGCCACAGCTCAATCGCCTGCCTTGTATGCATCTCATTCAGAATGCTCTCATCGAGGCATACGGGTGTTTTGAGGGCTGATAACTGTCTCGAATGATCGAGAATATCATCATTTCTTCCGGGTTGTTCAATCATTAAAAGGTTGTAATTGTCAAATTCCTTAAGTATCGCCACATGCACCGGGTTAAAAAGATCGTAACAGGCATTTGCATCCACCTGTAGTTTAATGTCGGGATATTTTCTTCTGACTGCCTCAATATATGTGACATCCTTCCCCGGTTTAACCTTTACTTTAACTCTTGATACATTTAACTCACCAATCGCAATATCGATTTTCCTGATAAATGCTTCAATCGTTGGTTCAAGACCCACACTTGTACCCGCCGAAACACTTTTTCTCGTTCCACCCCACAGTTTGGAAACAGAAACACTGTGAATCTGTGCCACAGCATCCCAGTAGGCTCCTTCGACACCTGACTTTGCCATGTTGTGCCCTACGATCCATTTGAAACGGTCCAGAAAAGAAATTATATCGGTAAATGGAGGCAAACCCCTCACCGGCAGTCCGTCAATTTCTTCAACAGGCTTACCGGTTAGAGCCGAGATGATATAGCTCAGGGCAATCCCGACGCTCCTGTGGCATTCGTAATCGTACCACGGCGCACTAAGGGGTGAACACTCTCCTCTGCCTGTTACAAGATCACCCGATTCAGTTCTGAATGTGATTTCCGGGAAAAGTCGGATCAGAGAGTCGAATCTGGCAAATGAGGTCTCAAAAGGAAAACTTAAATCAAATCTCCGTGTATGAATTTTTATTTGTTCGATATAGAGAGGAACCTGGTTTTCAAACACATTGAGGTATGAGAGTTCTTGTGAAGCATTCATTTTCTTAAGTCCGGAATTTTTCTTAAATGTTTGGGATTTAATAACATGGCAAAACCAGCAGTGGCGATGATTGCGAAAAACCAGTAGCTGATCTGTGTGGCAATCAACATTTCATCAAAGTTTTCCTTTTGAATTTTTGCTTCTTTGCCGACGAGAAAAAGAAAAGCAAGTCCGCAGATGAT
This sequence comes from Bacteroidota bacterium, assembly GCA_020161395.1. Lineage (NCBI taxonomy): Bacteria > Pseudomonadati > Bacteroidota > Bacteroidota bacterium. The sequence goes on from JAIUOE010000002.1 coordinate 23,948, forward strand.
AATTCCTGTCTGCATTCCGACACTGAGCATCACATAATTTGATGCAACAGCACTCCCCTGTCTGCTTTCAGGAACTGAGCCGAGCATAATCGAAGTGTTTGGTGCTGAGAAAAGAGCGATTCCCGATCCTGTCAAAATCATTGCAAAGTAGATGAGATACATCGGAGTGGTTTCTCCGAGATTTGCCAGAATAACAAGCGAAAGAGCTATCAATCCCATCCCTGCGGCTGAGACTTTCCCGGGGGAGGTCTTGTCAGCCACATACCCCGCAAGAGGTGAAACCAAAAGTTGAAGTACGGGTTGTATAAGTATTACAATACCTGATTTTACGGGCGACATCTCCCTGTTACACTGAAGGTAAAGTCCGAGCAGATACTGCGATGCATATGTGGTTAAAAATGTTATAAATACTAAAATATTGGTAACTGCATACACAGAATTCGATCTGAACAGTTTGATGTCATAGATCGGTTCAGCACTCTTGTACTGGGAAAAAATAAACGATGCAAGACCTGCGGCAAATCCGGCAAATAAAACCCACCCCAGAGGTTCATTCAGTCTGTTGGCGCTCCCCTGTAGGAAAATCAGTGTGAGTGCATAAAATACGATGCCCGGAAGATCAAATTTCCTTGAGGCCTCTTTGTCAACTTCACGATCGGGTACCACAAATTTAATAATCATTAATGCAATACCCCCTGCAATTGCTGCAGAGATGAATATACTCCTCCATCCGAAAGACTGGGTCAGGAATCCACCGATAAAATTGCCTGCAGTGGTACCGGAATAAACGAGCCCCGATAAAATTCCAAGTGCGGTTGTTCTGTATTTCGCAGGAATTGTTGTCGTTATAATTGGTGTATTTGAAACAACAAGGGATGAAGCGGCAATTCCCTGAATAGTTCTGAAAATAAGAAGTGAAAGGAAACTGTGTGCAAAAAAGATAACAAGCAGGTTGGATATAATGAAAAATGAGGCACCAAAAAGAAGTGTTTTCTTTGGCCCAAGTATATCGGATACCTTCCCCAAAGGAACGATACAGATGCTCGAAAGAAGGAGATAAACCGAATTTATCAGACCGAGGTCGGCAGGATTCACCACAAACTCCTCCCCAATCACCTTCAGCGCAAGGTTTACTGAGGCAAGAAGATACATTGACAGGAATGATGTGATTCCGGTGGCAACAATTATCAGAATATGTTTTGGTTTCAGAGTGGCAAACCTCGTACGGGCATTGAGAAAATCCTGAATTCAACTTAATAAATGAGGACGATATAGTCAACAGAATCAATCAATTTTTCCGATTAATTGTCGATTTGTCAACAAAACCGTTCTTTTTCTTTGTAATTCTTGAACAAAATGTTAGTTTGCATCATGGTATAATCCTTTATCCTTACTTAGCTATCCATTTCATCGGAACGAGACTAAAATGATCGATCAAGAAATCGAAACCGGTAAAAACTATCATACGGTCACCATAATATTCGTTCTTCTCATCGTGATTGTGACTGTCACCAGTTTTTACTATTACAGTCAGACAAAACAAAACCTGATGACAGAAAAGTTTGATGAAGTGAAAGCCATCGCAGGGCAAAAATCAGAAAGAGTGTCAAACTGGATTGGTGAAAGAAAAGCCGAAGGCAAATACCTCGCCACAAATTCTGTCTTGACGGAAGCAATTTCAAATAACTCATTTTTGATTGATCCAGACAGCAAACACAGAATAACGGATCTCTTCGAACAACTGAGGGTTAATCACGACTATTCTACAATTTCACTAATCGACCTGAACGGAAATTTTCTTGTCCGGACGGGTGATTCGATTCATCAGGTTAACCTGTCTAATGAATTTAGCGCTTCAGATACCGGCAGATTCGCAAGCATTTCGACAAAGGGGTTATCCGATTCAATCCCCTCTTTGGCTTTTCTGACCCCGGTTTTCAGTCCCGCAAATATTAAGACAGGATATGTTTTCCAAAAAATCGATATAAGAGTCGATGCAAAACTGATATTTGAAAGCATTACACCGGATAATGACCCCTACCTGATGAGGCTGTTCTATTTTAATGAAGGAAAGATTTACTCCCTGCTCGATTCATCCCGATCAGGCTCTCTTCATTCCGGTGAGTCAGAAAAAATCTTTCCTGATGAAATCCTTGAAACCGGAAGTACCGGCAAAAGTGGCAGAATCCAGGCAAGCGGATTCAATGATCTGTATACACTTGGTTATCTGAAAAGACTTTCAAATTTTGACATATTTGTCTATTGCGGAGTGAGTGGTGATCAACTCGAACAACCTCTGAAACCGATTTTTTTGCTCCTTACTATCATCATTGTCATTACCATTGTGCTCTCTGCGCTGGCAATATCGCTCGTAATCAAACGGCAGGAGGTAACTTACTCCAAGAAAATTGCCGAATCAAGAGCCTTTCTCGAGAGCATCAGAGAGGGGATGTCAGATGGTTTTGCAGTTTTCGATTCAGACTTGAGATTCATAGCTGTCAATTCCAGAGCCATTTCGGTAATCGGGAAAACCAAAAGTGAGATCATCGGGAAATCAGCTTTCGAAGTGTTGCCCGATCTTAAAAACTCAGGTTTCTACTACAGTTTTGAAGAAGTAAAAAAAACCGGAAAACCTTATACAAGCATCGATTACTACCCGGCATGGGATGTCTATTTTCAGAATAAACTTTTCCCGGTGACGGGAGGCTTTGCTGTCTTTTTCTCGGATATTACAGGTGAAATAAAACTAAAAGAACAGCTTAGCGAAACATATAAACAACTTGAAGGACTGACTCTCCACATGCAGGTCGTTGCAGAGAACGACAGAGAGTCAATAGCGAGAGAAATTCATGACGAATTGGGGCAGGTGCTCACCTCCCTTAAAATGAACCTCGCCATGATGAAGAATGCCATTAAGACCGGCAGCCAGGGCGATCATTGTGAATTCCTCCTTGAGGAAATAAATACCATGGGCAAACAGATAGATGCAACCGTAAAAAGAATACGGCGGATAATCACAGAACTCCGGCCTGAAGTGCTCGATCATCTTGGTTTTGTTGCTGCCATCGAATGGCTCGTTGAGGAATCTCCCGCCAAAAACCTGATCGATTACAGATTCTCATCAAATGTGGAACATCTTGATCTGGATAAAACCACCGCCACTTCTCTCTTCAGAATTGTGCAGGAAGCCTGTACCAACATAAACAGACACTCGGGTGCAAAAAATGCTTCGATTAAAATTGAAAAACAAACCGATAAACTTCTAGTAACCATCTCCGACGACGGAAAAGGGTTTTTCGTCAATGATCTCAAAGGTGTCTCTACCTTTGGTTTGCTCGGAATGAGGGAGAGGGCAAAATTGATAAATGCCGAACTTGGCATCGAATCAGCGGAAAACACGGGAACCACAATTTCAATCAGCGTAGAACTAAAAAATAATTAATCTTTTCTTGCTTCACAGTAAAAAAATGATTATTATTCAGTCAGGTTATCTTTTTTTAATTGAAATGTTAAATGATTAAAATATTCCTCGCCGATGATCATATTCTCATTCGTGAAGGTCTGAAACGAATAATTAATATCGAGCCCGACATACGGGTGACAGGTGAATCTGATGATCCTGTTGAGATTCTTAGAGCCACCAAAGAAAAAGAATACGATATTCTGGTACTCGATATTACACTGCCCAAAAAGAGCGGTTTGGAAATCCTGAAGGAAGTGCGTGCCATCGACCCCTCCGCACGGGTACTTATTCTGAGCATGCATCCCGAGGACCGCTTTGCCATCAGGTCTTTGAAAGCCGGCGCGTATGGTTACCTGACAAAGGAAAGTGCGGGTGACGACATTATTCTCGCCATTAAAAAAATAGCATCTGGTAGAAGATATTTAAGTGAAACTCTCGCTGAGACTCTTGCCGGTGGATTGGATATCGACAAGAAAAAACTGCCTCACGAAGTCCTCTCCGACAGGGAATTTGAAATATTGAGGTTTATTGCACAGGGAAAATCCCTTACCGACATTGGCAACGAATTGTCCATTAGCGTTAGTACAGTCGGTACCTACAGAGGCAGGATTCTTGAAAAATTGAAACTTACAAACAATGCTGAATTAATCCTGTATGTTCTTGAGAACCATCTTATTGATTAAGTCGTAATTTTACGACAACAACTATCCGCCTTTTCCTATATAGTCACCTCTTAATCCAACTTATCTTTCGGACATCATTTTTTAGAAGTCGTAATGGATATATTGATTATTGACGATGCCGACAGTGTAAGACACAATATTATTCGGATGATACAGCAGAAAACCCCTGATTTTGTCATCCATCAGGCATCCACCTGCACCGAAGCAATCCAAAAAATTGAGCGAAAAGTACACGATGTTGTCATTGTCGACATAAAACTGCCTGACGGGAGCGGGTTTGACATAATGGAACGAATCAAAGTTCTGTCCCCTTCCCCTTTAGTCATATTTCTGTCAAACTTTAGCAACTCAAAATTTAAGGAGAAAGCCCTCTCACTGGGAGCTTCCTACTTTTTTGATAAAACAGAGGAATTTGACCAGCTCATGAGGCTGGTACAAAACGATTTCAGATCGTTGTAGAATTAATTCGACTCTAAAATCAGCTATTTTCTATATTAACAGTTTTACACATTAGGTATTTTTCTAATGTAAATTATATTTTACTTGTCTTTTTCAGTTTTTAAGGTGTAAAAAGAAAAAGACAACCGTCGAGGATTTTGCATGTTATAATCAGATAAATTTCAGGTCTTGCAGGATTTTCAGATATTCCGGATATTATCACGATGTTCTTCACTATTTGAAATTTTTCCAATGAGATTTAAAATTTATCTGATTTTTTATTCTTCCGCCTCTGTGAACAACAGCGGAAACGAAACCGAAAGTTACAATTGTTATTTTATAACTCTTTGGTACTAAGTAATTGATGATGATGAGATCCAGATAATGGTTTGTATCTCCCCGATACATAAAAGGCTGCCCGATCCACGAGCAGCCTTTCTCATTTTAAAGAGGAGATTTATTTAAGAAGTATAATCTTCCTGACCGCAGAAAACCTTCCCGATGTCATCCTGACCATGTAGGTACCCGATGAAAGATTCTCTCCACTGATCGAACAGAAATGTTTTCCGGCGGGCAAAGTCTCATTTACGAGATTTCTGACTTTATTGCCCTGGATGTCAAAAAGGTCGATAACAACACTTCCGGCTTCAGCCAGTGAAAACTGCATTTTTGATACCGGATTAAACGGATTAGGATAATTCTGCTCAAGTCCGTAATCAAAAACCGGCGACACCTCAACTTCAATTGCATTAAAATATGTTGCAGTCCCGTCGAGATCAACCTGTTTCAACCTGTAGGCATAGGTTCCTGCCTGCAGGTTTTCATCCGTAAACGAGTATGCTCTCGATGAGGTCGAGTTGCCATTTCCTTTAACGAATCCGACAGTCGTGAAATTACCCGAAGCATTTCTTCTTTCAACATTAAAGCCGTAATTGTTTGTTTCGGTAGCTGTCGTCCATTCAAGCTTAACCGCATCATTTAAAGGTGTGGCTGAGAATGAGACAAGCTCAACAGGGACAACCGAGTATTTGAATATCTTTATGTCATCTACATAAAAACCATCTGCGTTTAAAGATCCGTCTGATCTGAAAAGGAACCTGATCATCACATTTTGACCGACATACGATGACAAATCAATCGACTCATTCAACCAGGAACCACGGGTTCCGTTGTAGAGGGGCTGTCCGGCGGGTTGGAAGCTTCCGGCACCGGTTATCATTCCTGAAGCTCTGAGCGGTGTCCAGACACCACCATTGTTGGTTGAGATGAGAACCTGAACATAGTCATATCCCGATTCCAAATCCCACTGGGCTGAATAGCTCAATCCGGCTCCGAGTATGCCGTTCAAATTAATGCTTGCGGTTTGTGTCATGGTTGCAGTTATATTTGAGCCGTAGTTTCCTGTCGGTGATTCAGAAAAAGATGTTGGGGGAGAAACCGATTTTACAGTCGACAATCCCCAGTTGTTTGAGATTACCCAACCGCTTGTTGTGTTCGCGCTGTCGTTCATCACCACATCAGATTGAGCAACATAGAATCTGTAGAAGGATGACGGTGGGGTGGTTCCCGGTGGATTTACACCCGAACCGCCTGCCGGAGCAGTAACAATAACATTACCCGGTGCATCCTGTGCTGCAATGTAATATTCCACAATCGTACCCATCTGTTGAGCAGGGATATTAAATGTGTAGTCACCACCCGCTCTGCTGGATGCTGATCCCGTTACGAATGAAAATTGTGAAAAGCCGCCACTTCCTGTTGCTGTTCTGTAGTACAGCCGGGGCGCAGCAGTTCCCGTGCCCACATCCAGACCAGTCTGAAGTGAAGCTACAGCAGGAATTGCCTGACTGTAAGCAGCAGAGGCTACCGGTGTATGTGCAATCTTCAAATTCAGATTTAATGCAAAACTTGAAAATGTTGCAATGGCAAGTTTCGCCATCTTGTGAAAGTATGGCTGGTTGAAGTACGCTACTTTATCGTTCGTAGTGTGATAGTAGGCGTTAAAATCGTTGTCATCATCCTCTATCAAAAGCATTGCACTGTAACCTTTGCTCCAGAATGATGCATGATCGCTTGCTGTCGTACCAGGAGTTTTTTGAACGGGTACAATACCTAAATTAAGGCTGGAATTCAATGCGACCATTTTGTTAAAAAGATCCATCGATTGGGCGGTTGCCCTGACATGAAGATTTGCCTTTCCGTCATTATTTGCATCATAGGCTATCATGTCCATGTTAATCACTCCAAGAATCGAATCTCCGGCTGTGGCTGCCTGATTTGCATAGTAAGCTGATCCGACAAGTCCCTGTTCCTCCTCATCCCAAAGTGCAAACACCAGGGTAAAGGGGAATTGATATTGAGACAGGATTCGGGCAGCTTCCATCACACCTGCGGTACCGCTTCCGTTGTCGTCCGAGCCGGGTGCTGTAGTGCCTGAAGGCATATCATCGAAATGGGCACAGATTATATATTTTTGATTGGGAAACTGGGTACCTGTTTTTACACCGATAACATTCTTGCCCGTTGTGCTGAAGCTCTGCTGAGTTGCGGTTATCCCGTAACCCTGGAGCTTTTCCTGAATATACTGTGTAGCTTTGTCGTTGGATGCATTGTTTTTATGCCGTGATACTATGGTGTATGGCTGGCCTCCAATAGTTACAGGAACATTACCCGAAAGTTCATTAACGAATTTCATTAAGGTATCGAGACTTACCTGATTTACTATGGTTTGAACGCTCGTTTGAGGAAATATTGCAGTGGATAAGAAAAAAACTGCCAAAACCGAAATTGAGTATATCTTACGCATTTAGTGCCTTATTTAAAGCGGAATTGAAAACAAATTAAATTATTGATCAACAGTAAAATACGGAAAAATATTATTTTAATCTCCCAAAATCTCTCTGTTTTTTCCATCTTGCCATAATTGCTGCTTCACATTCTTTACAGGTAATTCTAATTTCATATATTTGTAGATGTGTTTTGGAAAATTCCGGAACAATTTAATGGTATGCCCCCGTAGCTCAGGTGGATAGAGCAGCAGTTTCCTAAACTGTTTGTCGGGTGTTCGAGTCGCCCCGGGGGCACCCACTCTTACTTTAATGGAGAATAATAATGACTGAAATAATAGATATCATTGCCCGCGAAATCCTCGATTCCAGAGGTAACCCCACTCTCGAAGCCGAAGTTCTGCTCGAAGGCGGAGCAATCGGAAGAGCTGCAGTACCAAGCGGCGCCTCCACCGGTTCCAACGAAGCCTGCGAACTCAGAGATGGTGATTCTGCCCGTTACTTGGGAAAAGGCGTTGAAAAAGCAGTTGATTTTGTTAACAATGAACTCGCTGAAGAACTTATCGGATGGGACGCAACTGACCAGGTCGGTATTGATGAATATATGATCGAACTGGATGGAACCCCAAACAAATCAAAATATGGAGCAAATGCCATACTCGGAATTTCACTTGCGGTTGCAAAAGCTTCAGCAGAAGCTTTCGGACTCCCCCTCTATCGCTACATCGGCGGAACAAATGCAAAAGTAATTCCAACCCCGATGATGAATATCCTGAATGGTGGAAAACATGCTGACAACAATGTCGACTTCCAGGAATTTATGGTTATGCCTGTTGGTGCCCCGACATTCAGAGAAGGTTTAAGATATGGCGTGGAAGTTTTCCATACACTGAAAAGTGTACTGAAGAAAAAAGGTTACAACACAGCAGTTGGTGATGAAGGCGGTTTTGCCCCCTCACTCAAATCAAACGATGAAGCTATTGAAGTAATCCTCGAAGCAATCACCAAAGCCGGATACACACCCGGAAAGGAAATTTTCATCGCTCTCGATCCTGCTTCAACTGAAATGTGGAATCCTGAAAGAAAAACCTACAAATTCTTCAAATCGACCCAAAAAGAGATCAGTTCAGATGAAATGATTGCATATTGGGAAAACTGGGCAAAACAATATCCAATCGTATCGCTCGAAGACGGTCTCGCTGAAGATGACTGGGAAGGCTGGAAAAAGATAACCCAAAGTCTTGGTGGAAAAATCCAGTTGGTTGGTGATGATTTGTTTGTAACCAATACAAGCATTCTCTCAAAAGGCATCGAACTTGGTTGCGCCAATTCAATCCTTATCAAAGTAAACCAGATCGGTACGCTTACAGAAACTTTGAATGCAATTGAAATGGCAAGAAACGCCGGTTACACTGCAGTTATTTCCCACAGAAGTGGTGAGACTGAAGATGTGACTATCGCTGACATCGCCGTGGCAACCAATGCCGGACAGATCAAAACCGGTTCAGCCTGCAGAACTGACAGAATCGCCAAATATAACCAGCTCCTCAGAATTGAAGAAGAACTGGATACCAATGCGATTTACAAGGGTCTCGCTTCCCTGAATTACAAAGGTTAATACCCTCTGATTTTAAGGTATGAAGGTTGACGGCATATGCCCTCGACCTCATACCTTTCTTATTTTAAACCGTTTCTGTCCCATTTTACCCTAAAATTGTAACCAAAATCACAGTTGAGAAAAATTTTCTTCTCAAAAATCCATATTTAAAGACTTTTTGTTTTGTTTAATAATTAAAATTGTTATTTTAACAGAGCATTTTCATTAATTCAAGAGACAAAATGAAAAGTATAATCGTGTTTTTATTCGTTGCAATGATCGTTTTTGTAGCTTTTAACGGATGCAAAAAAGATGATGCAACAACCAACCCGACAACCCCGACTACGAAAACAATGACGCTTGCTCATTTTGGCGTGGATTTTTCAGAGGGTAAGGTCGGAGATCCTGCAACACCACTTGCGAACGAAAAAATTGACGGTGAAACAATTGCGTGGTGTCCTAATGGAAGTGGTGGTGGATGGATGACGGGAATCTGGTACCGGTCGAGAGATGATAAAATTTACCGGATTGGTCCCGGCGATCTTGCCACTATAACATCCATTGATACAACAAAATGGTCATCTAATGTTTGCGGTACAGCTCTGAAGAATGGAGACATCTGGGCAGCAAAGGCACTTGATGGTTATGTTGTTTTCAAAGTGACCAATGTAGCCGCTGATTCGGCTTCCATCGCTAATGGAGCGGCAAACTGGCCTGCTACTGTGGAATACAAATTCTCTACAACTACTAAATTTAACTAAATTGAGGCTGCTTCGGCAGCCTTTTTATAAAAACTTCCCTGTTACACTCTTCCTGTTTTTAGCGATCTCCTCAGGTGTTCCCTCGGCAACTATTCTCCCTCCGGCTTCACCTCCACCGGGACCGAGATCAATAACATTATCGGCAGCCTTGACTACATCAAGATTGTGCTCGACCACAACAACTGTGTTCCCTTTATCGACGAGTTTGTTTATGACTTTTAAGAGTACATTAACATCCTCAAAATGGAGCCCGGTTGTTGGTTCATCCATAAAATAGATTGTTTTACCGGTTGAGATTTTACTCAGTTCGGTTGCCAGTTTCACCCTTTGAGCCTCCCCGCCTGACAGAGTGGTAGCCTGTTGACCCAGTCTGATATAACCCAGCCCAACATCGTATATCGATTGAATTTTTCTGCTGATTCTTGGCATATCAGCAAAAAAATCGAGTGCTTCGGTTACCGTCATCTCGAGAACATCATCTATCGATTTCTTTTTGTAGAGTACCTCGAGAGTTTCTCTGTTATACCGCCGTCCGTTGCAGACATCACATTTCACATATACATCGGGCAGGAAGTTCATCTCTATCTTCTTTAGTCCGTCTCCCCCGCAGGCTTCACATCTTCCACCTGCAACATTAAAACTGAATCTGCCCGGTGCATAACCCCTCATTTTCGATTCAGGAAGTTGTGCGAATAAATCTCTGATATATGTAAATAATCCTGTATATGTCGCAGGATTGGAACGGGGTGTTCTCCCGATCGGTGACTGATCAACTTCAATCACTTTATCAAGATGCTCCAAACCGCTGACGCTGTCGTATGGAAGTGGTACATCTTTTGTATTGTAAACATCTTTCATCAGAATTTTTACAAGCGTTTCATTTACCAGCGTTGATTTCCCCGATCCACTGACGCCTGTGATTGCGGTAAATGTTCCAAGTGGAATCGATATTTCGACCGATTTGAGGTTGTTCCCTCTGGCTCCCTTTACCGTCAAAAAATTACCGTTTCCCTTTCGCCGGATTTCAGGAATGCCGACACTCTTTCTGTTGTGCAGATAATCAAGAGTCAACGAACCCTTAATCGAGTTTCTCTTCATCAGTGTAGTTGTGTCACCCATTGCCACCACTTCACCCCCGTGCTCTCCGGCAGCGGGTCCGAGATCTATCAAATAATCTGAACTCTCGATTGTCTCTTTGTCATGCTCGACGACTATTATGGTGTTGTTCAGATCCCTTAGCATCTTGAGGGAATTGATTAATTTGATATTATCCCTCTGGTGAAGCCCGATCGACGGTTCATCAAGTACATACAGCACCCCTGCCAGTTGTGTCCCTATCTGTGTTGCCAGCCTGATTCGTTGAGATTCCCCCCCCGACAAAGTTCTGGCACTGCGAGACAGGGTCAGATAATCCAGACCGACATTCAAAAGGAATTCGAGCCTCGATCGTATCTCCTTTAAAATCGGCTTTGCAATTATCTCATCTCTTCCCACCAGGATGCTGCTGTCAAAGAATTTTTTGCAGTCTGCAATTGAAAGTGCTGTCACCTCGCTGATATTTTTTCCGGCGAAACTGACCGCAAGCGATTCCTTTTTTAGCCTTCCTCCTTCACACGATTTACATCTGCCAATATTCATGAACGATTCGACCCATTCACGGATTTTTGCCGAGGAAGTGGAGGTAAAATAATTTTGCAGATATCCGATCACCCCGCTAAATCTGTGCTTGTATGCAACTTCCCTCTTCCCGCCATAACTGTAGAAGAACTCATACTTTTCCGTCGATCCATTCAGAATAAGGTCAATGGATTCTTTTTTAATATCCTTGAGAGGTGTGTCGAAATCAAATCCGAATTTCTTTGCGAGGGTTTCGAGCTGATTGAAGATGTAGATTGATCTCGGTTTTCCGAGGGCGGCAATTCCTTCCTGATTGATTGTTTTATTCCAGTCAGGAATAATCAAATTCAAATCGAATTCCTTTTTCTCTCCAAGTCCGTCACACTCGGGACAGGCACCAAAAGCCGAATTGAAGGAAAATGAATTTGGGGCGAGCTCCTGATAATCTATTCCGCAATTAGGGCAGCTAAGGTGACGACTGAACAGATGGTCCTCTTTTCCGTCATCAACCATCATTACTCCGTTTCCATAGTTGAGCGCGACATCAACCGATGATTCAAGGCGGGAGTGAATTTCAGGCTTTACAACAAATTTGTCAATAAGTATGTCGATATTATGAATCTTGTACCTGTCAACCTGAAATCCTTTTTCAATCTCTTTTATTTCACCGTCAACTCTAACCTTAATAAAACCGTCCTTCGCAATTTCTTCGAAGAGCTCCCGATAGTGTCCCTTCCTGCCCCTTATAACCGGCGCAAAGAGAGAAATTTTCTTCCCCTCATACTCCCTTCCGATTCTTTCAAGAATCTGACCGGGATTCTGCTTCTGAACCTGAGTGCCGCAGTTGTAGCAATTGATTACGCCGAGCCGCGCATAAAGCAAGCGAAGATAGTCATATATCTCGGTTACAGTTCCGACAGTGGATCTTGGGTTTCCCGAAGTCACCTTCTGTTCTATTGAAATTGCAGGGCTCAGTCCTTCAATTAAATCCACATCGGGTTTTTCCAGCATATCAAGAAACTGCCTAGCATAGGCGGAAAGGCATTCGATGTAACGGCGCTGACCTTCTGCATAGATGGTATCAAAAGCGAGGGATGATTTACCCGACCCCGAGAGGCCTGTAATTACAGTAAATGAATTTCTTGGTATCTCTACATCGATGTTTTTTAGGTTGTGGACGCGCGCGCCTTTTACAATAATCTTGTCTTGGAACAATTTCTTTCCGGTTTGAACGATGAAAACTATATATTTAAAACAATCTTTTCCTGAAATAAATTTCAATATGCCCGAGAAAATTCAAGCTTATTCCACTATAAAATCAAAAGCAGACTCGAAATATAAAGAGAAGGGATCAATCTTTCTCGCATTCGCTCATCCCATATATTCCCTCACGGAATTCGAGGAACTTCTTGCCCGCTACAGAAAAGAATATTACGATGCGGTGCATCATTGTTCCGCTTTTCGGCTGATTAACGGCACAATGAAATATTCGGACGATGGAGAACCTTCCGGGACTGCCGGTCTGCGAATCATGAATGCAATAGAACATCAGAACCTGAATAATGTGTGTCTGATTGTTGTTCGTTATTTTGGCGGTGTAAAACTCGGAGTAGGTCCCCTCGGAAAAGCCTACTACGAAACTTCTCTTGCTGCACTGATGGCGGGAGAGAAGATAACCATGCAGAGGTTCGTCAGATATCTGTTTTCAGCTCCCTATGAGCTGTCATCATTTATGTTCAGACATCTAAGCGGGGACAATGTAAAAATTAACTCCACGGATTATGCAGCCGGATTAACATTGGATTGTTTTATTAAATCGGATTCTGTCGATGTTATTCTCGAGAACATCCTTACTTCAGCAAACGGTGAAGTGGAAGTGATAGACGGAAAAGAGGAAAAATATTTTGAAATTTGAAGTTTGAGGTTTGAAGTTTGAAGTTTGAAATGTTGAAGGCTGAGGGCTGAATTTCTGAAAACCAATAGCCCGGGAATTCATTCCCGGGAGCTCAAAATTCATTCATCATTAGAGTTTCCTGAAGCAGATTTTTGATTTTATATTCCACTTCCCTCCCGTCAGGAGGAAGTTTCCCGTATGACCACTTGTTTTCAAATGGACTATAAGAAAACCTGATTGCCAGATCTCTTACGATATCGTAATGATAAACATTTATCCATCGTAGTTTAGCTAATGATGTGAATCCGAGTATTATCGGTTCCACTTCTGAGAGCATAACAAATCTCTCTTTTCCGTGTTTTGATTTATTCAACAGTATCGACTTGATAACCGGATGAAGCGGCAACTCGACGAGTTTCAAAGCTGTATGTTTGCAGGTATATCGAATTTCAAGAGTGGACCGAAATTTCTCTCTTTGCGTAAGATAATCACCACACCAGCAATCCATTTTTTCAATTTTATTGACTGTTGCAAAATCGAGCTGTTTGGAATCATTAATCTTCGGCTGAAAGTAAAATCGTGAATTATGCTCTTCCATGCTCATTACTGCATCACGAAGATCGTCAAATTCACGAATCCCCTTCTTCACGGGTCTTTTGGTTTTAGTCTCGGAGATTCTGTACTTTTGAGGATTTTTCACAGGGATTTATTTTTTAACCGTCTAAATTACGATTTTTTTTCGTGGTGGCAACCCCGTCTAAGTTTATTATTTTACACTTTGAAAAAATAAAGTTTTTGCAAAATGACCCATTCAGAAGCATGTGACATTCTCGGAATCAGAGAAGGAGCCGAACCTGATATTGTGACCAAAGCTTTTAACAAGCTAAACAGTGATATCACCCGGCAGATTGAATCCGCAGGTTCAAAATTTCTCCGAGAAACATTGATAAAGAACCGAAAGGCACTAACCGAAGCCTACCATTTTTTAATCAAAGGATCCGAGACCGAAGGATCACTCTCCTTTTCTGATGCGTATAAAATGCTTTTAAATGACGAATCTGATTCAATCCAGATCATTGAAGACCGGTTTATTAAATTAAAAAGCGAATATGAGTTTGGTTTAAGGGCTCCAAACAAAAAGATAAGGGAAATCGCCACTGCTGATATTAAAATAATCTCTGATGTCTTTGAGCATATCATCAGCAATGTAAAAAGTCCGGCAGCAGACGAAATTCCCCGGGCTTATCTTGAGTCGATTCGTGATGATGAAAGAAAAAAACTGGAGCTCGAATTTGAGCGGAAATATGACTCCCTGAAAAGAAGTTTTGATGAGTCGAATGAGAGATTCGAGGACAAAATCTCTGCACTTTCATCTGAAAAAACCCGCATATTAAACGACTTGACAAAACTGATTGAGCTGATTGCCACTGAACAATTTTCTGAAGCCACTCAATTGTCTCTCAAACTTGAAAGCAAGTATTCACTGAACTTCAGAACCTCGGAACTTCAGAACCTCAGAACCTCGGAACCTCAGACTTCTGAGTTCAAACCTCAGACTTCAGATTTCAAACCTCAAACTTCTGACTTCAAACCTCAAACTTCAGATTTCAAACCTCAAACTTCTGATTTCAAACCTCAAACCTCAGATTTCAAACCTCTTCCCGGTGACTCGGGCTTTGGGATAGAAAATGTCTCGTTTGATTTTGCGGATGACCACATAGACAGGATGTTGCTCGACCAGAGCAAAAAACTCAGTCCCAAAATCGAAACACCTCCCGCTGTCAATGGTGATAATCTTGATTCCCGTACAGTTGCCGAAAAACTTTTCAGCGAGGGTAGATTTCAGGATGCCCTTTTCTACTTTAAAGAAGCAAAGGGCGATCAGCCCGAAGACTACTCGCTTGATGTTTATATTCAGGAACTCGAACACCTCGTCACACAGGAAAACGAAGAGTCGGGCAACAAACAAAAAACACAGGAGAATTACGAAAAAGAGGCGTATGAGGAAGTGTTAAAGGAGGCAAATACACTCCGTGCGGCAAAGAATTTTTCGGATGCACTTGAAATTTACAACTCACTTTTATTAAGCGATCCTGACAATCCTTATTTATTATATTGCAAAACTGAATGTGAAGACGAGTTGAAGAGACACCGGGAAACCGGAATCAGTTCGGGGCTTGCGACGAAACCGACTCAGACTGAACTCCTTTCACTGAAAAGGAACGGGGATGATCTTATGAACAAGAAAAATTTCGCGGGTGCTCTTGAACTTTACAAGAAGGCACTTAAGATCAATCCCAAAGACATTTATCTTCAGATTGTTATCGATCAATGTACGAGGGAAATTGCCAGGTAGGTTATTGTTTTTTTAGTGTATCAACCTGCATTTCGGAAACTTCAGCATCAACTTCAAGCATAAACTCTTTGAATTCCTTAGGATTTCTCATATAAAAATCCACGGTTTTGTCATAAAAAGCTTTTGTTACACCATGTTTCTTCAATATCCCCTCTAATGCAGGTTTTACAAACATGGTTGAAGTGCCGACAGTATCCTGCGCCTTGATCAGATCAAGATATATGGCAACAAATTTATCGTTGGGGATTATCTCCTCTTTTTCCGAACAACCGGTGAGGAGCAGACCCGAAATCGACAGAAAAACCAATACAAAGGTATTCTTCAACAAAGGGAAACCCTTACTCACGCTTTTTATTCATCCGCTTGCTGGCTTCAAAAAGGATGTCTTTTTCCTTGGCAGTGAGATTTGTGTAACCTGATACACTGATCTTATCTAAAATTCTGTCTATCTCATCCTGATCAATATCACTGTCTGAAACATCTTTAAATTTTGCATCAACTACCTGATCAGTCGATTTTTTTGTCTTAAAACTGAAATTGAAACCGCCACGGCTGCTGCTAGTTCTGTCACCGTAAATGGAAGGTCCCTCATCCTCATCATCTGCAAAAGGGTTGGAACGCCCGGAAAAGCCCGATGGTCCGCCCCCCTTAAGTTTTCTCTTAAGCGGAAAAAATACCGATTTATCGAAAAACAGGAAGAGAAATCCGGTAATAGCCCCTCCGATATGAGCAAGATGAGCCACATTGGAACCGGGGTTCTTGAACATAAAAAGATCAAGAAGGATCATAAATCCGATCAAGTATTTTGCTTTCACGGGTAAAAGAAAATAAATATAGATATATCTGTCGGGATTGAAGAGAGCGAATGCTATCATGACACCATATAGTGAACCTGAAGCGCCGATTGTTGGACCTGCTGCTATCCCGAAAAGCGGAGTAAGAAGGTGAAGCAATCCGGCTCCTACACCTGAAGCGAGATAGAAAATTAAAAATTTCTTTGAACCAAGAGTGTATTCTACTTCAGTTCCGAACATCCAAAGGGCAAAAAGGTTGAAAAATATGTGTGAGAAATCTGCATGCATAAACTGATAGGAAAAAAGCTGCCACGGTCCGAACCCGCCTCCCAATGGAAACAGGGCGAAGAGCTCAGTAAAATAGTAACCAAGAGGTGTTCCACCGGACACTATTCCGCTTAACATCATTTCCAGGAAGAAAACTACAACATTGGCAATTAAAAGAGATTTTATAACCGGAGAGATGTATGAAAATCCGGCGGGACGGTAATTTCCGTTCGACATTTTTTTCCTTTATTTAATTGCAGGGCTGTGTTGTAAACAGCCCCGCAGTTCAAACATTATGCATTATTAAGTACATCCACACCCGGGAGCACTTTTCCCTCGAGGAATTCGAGAGAGGCTCCGCCACCTGTGGAGACATGACTGACCTTTTCTTTCAATCCGGCTTTCGCTATCGCGGCTGCTGAATCACCACCACCTACTACGGTAATTGTACCGAGTGCGGTTGCGTCAACGAGTGCCTGAGCTACTGCATTCGTGCCGGTTGCAAAATTGTCAAATTCAAAAACTCCCATTGGACCGTTCCAAACAACTGTTTTTGAATTTTTAATTGCTTCAGAAAACAATTTAACTGTTTCAGGTCCAATATCCAATCCCATCTTGTCAGCCGGTATTTTATCAGTTTTAACGGCTTCTGAAGGTGATTCGTTACTGAACTCAGCTGCAACCATAACATCAACAGGAAGCAAAAAGTTTAATTTTTTAGTTTTTATTGTTTCAAGCAACTGACCGGCAAGTTCCACTTTTTCAGCCTCGAGCAGTGAGGTACCGATTTCGTATCCCATTGCCTTGAAGAAAGTGTATGCCATACCACCACCGATGATAAGTGTATCCACTTTATCGAGGATGTTGTTGATGACATCGATCTTGCCCGAGATTTTAGCTCCGCCAAGAATGGCACAGTATGGTCTTACAGGCTCATTCAATGCACCACCCAAATAATCGAGTTCTTTTTGCATTAAATAACCTGATACGGCAATTTTAATGAATTTCGTTACACCCTCGGTTGAAGCATGTGCTCTGTGAGCAGATCCGAATGCATCATTTACATAAAGGTCAGCAACTTCAGATAATTTTTTCGCAAAAACGGGATCATTTGCTTCCTCTTCAGCATAAAAACGAAGATTTTCAAGCAACATTACCTCGCCGGGTTTTAAATCGTCTGCCATTGCTTTTACCGATTCACCGATACAGTCAGTTGCAAATTTCACTTCCATGCCCAGGAGCTCCGAAAGTCTGTCAGCTACAGGTTGCAGGCTGTACTTCGGATTTACTTTTCCTTTCGGTCTGCCGAGGTGGCTCATAAGGATGGCTTTTCCACCCTCTGCAATTATCTTTTTGATTGTTGGTAACGATTCAACGATACGGTTGTCATCAGTCACCTTAAGGTTCTCATCGAGCGGGACATTAAAATCCACTCTAACGAGAACTTTTTTGCCTTTTAAATCGACACTGTCAATTGTAAGTTTTTTCATATAACTGTCGCTTTTGTAATCTATAATAAAAAAAAGACGCAGCCGAAACTGCGTCACTAATCTTTAATCAGTTAATTATGCAATCTTTTTGAGAAGATCGATAACTCTGCATGAATAACCCCACTCGTTGTCGTACCATCCGACCACTTTCACGAGATTACCGTTAACCATTGTCGAAAGCGCATCGAAGATACATGAATGGTCGTTGTGTACGATGTCGGAGGAAACGATAGGATCTTCCGTATATTCCAGAACACCTTTCATTGGTCCTTCAGCAGCTTTTTTCATTGCAGCATTGATTTCTTCCACAGTGGTTTCTCTCGAAAGAATACCGACAAAATCAGTAATTGAACCGTCAGGTGTTGGCACACGAAGTGAAAATCCATCGAGTTTACCTTTCAATTCTGGAATTACTTTACCAACGGTCTTTGCAGCTCCGGTTGTGGTAGGGATGATATTTGTAGCTGCAGTTCTTGCTCTTCTAAGATCTTTGTGAGGGAAATCGAGAACTCTCTGATCATTTGTGTATGAGTGAACTGTAGTCATGTAACCTTTTTCCAGACCGAAAGTTTCATGAAGAACTTTTGCCATTGGAGCGAGGCAGTTGGTTGTACATGATGCATTTGAAATAACAACTTCTTCACCTGTAAGGATATTGTCATTTACACCCATCACGATGGTTGCATCGATATCGCCTTTTGCAGGAACGGTAAGGATAACCTTCTTTGCACCGGCAGCGATATGTGGCAAACATTTGTCTTTGGAAGCGAATACTCCGGTTGCCTCGATTACATAGTCCACACCGAATTCTTTCCATTTAAGATTTGCAGGATCTTTTTCTGCGGTAATCTCAATTTTCTTTCCGTTTACAACAATGGCGTTTCCGTCAACTGTTACGGTACCGTTAAATTTGCCGTGTACTGAATCATACTTCAACAAGTGAGCCAGTGTAACTGCGTCTGTAAGGTCATTTATTGCTACTATATCAATACCGCCCACATCAAGGGCTCTTCTAAATACTAATCTACCGATTCTTCCGAATCCGTTTATTCCAACTTTTAGTGACATTTTTTTCTCCTCTTCGAAAAAGAATTATTTAGACTTCCAAATTTACCTACATTTCAGCTATTTATCAATGCAATATTTTATATTTATATACTATTATCCTCTATCTGTTTTACTGTTTTCAAAGGCAGCTTAAAAAAATAATGGTCAAATTTCAAGATTTATATTTGATATTGTGATAAATATCACTAAATTACAGAAAAAAAAAGGAACTTTTAATGGACGAGCTGGATTTTCCAAAATTCGTACCTTTATTTGAAAATCTTGACGACGAAACTATTCATAAGATTTCTGATCTCGGTAAAAGAAAAATGTTTCCGAAGGACACCGTTGTGCTCATGGAACACGAAACCGGGAACGCCCTTTTTGTGATAATGTCGGGCAAAGTCAAAGTGAGTCGCGAGAGCGATGACGGCAGAGAAGTCATACTTACCTACCTGAATCCCAACGACTTCTTCGGCGAAATGGCGCTGCTTGATGGTCTCGCCCGCTCAGCCACTGTTACTTCCATCGAAGAAACTGAGCTCTTCATTATAGAAAGGGCTGATTTCCTCGACCTCCTCTACAATCACCCCGAAGTATCGATCAGTCTCTTGCAGGAACTTACTAAAAGACTTCGCGGAGCAGACATGAAAATTAAATCCCTCTCCCTCAAGGATGCCGAAGGAAAGGTTGCTACTGTTATCCTTCAGATTGCCGACGAAATCGGCAAAATCCGGCAGGGTGTTGTTGAGATTGAAAAACTCCCCTTCCAGCACGATCTGGCAAACATGGCAGGCACTTCGCGCGAAACGATTTCGAGAACCTTGCACAGTTTTGTAAAGAAAGGACTTATCGAACTCGATGGTAACAAATTGCGCATCCCAAATTATGAGGAGTTCAGGAAGTTCTTTTCGTAATTGATGAATTTTAAAGCGGATTTACATACTCATACTACCCATTCAGACGGCTGGCTCTCAGTAGAGAGCCTGCTGCGTAGAGCCATACTCCAAAAGCTGGATGTGC
The DNA here is from genome assembly GCA_020161395.1 of Bacteroidota bacterium. NCBI lineage: Bacteria > Pseudomonadati > Bacteroidota > Bacteroidota bacterium. The sequence continues at coordinate 44,164 of JAIUOE010000002.1, forward strand.
TCGCCATTACCGACCACGATACTGTTTCCGGTTATATTGAAGCACTCGATAAAAACAAAAAATACGGGATAAAACTTGTACCCGGAATAGAACTGAGTGCACAGTACGAAAATTACGAAGTTCATGTACTCGGTTACTGGTTCGATCCCTCAAACCCTGATCTCAATGCCTACAGCGAAACATTGAAACTCGACCGCTATCAAAGGTGCGAGCGAATTGTCGAAAATTTGCGAAATGCAGGTCACGACATCTCAATGGATGATGTCAAATATGAGTGCAAAGGTGATTTCTTCGGAAGACCACACATAGCAAAGGCTTTGATCAGAAAAAAAATAGCGCGTAACTTCACCCATGCCTTTAAGGAATTTCTCGGCAATAATTCAACTTCCTATGAAAAAAAATTCTTCATCACTCCTGCAGATGCGATTGCTCTGATCCACAAAGCCGGAGGTATAGCCGTGCTTGCCCATCCCGGGTATCTGAATGATACTTCGCTGGATATAATCCTCCAGGAAAAATTTGATGCCATCGAGGCAATTCACCCGTCGCACACACTTCCGCAGCAACAAAAACTGATTGGAATAGCCAAACAACTGGGCATCCCCTGGTCCGGTGGATCGGATTTCCATGGCGGCACTTCAACAGAGAGAGGGTATATCGGCTCATATTACCTCTCCCGTGAAGAATTTGCTGCAGTCGAATCTCTCAAAAAGATGTAAATTATTCAGTTTTTTTATATTTACCCATTCTTTATGTTTCGGTACTTTATTTTTCCGATTTAAGGACAACCATGAAAGAAATTAACGGATTTTTACAGGCTGACGGCTTAAAATTTGCAATTGTAGTAAGCCGCTTCAATGACTTCATTACAAATAAACTTCTTGACGGCGCTGTTGACTGCCTCCTTCGCCATGGTGCTGATGACAACAATATCACTGTTGTCAGAGTACCGGGTGCGTTTGAAATTCCATTCGTGGCGAAAGCTGTCGCAGAAAAAAGGGAATACGATGTTGTGATTTGTCTTGGTGCAGTTATCAGAGGTGCCACTCCTCACTTCGATTTCGTAGCCTCCGAATCTGCAAAAGGTGTCGCCAATGCTTCCCTCGCCACGGGTGTTCCCCTCATCTACGGTATTCTTACCACCGATACAATTGAACAGGCGGTTGAAAGAGCAGGAACAAAAGCCGGGAACAAGGGCTGGGACGCTGCCCTTACAGCCATTGAAACAGCCAACCTGTTAAGTGAATTAAAAAAGTAACCACCCGCACCCTATGCCTAAATTTATCTTCACTCTACTTTTCTTTGCCTCATTACAGTTTCTTTTTGCACAGGAAGCTTCAAACTGGAAGATTTACTCGAACAAGAGTAATCTCTCCTCGGCTGTTTACGACGGTAGGATGATTTGGGCAGGTTCCGATGGCGGCGCCTGGTCTTTTTCAATCAACGATTCTGCATTTTCAGAATTTACAAAAGCCAATGGACTAAACGGCTCCCCGGTAACCGCTGTTGTCATCGACAATTTCAAAAAGGTCTGGTTAGGAAGCAAAAACGGTACGATCGATGTTTACGACCCGGCTTCTGGCACATTCAAACGGGTGATGTCTATCGCATCTTCAGGTAAACCACAAAGAGGAATCAACGATTTAGTACTCTCCGGTGATACGGTCATCGCGTGTACAGATTTTGGCATTTCGCTGATCAACAGCAAAACACTGGATTTCTACGATACCTACATAAAATTCGGAAGTATCGCAGCAAATTCGAAAGTTTATTCTGTCTACCGCGATAATCTCTTTTATGTGGCAACACAGGGAGGTCTGGCTGTTCAAAAACCGGGCACAGTGAATCTTAATGATCCAAACGCCTGGGATATTTATACAAACATTCCCGGTTCAGGGACTACCGTTTTTCAAATGGTCACCTTCGATAATGGCTCCTGCCTTGTCGGGACAAACAAAGGATTATTCAAATTTACTTCCGGTGCTTTCACTTCATACAGTCAGGAACTCGACAATAAATCGGTGAAAAAACTGAGAAAACAGGGCGCAAGAACCTGGATCGTAGCCGATTATCCTGTTGCAGGCGGAACAAGGACCGGATTTTACGCTTTCGAAAACGGGGCTCTTGCATCCTCAATCACCGATCTCCCTGTAATGTACGATTTGATCACTTCCGTCGATGGTTACCTTTATGCCCCCGGTATCGAAGGACTCTATCGCTACCGTTTCGGAACAGGTGGTCTGGTTATCTTCCCAAACTCCCCTTCCGCCAATCTCTTCAGTGGTATCACAGTCGATGCAAAAGGGAATATCTTCTCGGGAAGCGGCAGGGATTTAACAGGTAAAGGCTTTTATAAATATGACGGGAGCAAGTGGACAAATTATAACGCGACCAACACACCCGTCCTCCCGACAAATTCATATTTTTGCTCCTACACAGCTACAGACGGAAATGTCTATATCGGCAGTTATGGAAAAGGTTTTGTCAGAATAAAAGCCGATGGTCAGATTATTCCCTTTACAAATAAAAACACACCACTTGTCGGTATCAGCTCCGATCCAAATTTCCTCGTTGTTTCTGCATTTAAAAATGATTCCAAAGGAAATCTTTGGGTCTTGAACTTCGATGCAGGCGACAGAAAGACTCTTAATCTGCTCACCCCCGACAGTACATGGTATGGTTTTGAAAACCCCCTCGGCACCGGGCTGACCAATTACTCATATCTCGAAGTTGATCAGAATGATACCAAGTGGTTCTCCAGTCCGTTGAGGAATTCGATTTACTACTTTAATGAAAAGAATACTCCCTCCAATACTTCTGATGACATTTCGGGCCAGTTAAACGAGGCGGGTGGATTAAACGGACAGAAAATAAATGCCCTGGCAATCGACAAAAGGGGTGATCTCTGGGTCGGCACCGACCTTGGTGTTCAGATTGTCACATCCCTTAGCACCGTTCTGCAAAACAGTTCAACCGCTAAACCGAGAGTTTCCACGGTTTTTTCTCTAAGACAGCAAAAAATTAATTCGATAGTAGTAGATCCGGTTAACAGAAAATGGGTGGGAACAGATGCAGGTCTCTTTTTAGTGTCTGCTGACGGTACCAGCCTGATTGCATTCTATGATGCATCAAACAGCCCTTTGCTCACGAACGAAATTACTATCATGGGAATTGATTCCAAATCAGGCAGAATATTCGCAGGACAAACAGGCGGACTTATTTCGTTTACCACAAGTACTCCTGCACCCAACGCTGACTACTCCGCTCTTACTGTTTATCCAAGCCCCTTTAAACCCGGAAAAGGTATCAATCTTACTATTGACGGCTTAATCAAAGATTCCGATATAAGCATCCTTGATATCTCCGGAAACAAGATTACATCGTTTTCATCACCGGGTGGAAGAATCGCCTCGTGGGACGGAAAAGACAAATCCGGCAACTTGGTAGCTACCGGAGTCTATATAATTGTTGTTTCCGATAAGGAAGGCAACACCGTCTCAAAAACAAAAACGGCTGTCATCCGGTAGATCAGTTCAGATACAGTATCCAAAAGACCACCGGAACAAGGATACCTGCAGCCAGTATCCACTTCCCTCTCCCCTGAAGACCGTTTTTTCCTTTTACCATTATAACTCCTGATATAGCGAGGAACGCAAGCAGGACGGCAAAAACATCCGCAACCCATGTCCAGATTTTCTTCGGTTTGTTCAAATGCAGAAAATTTACTTCCTTCAAAACCGGTTTTCCACTCGTTGTTTCAATCGACAGTTCACCCGTCGCCATGTTAAAATCGATCACTTTTCCCTCAAAAAAGAGTTTGATCTTTTCATCGGATTCAGAGAAAGTCTCCATCGGTTTCTCTTTTATTTTCAGATGTGCAAGCACTATGCTGTCTATCTTCTCAGAAGCCCAATAAACACGAGGAAGTGTATCAGCCTTTAAGACCTCGGTTGTGATGCTGTAGCTTGGGTTCCAGTCATCGATATGATTTACCGCAACCCCTGAAATTGCATAAATAATTGTCAGCCCCGCAATAAAATAACCGATATCCCTGTGCCATTTTCGTAAAAATATCCTTATTTTCTTCTCTCCCTCACTCATATTCTTCTCCGGAAATTAAAAAAAAAGTCTTACACCCTTTTAGAGTGCAAGACCTTAAAGAAAGGCAGTTAAGCCTCTTAAAATATTTTGGCGCCGATGCCTTTGATTCTGTAAACAGTTTTACCCGATTTGATGGTGGAAGGGTCAAATTTTGTCCCCTGTTCTTCAGCTTTGTGCTGCTCTGCTTCAATCAACTCCTCTTTTGTATAGACGAGTTCTTCCACTTCACCTTCGACCAAAGCTTTATGTCCCTTTTTGCTTACCGGGAACACAATAACGCCATCTTCAACTTTGATTTTGATTTTCTGACCTTTTTTATCACCGGAGATTTCCATCCAACAGCCTCTTTTTTCACATACATCTAGTATAGTGCCTTCCACGAGGACTTTTTTACCTATATATTTTTTAGGAGAATCGAGAATTGTCGAAATCTTTGTTTTTGTTTTAAGAGTTGTTCCTTTTCCGTAAACATCACCTTTTTGTGAATAAGCAACTCCGGAAAGAATGCATAATGCTAAAATGAAGCTAAATACAGCTTTCATGTTTAATCCTTTTTTTAATGATTGATTGTTCAAATATAATCTAAAATTTTTGTTTCTCATTTCCCTTTTGACATCAGCTTTTGAAGAATGGTTTAACCAGGATATCAGCCTGTATCTTCTGCGACCAGCAATTCCTGAATGAATGTTGTAAACTTTACCATATCCAGGGGTTTCGTGTGGAAAAAGTCGAAACCTTCATCAATAATCCTCATTTTATCGTTATTCAATGCATACCCTGTCACTGCGATAAACGGAATATGTTCGTATCCGGGGAGACTTCTTATCCTCTTCATTGTATCCACCCCGTCTATGCCCTCTCCAAGGTTGATATCCATGATGACTACCGAATATTTTTTCTCTGTTGCCATCCTGACAGCAGCTTCCCCGCTCCTTACGGTATCAACGGTGCAAATCCGTCTCAGGTACAGAGCTATCACATCAGAATTTATTTTGCTGTCCTCGACAAGAAGTATTTCGTTCATATTCGATTTTTGCAATTGCCTGTTAAACTGCTTTATCAGTTCCTTGTCACCGGAGTCATCATTCGGCACGCCGTCGGGTTGCAGAACAATAGTTAGTGAAGTTCTTTTACCAGGTACACTTTCGATTTTTATTGTACCACCCAGCTTCTTCAGAATCTCTTTTGTTATCTTTAGTCCAAATCCACCGGCAGGCATTGCTTTGGAAATGTCGGCAGTGAAAGACCCCGCCTCCCTGAAAATTGAATCGATTATCTCTTTTTTGATTCCGGGACCGGTATCTGTCACCCTGATTAGAAGTTCATCCGACTCACCAGGTGTTCTCATCACTTCCACTCTTATCGAGCCTTCTGTTGTAAACCTGACGGCATTGTCGAGAAGATTGCCCGTGGCTTTTGCTATTAATCCGGCATCAGTTACTATTTTTATCCCCTCCTGCACATAAGTATCAAACCGAAGACCTTTGTCCTCTGCCGTCTCTTTGTAATAGGCAAATATTTCCTGAAGTGCTGCTCCGATATCTGTAAGCCTCAAATCCACCCGCCATGAATCCTTTTCCATATCGAGGATATTGGCAACCGAGTCAAGTTTTTTGATCACCCTGTCCGCAGAGTGCTTTATTGATTTCAACAATTTTCGCTGATTGTAATCAGTAACTTCAGATATCAGTACATCAAGAAATCCTGTAATCCCGTTCAGAGGATCCCTGATTTCCAGACCCAGATTTTCGAGAATCGCCACTTTCTCCCTGTGGAGCAGATCAAAATTATCCCGTTGCTTCCTGATGTCACTTTCAAGTTTTTTACGCGAAGTCACATCCTGCTTATATGCAACAAGTTTATCAATAGCTCCGCTTCTGTCTTTTATTGCAGAAATGGAGGCAGAATCCCAATAGTGGCTGCCGTCTTTCTTTTTGTTGATTATGTCACCCTGCCAAATTTCACCCGAAAGAACAACTTTCCACAGATTTTCATAGAACTGTGGCGGTAAAACACCCGATTTAAGTATCGAAGGTTTCTGTCCCAGCATCTCCTCCGGCAAGTAACCTGTGATATCGGCAATTCGCTTATTGATATATTTGATGATGCCTGAAGGGTCGGTTACGACAATTCCGACAGGTGCCTGTTCAATAATTTCACGGAAGAAATCCGATTTTGTAAGTTCTTCATAATGCCAGGTCAGATCATGTGCCACACCGGTAATCATCGCAGGATTACCTGCCTTGTCGAAATTCACCTCAACCACCGACCTGATATATCTGATTTTCTTTGTTTCAGGATCAATTATTCTGTAATCAACCGAGTAGCCTTTGAAATCATTAATCAATGATGTGGCTGCTTTTTCAACTTTTTCCCTGTCTTCAACGGCAATCAACTCATTCATCTTCGTCTGAAGGAATTTCAGTTCCTCAGGGTCGTCACGCATAACTCTTCGAATCCCGAAAAGATCGAAAATGTCATCGCTGATCCACACTTTCCCCTGATTCAGATCAATTTCCCAGTTTCCCGACAGAGTCAGTTTATTTAAGCGTGACATTCTTTCATAATTAACCCGGTCCTCTATAAATTCTTTCTGCACCTCTCCCGGATAACGAAGAAGCAATATCCACCCGATGTGTCGTTCATCCTCTGCCTTTACAGGAGATATTACTCCCGTGATCGAACTTTCACGAACTCCGAATTTTAGCCGGGCGGTATTCCCGAGTCGGAAGTTTAAGCCCGACACCCTCACCTGTTCAAGAATTGATTTAAGATTCTGCCCCGTGTCAAGGTCGTCAATTTGTACTATGTCAGTCAGCTTTTTGTTCACAAACTGGTCATACGACAGATCAAGCGTCACTTCTGCACTATAGTTAAGATAGGTTACAACTCCGCTTTTATCTACCATGATCAGCGGGTCACCGACAGCAGCTATGGCAGAACCCAGATCCTTGTTCGATTTAGTCAGGCTGTCGATTTCGGAGTATCGAAGTGAAAAATCCCTCTGACTAGCGAAACACCCAAGAAGGAGCCCGTTGTTATCGTAAATGTTTACAAACTCGGTCTCAATCCAGATCTGCATCCCGGGAGAAATCTCCTCCGAAGTTTCGAGGTGCAGCCAGCCGGTCTTCAAAAGTTTTCTCCAGGCAGACTTCCCGCTCTTTACATCATAATAGAAATATCTCTCGGGCGAAACACCCATAAGATTTCCGTGGAAACCGGGATTTAATTCCGTAGCCCGTTTGTTGAAAATGGTGATCTGTTGAGTTTTGAAGATATGTTCGAAGAGCTGGGGATCCTCATTTTCGGGGTCCCATTCGACAGGTTGATTCAGCATCATGGCAAAAAAGCCGTCGGGTGATGCTTCAAAAAGAAGTCTTAAGATATAATTGGTGTAGGGTTCTGTATGAACAGAACTGATTTTAGGCAGTATTCCGTCAGAATTTTTGGCAGGGTTTATCACTGTTGCCCTTCTTGACCTCGCTTCGTCCATAAAACCGCCTCTATTCCTTAATGTAAATGGAAGTGAAACCAATTCCCTGCGATTCAGGGTTATGTGACCAGCTTTTGTCATTTCCGGTACTGATAAAGTATATTCCCGGTTTTAATTTAATGTCAGGCTCCACTTCCCATAAAGCGGACGCTACACTATTCCGCCCGGGCTTTCCCTCAGCCTGCCACTTCCCGATCACTTTTCCCGGTCTGTCGGTCAGAATTATCTCACCCGCAGGGGCTCCCTTTCCGTCATTCCAGTGGAAAGTTCTGATTTTTGCTATCTCAATCTCCGAATACACTTCAAACTGAAAAGGCATCGCTGCCCCCTGAGTTACAGGAGAATTATTCTCATTAGAATAAGCCTTTTTCACATTCGAAGAACAGCCCGCAAGCAAAAGAGGCAAAAGGAAAACAAACACTTTATATTTCATTAATGGCATACCGCTAAAATTCATACAATCCGAAAAGATAATTTACTTCATTTAACTGAAATAATTAAATTATTTTTAGACCGGTGCGGAATAGGTCACAATATTGAAGTTTGAGGTTTGAGGTTTGAATCCTGAATTTTGTTTCTACCAACATGTAACCCCGCTCCGGGGGTAATTAAGGATGGGTGGATTCCCTTCTACCAACATGTAACCCCGCTCCGGGGGTAATTAAGGATGGGTGGATTCCCTTCTACCAACATGTAACCCCGCTCCGGGGGTAATTAAGGATGGGTGGATTACCTTCTACCAACATGTAACCCCGCTCCGGGGGAAATATCCTTCGCATCCTTATTGATCTTGATTATCGTGTTCAATGAAGATGTCGCCGCAAGGGTGTCATTGGTCGGCAGGACAATCGAGACGATTGTCGCTCCTTTTCCGAAATCAAAGCTTTTCTCTTATCCGTGAGATCTGTGATAAATCCGTGGAACCATTAACCATCCGTGGAACCTTCCTCCTCTGCGAAATTCCGTCTAATCTGCGTGTACCGTGCCCGCCGTGGTGGGTCTGCGTCCCAAAAACAGCTAATAGTTCATAGTTCATAGATCATAGCTGTTTCTTCTCCAGCGTCTTGTTCCCTACCCCGTGGCAAGCGCTGCACTTCTGGGTTTTGAAGGAAACTTCTATACCACCGGGATGGGTGAATTCAAGACCCTGCATTGATATTTGTGATCCTTTTTGCGGAGTGGTTTGAGCAAGAAGGACATGACAACTGTTGCAGTCGTTTGTCAGGACTTTCCCGTCGTCGGTGACATGATTGCCGTCGTGGCAGCGGAAGCAGCCATCGTAGTTCATGTGTCCGAGGTTGTTGGGATAATGTCTCCAGCTTACCCGCATTTCTGGGAAGTAGTTACGGGAATATATTTTTTGCACTTCTTTTATCGCGATGGCTATTTTTTGTCCGTTTTTCTTTGCGATTTCCGGATAGTTGTTTTTATAGAAGTTTGTGATTGTGGAGGCAATTTTCGATTGTGCCTCGTCCTTTGTCTGGTAGGTGGCATCAAGTGCCTGAGTGGTTACACTTTTGATGTATGGAAGTGTGGAGTCAATAACGCCGCGGGACATCGAGATGTTAATTATGCGGCTTGGCTCGTTATAGATGTGTGCCGGTCTGTTGTGGCAGTCGATACAATCCATTTTCCTTATTTCTTCACTTCCTTCTGTGGCTTTTTTGGACTTACCTCTCACCTTGTAAATCGTTTCCTTGCCCGTTTCTTTGTTCACGGCTTTTACCCAGTCAATTGTCTGACGGGTATGATCTGTAGCCGTGTAGTAAATGTCATTGGCTATGTCCATGTGCCAGTGGATACCGTTTCTGTTGCCAAGTTCGGTGTTTCCCCCACCGACTCTCATGAGGAGAGTAAGCGAAGATTTTGTGTTTTTTTCGTCTGAAAGATAGTAGTCGAGATCAACTTTCTTTTCGCTGAAGAAGTGTTTGGGCCAGTGGCACTGTTCACATGTTTCCTGAGCGGGACGCAAATTCTCGATCGGAGTCGGAATTGGTCTTGAATATTTATTGAAAGTAACCGAGTAAAGCTGATAGGAACCCGATATTTTGGCTCTTACAAACCAGCCCGCTCCCTCGCCTATGTGACACTTCACGCATCCTACTTTGGAGTGGGGCGAATTTTTGTAGGCTGTGTATTCCGGTTCCATTACCGTGTGGCAGACAGTACCGCAAAATTCATCTGAGTCGGTGTATTCATACGCCTTAAAACTTCCAAAAGCGGAAAAGAGAAGCAGGAAGATGGTGCCAACCGAGAAAAAGATTGTGGCGGTCAGTTGCTTTGGATCGTTCAAATCAATTTTTGGGAATTTCCTCGCTTTGAAATCGATTTGTTTCGACCGCTTGTGTTCCCTGTACCATCCGTAGGCGATGATGATCAGTCCGGTTATAAGAAAAACAGGTAAAATCACGAAAGCGATGATGCCCATGTAGGGTTTATGAACCTCGCTGAATGACTCAATAATCATGAGGAAAATGATCAATCCAAAACTTATCCCTGCGAGAACAGCTCCGCCGATCGAGATTGGATTGTAAACTGAGGTTGGAAATATCTTTTTCATCCTGGCTCTTTCAAATTTTATTTATCGTTCCGTGAAGTGTCTGTTTTCTTTTTTCTGCGGATAAAAATGAATCCGGCGATCAAAGCGATTCCCATCAGAATAAAAGCAACCATTAGAAATGTGCTTCCTTTATCCGAAGTTGGGGTTTCCTCTTTTTTCTCAACCGTTTTCACCGGTTTATCAGCAACTTTGTGAATCGTGCCGGAGATGAAATCGGTTTCTGCTCCAGGGTGACACTTCCCGCAGGTTGCTTGTAGATTTTTCTTGTTTACTGATGAACCGGCATCTTTTGAATTGATAATCTTGTGTGGTCCGTGACAACTTGCACAGTTCGATACAGTAACCTTGTTGTCTTTTACTTCTATGCCGTGATAATTATTTTTCGAAACTTTGGTTTTGTTGTTCGAGAGGGCATAATCAGGAGAAATCTCGACTGGCTGATGGCAACCGGCACAGACTTTTTCGGTCTTCACTTTGGCTGTTTCATGTTCATTATGACATGAGGAACAAACGGGAGCATCCTTCACTTTTTTATTAAAAGCATCAAAATGGACGCTTGAAGAATAATCCGCCTTGATATCTTTATGGCAGGCACCACATGTATTAGGTATGTTGCCGGCAAATACATTCGAAGCCTGATCCTCTTTGCCCTTTACTTTGTGGCTTCCATGACAATCGACACATGAAGCAGCTTCCCCGTTACCTCCCTTTATAAGTTTTGAGTGGGTGCTTGAATCAGCGTTCGAGATAAACTTTTTATTGAAAGCAAATCTTGAAGTTACGGCAGTTACATTATTGTGACAGGAGAGACACAAATTCTGCTGAGCGGATTTGAGTCTGACCTTATCAGTCCCGTAACTTCCTGTTGTAATCTGTTCCTTGTGGCAGGTAATGCAACCCGGCTTTTCATTGGCACCGGTTCCGTATCCATGGATACTGTAGTAAAAATCCCCGTTTTGAACAGTGTGGCACTTGGCGCAAACTGCAATTGAATTGGTTCTACCGATATTTTTGAAAGGCTTTGCATCATGAGTGCCGTGACACGACTTGCAACTTACATCTTTCCCCTCTGCCAGCGGTTTTGCATAGAACATTTGAGGATGGAAAAGGTGTCTTATTTTGGCATCTTTATGGCAGGTCATACAATCGATTGGCTGGATGTTCTCCTTGTGAGGCATTTCTTCAGGATTAAATCCCGCATGACATGAAACGCATTCAAGTTTTTTGTGGGGTGAAGCAGCCAGAATCTTCTCATCAACGAACAGTGATCTCTGTTTTCCGTTGCGCTCCATCGTCAGGGTGTTGTCTGAATGGCAGGCAAGACAGTCATCATTTGATGAAGTGGAAAACTTTCCTTTGTTGTCGGCAATCAGATTGATCTGAAAAAAGAGTATGATCAGGAAAAACGATGCAGACAAGTAAAGATGTTTGAAGTTTGTCATAGTTGATCTTTAGTTTTATTTAAGAAAACGATTCGATTGTTATCTGCTTTATGAAATATGAAACAACTTGTTCCGCAATAATTATGCCAAATTAAATCGCCTAAAATTACATTGTTTTGGCACCTGCGGATGAATGACATCTCACTTTTAAGAAAAAAGAAGACTTTAAATTCTTATTTGAAAGAATGACCGGTTTTTCCTTCACTTTCTAAGAGATTAAATAATGGGAATTTTGGGTAAAGAGGAATTTTATCTTTTGCAGAAAAGATATTTTATGTATAAATTACGCTCTGAAATCAACAATATCATTAAACGCTTTTCCGGAGCAAACAGAATGCACAAAACCTATCTAACATTTGATGACATAAGCATTATCCCGAGAGTAAAATCGACAATCAACAGCAGAAGTGAGGTGGATCTGAGTGTCTCTCCGGTCGCCGATACACTCTTGGATGCCCCAATTGTTGCCTCTCCCATGGATACTGTTTGTAACGGAAACATGGCAGCGAAGATGAATCAGTTTGGCCTGGTCGGACTTATTCATCGGTTTCAGCCGATCGAAAGTCAGAAAATCGAACTAAAAAACGCCATCGATATTGTTGTCGACTCGGAACTGAACAGTCGTGATCATGTAAATCTCGGAGTTGCCACAGGAGTTTCAGGTGATTATCAGGAACGACTGGGAGAGCTTGACTCCATCATGAGAAACTACCGGCTGAAGGAGAGAAAGGCAAAATTTTCGTTCTGGATCTGCTTTGATACCGCGAACGGTTTCTCCTCTCTCATGGAGAATGCCGTAAAATGGTACAATTCCGTTTATTCCGGCTACATCACCGTTGCCGGCAATGTCGCAAGCAAGGAAGGATACCTCTTTCTCAGTGATCTTGGAATCAATGTTGTACGAGTGGGAATTGGTGGCGGATCAGCCTGCAGCACTTCCATAGCCACAGGAATTGGCGGCGGTCTTATCTCGATTCTTGAAGAAATAAGGGGAGTGAAACAGGAACACTGCCTCGTGATGGCTGACGGTGGCATCAGGTATTCAGGTGATGTGGTGAAGTCGCTTGCTCTGGGAGCAGATCTCTGCATGCTCGGTCGACTTTTCGCAGGATTTGATGAATCACCCGGGGCAATTATTAAAGCAATTGACGGTAAAAAATACAAACTCTTTAGAGGACTTGCGTCAAAATCCGCTTCGGAAATTCTCGGTCAGCAGAAAAAAGCAGTGGAAGGTATCGAGACGCTTGTGGAATACAAAGGTAGTATCGATGAGTTTGTTCAGGAATTTTTATACGGCATCAGGTCCGGCTTGAGTTACTGTGACTGCCGAAGTATTGGCGAGTTCAGAAATTATGTGGATACCACTGAGGATGTTATCGTGGTCAATTCCCAGAATGCATTTATTGAGAGAGTGCCAAAACTGGTTTAATGCAGTAATCCAATAATGCAGTAATCCAATAATCCAATAATCCAATAATTCAGTAATATGGATTTCCGGCTGGATTTCCGGACTAATTTCTTTTTTCATTTGTGAGAAAAAAAGTGTTGAAAATCTAAATAATGAGATTTTTTTACTGTTGAATTATTAAACAGTACCTGATTATCTCGGCTGATTTTGGATAAAAGAGCACTTCGTCCCCATAATATTTATTTATACCGGCTTTTAATCGACATTTTTTAACTTCCCTTGAAAGAAGGTTCTCTCCGGTTAATTTTTTTGATCCTTTGAAAGACGATGGCACAATTTTTGCTTATTTAATGCAAATTCAATTAATGCACTTTAATTCCGTTTGAACCATGAAAAAAATATCTCTACTGCTCTTTATAATTTTCATCTCCACAGTTCACATTTATGCACAAAAATCGAATGATGACTGCCTTGCATGTCACAGTGATGAATCGCTGAGTACAACCCGAAACGGGAAGCCGGTATCCCTCTTTGTCGAGGGAGGAAGATACCAGGCATCGGTGCACGGTTCAATGGAGTGTATGGATTGCCATACAGGTTTTAACGGTGAGGAACTGCCTCACAAAGCAGGCAACAACATCTACAAAGTTGATTGCAGTGGTTGCCACGATGTAAAGGCATTCAAAAGCAGTATCCACGGTACAAAGAATGTGGAATGCTGGTCGTGTCACACGAAACACGCCATCCTTCCCGCTTCCAACATGACGAACGGAAGAGTGGAACTTTGTATGACATGCCATACTTCAGGTGGAGTAAAACAATTTACTACAGGTGGTCACTTCAAAGCCTACAAAGCCGGTAACAAAGTAAACTGCGTTACCTGCCATGGAAACAGTTCCCATGACATTAAAAAGACTGCTTTTAACAAGTTCACTGAAACACAACTTTGCAACAAGTGTCACGCTGTTCATAAAACACAGTTCTCGGTGGAATTACACGCACAGGCAAATCAGGCAGCATTTCCCCGCTGCACAAGCTGCCACGGTGAACATCTTGCTGCAGTGAACAGATTTTCGAGGAACTCACAGGAATGCATGAATTGTCATATGAATGCATCCATCTTCCATCCGAAAAACAATGAAAAACTTGTCGATTTTATCAAGACCTATCAGACGAGCGTCCATGCACGCCTCCAGTCGAATGGTGTGGAAGCTGCCTCATGTGGAGATTGCCATGGTAACCATACTGCAGAAGGACTTGAGGCTACAAAAAACAAAGTAAAAAGAGAAAATATTAATGCGATGTGCGGCAGATGCCATCAGGATGCCATGAAAGAATTCAATGCCTCTGCGCACGGACTTGCTGCTCAAAAATACAAAGATGTTGCTCCTGTTTGTACTGACTGCCATGGAGAACACCAGATCTCAAGTGTCAAAAGTCCTGAGTTTGCGAAGATTAAAATCAAAGAAATGTGCATGAACTGTCATGTGAAGAATGAAAAAGTTCTGAAACTGACAAAGACAACCAAAAACGATATTCAGCATTATGAAAATTCTGCACACTGGAAAGCACTGAAAGCAGGAAACGAAAAAGCTGCGGTTTGTTCCGATTGTCATACAGGACATGCCATGCTTCCTGCAAAAGATCCAAATTCTTCGATTAACAAGCATAATATTGCAGCAACTTGTGGCAAATCCGGTTGCCATGTAAAACAAAAAATTGATTACAATGCGAGTGTCCATTTCAAATCACTCAAATCAGGCAAAGACGATTCACCTGGTTGTGCTGACTGCCATGGTAATCATCAGATAGAGAATACTGATAGATTCCAGAATGAGGGATTAAAAAGTCAGTTTATCGCAAAACTCTGTTCTGATTGCCACGCAAGCGTACAATTGGCGGAAAAATACAGCTTTTCACAGATTAATGCAGACAGCTATTACAAAAGTTATCATGGTCTCGCTGTAAGAGGTGGATCTAAAACCGCAGCCAACTGTGCAAGCTGCCACCACTATCATGATATCAGACCAAGTTCCGATCCCCTTTCATCGATTAACCGGGCTAACCTCTCGAAAACCTGTGGCAAGTGTCATCCAAATGCAAAGATTGACGATGAATTTGCCAAGGTGCATGTAACAAATACGGAAGAGGAATCAATCCTTCTTTGGATAGTAAAAACGAGTTATATCCTGATTATATTCGGTACCATTGGAATAATGTTTATCCACAATGTACTTGATCTCTTCCGCAAACTGCAGGAAAAGAAGAAGCACAAACACCAGATTAAGAAGCTGAAAGAAGAAGGCAAATATTATGTAAGGATGACCAAAAACGAAAGAATCCAGCATTTCTTCCTTCTGACATCTTTCATTGGTCTGGTAATTTCAGGTTTTGGGCTCGTTTATCCCGATGCTTTCTGGGTAAGAGGAATCAGATATGTCCTCGGTGAGTATGCATTTGAAATCAGAGGTCTGTCACACAGAATCCTCGGCATAATTATGATAATTGTCTCTTTCTATCATGTCTGGTATCTTTTCTTCCATGAAAACGGAAAGAAACTGTTAAAAGATTTCCTCCCGGCATGGCACGACTGGGATGATGTGAAGGTAAACTTTAAATATCTCACCTTCAGAAGTGAGGAAAAACCCGCTTTCAGAAGATTCAGCTACATGGAAAAAGCTGAATACTGGGCACTTGTGTGGGGTACGGTGGTAATGTCGCTCACCGGTCTCCTCCTGATGTTCAACGACTTCTTTTTGGCAAAAGCACCAAAAATATGGTTCGACATCTCGACACTGATTCATTATTACGAGGCATGGCTCGCCACTTTAGCAATTATTGTTTGGCACTTCTACTATGTAATCTTCAGCCCTGAAGTCTATCCTCTGAACACAGCGTTCATTACAGGCAAGATGAGTGAAGAGCTTATGGAAGCTGAGCACCCTCTTGAACTCGCAAGACTGAAAGCCCTTGAAGAGGAAGAGAAGAAAGAATCAAAAGAGGAATCTGGCGAGAACGAGGAGAACTAACTCACCCCTGAGGAGAGCTAAAAAAACAAGTTTGTATTGTTGATAAAGAATGATTGAGTTAGATGTTAAAGGCTGTCAGAAATGGCAGCCTTTTTTTATCTATTTTAGAAGCAACATTTTCCCGAATAACGCTTTTCCGGCTGCCAGGATTTTATAAAAATAAACTCCACTCGGGAGATTTGCTCCTTCGAAATCGATGCTCTGTTTGCCGGAGTCACGCTTAAGATCTTTTATTTCTCCAACAATTTCACCAGAAGAATTGTAAACAATCAGTGAAACCTCTGCTGCAAAGGGCAACTGAAATGAGATTTTGGTGGATGGATTAAATGGATTTGGATAGTTCCCGTCAAGTTTGAATGAAGAAACTTCCCCACTTTCATCGATACTCGTTACATTTCTGCTTATATCAACCACAAATTTGGGACCAAACGCCCACAGATCATACTCGTTCGGAATAAAATCGTGGTTAGTGCTCAACCCGACAGAATAAATCGTATCCTGAGTTTTATTAACGGGCGCAGTGTAGTAAAAATCCCACCAGATGGATTGAGCACCGGGAGGAAACGCTTTTGGATACATTTGAGTAAGTTCATTGTCGAGCAGGCGGGATGAAGAATCTGCAGCACCGAGTGTACCAAAACGGGAAGCGACATTGTATCCACCCCCCAGAGCCGGTCCACCGGCGACATACACCCTGTATAGAGCAGTTTCACCGGGTCGAAGTGAGTGTGGACCCTCGACCCGGGTAAAAACTGTTGAATCCTGTGGTATTGTGTGACATACACAGCCAAGCCCGTTAAGCTCTGTGCATGAGATTACATCAGTGTCCGCTGTTCCATGTTTCGGTGGATCCGTTATCGTAAATCCGATGAACAGAACCGATACAAGAATTACAGAAATCTGAAAATACTTCATATTACTTCGACAAAACCATTTTTCTTGTAAGAGAAGCACCTTCTGTTTGCAATTTGTAGAAGTATAATCCACTTGGCAGATTATCAGCCTTGAAACTGACTGAATGCGCACCTGCCGGCACCACTCCATTTACCAAAGTCGCTACTTTCTCACCAAGAGAATTATAGACACTTAATAATACATTTCCAGACGAAGGCATTCTGAAACTGATCACAGTTGAAGGATTGAAGGGATTGGGATAATTCTGGCTAAGCGAATATCCGTTAATAACCTCAATTTCCACCTCAATTACATTTGAATATTCGAACTCGCCTGAAAAGTCAACCTGCTTCAACCGGTACTGAATTCTTCCCTGCACAAGACTAAAATCGGTAAAAGAGTAGCTGTTTGGCTTGGTGGTTGTACCATTCCCCTTCACTTCACCAATTACCTCCCATTTGCCGGTCGAGTTTTTCTGAATTTCGAAACCGCGGTTGTTCAATTCAGTAGCAGTTGTCCATGACAGCTCAACACCATTGTTTGTCTGTGATGCAGAAAATGATGTCAGTTCAACAGGTACAACCTGTGAAATCTGAACCGGGAAATTCGGAGAGAAATTCCAGTTATCCAGATCAGTCGGAGTGCCATCACCGTTCACACTGTTGCCTGCGGCATAAATGGTATCAGTGCCTGGAGAGGCAGGAGCAGTATATTTGAATGTCCAGTAAACGGAATCAGGACCACCAAAAACTCTTGGAGTGTTGTGGGTTAATTCCTGACCAATTTTCTGTACACCAGGGTCGGTGCTGGCAAGAACTCCAAACCTTGCAGCGACATTAAAACCGCCTTTTACTGCCGGACCTCCTTTAAGTGATACCGTGTAATCGTTAGTGCTGCCGGGAGTCACCTGATTTGGTCCCCAGATTCTGACTGTTACCGATGGTGTAGGGGTGGGATTATGGCAGACACACCCGTCACCATTTAGTTTGGTAATACCTGTGATGCCTGTACTGTATTGAATCCCGCCATAGACGATTGCACAAACGAGGAAGAAAACCGACAAATAATAGATAGATTTTTTCATTTCTGTCTCTCTATTTGATTAAAGTGAGTTTTTTGGTTAAAGACCTGTCACCTGCCTTCAGAGTATAAAGATACACACCGGAATTTAGATGTGACGCGTCAAACTCGACGGAATGGTTTCCTGCAGGAAGTGTCTTGCTGTTTATTATTTTGGTTACTTCTCTTCCTGTGATATCGAATATCGAGAGAGTAACTTCTGTCTGTTCAGTTATGGAGAATGCAATATTGGTTGTCGGATTAAAAGGATTTGGATAATTTTGCGAAAGCATAAAGACTGAAGGTATCTCGGTTGTTACTTCGATGGTGTTTGAATATTCAAATTTCCCGTCGTAATCCACCTGTTTCAGTCTGTAAAGATAAGACCCTGTCACACCGGGTTTATCACTGAAAACATATCTGCGCGGGGTAGTAGTGGTTCCGTGTCCTTCCATCTCACCAACCCGGGTCCAAGTATTCCTGTCAGTAGCAAGTGCTCTTTCAATCTCAAATCTTGCATTATTAAGCTCTGTTGCTGTGGTCCAACCCAGGAACACTTCGTTGTCGATAACCGAAGCATAGAATGACGACAGTTCGACAGGTACATAAGGAACCGTTGCTTTATAAATTCCGGGTGATTGTGCTGCGAAAATCGTAAGGGTGTCTATAATATTTACGCTGTAGTTACTCGCAGTCAGAGAGGTGGTGATCCAGGTCAGACCGCCGTCCTTGCTCACATAGATATTACTTCCCGAGTATCTTCCGGTCATAATAAAATCTGAATTTTCAGGAGCTATGTCCACACCCCACATGCTCAAACCGTTGAAAAAAGGAATTGAAGTCCAGGTCAGTCCAAAATCAGTTGATTTCAGAAAACCACCGCCTCCACCCCATTTTGTAGCCCATGCGGTTCCCTTTTTTCTCAGATCCACAGCAATGGTTGGAATCTCACCGGAAGTGACATAAACCTGTGTCCATGTAACACCATAATTGGTTGAGCGAAAAATCCCTGTGGTATTGTCACCAACAAGGATAATGTGCGAACTGTCAGGGAACACCTCTATATCACAGGGAGTGGTAAACCCGGAAGCAGTACTGACTTGAGTCCATGTCGAACCGAAATCATACGATTTGTAAAAAACATTGTTGCTCATCGTGTATATGGTGTCCGGATGAGATGGATCAGGAGTCATCGGAATCCCAAAATAGGAGAAACTTGCGTTATCAAGTGTCACTGTCCATGTCTGACCTGCATTTGTGGTCTTTACTATCTTGTCAGTGCTGGCTTCAATTGCGGCTATCATTACCTGACTGTTTTTTGCAGTCGTAATAATATTCTTCACTCTGGTGGAACCTGAAATAGATGTTCCCCAGGGAGCAAAGGTTTCACCTCTGTCAGTGCTTCTGTAAATTTGAGCGACTGTCCCGTAGTAAATAATATTGGAATTGTTTGGATCACTTGTGATTGGATCCCCGAGACTCGACCCGCTTTGTTTCAGGGTCCATGAATAAGTTTGTGCAAAAGCTGCTGTTGAAAATGCAGCCAGGAGGAAAAAAGAAATGAGAGTTCTCACTATTCTTACTCGATATTTATTATGTGATTTGGTAATTATTCGGTAGGAGAATTATTATTTATACGGAGCAAAATAATCAAAATATTTTTATCTACAAAACAATCAAGTACAAAATATTGACTTTTTTTTAATAAATCTTAAAATGAGTTGGTTCTGAAGAAGGAATCGACCATTTCCCTTATTTTTAGTTTTAGCTTTTCCGGTTTAATTATCTCGATCTGATCCTGCCACCGTAAACACCAGCTTGCAAGTTTTTTGTTTACTGGTCCTCTGGTCTTTAAAGTGATAAAACCGTCGTTCTCTTCCTTTAATTCGAAGGATTGAAACCAGATTTTGGAATAGATACTGTTCCTGCAGGCTGAACTAAAACGCAATTCGATATCATGGAGGGTCTCAGAGGCTTTTTCCGCTCCCAGAGAGAAAGTAGCAGGCAGCAGCTTGATTTCCTTGATTCTGCTCAAATAGAAGAGTTTTTCGATCTCCTCCCCTTCTTTCACAGCGATAAGTGCCCAGTTAAAATCGGTCAATCTTAACTCAACCGGCTTAACGGTGTAGCTGTTTTCCATGTTGTCGGTAATCCTTTCATACCGAAAGCATAAAAGCCTCCTCTCATCCACAGCTTTCGCAGCAAGTGTGAGAACCTGAAAGAAATTTTCCTGAAGAACTCCTGTTACAGCTTCAAGTTTATCATAAAGCAGCTTTCTGTTAAGCTTAAAAGCGAGATACTCGGCAAGATAGCCGGTTAGAATATCCTTTTTGGGGTTGTCGGCAACGAATAGAATTTTTTTTCTGCTGTAGATGGGCAAACCAACTGACCGGAAATATTTCAGGTCGCGATTTATCGTTGTATCGCTGACTTCATACTCCAGACTCAGGTCGAGTAATGTGAGAGGTTCCCTGTTCATGAGACGGGCAAGAATTTCTGTTCTTCTGATATTGTCGTTAATGTACTCTTTCATTATTCTCTCGTCCGAATGTTAAAGATTTACCAAATCTGAGGTACTAAAAAAATTGTCATTCAATGAGACAAAATTTAGTAGAATACCTGATTAAGTTAGCATAGTAACAAATTAAAATTAGCAATAATCAGGTAAGGGTACCCGGGGGTTAACGGGATCGGGTCATCGGGGAGATGAGGGGAACAATTTAAGGGCTGTCATTCAACAGGCAGCCCTTTAATCTTATAAAGCAGCAATCAACTATGAGTAGAAGGAAATGATATCTACTTCCAGAGTCCTTTGCTGTTTTCTCTGGCAAACCGGAATGCCTCACGAAATTTTTCCTCATACTTTACATTAGGAGCAATTGTCAGAGGGTATGCATAACCTTCCTTGATTATCACCTCATTCATCATCCGGCCATCTTCCAAATACACATAACAGAGAAATCGACCATATTTGTCCCGCTCCTGCACATCGAATTCCAGTCTGACCTTGTCACCTTTCTTTATGAGAGAAGCCATAAATTCTTTGGCTTTCTTTCCCATCGAAACAATGGTCTCCTGATCGATGTTCTCATTATTGCTCTGCTTTTCTGATTGTTTGTTTTTCTTGGACTCAGGTGTGTCGATTCCAATCAGGCGAATCTTTTCCTTCCGCTCATTAAAAACGACAGAAAATGTATCTCCATCTGTAATCTTGTCGACAATCGCTTCATCTTTACCGGCAGAACCGGAACAACCAGTTAACAACAAAAAAACAGCAAAAACCGGTAAATATTTACTCACTCTCATATCCAACCCCGTTTATTTAATGGAAAAAACAATCCAACTCAATCCCCATTCAGCTCATAGATCATAGTTCATAGATCATAGCTCCTAAATGATAGCTAAAGAATGGTTTCCGCCCCGTTTTTACCCGAGACATATAGATCGTAAAATTTGGAAGCGATATTTGCCGGATTATGAACCGGGTTTGAAGCATCGACGATTCCACACACGGTGACTGTACCGACAATTATTCCCGACCCTTCGACAGCTTTTGACAAAGATAATGCAAGATTTCGAATGCCGGCTTTACCGATTCCCAAAGAGGCGTAATTCGGATCGGGATACAGGGCAAATCCGCCACCTGTAAGCAGGATACAACCGGATCCCCTCTTTTTCATCCCGGGGATCACTTCTTTTGCTGAAATAACAGCTCCGATTACATTCATTTTAAAATCATGAATCATTCCTTCTGTCGTATCTTCCAGGAGATTCACTCCTTTTATATTGGCAACATTATACAGAAGAACATCGGGTGTTCCCAATTCCTCCTCAATTCTTTTGAGTGCATCTCTCAATGAGAACTCGTCTGCCGCATTTCCAATGTAGAATTCAGACTTTATTCCATCAGCTTCGAGCATGTCTTTGTATTCACGAAGTTTCTTGCCGTTTCTTCCGACCATCGCAACAATAAAATTCTCTTTCCCAAATTTCCTTGCGACTCCAAAGGCGATACCGCCTCCCATCCCAACAATAACAATTACTTTCTCCGTCATAAATGTATCCTTCTAATTAGAAAATTTCTAACGATTAAATATTAAAACTCATAACTAACTCCTTCTTGTTGGCTCCCATGTCGATGTTTTTTGCATGGTAAAGTATGTAAAAGTGCCGAAAAGAAAAGCAGTAATTGTGCCGTAAAAATAGTAAAACAAAAGAAACGGGGACGATTTAATTCCCCGTCTGCCAAGAATCAACCCAACTAACGCCATAACCCAGCTCGCAAGAATGGCAACCAGGATGAACGAGTAAAAATTCCAAAAAACAGTGTTCAAGACTACCCCTGCGAACATGATTATCAGCAAAAACGGGGTCATCCATCTGAGTATTTTATGAGACCAAAGGAAAAAAGCTGCAACACTCCGGAAAGGGAACCAAAATTCCGACAGAAATCGCAAGCTGCCTAGATTGCTTATCTGGATCCGTTTTTTCCGTTTAAACTCATCCTCATTCGATGGAGAAGGTTCTTCCAGTGCAAACGCTCCCCTGTCGTAATTGAACTTGAACCCTTTCCCCAGCACTTTCATACAGGTAACAAAATCATCATTTAAGGGCACACCTTCGGGATACTCGAAGTAGAGATCTTTCCTCATAGCATAAATTCCCCCGTTAGCCCCGATAAGTTTCCCCAAACTCCCTTCCTGAGCCTTCAACCACGATTCAAAACTCCAGTAACTCCCCTCCTGATTTCCTGAAAAACTCTCCTGCAGGTGAATCTCTCCTGAAACACCCCCGACACGCTTGTCATAAAAATTCTCCGCAAGTCTTTGCAAGGCATTCTCATCGAACATCATGTTTGAATCACAAAACACAAGTATTTCACCCTTGGCTTCTTTTGAAATCCAGTTTAGTATTCCGGTCTTCCCCCGCCGTTTATCAGAATGAAAATACTTTACATTGGGATGTTCGGCTGAAATCGCAGTAACAATATCTCCTGTTTTATCCTTCGAATTGTCGCTACCCACTATAATTTCAAAAGTCCCTGCCGTTATCTTTGAATTAAGGAGACATGCAAGAGTTCTTCCGATCACTTTTTCTTCATTATAGGCTGCTATAAGTACCGAAATCAGAGGCGAGTCTTTATCCGGTTGCAAACGGCGCACTTCATCGATACCTGATGATGAATCTGACTTCCGATTCCTCCCGGAAGTTGCAAATGCCCACACCAAAACAGGGTACAAAACATAACTGTGAAAGAGCAGGAAGAAGGGTAAAAAAAACAATATTTCGGGCATTAAGTCTCTATAAAAAAAATTAACCTGATACCAAATTTACTCAACTTTTTGCATTCCGTTCTTATTCTCAACATATTTCATCCGCCTGATTTATATTTGTATTGAAAATCTTAATTATTTTGCGTAAAGAACCATATGAATATTGCAGTTATCGGAACAGGATATGTAGGGCTGGTTACAGGTACATGCTTCGCAGAAGTGGGAAATAATGTTATCTGCATCGACAACGACCAGAAAAAACTTGAAAAACTTAACAACCATAAAATCACAATTTACGAGCCCGGTCTCGAAGTCGTGTATGAACGGAATTTTATCAACGGAAGACTCTCCTTCACAGATGATCTGCCTTCCGCGGTTCGCGCCTCCGATATTATTTTTCTCTGCCTTCCGACTCCACAGGACGAGGATGGTTCCGCCGATCTCACCCATGTCATGAATATCACTATCAGAATCGGTGACATACTTCAGGGAAACAACGATTACAAATTGATTATAAACAAATCGACCGCCCCGGTCGGGACAGGTGAAAAGATAAAGAGTATCCTGACCGAAAAGAAAATAAAGAATTTTGATGTTGCCTCAAATCCTGAATTCCTCCGTGAAGGATTTGCTGTCGAAGATTTTATGAAACCTGACCGTGTCGTTGTAGGTTCCGATTCTTCCAGGGCTCTCGAACTGTTGCGCGAACTCTATGAACCGTTTGTAAATCAGGATAATCCGTTAATCGAAATGGATATCAGAAGTGCAGAAGTTACGAAGTACGCTTCAAACGGCTTCCTCGCCACGAAAATCACTTTTATGAACGATCTTGCGAGGTTCTGCGAAAAAGCTGATGCAAACATCGACCTGATTAGAATGGGAATGGGTGCAGACGGCAGAATAGGGAAAAAATTCCTTCTTGCCGGCATCGGTTACGGCGGTTCCTGCTTCCCTAAAGATGTTAATGCCTTGATAAAGACTTCAGAGGATTTTGGAGCAAAATTGTCTATCCTCACTGAAGTTGATAAAATTAACAAAACACAAAGACTTCACTTCTTCAATAAAATAAAGAAGCACTTCAAAGGTGACCTAAAAAACAGGAAACTCGCTGTTTGGGGACTGGCTTTCAAACCCGATACCGATGACATGCGTGAAGCTCCGTCAGTAACTGTGATCAGACTCCTCCTTAACGAAGGAGCCGTCGTGACAGCTTACGATCCGGTAGCTTCTGAAAATGCAAGATTCTATCTTGGCGAAAGTATTGTATATTCTTCCGACAAGTATGAGGCTCTCAAAGGTGCAGATGCACTTGTTATTTTCACAGAATGGGCTGAATTCAAACGGCCTAAATTTACCATTCTGAAGGAAAATCTTGCAAATCACACGATTTTTGACGGCAGAAACATCTTTGAACTCAAAGAGATGCAAAAAGAGAATTTCAACTATTTCTCGATTGGCAGAAAAACAATTTTGAAGGCTGCAGAATGAGAAAAACTGCGGTTGTTACTGGTGGTGCCGGGTTTATAGGGTCTTTCTTGTGCGAAAAACTCTTAAATCTCGATATGAATGTTATCTGTCTGGACAATCTGATCACCGGTAATATAAATAATGTCGGTCATCTCTTCGGTAATGACGGTTTTTCTTTCATCAAACACGATGTTACCAATTTCATTCATGTACCGGGGAATGTTGATTACATTCTTCATTTTGCCTCCCCTGCTTCACCTCTGGATTACCTGCAGTTTCCTATTCAGACTCTCAAAGTGGGTTCACTGGGGACTCACAAGGCGCTTGGTCTCGCCAAGGAGAAAAATGCAGTGTTTTTGCTTGCTTCCACTTCCGAAGTTTACGGTGATCCCCTTGTCCATCCTCAATCTGAAGATTACTGGGGAAATGTAAACTCGGTTGGACCGAGAGGTGTCTACGATGAAGCCAAAAGATTTGCTGAATCACTCACAATGGCTTATAACAGATACCACTCAGTAAGGACAAGAATAGCCAGAATATTCAACACATATGGCCCAAGAATGAGACTCAAGGATGGCAGGGCACTTCCCGAGTTCATCCAGCAGGCTCTTAACGGCGAGCCCCTCACGGTTTTCGGAGACGGGTCACAAACCCGCAGTTTCTGTTACATCGACGATCTTGTTGACGGACTGATTAAGCTTCTGCTCTCCGAAGAAACAGGTCCCGTCAATCTTGGAAATCCTGATGAAATCTCTATAAAAGATTTTGCAGAAGAGATAATTGAACTAACTCACTCAAATTCTGTGTTGAAATATATGGACCTGCCGGAAGACGATCCAAAAGTGCGGCAGCCTGATATTTCCCGCGCAAATAATATTCTTGGCTGGAGTCCAAAGGTCGATCGAAGATCGGGCATCCTGAAAACAATTGACTACTTCAAACAACAACTGAAGCATTCCATAACTCACTGATCAGTAAACAAAAATTATTTTTAAATAAGAAGAAATGACATTAATTCCTGTAAATCAGTACGGCGACAAAATTTTAAGAAAAAAAGCTGTCCCCGTCCAAAAAATTGATCCCGAATTTGTAAAGTTCGTAAAAGACATGTTCGAAACAATGCACAATGCATATGGTGTTGGCCTGGCAGCAAATCAGGTTGGCTCCAACAAATCTGTCTTTGTTGTGGATATTTCAGTAATGAAGGAATTTCCGGATGAAAAACCGAGAGTTTTTATTAACCCGAAAATCATCGACAGATCAGACAAAACCTGTTCCTACGAGGAAGGCTGTCTTTCGATTCCTGATGTGAGAGCTGATGTTATCCGACCGGAAAAAGTTACCATCGCCTTTAAAGACCTCGATTTTAATGATCAGGTAATGGAAGTTGATGGATTTTTATGCAGAGTGATCCAACACGAATATGACCACCTGAACGGCATCTACTTCACCGACCGTATTGATGAATTTGAGCAGAAAAAGCTCAAAAAGGAATTAATCAGGATAAAGAACAGAAAAATTGAAGTTGAATACCCCGTTACACCTCGGGAACGCGACTGATGCGAATTGTCTTTTTTGGCACCCCTTCCATTGCCGTAAGGTGTCTCGAAAAACTTAAGGAATCAGGGAAAAATATCGTTGCAGTCGTCACAGTAACAGATAAGGAGCAAGGACGGGGTAAAAAGATACTTCCTTCGCCGGTCAAAGAGTTCGCAATTCAAAATTCGATTCCCGTCCTTCAACCCGAATCACTGAAATCTGAAGAGTTTTTTACTGATCTTCGAGCGCTTAATGCCGACCTTTTCATAGTTGTCGCATTTAAAATTCTGCCCCGCTCAATCTTTTCCATGCCAAAATATGGAAGCTTCAATCTGCACGGGTCACTGCTACCAAGATACCGGGGTGCTGCCCCGATTCAATGGGCTGTAATTAATGGTGATGAGGTGACAGGACTAACCACTTTTGCCCTTGCCGACAAGGTTGATACCGGAAATATTTACCTGATGAAAAGTGTGGAGATAGAACCTGAAGACAACTTCGGATCACTCTATGAAAAAATGTCCGTCACGGGTGCTGAAATGGTGCTGGAGACTGTTGAAATGATCGAATCAGGGAATTACACCCTGCTGCCACAAAACGATGAGCTCGCAACCCCCGCTCCAAAAATTACCAAAGAGACATGCCAAATAGATTTCACAAGATCTGCAAAAAACATTCATAATCTTGTCAGAGGACTTTCCCCTTCCCCCGGTGCTTTTTTTGTCCATGAGGGGAAACATTACAAAGTGTATAAGACTTCACTTGCAGACATGATGCTCTCACCCGGAGAGTTCGCAACAACAAAAAAACAGATATTTGTCGGAACAGGTGAGGGTACTCTTGAAATTTTGGAAATACAACCTGAAGGCAAGAAGCGAATGAAGGCGGATGAATTTTTAAGAGGATATAAACTCTGAATTTAAGATGGAAATAGAACTCCCCTCCCTGAAACCCTTTGAATTAATTATTCCTGTTACGCCTGAACATATCGATCTCCTTAACCATGTAAACAATCTTGTATATGTCAACTGGATTCAGGAGGCTGCGGTCACACACTGGAATACCTTTGCAGAACCTCAACTAAAGGAATCGGTAGCTTTTGTCATCGCCCGACACGAAATCGACTATAAATATTCTGCCAGACTTGGTGATAAAGTCACAGTCAAAACATGGGTTGGAAAGACCAGAAAATTCCTCTTCGAAAGATACACCCGGATTTACAGACAATCGGATTCAAAGGTATTCGTGGATGCCCTCTCTCTTTGGTGCCCGATCGATCTTAAAACGATGCGACCTGTTCGACCATCTCCTGAACTGGTTTCAAAGTGGTCTGTCAACGAAGGCTGAAAAATAACGACTGACAGTCGAAGGCTGAAGGCTGAAATAAAAATTTAGACCTGTATTACTCCGACCTTAAATTCCTCAATATCGGGATTATTATTTGCAGCTTCCAGACATCTGGAAATATATTCTCTCGTCTGAACAGGATCGATCACTTCATCAACCCACAGTCGTGCTGCAGCATATAACGGTGAAGATTTGCTGTCATACGAATCCCTTATCTCATCGTGCATTCTGAGTTTTTCTTCCTCGCTAAGCTCTTTCCCCTTTTTTTGCAGTTGTTTGATCTTAATATCCAACAGTACATTGGCAGCCTGACTTCCACCCATTACGCTGATTTTTGCAGCGGGCCATGCAAAGATAAATCTCGGATCATATGCCTTCCCGCACATAGCATAGTTACCGGCACCGTAGCTGTTTCCGGTGATTATGGTGATTTTTGGAACGACACTGTTCGCAACCGCGTTTACCATTTTTGCACCATCCTTAATAATTCCTCCGTGCTCGGCTTTACTTCCTACCATGAATCCCGTAACATCCTGCAAGAAAAGAAGTGGAATTTTCCTCTGATTGCAATTCAAAATAAATCTTGTTGCTTTATCAGCACTGTCAGAATAAATGACTCCGCCGACCTGCATCTCCCCTTTTGCAGATTTCACAACAGCCCTTTGGTTTGCAACAATTCCCACTGCCCAACCGTCGATCCGGGCGTAAGCCGTAATTATTGTTTTTCCGTAGCCGGCTTTATACTCATCGATCTCGGAATTGTCAACAATTCTGGCGAGCAACTCGTAAGTATCATACTGCTTTATCGGGTCATCAGGCAAAATTCCGTAAATCTCTTTTTCACTAAAAGCGGGAGGATATGACCGGATTCTGGAGAACCCGGCTTTTTTGGTGTCTGCAAATTTCTCAACAAGGCTTCTGATCTGGTCGATACATTCTTCATCATTTTCCATCACATAATCGGTAACGCCGGAGATATTTGATTGAACCACTGCACCACCGAGACTTTCATTGTCAATCACTTCACCAATTGCAGCTTTCACAAGATGTGACCCTGCGAGGAAAACAGACCCTTCACCTTTAACGATAAGTGCCTCATCACTCATTATGGGAAGATAGGCACCACCGGCGACACACGGTCCCATTATCGCTGCAATCTGAGGGATTCCCATCGCAGACATTTTGGCATTATTCCTGAAAATCCTTCCAAAATGCTCTTTGTCCGGGAAAATTTCATCCTGAAGGGGCAGAAAAACTCCGGCACTGTCAACCAAATAAATTATCGGCAGTCTGTTCTCTATCGAAATCTCCTGTGCACGGAGATTCTTTTTACATGTAATGGGAAACCAGGCTCCTGCCTTAACAGTGGAATCATTGGCGACTATCACACAGTCCCGACCATGAATTTTGCCGATACCGAAAACCGTACCTGAACCCGGTGCCCCGCCCCACTCTTCATACATTCCATATGCAGCGAAAGTGTTCAGTTCCATGAATGAAGTCCCCTTGTCAATCAACCGGGATATCCTCTCCCTGGCAGGCATCTTTCCCTTTTCTCTCATTTTTTGAAGAGCTTTCTCACCACCACCTTTGTGCGTTATTTTTCGCTCATTTTCAAGTTTTCTGACAATCTGTTTGTATGCATCCTCCCTTACAAGGAACGAAGTTTCTTCCGAAAGGGGCTTTCCGACTTTTTTCATCTGCTAATCACCGAGGAGTGTTCGTGAAATTACAATTCTTTGCACTTCGGAAGTGCCTTCGCCAATGGTAAGGAGTTTTACATCCCTGTAGAATTTCTCGACCGGGAAATCCTTTATAAATCCGTAACCGCCAAAAATTTGTACCGCCTGATTGGAACATCTCTCAGCCACTTCACTCGCAAAAAGTTTCGCCATGGCAGCTATATTTCCGAGTGGTTTTCCGGAATCCTTGATTGTAGCTGCTTTGAATGTCATCAACCTCGCTGCTTCAATTTCAGTAGCCATGTCGGCAAATTTGAACTGTATCCCTTGAAACGCATTGATCGGTTTGCCAAACTGGCGCCTCTCTCCCGAGTATTTTAATGACTCCTGAAGTGCACCCTCTGCAAGCCCGACACTTAAGGCAGCTATCGAGATTCTTCCCCCTTCAAGAATTTTCATAGCCTGCTTAAATCCTTCGCCCTCGATACCAATAAGATTTTCAGCAGGCACTCTGCAATTGTCAAAAGTCAACTGGCAGGTGTCGCTTGATCTCATACCAAGTTTGTTCTCTTTCTTGCTGACAATGAATCCGGGGATTCCTTTTTCAACAATAAAAGCGGAAATACCCCTGGAATGTTTGGATTTGTCCGTAACAGCCACTATTACGGCTACATGCCCTACACCACCATGTGTGATAAAGGTCTTACTGCCGTTCAGAACCCATTCGTTTCCATCTTTTACGGCTGTTGTAAGCATCGCGGCAGCATCACTGCCGGAAACAGGTTCTGTGAGACCCCATGCACCAATGAACTCTCCGCTGGCGAGTTTTGGCAGATACTTCCGTTTTTGCTCTTCATTTCCATGCATGAGAATGTGATTTGTACAAAGACCGTTGTGTGCAGCAACTGTAAGAGCCACAGACGGATCCACTTTTGCCAGTTCTTCTATAATCAGTGCATACTCGGTATAACCCAGACCGGAGCCGCCATACTCCTCGGGTACCAGAATTCCCATGCATCCCATCCCGGCAAGTTCCTTCACGATGTCGAACGGAAAAGCCTGAGATTCATCATACTCCATTACCACCGGTTTAATGGTATTGACAGCCAGATCCCTGACAGCCTCTTGAATTGCTCTTTGTTCCTCTGTGAAGTCGAGAAGAAAACTGTTTGATCCCGTGGTTGTGTCCATCACTGCTGCCTTTCTTTTAAAAAATTTTTATACTTCTCGATGATTCTTTTTGAGAGTGTATAAGGTGAAATTTGCTTTTCCAGAACATCCTGTATCGAATCATGAAGAAACTGTGTCCCTCCCGAGGACCATAGCTCTCCGAGTATTTCACTTTCAACGATCTCCTCAAGCCGGTTTTTCTCCCTCTCTTTTCTCCTTAGCATCAATTTCCCGGTGGAGACAAGATATTCTTTGTGTCTTTCGATCTCGAGAGCAACTTCGTCAATTCCTTTATTCTCATTCGCCGAAGTTTTTATAACTGCAGGCATCCAGCTTGTTTCGTCATGATCGCGAAACTGAAGCATGGTTTTTATCGAGGCAACCGCCTGTTCCGCTCCGGGCCTGTCACCTTTGTTCAGAACAAAGAAGTCGGCTATCTCCATCAGTCCCGCTTTCATTGCTTGGACTGTATCGCCTGATTCTGGCACCAGCACGACAATCGTGGTATCTGCAGCCTTTGCGATATCCAGTTCCGATTGCCCCACACCAACAGTCTCATAAATTATAACTTCATACCCCGCAGCATCCAGCACATCGGAAGCATCCACAGTTTTGCGGCTCAGGCCACCAAGACTTCCCCTCGTAGCCATGCTTCTGATAAACACCCCGTCCAGATTCCCGATTTCGGTCATTCGGACTCTGTCACCCAGCAGCGCACCGCCCGTAAAAGGACTGGTAGGATCAACAGCGATCACGGCGACTGTTATCCCCCGTTTCCGAAGAAGTTTAACCAGTTGCAATGTTAATGTGCTCTTGCCGGCGCCGGGAGGACCCGTTATTCCAACTTTGTAGGCTCTACCTGTATGTTTGTGAAGATCCTCGAGAAGTCCGGCGTAACCCTCCCTCTCGGATTCAACCCGGGTGATTGCCCGTGCGATGCTTCTCTTATCTTTTTCGAGTATTTTGGCGATTTCAATTTCTGTCATTCAAGGTACAGTTTTTCTTTTTTAATGTATTCAACAACAAGTCGCGGCACAAGAAAATCTATCGGAAGACCCTCTCTTATTCTCTCTCTGATCCCCGTGGAACTGATTTCGATCATTGGTGACTCAACAAAGATGGCTTCGCTGAAAAAACTGTTTTTATTCTTCATTTCCCTGTTGTCGGTTTTTCGCGTGAGAACAATAAGTTTTGCTTCCTTAACAATCTCTTCGGGTTTGTACCATTTGTGAAAATCCAGAATGTTATCAAAACCGATGATCAGTTCAATATCCGGATAACTTTTTTTTATGTGTACAATTGTATCGTAAGTGTAGGATACACCCCCTTTTTTCAACTCGTAATCACTTATTTCGTAGGAGGGATTCTCACCTATGGCGAGCTCGAGCATTTTAATCCTCTTTTCACCATCCAGGATGTCCGGCTTTTTCGTCTTGAACGGTGAAATGTTACAAGGCATCAGAATTATTTTGTCGAGGTTTCTCAACTCCTTCACTCTTTGTGAAGTGATGAGATGTCCAAAGTGCACCGGATTAAAAGTGCCGCCGAAAAGACCAACAGCCATTAAAGCAACTCTTTATATTCTACAAAAAGTTCAGTAAATCTGTCATGCATCATGAAACTGCATGCAGGGATACTTTCTTTTGCCGAAAGATATTCATACAGGAGTTTAAAATCTTTTGTCGATTTGACGACAGTTCCTGCAAATCCGCCGGTAATTGGTCTTGAGTTGAGCATTAAAATCTGGTGCAATAGTTTATCATAAGGTTTGAGAATATTCAGTAGAAGATCAGATTGTTTCGATTCCATGTAATTGAAAGCAACAGCAGACAAGTAACCGTTTTGTGACCGGATCAGAAAAGTTGTTTCATCTTCAAGCTCGACCTGCTTTACCATCTCGACATAATCCTGCGGTTTTAGTCCCATCACAAGCGGATTTACAGCGATAATGAGATTCTGTGCCTCATCTGTATCCTCTAAAATCTCCCGGATTATCTGGTTCTGATTCCCCTCTTCATAGAAGACAATTTCAAGGTTTTCAAACCGCTGCAATTCATCCAGACCCTCGGCACTTATATCGAATTGATGAAAAAGTGCAGTGATTTTAACCGGAAGGTCGAGAGTACTGACAACCTCGAACTGATTTATTAAAAGATTCCGCCTGAGGAAGGAGGAATTACTTTTATCAAAATGAGGGAATTCCTCTACCTCGAACAAATTGAAAACGGGTTTGGAAACATAAAACAGCACATTGACGGTTCGGTGCATCAGATCCGTTGAATCTTTATTAAATTTAATGGAAACCGAAAGTTAAGTATTTTTCAGGAAAATGTCAAAACATCAACGGTCTTTTGGAAACCATACCGTAAATGTCGATCCTTTTCCCGGTTCCGATTCCACTTCAATTTTGCAATTATTCAAGTCAACAAGCTTTTTTACAATCGGTAATCCCAACCCCAGCCCTTCGAACGGCCGGCTGTAGCCTGTCTCCTGCTGAACGAACGGTTCAAAAAGATTTGGCAGATAATCTTCGAAGATCCCGGTACCTGTATCTTTAACTGATACACTCACTCCTCCACCATTACCTTCGGTGAGTGAAATTGTAATGCCACCTTCTTTTGTAAACTTTATCGCATTTTCTATCAGGAAGAAAAGAATATTCTTGGCATCAGAGGTGTCAACGAATGCCGAATCGTCTTTCGTCTCATTAATAACGGATAATTCGAGTTCCTTTTCTGCCACCTCATCTTTATGATCGTTAACAACCCTTTCAATTATTGCTGACAAACCGGTGTGTTCTGATCTTATTTCGTGATCCCCGGTTTGTAACTGCGACATAAGCAGCATCATTTCGACCGTATTTATCAATCTCTGTGTACTTTTTATCAGTGACCTGAAGTAAACCAGATCCTCGGGTGATGCGGATTCTTCGAAAATCTCCTGGATTATCCCCGCCATACCGACAATACCGTTCAACGGAGTTCGAATCTCGTGAGATAAGTTGTTAATAAAGGCATCTTTAAGACTGTTCGCCCGTTCGGCTTTTTCTTTGGCAACCAGTAGACTCTCCTCAAACAGTTTGATCTGTGTAATGTCGGTAATTGTCCCGACATAACCGATGGTTTTGCCGTCCACAATCTCCGGAACGGAATTTCCCATCACCCAGACTATAGTACCATCAGGTTTGATAAACCTGTAATGTGCCTGTGAAGTGACATGCTCTTCACAAGCCACTTTCCAGTTGTCAGCCAGTATCTGCTTGTCTTCTGGATGAACACCCTTTAACCACCCGTAACCAAGAGCTTCTGCAAAAGGGATTCCCGAAAGTTCCGACCATCTTGGATTTACATAAGTAGTTGATCCATCTGGATCGGTTCTGAAAATCCCGACTGGAGAAACCATCGCCAGAGTGTGAAAGAGCTGCTGACTTTCCCTGAGAGCATCCTCTGCTTTTTTCTGTTCGGTGATGTCTTCAACAATTCCGTCATAGTAAAGTGGAGAACCGTCTGTGTCTCTGATAAGCCTTGCACTCTCCCTCACATAAATGAACGATCCATCCTTCCTCATCCACTTCGATTTATGCCCCTTTATCTCTTCCTGTTTTTCGATGGCATCCAGGAATATTTTTCTTTCATTGAAATTTTCGAAGCCCTTTTCTTCAATATTTATTTCCTGAAGTTCCTCAATCGAATTGTATCCAACCATTTTCAGAAGTGTCTGATTTGCGAGCAGCACCTCACCTTTGTGATTTGTCCTGTATAATCCCATAATCGCATTGTTGTAGAGCTCCCGATACTGTTCCTCACTTTCAGAAAGCTGCTTCTGAGTCCACACTCTGAGCCTTTTTTCACTACCGAGTTCAAGTGCACGATCGATGGCTGAAGGGAGTCTCGCCAGTCTGTCTTTCAGAATGTAATCGGTTGCTCCAGCTTTAAGCAGCTCCACCGCTGTCTCTTCGCCTATGGAACCCGAAACACAAATAAAGGGAATGAGTGAGCAACATTGCATCATGTCTTCCAACGCTCCAAAAGCGTTATAACCCGGCAGCATGAAGTCACAAAGTATCAGATCAAAATCGGGTGTTTTTAAAGCCTCCAGATATTCTTCCTTCGATGCGACCCACTTCATTTTGGTCTCAAATCCCGCATCCAGCAGTAGCTCAGCGATCAATTCTGAATCGAAATGAGAATCTTCCAGGTGAAGAATATTAACAGTTTTCCGTTCGTCGTTAATCATCAACTTCCTTAAATATGATTCATTGGCAGTTCATTGAGAATACCCCAGAATATTCCAATTTGTTTTACAGCATCTATAAATTCGTTGAAATCAACAGGTTTTACCACATACGCATTTACACCAAGTTCATAGCAGGTCTTTAGATCGGGTTCTTCTCTTGAAGAGGTCAGCATAACAACAGGGAGTTTCTTAAATCTTGCGTCTGTCCTTATGACTCTCAACACTTCAATGCCATCCATTCTTGGCATTTTAATGTCAAGTAAAAGCACTGCAGGTGGTTCCGGACTGCGATTTGCAAACTTTCCTTCAAAATTAAGGTATTGCAGAACCTCAACTCCATCTTTAAGCACTATCACCTGATTGGCGAGATTGTGTTCGTTCAGTGCCTCAAGAGTTAATTCGACATCCATTGGATTGTCTTCTGCAAGTAAAATGGTTTTTAACATTGTCATGTTGTTTCCTTTGTCTTTTTCGGAAGTGAAAAAAAGAATTCTGCACCGTTTTCGGGTTCGGCTTCTGCCCAAACCCTTCCTCCGTGCCTCACAATTATTCTCTGGACATTTGCAAGGCCGATTCCGGTACCTTCGAACTCATCCTTAGGGTGAAGTCTCTGAAATACACCAAAAAGCTTTTGTGAATAATTCATGTCAAAACCCGCACCGTTATCTTTTACACTAAATATATACTCCGTATCTGTTTCCTGCCAACTAATCCGGATTTTGGTGTTTTCAACTTTTTTTGAAAATTTGATGGCATTACTCAGCAGATTCACCCAGACCTGTCGGAGAAGAGAAGCATCTGCAAAAACCTCGGGTAACTCACTGATGTCCCACACGATTTTGCGATTACCCAAACCCTTGCTGCTTGATTCGACCACTTCTTTAACAAGTCCGTTCATGTCTAGAAAAGCAGCCCTCATTTCAGCCCTTCCCGTCCGGGAGAACTGGAGCAAATCATCAATCAGTTCACCCATCTGTCTTGA
The DNA here is from genome assembly GCA_020161395.1 of Bacteroidota bacterium. Lineage (NCBI taxonomy): Bacteria > Pseudomonadati > Bacteroidota > Bacteroidota bacterium. The sequence continues at coordinate 79,846 of JAIUOE010000002.1, forward strand.
AGACAAGGCAATCGAATTGAGGAAATGCTCCCCTTTTTCGGAGAGATTCGCTTTTTCTCTTTTCAGAAGCAGATCAACATAACCGCTGATATGCCTGAGCGGAGCTCTGAGATCGTGCGAAACCGAGTAGGAAAATGCTTCAAGTTCCTTGTTTTTAAAATCGAGTTCCTGAGTCCTGGCAATCACCCTCTCTTCAAGCTCAGCATTCAGTTTGTGAATTTCTTCCCTTGCCTTCACACTCTCGGTTACATTTCTGCCGATACCAAGCAGACCGGTTATTTCCCCCTCATCGTTCCTCAACGGCAATTTGGAGGTAAGCAGCCAGATGACTTCCCCATTTTCGTCGAGGACAAACTCTTCCTTGTTTATGACAGGGTTTCCTGTTTCAATCACATAACGGTCATCCTTCATAAAACCTTCAGCGAGCTCAGGCGGATGCAATTCCAGATCAGTCTTCCCAATCACCTCGGCTTCTGATCCAACATGCATATTATACAAATCAGCAGGGTTGGCAATTACTTTTCGGAGTTGAATATCCTTACTGTAGATTGCATCCGGTATGTTGTCTATAAGGGTGCGGAGCAGCTTCCGTTCTCTCCTTACTTCCTTTTCCTTTGCACGCAGATCGGTAATATCCCTGATCACGGCAACTACATCGTCACTGTCATCCATTCGGAATAATCGGGCTTCGAGGTCCTTGTTCTCTCCGGTTGTTTTTGATATGAAATCGAATCTTTTAAGTTTCTCATTCTTTCCAAAATCTGTAAACTGATTTTGAATTGAAGTCCAAAGTTCCCGCGTAAAAAGAACTGAAAGAGGCTGATTTTTTATTTTTTCCGAATCATCAAGATGAAATGTTGGATTTGTGGTGTAACAATCGAGTATTATACCATCTCTGGAGAATTTGAAGTAGAGGTCAGGTAAAACCCTGAAGACAGCCCTTAGATCGCTCGCACTTTGAATCGCTTTCTCTTCATGAAATTTTCTTTCATTTGTGGAAGCTGAAAATGAAAGAGATGTAAAAGCAAGTATGCTTACAAATCCCTGAAGAAGAAGTAAAGAGGTGTTTCTGGTATCCTTTACAAAGGGCCCGAATCCGTTTACTGTACCATCCACGGCTATTATTGATATGATTGCGATGCTTAAAAATGCAGCCACAGGATTAAATTTTTGTGCAACCCAGATTATCAATGGGAAAAAAATGAATGGCATCAATAATGATAATAAATGATTTGGGGAGTTTGTGAAAACGATAAAAGACATAAGTGTGAAACATAAGCAGATAATGGTCGACTCAACTATCTCTTTCGGTTCGAATTCACTTACTTTTATATTTAGAATTGTATATACTGCCGGTGCAAAAATGATGATCCCCGTGGCATCACCCAGCCACCAGGTCAGGAAAAAAGAGGGATAAAAATCCCAGCTTGCCAGATTTGAGATGCAAAATGCAGCCGGACCTGCACCCGCGCTTACCAGAGACATCACAAAAGCAATAAGTGTAAATCCAACAACAGCTCTTACTCTTGTAAATAACGAAGCCAGTATCGAAAATCTATTTATCAACCAGTAACCGGCAATACCCTCAAGTGTGTTCCCGATTGCTGTCACCACTCCCACGATTGCCGGTACAAGATACCCGTGAGTTAAATCACCCGAAAGCATGCTCCAAAGATTTGCAAGAAATGCGCCTGTGGCAATGCCGGGCGAAACCCGGTAGCCGCACATCAGGAAAAATGCCAGGGCTATTCCCGAGGGGGGCCAGACAGGTGAGGCGTTGCTGCCGGGCAGGGCGAGAAGCAGACTTGTCCGTGCGACGAGTAAATAAACCAAAGTCACAATCAGGTTGTCACGCAGAAAATTGCCGGGCTTCGGTGAAGAATTGCAATCCAATCGACTTTTTGTCATCATAAAATTCTTCTTATTAACAGGGTGAATTCTGTTTTTTCCAGACTTAAATTAATAATATTTCACGAAATATTGGTCTGTTTTTAGAAGTTATTATTCTATCATACCCCGGGAGTGATTTATTGATTGAAATGAATTTTTATTTGTCCCACAAACCTGTAAATTTCTTAAGTTGACTTCTTACTTGTGAATCTTTTCAACACCGAATTATAGATAAATTTTGATGATTCAATCTGTATTTTGATGAATTCCTCCCCTTTTTCTTTCCATCCATTTTTCATCATCAGCAGCCTGCCCTCTTCCGGTCCACCATTTTCTTCCGAAGTTTCCCTGACTCTTGCTTCAATAAAATGTTCTTTTTCCACTCTGATTGCATAGACAATCGAACGGCTGACGATTATCATCAGAGTAAGATTAATAATATTTGCGCCGGTCTCCAACGCTATATAGTTCCAGATTGAGTGGGAAACAGCGGGAAACGGAGCAGCGAGCAGAAATACAAAAAATCTGTTTTTTATTATGTTCGATATGAAAATGTAGAGAAGGATAAAAAGAAAATTTTGCACGCTGTGCATCGGAGCGATGACAAGGGTTCTCTCCAGCATGGTTCCTGCCATACTCCTGTCACCATTCCCGATTGTGGAGTAGAGGATGTTTTCAAAAAATGCAAACCCGAGTCCGATTGCTATGGCGAGAAACAACGAATCGAGCAATTCCTCGCTCTTGAGAAATCTGATTGCGAGGAGGGTGGCACCTCCTTTAGCTATTTCCTCGATAAGTGGTGAGATGTAAATCGAACGGAAATGCCCGCGGTACATGATGTCCGCCACTTCATATATTTGTGACAAACCATACTGTATCCCGATTGTAAAGAGCACTGCAGCCAGGCCACCCGCCAGTGCCGGCAGAAGAAAATCAATCTCCCGCCTGTACCTGTACCTCTCGAAACCGGAATAGAACTTAAAAAACAAGGCGGAGATTCCTCCGCCTGTTAAAACCATTGCGAAAATATCAATCATCATATTTCAAATATAATGATACGACGGTCAAACTGATTTATTAAGAATCGTATTTCATCCAGTTTATCAGTTCTTTTATCGAAGGTACCTTCCCGTAAGAGAGTATTCCGATTCTGAAAATCTTCACTGAGATTTTTATCACAACAAAAATGCTTAAAACGAGAATTCCCATTGCAATCAAATGCTCATAGAGAGGAACCTGTATCACATTCATCCTTGCTATCATCACCAGTGGAGATGTAAACGGGATGTAAGCAAATATTTTCACGAGTCCCTGATCAGGATTTTGAATTATCGGCATGAGTAAAACAACCGGAAATATTACCAAAAGTGTCAGGTAGCTCGTTATCTGTTGAGCCTCCTGTTCAGTATTCACGATGGAGCCGACTCCCACAAATATCGAAACATAAAAGAGGAATGCCAGGAGAAAATATGGAATTACAATGTGGATATTCTGAAATGCTGCAGAAGTGGCTATCAGAGGACCCGCATAACCAAATGCCAGAAGTGCCCAGATACCCATCTGAGTAAGCACCAAAAGACTAAGGCCCATAACCTTCCCGAACAACAGATCATCAGGTCTGCAACTTGAAAGAATAATCTCGATCAGGCGGTTGGATTTCTCTTCCACGAGGCTTCTTACGAGTGAACCCCCTGTAAACATGATTATGAAAAAGAGAGCCATCACAATAACGAAAGTTGAGAAAAACTGCGTCTGAAAGTTGATTTCCTCAGCCCCCTCGAGGGTTATCTTGACAGAGCGAAGCCCAACTTCATGGGTAAGTGAGTCGAGGAGACTCTGCCCGATATTTTTGTTGGCAAGCATCCTCTCCCTTCTTATGCTGTTAAATCCACTCTCCATTATCTTTATGTCACGAAAGTTACCCATCGACTTGCTGCGATACTCAAGATTCAGTCCGGAATCCTTCTTCTCATAGATATATATGTATCCCTCAAGTACTTTTTTGTTAAAGACAGAGTCATCCAGTTTTTTCTTTGCGAGAGATATGTCACCTGCGGGGACAACATTTTTAGGAATCAGATATCTTGGCTGTCCATCCTCAAGTTTTTCTTTCTGAAGTTGTGCCCTCAGAGCATCTTCATACTGCCCGGTTGAATCGAGAATCGTGATTGCCTTTGGAGCATCGGAGTCCTTGTCTGCGAGTAGTGATGGCAATATCGAAAAAACAGTAAAAATAACCGGTGTAAGCACCACGGAGATAATGAATTCTTTCGAGAGAACCTTTTGAAGATATTCCCATTTCGCTACTTCAAATGCTTTCTTCATTTTACTCTCCGATCTGCTTTATAGTATCAATAAAAATTCGATTAAGCGTTGGCGCCTCGATTGAAAAACTCCTTAACTTCATGTTTTGGAACAATTTAGGGAGCACTTCACCCGGAACGGCTCCTTCAATCAATTCAATTTCACCAAAATTTCCGTATAAATCAGCGGTTTTCACTTCCGGAAGTGTCTTGATAAAATCAGAACCTCCTTCATACTCAATCTTTATAAACTCTTTGCCAAAATTTCTTTTCACAAGATTGATGGGCCCGCTGCATACTTCTCTTCCTTTATTGATCAGAAATATTGACTCGCACATTTTCTCTGCCATGTCCATCTGGTGGGTGGAGAGAACGATGGTTTTACCCTCCCGTTTTAAGCGAAGTATTTCATCGCGAACCATCTCCTGATTGATGGGATCGAACCCGCTGAATGGTTCATCAAGTATCAGTATTTGGGGATTGTGAATGACCGAGACAATAAACTGAACTTTTTGCTGGTTTCCTTTGGAGAGTTCCTGTACTTTCCTCTTTTTATAGTCGGGTATGTCCAGTCTTTCGAGCCATTTCTTTCCCAGTTTCTCAGCCTCTGTGGAATTCACACCTTTTAGTGCCGCAAAATATTTGATAATATCGAGTACGGTGCTTTTTTTATAAAGTCCCCTCTCTTCAGGAAGATATCCGGTGATATTATGGAAATCCTTGCCAACAGGCTTCCCGTCGATCGAGATTGTTCCCGAAGTCGGCTTTATGATATTTAAGATCATCCTGATTGTGGTGGTCTTTCCTGCCCCGTTTGGACCCAAAAGACCAAATATCTTCCCCGGTTCCACTGTAAAAGAGATATCATCCACCGCAACGATGTCTTTGAATTCTTTTCTTATGCTGTTTACTGCTAACATCTAAAATCCATTTTTATTGACTGGGAAAATTACAAATTATCATTTTTATTAACGCAATTATTTGACAGTCGGCAGAATAATTTGACGGGGTCCATACCCGGTTTTACAAGACCTGTCCGCAAATAAACCTTACTCCTTGCCATTTAACCTTTATCATAAATAATAACCAATTATAATAATATCACAACGCTCTCCTTTAAAACAAACTATATTTCCGCCTCACATCAATAATTTTTTAGGAATAGTATATATGAGAAAATCGCAGGTCTTAATACTTGTTCTCACTCTCTCGTCGCTCATCTTTCCGCAGTGGTCGCAGACAAATGGTATTAAAGGAGGATATTTCCAGTCAGTTGTATCGACGGGAGATAAATTGATAACCAACACAGCAAATGGGAGTGTGTTCGTCTCTGACGGCACCACCTGGTCATCCCCGGTTCCGGGAGTTTACGCCACTTCCCTGCTCAGGGATGGTAACACTGTTGTTGCTGTCAATTATGGCTTTATTTTTGTTTCTACCGACAATGGCACTTCATGGGTTAAAAAGATAATCCCCGAAGCAACAAATTCCGATCCTGTTTTATACCTCGGAAAAATTTATGTCATAAGTGCTTCGGGTGATACTGTTTATACAAGTTCCGATTTTGGAAACAACTGGATCCCTGTATCCCTTAACAAAAATTTTACTCATAACAACGAAACACGACAAATATTTATTGTTATGAATCTGTTCGTATCATCAGATAAAATGTGGATAGAAGCCTTCACCGACAATACTCCCGAATCGGTAGTGCTTCTCGAATCATCCGATCAGGGACAAAATTGGAATGTGGCTTTTGTACCTCAAAATGGTGAAAAAACCACCTCCGTTGCAAATGAAGGCGGGGTTGAGATTTTGACCACTAATGCAGGCGTTTACAAAAAAGATGTTTCGGGTTCATGGCTCCCTCTGATAAACGGTTTGCAGCTTGGAAATGGAAACATCATCCCGTTCAACGGTCTGAAATTCATCTCCGGCGATTTTTACTTGTCCGTAATCGGTGACAATCCGGGACTTTTCCGACTTACAGGCAGCTTTTGGACAAGCCTGAATACTCCCTCTTATATAAATGGTTATACCATGCACCAGGGAAGTATCGTTGCCGCAACTTCGGGGAAAATCATCAGAAGAGTGGACGGACACTGGTTTTCTGTTACCGATAATCTGATCGCAACCACTTCCTCACCGATCGTTATGTCTGAAGATGTGGTTTTTTCACAGTATGGCGCTTCGCTTTACAGATCCACAAATGGTGGAAACACCTGGGATTCCATATCCGCTTACATCGGAAACCCGGTATTCAAAGGTAATCAGATTTACGGTTGGAATGCCAATGGTGTAATCCGTTCAAACGATCTCGGAAATACCTGGTCAACCCTCAATTCCGGTATTCCACAGTCCCACATCACAAAGGTTTATGGAGTTGCTGTTTCCGGGAATACAATTTATGCGGGTTTTCATGGAACGAGAAGAAGAGACCACCTGCCTCCCGTTTGGGAACAAGGTGGAGTTTACCGGTCAACTGACAACGGTGCTACATGGTCGTCGTTTAGCTCAGGTATTGTGCAGGAAGCAGGTGTACCGGCTCCTGTTTACGAAATAAAAGCTTCTGATTCCAGAGTTATTCTCAGAACGATCGAAGGAACCTATACCCTGAATGGACAAACCTGGCAAAGAATAAACAATAATCTGCCCGCTTCAACTTCCTTCACTTCACTTTCGGTAGTTGCTGATTCTATTATTGCAGGAAGCAATCTGGGTTTGATGATTTCCACTAACAATGGAATTGACTGGAAATATTTCAAAAATGGTCTCCCGACTTCGCAGTTCGACCTCTACTTTATTAAATATTTCAGATATCTTGGCTATTTTTTCGCATACGACAGTCAGGTAAACAAAATGTACAGACTCAAAGACACCACCTGGGTGCCTTCCTTGTTTAATTTACCGGACGGAATGGAGATAACTTCTCTCGATGCTTCAGGAGAAGTTTTATATGCAGGTACGGTGGACCGTGGAATCTGGAAGTATCTTAAAACTCCGACTTCTGTCGAGGAAAAAAACTCCCCCGTTTCTTTCACTCTGGATCAGAATTATCCAAATCCGTTTAATCCGTCCACAACCATTTCTTTCTCACTCGCAGTCGACGGTTTTGTATCGGTTAGAATATTTAACATCCTTGGTGAACTTATTGCTGAACCGGTAAGTGGACAACTTGCAGCAGGAAATCACAAAATCAATTTCGATGCTTCAAACCTGCAATCAGGTGTGTATATTTACAATGTAACCCAGAACGGGAATTCCCTCTCCCGGAAAATGACCCTTGTCAAATAATTAACCCCCATAAAACAAAAAACCCTGTTCTGCGAAAAGCATTACAGGGTTTTTTTGTGTGTAGCGCGTACGGGATTCGAACCCGTGATCTCTGCCTTGAGAGGGCAGCGTCCTGAACCGCTAGACGAACGCGCCAAATTTAGACTTCAAAAATAAGCTATTTTAAGCAGATTACAAAGAACAGACCCGGTAAACAGGTCGATTTCTTCCATTTCTCCAGGTTCTTTCCGTTATATTTAAATAATTTTATTGAATATTCATAAAAAGTTATTTGGCTTTTTCATTTATAGAGTTATATTTACCGTTGCATATTTCGATATTATTATCGTCTTTAATCAGTCTTTTAATATACCTGTTTAATCAAAACAACCGGACCATATCATGAATACAAAAAACCTTACCAGATCTCTCTTCGTTGTACTCGCGGCTCTTTTCCTTACGGCGTGCAGCGTTTCCACTGAACAACTCGCTGACCAGATTAAACAAGACATGGAAAACAGCCCGCAATTCAAAGAAAAAGGAATTACTGTTAAAGAATTTACTCTCACTCCAAAAGGTGGAGAAAAATATGAGGGACTTCTTAAAGCCATTGAGCCGGGTGGTGAAGCACATTATAAAGTGGATGTAACATTTGATGGCTCAAAAGCATCCTGGGTTTTGGTCGAGGTGTTGAACAAAAAGCCGGAATAAAATAAAAGGTTTGTAAATAAGTCTCGTTTTTCAGTATAATTTTGACTTTTTGCGAAAAATATCTTTTTTTTCTGCGATATAATTAATTACATTTCGCAGTTATTTTTAATCATTTAGTTTAATCGACCGGAGACATTATGTCAAAACTTTTTGCTGTCCTGTTTATTTCCATCGCATTCCTGACAACTTCAAACTTCGCTCAGGAAACCTTTACAAACGAAGCCGCCAAAGTCAGTGTCACACTCCCCGCAGGCTGGATGTATGAAGCAAGTGGAGCTGATATCATGGCTTACCCCAAAGAGGGTGGTTTCATGGTACATTTTAGTGTCCTTAGTGCTGATGATCTGGGTGCCGCACTCGCGGAAGTGGATAATATGCTCTCGGCACAGGTTGCAAACCTCAAACTTGGTGATGCCAAAGACTATAATGTTAACGGCATGAGCGGAAGATTCGTAGAAGGCAATGCTGATGGTGTTCTTTTGGCTATTGGGGTTATTGATACACCGGTTGCAAATTCGAGCCTGATGGTTGGTGCCTGGGGAGCTCCTGAGACCGTTGAAAAATATGCGGCTGATGTAATGTCAATTTTCAACAGCATTTCACCAGCAAAATAATTTTTTAATTTCCCGTTCCCTGACATTTTTCAAGGGAATGGTTTGTTGGAATAAATCGCAACAGCCCGTCTGTTGTACAATTAAATAATCAAATAACTAATTTATTGGAGACTCCATGTCGAAATATTTTTCACTCGTTGCAATACTTGCAGTAGCTTTGTTACTCGGTGGTTGCAAAAAAGCTGACAAACCTGCAGAAAAACCTGCTGATTCTGCTGCACCCAAAACTGAGAAACCTGTTGAAGGTGAAACATTTACAGATGAAGCCGCTCAGGTAAGTGTAGCTCTTCCCGCTGGATGGTACTATACTACTGACGAAAAAAGCATGACAGCGCACGCTCCTGACAGTCTTTTCGCTGTAAACTTTGTTGTTCTCAAAGCTGACGAACTTGAAGCAGCAATGAAAGAACTCGACAAGTACCTCGGAAGTGATGTAAAAAACCTGAAGCTCGGTGAAGCAAAGGATGAGGACATCAATGGTATGAAAGGCAGATCCATTGAAGGTACTGCTGATGGTCTCGAACTTTATCTGGGACTTATTGATACCCCTGCTGAAAAAACCAGTCTTTTCATCAACGCATGGGCAGCTCCTGAAGCTTTGAAAAAATATTCGAAAGAGCTTGACTATATATTCAAAAACATTAAGCCTGCCAAGAAATAATAAGCTTAATTGATTTTCAAACCGGATTGCTTAAATTAACAATCCGGTTTTTTTTGTCATTTTACACATGGAGTATTGTGCTTAGAGTATTTTCCTTTTCCATATTTTTCGCTTTGCTGGTTATTTTAAGCGGATGCGGGAAATCTGATTCCCCCGCCGACAGGTCATCTTCCGATTCTTCTTCTTTAAAAAGTGATGGACAGATCGAAGCCGGCGAGACATATACCAATGAAGCGGCAAAAATGGATTTCCAGCTTCCCGCAGACTGGATACTCGAAACGGATGAACAAAACATCACAGCATTCCCAAAGGAGGGAGGATTTCTCGTTCAGTTTTACATTCTGAATGTTGATAATCCCGATAAAGCAAAAGTTGAGGCATTAACGATATTAAACAGAGAGATCTACAAACTTAAAACCGGGGAAATTGTTGACAGCGAGATTAACGGCTTAAATGCGAAGTTAATCTCAGGCAAATCGGAGGGTGTTCGTTTGATTTCCGGTATTGTGGATACCCCTGCAGACAACACTTCGATACTGATAGCTGCCTGGGGATCTTCTGAAACAGTTGATAAATATGAGAATGAAGTCAATTCGATTATCAAAAATGTGACAGCAGCAAAATAACCCCGAAGTTTATTTGCATCTGCTTTTGAACCGGAAGCCGGTAGAGATTGTTGTATAATAAACCAAAATAAAAGGACACTCATGAAAAAAGCATCATCAATCATTCTTCTCACATTTTTTCTTGTCATCACTTCCCTTAACGCCCAGGCACCTGCTGTTCCGGCGGCTTCCCCTTTGGGTTCAGTCTATCAGGTTGTTGGAATAAGTGAAGTGACAGTAAAATACTCCCGCCCTTCTGTAAAAGGGAGACAAATTTTTGGCGGAGTGGTTCCGTTTGACCAGGTATGGAGAACTGGCGCCAACTCAGCTACCACTATCGCGTTCACAAATGATGCAACCATCAGCGGGACCAAACTGGCTGCAGGAACTTATGGAATATTTACAATTCCCGGCAAAACAGAGTGGACAGTCATTCTCTCGAAGGACAACAACCTGTGGGGTTCCGGAAACTACAATCCCGGAAATGATGCACTTCGTTTCAAGGTCACACCTGAAAAAACAAGCAATGTGGAACTTCTCACCTTTAATTTCGAGTCAGTCGAAAGCGACAAAGCAAAACTGACCATCTCATGGGCAGATGTGAAGATCAGTTTTGACATCGTCTTCGAGAGTCATAAAAACATCCTCGACAAGCTGAAAACCGATGTAAACTGGAGCACTTCATTCAGAGGAGCTGATTATTTGTTAAAATCGGGCAAAGACCTCGACCTGGCAATGAAGTATATCGACATATCAATCATGATCGATGAAAACTATAACAATCTGAAGGTTAAGGCACAATTGCTCGAGAAGGCAGGCAAGAAAAGTGAAGCGATTGCGACCATGCAGAAGGCACTGGATAAAGCCGCAACGATGAAAAATCCCCCTTTTGACCTTGATGCAATGAAATCACTTCTGGAAAACTGGAAGAAATAGATTAATAAAAAAAAGAGGCTGAACCAAACGGACAGCCTCTTTTGCGTTAGTATTCAATAAACCCAAGGGGAAAACGGGAATCTTCGATCTTTAAAAATCGAAAATGTCATCCAGAAATCCACCTCTCTTCTTTTTCTTGTAACCGTATTCACCACTGTCATAACTTCTGTCTTTCTCATATCCACGGTCTTTTTCTCTGTAGTCGGAATCCTTTTCACGGTAGGTCTCACGGCGGTCATCACTTCTGCTGCCTGCGGAAACCTGAGACGATCTCTCGATAATTTTATCGAGCTCACCTCTGTCAAGCCACACTCCGCGGCAATCGGGACAGTAGTCAATTTCCACACCTTCCCTGTTGGAAATTAAAAGCTTTGTTTCTTTACATACCGGGCAATACATATATTGTTCTCCTTGTCGTTGTTGTCAATCCATTCCGGTCCTGCCGGATTAGAAGTGTAACAATTAGAATGTCAATCTCGTTCAGTAATCGCTTAAAACTGCCGGCTTCTCTTCGAAAAATCCACAGGCGGAAAAACCTTGCGTAATACCGGCGTTATATATACTTCTTTGCCTTTTTCCAGAGCTCCTTAAAAGGATATTTTAGCCTCTTGGCAACCCAGATGTTCAGGTTATTCTCATAAGGCATGGAATATTTCGCTGTATGGACTCCTTTGAGTTCCGGATTAATTGCATAGGTTTTCACATCCTCCTCAGAGTCACCCAGCGAAATATACATATCATACTCCTCCCTCGGCACACCCCACAACCAGTAACTGTTGTGTTCAGTCGTACAGTAAGGAAGATTGTATTTCCGTCCGATCACATTGATTGCACTCGCCTCTCCGTAGTTGTTTGCCACAATAAGAATTGAAAGCGTGTCTTTCCCCGGAATTGAGTCCACAACTTTTCTGACCGATTCCACAAGCTCCTCCCACCCGTGCATGTCAGCATAAAACTGATGAAGCTCTGTCAGTTTATGCCCCTCGTTCGATTGCGGATTTAAACCCGTTAACCTGAAATATTTGATTGTGTCTTCGACTTTTAGAACCGGCACCACCACGGGGATGGCAATAATTCCCATTCCGATTATCAAAACGGGCAGCGCAAATTTCACGGGGTAGAACACCAGTTTCGATACATTGAGTTTCGATTCAAGAAATACTGCCCCAAGAGCAATAAGTGCGGGATAAGCGGCACCCAGATACTCAGCCTTTGAATGTGAATTAACCAGCAAAATCATTAGTGTAGTCAGCCATATTACCGCCGGTGCCATATCTTTCCTCCCCGCAGGATTGAATGTCGAATACCACACTCCGCAAAATGCCAAAACAATCGCGAATGGACTCATGAGCATCAACTGATCCATGAGGAACTGCACCCGGGTAATTTGTGAGTACTTCATTTCCACGGCATTTCGCATGAATTCGAGATGAGCGAAATCGTTGAACACATTCCAGACAATGTAAGGAGAGAAAATTATAAGCGCAATTACCCCCGAAATCCATGGATAAGGCGTTTTCAACAGTTTTCTTTTGTCACTGACAAGAAGAGCAGCAAAAAATCCGGCGATCAACCAGGCGATGCTTATTTTATTCAGCATTCCGAATCCTGCCACAATTCCCCAAACAATAAACTTTTTATTCTGCGGTTCCTGAATCAGATCAACTGCCAGATACGAGAGAAGTGCCCAGAAGAACCAGTCGATAAAATTCATTGAATAGACCGAATTCATCCCCATAAAAATCGGCATCAAAGAAACTGTAATCGCCGTAAGAAACATCGCAAAACTCCCACCACCCGTTTTCTGAGCAGTTTTACACGATAAAAATACAACCACTGCGGAAAAAACCGCCGGTACAATTCTTATCACACCAACAGAATCTCCAAAGACTGAAGTAATCAACCATAGCAGCCAGATCGAAAGTGGCGGATGATCGACATAGCCAAAATCCAGATGCCGCGTTGACTCAAGGTAGTAAAGCTCATCCCGAAAGTAGGAAAATCCGCCAAACAAAATCGCGTAAAGGTGGACAATCAGTGTTATCGAGGATAAAACAAGTATTAAACGGTTTTTTGTTATTGTCGCTGGCATAATTTTATTCGATTTATTTTCGCAAATTTACGATTTTGCTTGCTAATTCAATCATAATGGTCTACTTCCACTCATCCAGGTGATGGAACCTTGCATTATTTCTAAAGCTATTTTAACAAAACCATTTTCTTCAATTCTGAATACCCCCCACCTGAAAGCCGGCAAAAATATACACCTGAGGGTAATGAAGTACCGTCAAATTGATAGCTATGCTGACCTGCCGGCAAACCGCTTAAAAATTCCTCTGAAATGAGTACACCTTCACAATTGTAGAAGCTTAATCGGACATCCGTGGACTTGCTCAGAATGAAATTCAGCGTTGTCACCGGATTAAACGGATTGGGATAATTCTGACCCAATTTTATCTCATCCGGTGTTGCCGCAGGCTCTTCCACAGAAGTTGGAAGATCATCACAGGTAAGAAAATGCGGTGTACCGCCATAATCATTTCTCCAGATCGAATCTTTCTCACCTAAAGTAGCCCAGACAATCTTCCCGCTTGCCGCCAACACATTTAATGAATCGATAAGACTGCTGATTTTTGCGAGATATGAGGGTTTGAAATCTCTTTGGTTAATCATTATCGTTGCAGTGTAAAAATTACCGGACGGTAATGTTCCATTCGCTATGGCGTTAAGCATCCCGTTGAGAGTGTTAAGATTGTCTGTAATCTCAGTGGTATCGGTCACCTGATTGTGACAGGCATTTCCGAGTAACCGTACTCTTTTTGTCGGATCATGTGTCATCAGATTCCATGCACCTGCTGGTCTCCATGAACCAAATGCATTGAGATCTCCATTATGGAACATCCCTTTTGTTGCACATCCCCAGACTATATCCGGTTTCCAGATTTTCAGCGGGAATTTCTGGCCTCGAAGTCCCCCTTCAAAAAGGAGCCAGCTCTTAAGTCCAACTGTGTCATTCCATAAAAATCCTCCGACAATTTTTGAATCCGTAACACCACAGTCGGCTATTAACTTGGCGATATCCGCATAATTATATCCGTCTGACAGATGAGAATGAGCATCCACCTGAATTCTTTGCTGACTGTCCTCGGACAACCACTTCAGAATATTCTTGCCCCCAGTTGCAGAATCATTCCCCTTATCAAAATTCAATACGCCGTTTAAGAATCTCCAGTCTGCCTGAAAGTTATATTTGGCGCCTTTTGACTTCACTGTGTTGGCTAACTCCACTATATGGCTTCTGACCTGCATGAATCCGACACTGTCAGTGTCATAGAGTACCGGATCGGTCACTTCATTATGCGATGTTATGTTGACATAGACTGGTGTTTGTGCATGAAGTGATGCTACGATTAAAAGAAGGATTGTAACTCGCGTAAACATTCGTGATTCCTTTATTTGATTAAAATTGCTTTTTTGATAATGCTAGTGTTGTTAAATGAAAATCTGAAGAAATAGACACCCGATGCCATTCCGTTTCCGTTAAAATTGTAAACAAACTCCGGATTGTCGGATGTAATTTGCTCACTCTTTATCAAATTTCCACTGATATCATGAATACTGACCCGGCAATTCCCTCCATTCACCATTTCTATTCTGAAGCTTGTGGAGGGATTGAAGGGATTGGGGTAATTCTGTGATACTTTAAAATCCCCTGGGAGAACCGGATTTTCCCTTTCCACACCGGTTACTGAAATTCTTCTCGCCGGCTTTTCTCCCCATTTTACGGGGTTTTGGTACACAGTTTTATTCGTGTATGAGATACTTTTGGGGGTAACTGTTCCGATTGTTCCGGTTTCGTATATATTTTTGAGTGCCGATGCTGCAATAAACAGATACTCCAAAGGATTTGCCGGAGGGAATCCGTTTGTAACAACGCTGGAAGGTATTCGAGAGAGATATTTGTTGCCGGTCGCATAATAACTGAACAGCGAGTCGTTGAAGGCAACTCCTTTTCTGATTGAAAGTGAATCTACGGAACCAACTGAAGAGAGATTAACAACCGTTGTATCAAATGGTCCGTTTATATCCGCTGTAGTAACACTCCCCGGAAGTGAACCCGTGCTTAAGTAGCCTGCCAGTGATTTGGTGATGGTAAAGTAAGCATCGGCGATTGAAAAATAATCTCCGGAGAGGCTGAAAAAGCGGGGTGGAAAATTGACAGGATTTGAAGCAGCGATAATTCTGGAGAGTTCATAAATCTGGTTTATGGAAACACTTCTCTCGATGTCAGGCGATATTAAGGTGTTAAGATCTTTCATAATAAAGGTCTTTATATGGGGATTCCCGGCAGCAGTAGCGACGAGGGAGTCATAATAACTCCATAATCTTTCTTCCTGTTGCTCGCTGTTGGTTCTGATCCAGAAGGATGTCCGGCTGGTATCAAACGGCGCCTGCAAAGGGACTGTCGACATCGAATCAGAATAATAGCAGGCGCGCCAGGGAGGCAGATTAAAATGAAAATCTGTTTCATGAATTATGGCATTGGCAAAATTCAACTTCGTGTTGTTGATCGAGTTCATCTTTGATGTCAGGTACGCGGCTGGTGAATAGTACGGCTCATCCGGAGTACCGATCATCTCCCACCAAAACTCATCATCGGTTTGTGAACCCGCTGTCCAACGGGTAATACTGAAATCGACGGGACGAACGAGCAGACCTTGTGAATAAAAAAGGGGGTAATCTGCATCAGAACCTTCTTCATGAAACAGAAGCACTCCCTTTGCCCCCATACTTTTACAAGCAATCAGATCAGCCCTTCCAAAATTGGATGTGGGTCCACTCTCCCCCGTAGATACGGTGAAAGGTGATTCATCAAATATTTCCGATACCGACTTGTAACCACCTGTGAAAGCAGTTTTATATCCGCCTGTTACCAGATCAAGCCGGTATTTTTCATATGAATCAAGCACACTCACTAAAGTATCAAGCGGTTTTTTACTTAAATTGTTAATGTAAGATGACTTAAACGAAAGGATATGTGGTGCCCGGTGATGAAGATTTATCCCCATACCCAATATTTTTAATGAATCCGGAAACCACGGATAGAACTGAACAATGTTTGTAACCAATTGCTCAACAAAATAAAAATCAGCTCTCACACCATATTTGTTAAAAATGTGAGCAGCCCGCATCAAAGTTTTGCACGACTGTTCCGGTTCAGTAAAATCGTGTGCGTTAACCACAAAATTCAAATAAAGGTAACGATCACCATCCTTCTCTCTTTGATTGATAACAGTTTGAGCAAATATTTGCAGGGAAAGAATTAAACCGGTTAAAACAAATATTAAAAGACTCTTCATATATTTCTCCTTTTTTGAATTTCGGACACACTAATTTCAGTAATGGTTTAATCACTAATCATGATTCGAGGCACAATGTGACGATGATCATATGCAGGCATGTGAGAGGTTCGCAAAATATTCCTTGAAAAATAACCGATTTTTTCGTAAATTTGGATTCACAAGCGAGCGTAACTCAGTCGGTAGAGTGTCAGCTTCCCAAGCTGAATGTCGCGGGTTCGAATCCCGTCGCTCGCTCAAAGTTTTTTAAATATTTTAGCAAAAAGACTTGTATAAATTCGCAAAAATCGCTAAATTTACAGTCTAAAATTTTTGAAATCGGGCGTTTAGCTCAGTCGGTTCAGAGCATCTGCCTTACAAGCAGAGGGTCCGGGGTTCGAATCCCTGAACGCCCACAAAAAAGCCTCAAAACAGCGTGTTTTGGGGCTTTTGTCGTTTTAAATGGTTTTGGAATATCCTCTTATATAGTCATAATTTGCTAAATTTTGCCTGAATTGACCTGGATTTTTGGGGTGACCGCAACAAAACCGCAACACTAAATCGACAGAAAACGCGTGCGTAATTTCTTATTTACACAGATTTTAGCAAAAAGAACACGACTTTTGGGAGTCGTATTTAGTTTATGCGAATCTACTTTTTTCTGAACCTAAACAAGAGCTATGTATTTATTATATTGTGTGTGAAATTTACCGGTTTTAGATGTATTTTATTCTAATGAGATTTATTTATGAAATATGATGATATCATAACAATTCAAAGCGAAAAACGATTTGGTAAACCTTGCGTAAGAGATACCAGAATCAGCGTCTATGATGTATTGAGCTGGCTTGCTTCAGGGATGACGATGCAGGAGATACTTGAAGATTTCCCGGAGTTAACGCACGAGGATATACTTGCATGTCTGGCTTTTGCTGCTGAGAGAGAACATCGGATTAAAATTGCGATATGAAGTTACTTTTTGACCAGAATATCTCTTTTCGGATCGTAAAAAAAATTCAAGACAGTTTTCCCGGCTCCAAACAAGTATCCCAGGTTGGCTTAAATCAGACTTCTGACATCAATATTTGGGAATATGCCAGAGAGAATGGTTTTTCTATTGTCACATTTGACTCGGATTTTTATGATCTTTGCCTGCTGAGAGGAATTCCTCCGAAAATCATTTGGTTAAGATGCGGAAATACTTCTACCAACAACATTTTGCAGATTCTGCTGAATGAAGAGGATCATATCATCTCATTCCTCACTGACCGGGAGGATCAAACGAAACATTGCCTGGAAATAGGTTAGCCTCGAATTTGTAGTGCAGATTATTATCAAAACTGTTTCGCTGCCACTCCCTTATAACTCCTTATAAATCAATCACTTACAACTCTGTCCCGTTCCCTTACAAGCAGAGTGTCCGGGGTTCGAATCCCTGAACGCCCACAAAAAAGCCTCAAAACAGCGTGTTTTGGGGCTTTTGTCGTTTTAAAGGGTTTTGGAATATCCTCTTATATAGTCATAATTTGCTAAATTTTGCCTGTTTTGACCTTATTTATTGGCGACTCGCTGCCAAACTCGCTGCCAAATAATTCCAAAATATACTTTCAAAAACATCGATTTAACATAAAAAAACACGACTTTTTGGGTCACCAGATCAAATTCGTAAATTAGTGTTCTCATGCTGCGAGCGAAATACTGATTTTATGGACTTCGAATTCGCTTTTTGTTTTGTCGGACTCGTTTCAATAAACTGGTTCACACTTAGTGCGTCTTCAATCACAAGTTTAAAAGCTTCAGAAAAATCCAACTCGTATTTAGCTGAGATATCCGCGAGGGTACGCAGTGTGAAATTGTGCCTTCCGCTCAACCACTCGGAGATTTGTGACTCGTTCTTTCCGAGCGACCGGGCAAACTCTCGCTTTGTAATTTTTTCATTCCTCAATTTATCGATGATTATTTTTGTTACTGTCATCGTAAAGTCAAGGTATCTGTCTACTTCTTTGGCAATTGGTTCCTGTAACAGGTTGCTTTTGTCATTCTGATTTTTTTTCATCGTCGATCTTCTCTAAAATTTCTTTCTGATTACTTATATCGCCTGCTTCGTTAAATTCAATTGATATCTCTTTTGAGTAGAGTTTTAACAAGCTTAAATCATCATTGTCATTAATAAATTTTTCCAAGGCTGTCAAACATCGTACCATGAAATGAAGTTTCGGGTCTTCCTGATACGATCTTGTTGTTTTTAGCCCTCCCCCGGAAAGCAAAATCCTTTCCCTTGCATCATAATAAAAGTAAAATCTGTATTGCCCGGTTTGCTTGAAAGCATAAACTGTTTGATTTTTCTATTCTGCACTTCCCCCTCACACCCCCATCCTCCCGTACTGCCTGTATATCACATCCATGAGAATACTCTTCACCCGGGGGTTCTCAAGTTTCTGATAGAAATCAAACTGGGTGTTTACATAGCTGAGGAGGGTTTCGTTCAGGATCTCTTCGAATTTTTTCTTTTTGTTTTGTTCTGAATTGTCGCCTGCCATTACTTTTTGGAGGCCCTCGTGTTTATGCATTCGCTCATTTACATGCTGAATCATTATCCGGTGCTCGTCTGTGAGCTGCTCACCAAAGACTTCGTTGATTTTCCGGATGATTTCCGACAGGAGTTCCTGTGGTTCCTCCGGTTTTTGTACCGCTTCTGCGGTGATGGGATCAAGGATTCCGGGATCATAGTCGAGAATGGTATTATTTTCGCTGATCATTTGTATGCGAAGTGACTCAAGATCAACTGACTTTGAAAGGTCGATGCCCGATTCAGAGTTCTTCGGCAGTTTTTTGTTGAGGTACTTCAGGAAGACAAACAGTTTTTCAAGATTCACATCCTCAAAGTTGATTATCTGCGAAATATAGCCGTAAAGTCGAATGTAAGATTGTATTTCCGACTTAAAGTTGCTCTTATCTTCGGGGTCGTTCAGCTCTCTCCATCTTTCCACAACCTTGTCGATCAGTGGTTGAAGCAGTTCATCTGTGGCTTTTTCAGAATAAAACTCTTTGCAAAAATCATCAGTTTCCTGTTTTGTGAACAGGTTGTAGCCTCTGATGTTAGTCTCAATATCATAAAGTTTGTTCGGGTCGGTCTCTTCCGAGAGAAGCGTTGTGGTAAAGAACGGTTCAAAAGAAAGGATAATATCTTCATACTTGTTCACAAAATCGAGGACAAATGTTTCCGTTTTCCCTGTAGTCACCCTGTTGAGTCTGGAAAGGGTCTGAACGCACTGGATACCGTTTAAAACCTTGTCCACAAACATTGAGTGGAGCAACGGTTCGTCATACCCTGTCTGAAATTTGCTCGATACAATCAGGATTCTGTAGCGGGGGTCTTTCAATCCCTTTTCTATCGGAATTCCGTAAGCGAGTCCGTTTCCCCGGTTCAACGAGTCCTCTGTAAATTCCTCCCCGTTATAGGTGACGGTTCCGCTGAAAGCAACGAGACAGGAGTAAGGAAGTGCAAGCTCCCTCATCTGTTTTACCATCTCCTGAAAAAAGAGCACACAATGAAGTCGTGACCTTACGACCACCATCCCTCTCCCCTTGCCACCGATGGTTTTTTCAGTCTTGTTCCTGAACTGATCGAGAATGATCATCACTTTCCGGTGAATAGTCTCTTCGTGCGAATCGACAAAATTAACCAGTGCTCTGGTTGCCCTGCTCTCGGGAAGTTTTTTATCCTCCTCACTTTTTTGGATAACCTTGAACCACCTTTTATATGTTGTGTAATTTTGAATTACATCAAGGGTGAACCCTTCATAGATCGACTGCCTCATTGTGTAATAATGAAAAGCTTCGAACATTCCGTCGGCTCTTTTCCTGCCAAAGAGTTCCAGAGTTTTGTTTTTTGGAGTACCCGTAAAACCAAAAAATGAGATGTGATTCTGTTTCCCCCGGCTTTGTATCTCCTGAAGAATTTTATCTTCATAATCGGTTTCACCATCATCATCAGAATCCTGCGAAGCTGTGAGGGTTTTTTTCAGGTGTTTGGCACTTTCACCCGACTGCGAGGAATGCACTTCATCTATTATCACTCCAAAGGTTTTATTCCCCATTTTCACCATTTCTTCAGAAATGAAGGGGAATTTCTGAATGGTAGTGACTATAATATCCTTCCCGCTTTCGAGGTACTGCTTTAGCTGTTTGGAGCCCGCCTCCACCTTGTTTACGACTCCGTGTGTCTGTTCCAGTTGCTTGACTGTCCGCTGTAGCTGTTTGTCCAGTACAATTCTGTCTGTAACCACAATGATGCTGTCGAACATCCTTTTGGTGTCGTCCTTTGTTTTATAGAGAGAGGTCAAAAGATGTGCCAGCCAGCCGATGGAATACGATTTCCCCGAACCTGTTGTATGCTGAATCAGATAATTGTGTCCGACTCCCTCTTCCCTGATTGCGTCTTTAAGTCGTCTGATTACTGTAAGCTGGTGGTAACGGGGGAAAACCAGCACTTCCTTTGTTTTGTCAACCACTTTCCCTTTTGAGCTGTCCCATTCTGTTGACAATTCGGTGGCAAGGTGAACAAAATTCTCAAGGATATCACAGAGGGATGTGGGAGCCAGCACTTCCTCCCAAAGGTAATGTGTCCGGTATCCGTCGTAGTTCACGGGATTCTCGATATCCTTGTTGTAAGGGAGGAACCGGGTTTTGTCCCCAGCGAGTTGCGTGGTCATGGATACATTATCGTTATCCACACAGAAATGTACCGCACACCGTTTGAAGCGAAGAAGTGGTTCCGCCGGGTCTCGTGCCGCTTTATATTGTTTTTCTGAATCCTTGTAGCTCTGACCGGTCAACTGATTCTTCAGTTCCATTGTGAGTACGGGGAGACCGTTCACAAAGAGCACCATATCGATTGAATTCTCATTTTTTATTGAATACCTGAGCTGCCGGACGAGAGTAAGCCGGTTCATCCGGTAGAGATTTTCATGCTCTTTGTTCAGTCCGCTGTTGGGTTGAAAATAGACCAGTCTGAGATTGGCACCTCTGTCTTTTACTCCGTTTCGCAGGACATCAACAATACCCCGTTTCCCAATTTCATCGGATATTCTTCCAAGAACTTTTGATGATGCGGAATCGCCGTATTGCAGTTCAAGTTTCTCCCACTCCTTAGGCTGTGTGGATCTAATAAATCCTGTAACCTCATCGGGAATAAGACAGAGCCCCCTGTCATATTTTGTGTATGGCAGTGAGGTGTATCCCTGCGATACGAGGGAGTTTTCTATGTGAACTTCAAAGCGTTTTTCGGTCGGGGTGGTCATAATTTTTAATCTGTTGTTACTTTTATTTTACCTGTTACCACTTCTGATATCAGCGACTGTCGGTACTCCTTTAAAAGGTCTATTTTCTTCTGCTCAATATTCAAAAGATCATCAATTTCTTTGGTCTTTTCATCAAGGTATGTTACGATTTGGGTTTGTTCGGGAATGGGGGGACAATGAATTCTTAAGGACTTTATCGTTTCCTGACTGATGTTTGGTTGCCCACCACCATAAGCTAAGCTTACTATTTTATCCTTATTTGATATAAACCAGTAAAATATATAGTTAACAAAAACACCTCTCGGTTGGGCTAACACGCAACATGCTTGATTAGTAGTGGTTTCGATTTTTAGCAACCCAACTTTTCCGATTGTAGCACCATACATCGCTATAATCAAACTATTTGCAGGATATAATTTGAGATTCACATCATCAAACGCCTTTTGAGTTATTAATTTGGATGTTTTTGAAATTATTCCATCGTTGAGGTCACCTGTCTGTAACCAGTTTATTTCTCCATCCTCATAATATTCAGGGTTATTCGAAGTTGGCGTAGTCCCGCTTCCAATTAGTCCAAAACAATGAGTTGTTTTTTTGTATCCCCAATGTTCAGGAATCTCACCGATCCACTCAATGCCCGAATCTTTCATTTTGACATTCGGGTTCAAACCTTTGGTGACAGCATGGTTTATGAGGGCAGTTCGTTTCTCCTTAAGGAGTTCAATCTTCCGCTGTTTAACCGATATCAGTTTGTCTATCAGGGCAGTTTTTTCGTCAAGATATGATACGATTTGGGTTTGTTCGTGTTCTAAAAGAGTGAATGGAATAAGAAAATTGTTTAAAGTTTCCTGAGTAAGTTGATTTATCGTCGAAGTTAAAAATAACCCCGATTGCTCTGAAAAAACCCTCGAATTGAAAACTTTTGAGATAAATTTATAATTTGGTGTCCTTAAGACTGTCATGAATGCACCGAATGTATTGCCGACCAAGTCTTTACTAATTGTGATGTTTTTCCCTATTAACGATCTACTTCCATTTCGTGAACAAATAAGTATGTCCCCTTCTTTAACTTTTAGATCTTCTTTCACCTTGGATTTAACATAAACATTGTCTAATAGCGACAGCTTGCCATTTTGAATATTTGAAGAGCGTAAAACAAGAATTCCTTGCGTCTCATCGTCAACAATTTCTTCTGGTTGGTAGGATAAACCAATCAACGCTTTACCAAGATACTTTAGTTTGATCATTTCCCAATGTTCAGGAATCTCACCGATCCACTCAACACGCGAATCCTTGTATGCATCATACCGGGAGATCATTTTAGGATTTCTTTCATTAAGCCTTCCGATTCCTTTTCAAGCTCGAGCAGGTCTTTGGCGATTTCATCCAATGATCTGAGAGGTTTATACCGGTAGAAATACTTTGTGAAGTTTATCTCATAACCCCGGGCATCCTTGCTTCTGTCCATATAAGCAGTTGGAAGATGAGGTTTAACTTCCCTTGCAAAATACTCATCGATATCAACACCAAGTGGAATTCTCTCGTAATCCCGAAGAGAAGTGTCGGGTTTGATGTTCCCTTTTTTATCCTTAACGGGGAGGCCGTTTTCAAGGAGAGGTTGTTCCACCGTCACTTTGGTATATCCGAAAAACGGGTTAGAAAATATTTTGCAAATATCCGTTTCGACAAAACCGGAGTATGTCTTTACTATAAGGTCAATCTGCTCCTGTGACACTTCCTTCCGTTTGCTTCCGAGCGATTTTTTCATCGGTTTGAAAAGTTCGGAAGCGTTTATCAGTTGCACTTTCCCTTTTCTCGCATCCCGTTTTTTATTGTTCACAATCCAGATGTATGTAGTGATACCCGTGTTAAAAAAGAGAGAATCAGGGAGCTGAACAATACACTCGAGCAGGTCATTCTCGATAATCCACTTCCTTATTTCGCTTTCACCCGAACCTGCATCACCCGTAAAAAGGGGCGATCCATTGAAGATAATCCCGATTCTCGAACCTTTTGGCTCCATTTTCGAAATCATATGCTGGAGAAAGAGCAGGGAGCCGTCGGAAGTGCGGGGAGTCCCTGCAAAAAATCTTCCGTGCGGATTTTGTGCCTCTTCCGTGATAAATTCTTCCTCGCTTTTCCAGCTCACACCAAACGGCGGATTGGTCATCATATATTCAAATTTCTCTCCCTGAAATCCATCCTCAGAGAGGGATGAGCCCAGTTTTATGCTGTCAGGAGTTTCTCCTGAAATCAGCATGTCGGATTTGCAGATTGAGTAGGTCTGTGGATTGAGTTCCTGTCCGCTTAACCTGATTTCGATATTTGGGTTGATGTTGTCGAGCACCCACTTCTTTCCGATTGTGAGGAGACCTCCCGTTCCGCAGCACGGATCGAACAAAGAGCGGATTTTCCCCTCACCCTTGAGATCGTCTGAACTCTCTGAGAACAAAAGTGCAACCAGCAGTTGCACAATATCCCTCGGGGTATAGTGCTCACCGCTTGTTTCGTTGCTCATCTCCGAAAATCTTCGGAGCAGTTCCTCAAAAATCTGTCCCATGGCGTGGTTGTCCACCACTTCGGGATGAAGATCGACAGTCGTAAATTTCTCGATAAAGAGGAAGAGTTTGTTGTTTTTGTTCAGTTTATCGACAGGTTTTTGAATCTGGAAATTTTCAATGATGTCATAAACATTTTTGGAGAAGCCGTTGAGGTAGCTCTGGAAATTGAGGTGAAGGTTTTTAGGGTCTTGCTTTAGTCTCGAAAGGTCGTATTTGGAACAGTTGTAAAACTGCGTTTTCAGTTGACTTTTTATGATGGCGGAGGGATCACTCACTCTGTCTTTGTACTCTTCATGTAGCCTGAATGCCTCATCCTTTTTCGGTTCTATTACACAATCCAGCCTGCGTAGCACCACAAACGGGAGGATTATATCACCATACTCATGTGGTTTGAAAAGACCGCGCAACACATCATCGCACACATTCCAGATAAGAGAAGAAAGTTCCTGATGATTAACCATAACACTCTGTAATTTTAACTGTATGAAAGCAAAATATCATTAATACTGACTACAAATTAAAATTTTAGAGGAAACTAACCAAATTTTTTAGGTTTTGGAGGAAGGATCATGTTATTAAACCGACCAGCGGTTCTGCAGAAACTTCAGCATTTCAGCCTTCATACTTCAGACTTCGCCTTGCTATTCCTGCTTCTTCGTCATAAACCCTGTCTCATATTTTATATCAGTCTCTATGCTGTTCCTCAGCCCGGAATTTCCATAAACATTCGGGTACCGTTCGGTGATTTTTTGCATCAGGTCATTTTTGTAGGTGATATCGGTAATTGAGTAGAGCTGATCCCGCTCGAAGATGTAGATATATCTGTTTTGTGTCCATTTTCCCTGCCAGTCGAAAGAGTTTTCGATTCTTAAACCACCATCACGGTTGCTAAGAATTTCCCTTCCATTAAGATCATACGCAATTACCACATCTACTTTCTTAGTCTTGTGCAGGAACCGGTCTCCGGTTTTTTTGTAGTCACCCGCTTCGAGCAGCTTCCCTTTGTCGTAAACAAAATTGAAAACAATTTTATCTTCAGGAGGAGACTGGGTCAGAATGGAATTGATTTGTCCAAGAGTGTCACGGGTGTAACTTGACATTTTTGAGGCAGTTCCGGTTTTACAGGTGAATCCAACAAGCTTGTCACTGTCGTTATACGAAAATTCAAACGATTGTTTCGCAAAAACATCTCCCGGTTTTATTACCGACATGATTAGCAAACCTTTGGGAGAATAAGTGAAAATGGCAACTGTGTCACGATCAATTACATGAAATTCTTTTGAGATTCCATTTTTCCTGATTGCAGCTATATGGTAGGACATCATCTTTTCCCTGTTCATGCTCCCCATGTCCAGGTATCCCCAATCGTCACTGTTCAAACCCTGGGCGGGAATAAACTCCTGAGCGAGGGAGCCAAAGGTGAGCAACAAGACGAAAACGAATAAAAATTTACTATTAAACTGTTTCATAAACCGGTCTTTTGATAAAATAATTAGATGTGACCAAAATTAGAGAGACCAAAGGGGACCGCTCGACTCCGCAGTCCCCTCTTAATCTTACAACATCGTAAAGGCAGTCCTGATTATCGCTTCCTGCTGTCGGGCAGCGAGTTTACCTGAACCAACTGCGGGGCTTGCGCTTTCGGGTCTTCCGACATACTGAACGCTCAAATCTTTTTTGAGTATTTTGGTTATTCTGTGGCGGAGGAAATGCCAGGCACCCATGTTTTTCGGTTCTTCCTGTACCCAGAGCAATTCCTCGAGATTTGAATAGGAGTCGAGAATTCCGGCGAGCATTTCACCTTCGAACGGATACAACTGCTCCGCTCTCACTATGGCAACATCCGTAAAATTATTCTCTTTTCTGAACTTATCCAGCTCATAGTAAATCTTGCCGCTTGTCAGCAGAACTTTTTTCACTTTCTTTTTATCAAGTCCCGAAGTGTCGTCAAGGAACTCTCTGAAAGTGCCCTCAAGGAAGTGCTGCTTTGGAGATCTTGCTTCAGGCAGACGAAGAAGACTTTTCGGTGACATTACCACCAGCGGACGAAGAATATCCTTCTTCATTTGTCTCCTCAAAAGATGGAAATAGTTTGCCGGATCCGAAAGATGGCAAACTTCCATGTTTTCCTGGGCACAAAGAATGAGGAATCTTTCAAGCCTGGCACTCGAGTGCTCCGGTCCCTGACCTTCAAAGCCGTGCGGCAGAAGAAGAACGAGATTATTGGGAGTATCCCATTTCTCTTTTGAAGCCACGATAAAATTGTCGATAATGATCTGGGCACCGTTCACAAAATCACCAAACTGTGCTTCCCAGATTACGAGACAGAGTGGATCAGCGGTGCTGTAACCATATTCAAATCCCATAACTGCAGCTTCCGAAAGGTTGCTGTCGAGAATTTCCGCCCGAGCCTGATTTGGATACATATGATTAATCGGGAAATACTCCTGACCGGTCACCACATCGGTAAATGCCATGTGTCGCTGGGTAAATGTACCCCGGACACAATCCTGACCACTCAATCGAACCGGAATCCCCTCCTTCACAAGAGAAGCGAATGCGAGAAATTCGGCAGTAGCCCAGTCGGCAAGTCCGTCATCAGCGCCAACTATCTCCTTCCTTTTTTCGAGGAATTTTACGAGTTTTGGATGCAGATTGAATCCCTCGGGAAGTGAGGAACCTTTAATCAACAATTCGTTAAGTTCTGACTCAGAGAGAGCTGTATCATGTTCCTTCTTTTCAGTAGCAATCTTTTCAGAATTAATCGCGAGTGGAATGTCAATCTTGAACTGAATTTTTCTTTTGGCAACTTTTTGAAGTGCGTCTTCAAGTTTCCTGTTGTAGTCGGATTCCATCTGCTTTAATTCATCAGGAGTAATGACTCCTTCAGCAACGAGTTTCTGACCATACTGTTTCGTAACAGACGGGTGTTTCTTGATTTTTGCGTAAAGAATTGGCTGTGTATAACCCGGATCGTCCCCTTCATTGTGGCCGTGTCTTCTGTAACCAACAATATCAATTACTACATCTTTTTTAAATTTCTGACGGTAGTCGAATGCTATTCTGATGACATGAAGTACAGACTCGGGATCATCACCGTTAACATGGAAAACAGGTGCCTGAACAATTTTTGCCACATCTGTTGCATAGACTGATGACCTGGCTTCCTCAGGGGTGGTGGTAAAGCCGATCTGATTGTTCGTCACAATGTGAATGGTGCCGCCTGTCTTGTAACCCGCAAGCTGGGAAAGATTAATTGTCTCGGCTACAACTCCCTGTCCGGCAAATGCCGAATCACCATGCAACAGTACAGGCATAATGTGACTTCTCTCGATGTCTCCTGTCCGGGTCTGTTTTGCTCTTACAATTCCTTCCACAACGGGATTTACCCACTCAAGGTGACTCGGATTTGAAGCGATTGAAACGCCGATTTCCTTGCGGGTTCTTGTCTTTACCTTGTTGTATGCGCCAAGATGGTACTTCACATCACCTGAACCGGCATAAGAATTCGGATCGATGATATCTTCAAATTCAGAGAGTATCGAATCGTAAGATTTACCGACGATATTTGTGAGTACATTCAATCTTCCGCGGTGAGCCATGCCAAGAACAATTTCCTTTACATTGTTATCGGCAGCAATGGTAAGCAACTGATCGAGAGCAGGAATGGTTGACTCCAGTCCTTCAAGTGAAAATCGCTTGTGCCCGACAAATTTCGTATGAATGAAATGTTCAAATCCTTCAGCTTCGATAAGCTTGTTCAGTATCTGCTTTTTTGTCGGATTATCGAGGTTTGGTTTATTTTCAACCGGTTCCATTCTGTTCTGAAGCCATGCTTTTTCGTCACTCGACTGAATGTGCATATATTCGACGCCGATATTTTCACAGTAGGTGCGGTGCAACTTTTCAAGAATCTTCCGAAGTGTGGCAGTTTTATACCCGCCAAAATCGTGTGTCAGGAACTGCCTGTCGAGATCCCAAACCGTGAGCTGATAAAATATCGGATCGAGCTCATGGTGGTAGGTAGTGTTTTTGCCGAGGGGGTCTGTTGTTGCAATCAGATGCCCGCGAACACGAAACATGTTAATCATCTGGCGGACTCTTCCCTGCTTCGCTATCTCCTCGTAGCTTGTGTGACCGTTGCTGAATGCAGGCTCCAGATCACTTTGCCATTTGTGAGGAAGCATCGGAATTTTCAAACTCTCGAACAACTCTTCATAAAAATCGTTTTCGCCAAGAATCATTTCGCTGATTTTCTTGAGGAAAAGACCGGACTCGGCTCCCTGAATAATTCTGTGATCATAAGTGCTGGTAATGGTCATTACTTTGCTTATACCAAGACTGGAAACTGTCCCGGGGGACATCGCGACATATTCTGCAGGGTACTGAATCGCGCCCGTGGCAACTATGGTTCCCTGACCCGGCATCAGTCTCGGAACTGATGATATGGTGCCGATGGTACCTGGATTTGTCAATGAAATGGTGGTTCCCATGAATTCTGACGGATCAATCTGGCCTGTTCTGCTTCGCTTTACAAGGTCTTCATAGGTATCGAAAAACTTTTTAAAATCCATTGTGTCAGCAGCTTTGATGTTTGGAACCATCAGATTTCTGCTGCCGTCTTTTCTCTCAACATCAATTGCGAGACCGAGATTTATATGCTCTCTGTTTATTACAACCGGTTTACCGTCTTTTTCAGAGTAGGCATTGTTCATCGAAGGATAGAATTTTGTTGCCTGAACAATAGCCCAGCCGATAATATGGGTAAAACTTACCTTCCCCCCCTTGACTTTGGCAAGGTGGGAATTAATAAGCAGTCTGTTCTCTTCAAGAATCTTTACGGCAATACTTCTTATTGAAGTTGCAGTCGGAATTGTAAGTGAACTCTCCATATTTTGCAGAATTTTTGCCGCACCGCCTGCAATCACACGGGTTGTGTCGCCCGGAAGAGGTTGTGGAGCCGGAAACGATCTCGCGGGAGCACTGCTCTCCGACCTGTTTACGGGCTGTGTTTGCGGTTCCTGCTCTACTGTGAAAGTCTCTCCTGAAAAATACTTCTTCCACTGCTCGGGAACTGCCGCAGGATTGTCCTTATACTCCTCGAAGAGATACTCTACAAACCAACTGTTTGAGCCAAATTCTTCAACAAATTGCTGTTTATCTTTTGGTGAACCGTTTTCACTCATAATTTTTGCAATACTCTTATTATTTTTGAATGATCTGTCGTATATATTCGTTCTTTAATTGTGATTCGCCCTCTCAATTAAGAACAAAAATTTAAACAAGAAAAGTAATCAAATTAACGGAACTAAAGAAATGCCAAATCGTGATAACCATCAAATCGCCGCTTTAAGAAAGAATTACCAACTTGCGGATTTGGATGAAAGCTCAATAAAGTCAGACCCGATGGAGCAGTTTTCTCTCTGGTTCAATGTTGCGCTCGAATCTGAAATCACAGAACCAAATGCCATGATTCTCTCCACAGTCTCTCCCGAAGGGTCACCCTCTTTAAGAACTGTATTGTTAAAAGGACTTGAAGCCGACGGATTTATCTTTTTTACGAACTATGAGAGTGAAAAAGGGCGACATATCAGTAATAACAAAAATGTGGCGATTTTGTTCCTCTGGCTCGACCTCGAGAGACAGGTCAGGATAACGGGCAAGGCTGTGAAACTCGACACTTTGGCATCCGAAACATACTTCAAATCGCGACCCGTTGACTCACAAATCGGTGCATGGGCTTCAAGCCAGAGTGAAGTGGTGCCGGGAAGAGAATATCTTGAGGAGAAATTTGAATCGATGAAACAACGGTTTACGGATGGTGAGATTCCACTCCCCCCTTTTTGGGGCGGTTACAAAGTGGTTCCGTCAAAAATGGAATTCTGGCAGGGGCGCCCAAACCGCCTGCACGACAGGATTCTGTACACCCGTGCTGATAATGAGTGGAAAATTGAAAGACTTTCGCCTTAAAAAGGGGAAATCAAAGCTAAAAAGCAGGTTTTCGCCTTCGCCGCTTCTCGATCATCAAAGTTCTGAGAGCTATCGCCAGTACGATTATCACACCACCAGCTACTGCATAAATTGAGGGTGACTCGCCGTACCCGATCAGAACCCAAACCGGATTGAGAACAGGTTCAATCATGGCAAGCAGTGAAGCTTCAATCGCTTCCACTTTATTGATGCCGTAACTGAAGATGACATAAGCAATGCCTATCTGGAAAATTCCGAGGTAACCCACCATCAGGAAATCATTAGTTGAGAGTGCCGGCATGTCAAAAAGTGAGTAGGCACAAAAGAGAGCCACAAAGAAATTCCCCCAGAAAATGGTACTCCATTTGTAATCCTCACCCGATTTCCTCATGCCAAGAAACATTCCGGTAAGGCACAAGCCAGATATTAGTGCGAACGAATTCCCCTCTATATCCCCGGGCGAAAGTTTCCCTACAAAGAAAAGTGCCATTCCAATGAAACAAAAAACTATTGTTATAAGATTTATTCGCTCAAATTTGGTCTTTAAAAGAAGCGGTTCAAGGATCAGGACATAAATCGGTGCAGTGTACTGTAGAAAAATTGCATTTGCAGCAGTGGTAAGCTTCGTCGCCATCACAAAAAACACGAGAACCCCGGCGTAGAAGAGCCCCGTCATTAAAGACCAGCCGTTAAACTTTAACGCTTTCCCCCTAAACAAAAGCAGTATCACCAGTCCGGCAAAGAAAGACCTGAAAAATGAGAGCTGGATCGAGTTGAGGCTTATCAGCTTTATAAATAATCCGCCAGTGCTCCAAAGAAGTGCAGCGATTACAACAGCGATGATACCTTTTTGATGAAGGGATTTCTCCAAGGGGGAACCTTAAATTTTGAAAATTACCAGTGTAAATTTAACCGAATAACCCTTTTATTCATCTTTCTTCAAATTAATTTGTTAAAAATGCAATAAAATGGAAACTTGCTATTGACTTTTAAGTTTCCATATGCTATTTTAGAAACCGTAATTATTAATTTTAGTTTCCATGATGCAAAAAACAGATAAAAAAGAGAAGATCGCCCTGTACGCCTTTTCCCTCTACAGAGAAAAGGGATTTGCGACCATTCCGATGGACGAGGTCGCGAAAGGGATGAAGATCAGTAAAAAAACGATTTACAAATACTACAATTCGAAAGAAGAACTTGTGGAAGCCGCTTTCAGATCGTTCATTTTCAAAGCATCTTCGGTGGTGGCTGAAATCATGCAGAAGGATGTCCCCTCGGTTGTGAAACTTGTCTTCATTCTAAAACACATGCTTACGGAAACCGCCATGATTTCCACTGTGCTTTTCAAGGAACTCCAGACGGAAATGCCTCTTCTTTGGAAGGATTTCGATGATTTTCGAAGTGAGATGATGAGAAAAACCATTTCCAAAATTTACGCTCAGGGAAGAGATGAGGGTTATATAAAAGAATATCCCGTCATTTTTATCGTTACGATTCTCGTCGCATCCATAAGAGAAATACTAAAAAAAGAATTTCTCGACCAGTCGGGATATACGATTAATGAATCCCTTTCCCTCTTCTACAAATTTTTGTTCAACACAATTCTGACCCCAAAGGGGAAGGAAGAATTTTCAACCATGATCTATGGAGTTATACAGAATGAGAATATTTAAGATTCTCTCAGTTTTACTTGTTACCGGACTGATATTAACCGGATGTAAGGAAGAAACCGACACATCCAAAATTAAAGTCTCCGGGAATCTTGAGGCTATCAGCGTAACACTCTCTTCGCAAACACCCGGACTTGTCGTCAATTTCCCTTTTGAAGAAGGAGATGTGGTGAAGGAAAACGACACCATTGTCAAGATAGATGATTCCAATCTGCTTCTTCAACTCGCAAAAACGGGAGCTCTGATCGAAGGTGCCGACGCCCAATACAGTCTGCTTTTGAGCGGTGCCCGGAAAGAGGATATCAAACAGGCGGAGGAGGTGACATCACAACTCGAGGCAAATCTGCAACTCGCCGAATCTGATTTTGCCCGGATTAAAAACCTCTACGGTACCGGGTCAATGACCAAAAAGCAGTATGATGATGCAGAAACCCGATTGAAAGTGCTGAAATCTCAACTGGATGCTGCAAGGGAAAATCTGCAGAAGGTGAAAACCATCGTCAGACCCGAAGAACTTAAATCGGCAGCAGCCCGGAAAAAGGAGGCTTCTGCAAGTGCAGATATCCTCAAAAATGCCATTGAGAAATGTTTAGTCATTTCCCCCATCTCCGGTAAAATCGTAAAAAAATATGTAAAAAAAGGAGAGGTTGCCGGTGCCATGTCGTCTCTGGTTAAGATTTCCGCACAGGATGAACTCGATTTGATCGTCTATGTACAGGAAACAGATCTTGGCAAGGTAAAGACAGGTCAGCCCGTTGAAATAAAAATTGACAGCTACCCGAACAAATCCTACACAGGCAAGGTAATCTTCATTTCACCCGAAGCAGCCTTCACTCCCAAAAATATACAGACCGAGGATGAAAGAACCCGTCTCGTATATGAAGTGAAGGTCAGAGTAAAAAACCAGAATAATGAGCTAAAAGATGGAATGCCCGCTGATGCGTTTATCAAATTATAGTTCATTCTCTCCTGACCGGTTTGAAAGCCGCCTGAAATGCCACGAGGTTCGATAATATGCCGGTGATAGAGATAACTTCGTTAAAAAAAACATACGGCGAGACTTTGGCTGTAAACTCGATTGACCTTTCAATTCAGGAAGGTGAAATGTTTGGTCTGGTGGGTCCTGACGGAGCAGGAAAAACCACCACGATGCGAATTCTTTGTGGACTCACGAAACCAACAAGCGGATCCGTAACCATTTTCAACAAGGAATTATCAAAAGCAAAAAAGGATATCCAAAACAATATCGGTTATCTCTCACAGAAGTTCTCCCTTTATGGCGACCTGACAGTCGATGAAAATATCAGGTTTTTTGCGAACATTCATAATGTAAGGCATTTCGAGGAGAGACGGGATGAGTTGCTTGAACTGATGAGACTCATCAAATTCCGGGACAGATTTGCGGACAAACTATCGGGTGGAATGAAACAAAAGCTCGCACTTGCCTGCTCGTTGATTCACAAGCCAAAAATCTTGTTTCTCGATGAACCTACCACAGGGGTGGATCCTGTCTCCCGAAGAGATTTTTGGAAGATACTTTCCAGACTTCAGGCAGATGGCATCACAATTCTGCTCACTACTCCCTATCTCGATGAGGCAGAAAGATGCAACCGTATCGGATTGATGAACAAAGGAGAGATAATCTCTCTCGGAAAGCCACAGGAAGTGAAAGATACGGTTGACATGTCTGTTCTGGAAATCTACTGTGATGATGTCAGAAAAGTCTCCCGGATTATCAGGGAAAACCTGAAATATGACACACAGGCATTCGGTGACAGAATTGATATTCTTTCACAAAATCCTGAAAATGTACTGGTCGATGTGACAGCACTCTTAAAGAAACACGATCTGGACATTACAGAATCCAGAATCATTTCACCTTCACTCGAAAATATTTTTATCCACCTCGTAAGCAGTAATTACAAGTAATGATATGAAAAAAAATAATTTATCAACCATACCGTTGTTTTTTCTCTTTTTTGCAATCAGTGTTAATGCACAGACACTCAGTCTTGAAGACTGCATCAAAGCCGGGTTGGACAACAGTCGTCAGCTTGCCCTGAACAACTCAGCGATACAACAAAATCTGGGAAAAGTAAAGGAAGTGGCAGCAATGAAACTTCCGCAGTTAAAATTTCTCGCATCGTATTCAAGACTGAGCGACATACCAAATTCAGAGATAAAGCTCCCGTTTTTACCCTCTCCTGTGGTTTTACAGGAGCCGGTACTTAACAACTATGCTCTCAGGCTAAGTCTGTCTCAGCCTCTTTTTACGGGACACCGGTTATCGTCTCAGGAGAAGAGTGTTGAGATTTCGACCGAGGCTTTGAGGGCTGATAACGAAATAATAAAAAACGATGAAGCCATAAAAACAATTGCGGCATATTACAATCTGGCAGCAGCGAATGAACAACTTGCCGTAATTGAAGAAAATATAACAACCCTGAAGAAACGGTTGTCTGATGCGAACGACTTCTACAAAAATGGACTGATTACCAGAAACGACATCCTAAAAATTGAAGTGCAGATATCCAATACCCTTTCTAAAAAAATTGACGCTGAAACTGCAATCCTGGCTGCCAAAGCACAATTGAACCTTGCGATTGGAAGAAGTGTCGACTCACCAATCGAAATCAACAAGTTCTCTTGGGAGGAGCCCGCGGCTGCCATTGACTTCGCGACTCTCAAGGAATCAGCGGAAGCCAACAGAGGTGAATTTAAAACACTCGCCATCAAACATAAAGTATTGGAAGAGAACATGAATGTAGCAAAAGCCGGTTACCTTCCGGAAATTTATCTCGGCTCGAACCTCTACTACACCAATCCCTCCCAAAGAATTTTCCCACAAAAGGACGAATTCCGTGCAACATGGGATGTCTCCTTAAGTCTTCAGTGGAATGTCTGGGACTGGGGTGCCACTTCTGCAAAAGTGGATCAGGCGACTGAAAACATCAAGAGTCTCGGCACAACAAAGCAACAGCTTTCTGATGCGGTGTCCAATGAAGTCTATCAAAATTACCTCCAGTATACCTCTGCGAGGTCGAAATTGAAAAATCTTGAGACCACCCTGGAACAGGCAAATGAGAACTACAGGGTAACACTCGAAAACTTTAATGCTCAGGTGGCGACGGCTGCAGATCTGCTTGAGGCGGACAACTCCCTTTTCGCAGCAAAAACAAGCCTTCAACTTGCAAAAATCAGTATTGTAATGTCGGGGTATAAACTTCTGAAATCAACAGGAAAGAGGCTGTATTAATGCATTACGCCATTGAAGTAAACCGGCTCACAAAAAAATTTGGCGATTTTGTCTCCGTCGATGAGGTTAGCTTTTCAATTCCACAAGGCGAGATTTTTGGATTTCTGGGTGCAAATGGTGCCGGAAAATCTACCACAATCAAGATGCTTTGCGGATTGCTTGAACCAACCTCGGGGGATGCTTTGGTTGGTGGTTACAGCATCATGAATGAGCCCGAAAAAGTGAAAGAAAACATCGGCTACATGTCCCAAAAGTTCAGCCTTTACAACGACCTTTCAGTCGAAGAGAATATCAACTTTTTCGGAGGTGTTTACGGTCTGGAAAGAAGCGAACTTGCTGAAAGGAAAAAATGGGCTCTCGAAGTTTCCTTTTTACGGGAAAGAGAGAAGACAGTTACAGGAAGTCTGCCCGGAGGCATAAAACAGCGGCTCGCACTGGCAACCGCAGTAATCCACAAACCAAAAATCGTATTTCTTGATGAACCCACAAGTGGTGTTGATCCAATATCACGAAGAGCTTTCTGGGAACTGATCAACTCACTTTCAGAGGAAGGAATTACTGTTTTTGTGACCACACACTACCTTGAAGAAGCGGAATATTGTGCCAATATCATCCTGATTAATGCAGGGAAAATAATTGCCGAAGGCACTCCAACAGAGTTGAAACAGAACCACATAAAATCAAGGGTACTGGAAATCACTTCGAACAACAGTGTGGAGTTGATGAACAAAATTTCTGAATCACAACTCAATGGTGAAATCTCCATTTTTGGAGATAAAATACACTTCATTCCTGCGGATAACACTACATCAAATGTTGACACAATGAGGTTCCTCAACACGAATTTCTCTAATTTTGATCTGAACATTTCCGAGATACTCCCCTCTCTCGAGGATGTTTTTATTCATCTCATAGAAAAAAAATATTGATATGCTAAAAACTGTTTTTGCAATCGCAAACAAGGAATTCAAACATCTGACCCGGGACCGAAGACTCTTCGGAATTTTGATGTTCTTCCCCGTGTTTCTTCTGGCATTCTTTGGTTATGCCGTTAATTTTGATGTGAAGCAAATTAAAACTGCGGTAATCGACCTTGACGGTTCCCCTTCGAGCCGCAGGTTTATCAGCGAGATGACCTCTACAGAGTATTTTGCAAAACCACTCTACGCACACGACATGTCATCGATTAGGCACCTGCTTGACAGCAAAACAGTTATTGCTGTTATTACGATACCTGAGAAATTTGAGGAAGAACTAAAACGGGGTGAAAAAACAACTGTTCAATACCTGATTGACGGAGTGGATGCAAACACTGCAGTAATTGTATCCAATTATATTGAAGCTGCAATCGGGTTGTTCAATTCCAAATACCGGGATGAGGAACTCGCAAAAACAGGATTGAAAGTTAATCCCCCTGTTAAAATTTCGCCTAAAATACTTTATAATCCGGAGTTGAAAAGCTCCCTCTTCTTTGTGCCGGGTCTGATTTCTATGATTCTGGTAATAACTGCCGTGGTAAGCGTCTCCCTCTCACTCGTAAGAGAGGAAGAAAGAAACACCATTGAGCAGATTCGAGTCTCTCCCGTTTCTTCCTTTTCATTGCTGATTGGCAAGATAACCCCTTACCTGCTTCTGGCATACCTGAACGCAGTGATGATACTGATTGTCGGGTATTTTCTCTTTGGTGTCGAAACAAAAGGAAGCTATTTCGATCTGGTTTACACAACATTCGTGTTTCTTCTTGCCTGCACCTCACTTGGAATTCTGGTTTCAGTAATCTCAGACAACTCACAGGTTGCATTTACACTGGGACAGTTCATATCCCTTCTGCCGGCACTTCTTTTGTCGGGATTTGTATTCCAGATAGACAGCATGCCACCTTTGATCCAGATTCTTACAAACATTACACCGACTAAATTTTTTAACCGGATACTAAGAGCCATTATCCTTCGGGGAACGGGACTCCCCACATTCTACAAAGACATGATAAGTCTGTTTATTTATACCGGTGTAACACTCGGACTTTCGCTCATTATCGCCAAAGTAAAAGAGAGGAAAGCCTGACATGAAAACAGTTTTGCGAATCATTTTGAAGGAGTTCCAGCAATTCAGGCGGGATCCAAAAATGTTCGGCATTATTCTCGTCGCACCTGTGATGCAATTGATTTTTCTCGGGTACGCTGCCACACTCGATATAAAGAGCGTAAAAACAATTGTCTATGATACGGACAGGTCGGAAATGAGCCGAAAACTGATCAGGGAATTTGAAGGCAGCACCTATTTCATTGTAAACGACCATCTCTTTAACTACAACGATGTTTACAAAAAAATGGATGAGGGGAATACAATTGCTGCGATTATCATTCCGAAAGACTTCGAAAAGGATATAAACCGGGGTGAATCAGCCACGATTCAGGCAATTTTCAACGGGAGTGACGGTAACACTGCATCAATCGCTGCAGGATATGTATCCAAAGTCATCGGAAAATTTGCGGGAAATGTAGCCGGCGACAAACTCAAACTGCGTGGTATCACCAGACTCCCCTCGGGTGAAGTCACTTCACAGTACAGAATCTGGTATAATCCCGCTGTTGAGTCGAGGTACTTTATGGTGCCATCCATCGTAGGGCTTCTCCTCAGTCTCATTACCCTTTTGCTGACCTCTCTCGCCATTGTCAAGGAGAAAGAAATAGGTACCCTTGAACAGTTGATTGTTACCCCCATCAAGTCATGGCAACTCATCGCAGGGAAACTGATTCCATTTGTTATGCTTGGATTTGTTACGGTTGTTCTGGTGCTTACGGCAATGAGGGTGATATTTGGAATTGAGGTAAAAGGGGATGTTGCATTTCTTTTTTTCTCGGCATTTATCTACATTCTGTCAACTCTGGGGCTTGGATTGCTTGTATCGACATTCAGCAAAACCCAGCAACAGGCAATGATGGTTGCCACATTCGGGGTAATGATGCCGCTAATTTTCCTCTCGGGTTTCTCCTTCCCCGTCGAGAACATGCCTGACATCTTCCAGAAAATCAGCATAATTATTCCGTTGAAATACTTCATCCTGATAATTCGCGGTGTTATTCTGAAAGGCTCCGGTTTCGCTGAACACTGGCAGGATGTCCTCGCTATGTTTATCATCGGGACCGTAATCCTCGGTATCAGCATCCTTCGGTTTAAGAAGAGAATATCTTAATTATGAGTTATAAATTATGATTTATTAGTTTAAACTCATAATTAATAAGTAATAACTCATAATTACTTAATTCTGTATCCAAACTTTGTGACATACCTTGAGTCGAACTCTTCCTGGTAGGTGGAGGTGAAATAGGTACCGAAGAGACCGTAACCGCCGGAGATGTTGGTGAAGACCTGCTCATCAAGCCGGAGACTGAAGTTGTCGAGGAAACCATTCACGCTTGAGTAGTAGAACGACAGGGGTGCATCGTACTCGGTTGATTCGAATATTACATGAAGTGCGCGGAACTGTGATTTGTCCTCAACACCCTCGGATATTTTGTTCATTGCCCAGTCGAATGAGGCAAGTTCATAGGAGGCTTCCTCGTCTCTGTTTGCGACAGGATAAATAGGTGTTTCCACACCGTTTCTGTTTATCACTCTTAGCGGTACTTCTATCGAGCCAGGCACTTCCCTGTTGTTCACTAACCTCGAATAGTATATTTTCATCTTGGGAAATGTAAGGTTCAACTCCTGTGAAGTCCAGTAGAAAGTCCAGTTTTTACCATATTTAAATGGATCGACATCAGTCGTGAATCCGCGCGGATACGGGATGGAGTTTTCGTAATTAAGGTACTGAGGTACTTTTGTTCCGGAGGTGAGCACTTTACCGTTTTGCAACCTAGCAGTAATTGTTATGGTGTCGTTTGCATAAAGTGGAATCGCCTTCCCAAAGTAAAATTTCAGCGGTCCTTTATATCTTGAAGAATCTTTACGGGCAACCATGGAATCTTTCAGTATGTAAGTATCCCCTCTGAATTTAATTTCCACCCGGGCACCGGCAATTTCCGGGTCTTCGGTGTTCAAAAGCGGATCTGTACCGGGAGCGTCATATACTTTTGCCAGGATTACTTTGGGGACAACGAACTTGCCAATCTCCTGACCCGGTGTAATTGAATAAAGGACATAGCCTTCCTTAAATTCAGATCTGGGAGAGAAACTTTCCTCACACCCCGTCAACATAACAGTGAAGAAAAGAATGCTTAATGTCGATAGAATCTTTTTCATGTTAAAACTCGGCTTTCACGAAAATTGCAGGGAGAATCGGGAGTTGATCTATTCTCTTTCCGGTTTTTTTGTCAAAATAGTAGATGTTTGCGCGATTGTAGGCATTTATTACACTCGCACCAATCGTAAAGTCTGCAAAAGAAGTCGAGAACTTTTTGGTGATCGAAACATCAAGTCTGTGATACCAGGGCAGTCTGCCGGAATTCTTGGTATCATAGATAAACTGTGGTTCATAGTTGTTGAAAATGTCAATCGGCGTTGTACCGTCCAGTATGAGCTTGTTGAAAAATCCCGAAATCGGTGTAAACGGCATTCCTGATGAAAGCACCCAATTAGCGGTGAATTGCCAGTTGTCACCCGGATTGATACCTGCAAGAATACTCAATGAATGCCGGACATCGTACCTTGGCGGATAAGTGAGGTCTTTTGCCTTTTTCTCAGCCCAGCCAAGTGCGTAGGAGGCTCTCGCATAAAAAATGCTTCCGTCAAATTTAAGGGACGACTCAATTCCGTAGGAAACTCCCTCAATATTCTTGAAATCGAACTGTATCGATGTAAACTTCTTCTCGTTCACTTCCATCAGATTCGACATTACTTTGTAGTAAGCCTCGACTTCAAGAAGGAATTTATCGGTAAAGTAGGATGTGAAACCGGCAATAAAATGTGTCGCTTCTGCTGCGGTGATGTTGTCGGGAATGATAACCCAAGGTTCGAAAACAGAGATGAGCTCATCTTCGTTGGCAAGAGAAACCATCTCCTGTGAGTATCTGCCGAATGCAAATTTAAAGATCATCAATCGGTTTAGCAGGTATGTCAGACTTATTCTGGGCTCAAAAAGGAAAGGTCTTTTTTCCGACATTGAAATAAAATTGAACCGCATTCCAAGATCGAATCCGACATCATCCCAACGGAAAAACCGGTAGTTAAAATAGCCGGCGAGAGCATTTTTTGTGGTTTTGAAGTCAATTTCCCGCTCCAACTGATTCACCTGTTTCAAAGAAGTGGAAAT
The DNA here is from genome assembly GCA_020161395.1 of Bacteroidota bacterium. Taxonomy (NCBI): domain Bacteria; kingdom Pseudomonadati; phylum Bacteroidota; species Bacteroidota bacterium. The sequence continues at coordinate 120,192 of JAIUOE010000002.1, forward strand.
ATTTTTATTCTGAAGACCAAAAAGGAGCTGATCCTTGCTGTCATAGATGTATGCAAAATCGGCATTTATTGTGAAATCAGTTACATTATTCTCACGGGGCTTCGAACCGCTGAAGTTTGGCTCCACCTTAGCCATGTAATGCGAAAATGAGAAAATAACATCGGAGACCAATGGTGAACCATCCCAAATCTTGCTCCATTTCAGTCCACCGATATTGTTTCTGATGTGATAATCTTCAAGCAAAGGGTCGCTGTTGATTACCTGATCGCTGCTTAAAAAAAGATTTGCACTGAATTTGCTGTTGGGATCGATATACGCCGGTGAGTAATTCACTTTAAGCGACAGATCGTAAAAATCGAACGGGGTCTCTTTGTTGTTAAGGTACTTTTTCAGTATCCCCGACCAGTAACTTTTTCTTCCCGTCAACAGAAATGATCCATCTGGAATGGGTCCCTCGGCTGCCACTTTTCCTGAAAGGAGACCTGCCTGTATGGTCCCCTGATAAAAATTCTTGTTTCCGTCACGGGTAATGATATTTAGAATCGAGGAAAGCCTGTCCCCCATAGCGGGCGTAAAGCCTCCTTTGTAAAATTCGAGTGATGAAATAATTTCAGGATCAATTACCGAAAAAATTCCGAGGGCATGGAAGGGGTTATATACGGTTGCACCGTTAAGCAGCACAAGGTTTTGATCGCTGCCACCACCTCTTACATAATATTTCGCTGTTGCATCTCCGGTGGTGTTCACTCCCGGATTATTTTGTATCACGCGAAAGATATCAGCCTCGGCTCCTACGGGTTGAAGTTCGATATCCTTGACTGAAATCTTTTCCAGCCCCAAATCTGTTTCATTTTCACGGGCATTTCTTTCCCCCACAATAGTTACTTCATTTATGTTCACTGAAGAGCGGGAGAGTTTCAGATTAAGTTCGTTGATGACACCCTGCTTTATCTCGATCTCAACTTCTTTTTTGATATATCCAATGTACGAGAAAAGCACTGTTCGCTTCCCTGCGGGAACAGACGGAATGAAATAGTAACCCGAGCTGTTGGTGGAAGCACCAAGTTTAGTGGACTTGATCGTTACATTCGCATACGGAATAATCTCACCACTCAATGAGTCGGTCACGATACCCCGGAGACTACCCTGAGACTGAGCCGACACAGGCAGAAAAAACAGAAGAGAAAACAACATTAAAAATAATGCATGCATTATTCCGGGTTTTTGTTTTGTTGATTTATATGACGGGGTGGATTTATCAATTGAGGCAGAAAGAGCAGGAAATGAAGACATGAAAAATTTTCTTTAATATTTTATACAGGTTTGAAATCAAAATTCCAAACTTCGCAGATTGCATTTACAAAAAATAAATAATTAATATCCCCAATTTAGTGATAAATTTTGATTCAGAGGGACTGTTCGATATCACGATCCACTGATTATCAGACATTCTTAAAATTCTTCCCCATCACGATTATCGTGTTCAATAAAAAAGGCTGCCCCTCTCGAGACAGCCTTTTTTTTAAATATTAGGTATTAGGTATAAGTTATTATTTTTCATAACTCATACTTCAAACCTCATACTTCAAAATTATTTCATAAGAAGCATCTTGTTTGTAAGTCTTACATTGTTTGAAACAACTTCATAGATGTAAGTACCGGAAGCAAGTTTCGATGCATCAAATGTGTAAGCATACATTCCTGAATTCAGGTTTTCGCTTACCAGGGTGGCAACTTCTTTACCAAGGATATCATAAACCTTCAAGGTTGTGAAACCTGCACTCTTCAATGAGAATCTGATCTCTGTTGAAGGGTTGAACGGGTTAGGATAATTCTGGAAAAGTTTAAAATCTTCGACATTCATGCCAAGGTCTTTAATGCTTGATGGATTTGGATTGATGAATCTTTCCATCGGTGGATAGTTTGATGCACCAAAAGCGGTAACATAAGCTGTATCACCTGAAGGTGAGAAACCTATACCCCGAGGTCTTGCATCAACAGCACCGGGATACATATTCCATGACAAGCTGTCCTTGATTTCGCCGGAAACAGCATCATAAGCATACCAGGTTCTGTTTGACCAGAAAGTTGTAGCACCAGGGTATCTGTTTGGAAGATCGTTGTTTGAACCGGCAGATGCCCAGAGAAGATTGTATTTTCTATTCCATGCAATAGATTCGCAATCAAAACCTTTAAGGATGGTATCTGTCACTGTGAAAGGTGAAAATTCATCAGGTCTTGTATATTTAAAGATTGCATGATTGGTATAGCCAGCCCAGTAAATTGTGTTTCCGTCAGCGCCAACTTCGAATCCTCTTGAGAAACCAACTGATGAATCAACTGCGTTTCCGAGGAAATTGAAAGAAGGATCCCAAATTTTGATCGGGTTTCCACCGACAACATTTGCCGAGAAGAAATTTCCATTGCCGTCTACAGCGTTTGCAACACCTGAGGCTCCAACGGTATTTCTGAATTTACCTTTGGAAAGACCGGTTTTGTAGTCAATCTTGTGAGTAAAATCAAAGAATGTGGCGAGGATATCACCATCAGGATGTGCTTTCAAACCACGGCCTGTGTTACCAACAAGGGAGTCAGGGCTGACGCCGGGTCCGACGAAAACCTTTATTGGTGAGAATGATGCCTGTGTTCCATCCTGGTTGAAGCAATAAAGAGCTCCGCATTTAACCCATGCATTACCGTTCCAAATTGAATCGGCAAGGTTTGAGTAAAGGCTGAACCATATTCTGCCGTACGGGTCAACAGCCACACCGTGACCGCCGGAACCAACACGGAAGCGAGTTGTATCAGGGAAGTATCCGTTGAAGGTCCAGCCTTGAGCGAATGCTCCCGATGTCAGCAACATGAATAAAAGAAGTGCAGACAATTTTTTCATTTTGTATCTCCTAAGTGAGTTGATGTTGAGTTGTTAAAATAAGCATTTAACATTAAAAATCCATTTAATTATTTTCTACCGGAATATGCAGCACCCTGAACACCCATTAATACCTTCACTATTGTCTGGTCTACAGCTTTCCCGGATACGGTGCCTGAAGATCTTGTGTAGTAAAGATTAGTACCAGTATCCCATGTCAGGAACAATGCATTCAAAGGAAGGAATACGCCCGGATAGTGAACTGATACATTCCCCGCAGGGGTGATCTTCAAAATTGGGGCAACATTGTTCGTCGCCAGGAATATATTACCTGTGACATCCATCGTAAACTGATTGATATACACATTATATCCAACAGCAGTACCAAGATTGACAACTGTTTGAGGATTGGCTCCGTCAATATCACCGTTAGCATCCATGGGGAATTTGTAAAGAACTCCGGATGAGTCCTTCTTTACCGCAACATATACAGCGTTGTTATAAACTCTGATTGCTGTTGCGTTGGCAGCAAATGCATAAGATTTCAGAACCTTTGCAGGACTTACTCTGAAAAGTGATGCGTTGTCGCCACATGCCCAGATATTTCCGGCATCATCAAAATCGATATCGAGGATCTTCACGGTAGCCGGAGTAATGGCAAACCATGAGGCTATTGCAGCGCCTTCAGTCATTCTGAAAATGGCTCTAAGTGAATTTCTTACACCATAGAGTGCACCGTCAGGTCCGATTTTGAGACTGGTAAAGACATAACCGCCACCAACTGAAGGGGTAAAGTTTGTCTTCACGCCGGCAGGTGTAACTTTAACAATGTTATTTGTCACACCGCTTGTGAGGAGCGAAAAATACAAGTTTCCGTTTTTATCGAATTCAAGAGCCGATGGCTGTTCGAAACTCTGGAAAGCCAAAGGAAACTGGGCTGCCTGAATCAGTTTTACAACAACAGTATTGCTGAAAGCCAGGGCACCTTTAACTCTTACCTTCACGAGGGCATTCTGTCCTGCTTCAGTAACAACTCCGGCTCTCACCTTAAGTTGTGTAGCTGTGGCTGAAAGAATGGTACCCGTGCCTGTATTGAAATACACTGTGTTTTCTTCAGGGACTGTCGAGAAATTTGATCCGTTGATAGTTATTTCAGTAATACCGCTGTAACCGCTGTCAGGAGTAACCGTCGAAATGACGGGATCAGGTTTAACGGCAACATTAGGATCAAACAGAGTGGTTGTTTTATCGTTTCCACACCCGGAGAAGAGTATCATAGCAGATATCAGAATATATGCCGGGAGCAGAACTGTTTTAATTTTATTCATCAAAATTGCTTTCATTTTTTTAACCCGTCTGATAGTTAATACTCAAATCTGACTGTGAAATTGTGAACCGAGCTAAATACTCCAAATGGGGTATAAGCATAATCGACCGCCATTTTGATCCCTTCCAGTTCAGGTCTGAGACCAAAGCCGAGACTGTATTTTTTCTCGTCATTAGGAAATGAGACACCTCCACGGAGATAAACCCATTTCATAAAGCTGTATTCACCACCGATGTATAACTGTTCAGGATAATCTCTCGGGTGGGAAACATCCACAGCCAGCAGGAATGAATGCTGTTTCGCCAGTTCGGGGAAAAGGTCGATCATGTTCATCGCAACACCAATTTTGAAGTTGAGTGGCAACTGAAATCCGTCTTCCTTGTATTTGATCTCGGTCGAGAAATTTCTTACGCTCATACCAAAATTGAGGCTTTTGAATCCTGTTTTGTAGAAAATACCGAAATCGAATGCCAATGTCGAAAGGGAATTCTCTTCAGTAACCATCTGACCGGTATTGTCGAATGTAATAGGGCTCACACCAAGATTCTGGCGGACATATTTAACCTGACCTCCGACGCTGAATTTTTCGGACAGGGCATTTGCATAACCAACACCTATAGAGATTGCTGTCGGGCTGAATGTACCGACATCTCTGTAACCTCTTTCAGTGCTTCCATCAACCACCGTCATCAGCAGATCGCCGTAATTCACAGCCATTACAGTTGCACCAAATTTTCCCCATGCGGGATCACTCGGTTGAAACGAAAAGCTTGAATAAACATAGTTGATGTCGGCAATCCATTTATTAACGCCAGCCGATACATCCATTTTACTGTCGCCAAAAGCAAGTGTAGCAGGGTTATAAAAGAGTGCCGCTGAATTTGCAGTAACAGCAGTAAATGTTTCACCCATACCGGTTGCTCTTGCATCGGTTGGGGCAGATAAAAACTTCATTCCAGACTGTGCTAACTTGGTCCGTTGACCAAATGTCTCAGACTGGAGAAAGCATACGGCAGCCAAAATAATAGCCGTAAATAATAGATACTTTTTCATATTCTTTTCCGTCCCGGTTAAGTTAGCGAATGATAACAAATTTAACGGTGTGTTTTTCACCCGTCTTTGTGTCAGTTATTACACCGATATAAACACCACTGACAACAATCTGTCCGGCAGATGTAACCTGATTCCAGAATTCATCTCCTGATCCGTCGTTGTGTTCAATGGTCTTGATGAGTTCACCCATCTCGGTGTATATTTTTATAGTACATTCGCCGGGGATGTCATAAAAAGCTATTCTGTCGCCTGCTGCCCCGCCCGGGAATCTGACTTTGTCAGGAATGGCACTCGAATTATAAGGATTCGGCACTACTCTGATTTCGCTGAGGGCGTTACCGGCTTTTCTTTTCAATCTTGCAGGATCGTAAGATTGTGAATAGTAGCGGGAACTCTTGGCACCGTTATTGCCGACACATGTCAGGTAATAGTAGTAATCGAATCCTCTCGAAAGCGAGGTATCGTTAAATGATGTTGAACCGGCAGGAAGCGTTTTAATAAGATGATATGTTGAGTCAACATTTGCTGATGCTCTCCATACCTCAAAACCTGCAGGATTTTCTCCATCAAACAGTGTCCACGAAAGTGTGATTCTGTCACCACCGGATTTTATATCAAAAATCTTTGGCGGTTTTGGCGGATTTGGTATGCTAGCCCAGTTTGTTGCAAAAGCATCAGAAATTTTCTTGAAAGTTGCCATCAGGGAATCTTTTCCCTTCATCACTTCCTGATTTTTCTGAAGCGCTGATATTTGTCCGTTTTTGAATCTCTTGCCGACTTCCAGTCCTGCCTCGTATCCCATACCTGCTGAAGCCTCAGCCCAGATTATGGTAACAGAGTCACCAGGGGCAAGGGTGTATGGACCGTAACCGTTGTTTGCAGAGTTACCGCCTGTACCTGTACCGTAAGGTGGAGCAGTCTGCGCAGCATAATTTCCATCAGGCTGTACAAATTTGGCGTGTCTTGGTGATTTATGACCGGCAGACATCAGGGTATATTCACCCTGCATTCTGTTCACATTAAATGCATTGTTTCCGGCGAGAAATTCGTTTCTGTCAGAATCTTCCCAGCTTGTTGTGGTAGGCTGGGTTTTATCATCAGTTTTGTCAGTTGCAGATTTGTCAGCATGCAATGTTATGTTACCAACGAACTGCCATGCGGCAAGTCGTCCAACTGTGTCACCTTTATCAAGATAACGGGCAGCGTTCGAGTTGATTTGCCAGATTGGACCACCGATGTTATCGTATGGAGCTTCTTTTCCGGGGTGATAGCCATGCCATGCGAACTGGCATCTGAAAGCTTCACTTGGAGGATCGACTTCCACACCGTCACCTCTTGAATCAACCATGGTATTGATACCCCAGCCTGCAGAGTTACCGATTACATAGCGTGCCTGTTTGTTTATGGAGTATCTGTAATTAAAGAAGAAATATACTCCGCTAAGGGTTGTTGTTGGTAATTCGATGGTCGTTGGATCTGCATCTGTGTTACCTGTATTCTTGTATGTGTATTCGTTTACGATGAAGTTATCATAACCGGGTGCACTGAACTGATAGATTCTTCTTGTCATCGTAATCCCCAACTGGGTATGCACGATATTTTCAAGCATTCTGTCAGCCTTCAAGGTTGGGTCAACTCTGTCGATGGAAACATCTTTTTCATACGACTGATTTCCGTCGACATTCACAATCGGAGCTTCAAATTTTGAGATCAACTCAAATTTTTCAGGAAATGCAGCCCAGAATTGCGGGTTTCTGGGTCCGATTGCCACTACTTTTACCGGATAAAAGTTGCCTTTTTCATCAGTAAAGTTGGCAGCACCTATCCAGTGACCTTTCATCGCTATCATGTCCTGATAACGATAAATTGCAGGATATGCGAGACCTTCCTGCTGGGTCTTTACAAAACCCTGCTCTTCAAGCTCGCTCCCTATCTCTGAATACCAGCTATGCAAAGAGCCAACCGACATCCACTTGTTTTTAAACTGTGCATTTGCATCGAAAGTGGCAACCACCAGCAGAAGCAAAAGAACAGACCAAAATTTAATCATAAATTCTTTTTTCATTTTTTCCTCGGATTTAATTTCCATTCTTCGTTCACTGATAATTACTTTATTTCAATCATGAGTCTCAGACCCCAGTAAACTGCTCTGGGATTCAAGAACGCTGTGTATGCGAGGTTTGGCATATCGATATATGATTTATTTTTACGCCATTCTTCTTTTTGTGACTCACTTGCATTATCATCCCAAGGAATGTATTCTCCAGTTCTGACATCACCCGGCTTGTCGTCGCCGATTATGTTTTTGTATCCAAAAGCACTGAACTCTGATGGCAGGTGAAGTGATTGCATGTAGGCATCATAATCTTTTGCATCAACAAAACCGGCTCTGTAATCAAGATATTTGATATTGAAAAGGTTCGAAATGTCTGCAAAAAATTCGATTGCTGCAGGACCGACTTTAAATGTCTTCGAAATTCTCATGTCGAAGTTATAAAAATCTTTCCACTGAATGTTGTTCGTGAAGCCGGGGCGTGTTCCGCCGGGTCCTGTCCAACTGAAATAGGTTCCTGATGACCATGTAGCCAAAAGGTTGATTCTGATATCTTCAAGGAGATATACACCGCCTATTTCAGGACCAAAATTCATTGGTGTGAAAATGTCGATGTTAGCTCTGCCGTAAGGCTGTGGAACAGGTTTTGACTGTTCGAAGAGAGCTGTGTTTCTTTCCGATTCTCTTTGAAGTGCCGGGTTTTCATAGTAAGTAGGCAGTCCAAAGAATCCCGCAGTGGAAACCATGTAGGTGTAGTTAACAAATCCTGTAATCCACTCACCTCTGTTTTTGGTAAGTGTTATTTCAAATCCGCGAATGTCACGGTATCTGTTTGGTTCAGGAACGCTGTAGGAAACCGAATTGTCACGGCTGACATAACCGACAAGACGGGTTTCATCGGTAACATCCTTGTAATAACCTGCGACTCTTAAAAGGAACATGTCGAACAGGTTGTGCTCGTAACCCAACTCATAAGCAACTGTTTTTGGCAGCGGGTTGTTCGGGTTTGCAAGTCTTGATATCGCATTATTCGACTGATTTCTTCTAAGGAGGAAGAGATCTTCCGGAGCCGGCATCGATCTGAAATGGCCATAGTTGAAGAAGAGTTTGCTGTTAACCGTAATCGGGAAAGCAACACCAAGTCTTGGACTAAGGCTTATAACTTTTTCAGTTGATTCTTTCTGAAGAAGTTCATCAATTTTCAATGAGTAGGCACCCGAGAATGCTTTGTTGTAAGGATCATAGAGATACCACTGACCACCAGCGTGTGAATAATCCAAACGGAGACCGATATTGGCAATCATTCCTTCAAACTCGAGTTTTGTCTGACCATAGATTGCCCCTCTTACAGGGTAGGTCTGCCATACTGAACGGGAGTTGCTGGTTGGGAGTGAAGGCTCAATAAGAGCGTAGTTAACATTGTTGTCGGTGTAGATAAACTCGACACCGGCTTTTATCTGCATAATTTTGTTGAGCTGACTTGAATAGTCAAATCTTGAACTCCAGGTATACACTTTCGAACTGTCTCTCGAGTTTGAGTAGCCGAGTCCCATGTTCATCGAACTTCCGATACCTGAGCTAAAGCCTGAGAAAGCACCGTATGGTGATTCATCATAGTAGTTGTTACCAATTTTAACCACTTTGCCTGTGTTTCTTGCACTTGCAGGGTTGGTGCTGTATTCTGAACCAACAACATTCAACTGAATTTCGTAGAAAGTGGTTGGAGAGAGGACATGCACAAATTTTGCACCGAGCATTTTTCTGTCAACTTTGGTTGGTGCCCAGTAATCTGTTGCAAAAGCTCTGGCATCCAAATAACTTGCGCCTGATCTGATGTCCATTTCAGAAACTATTGAATAAGCAGAACGGAAGATTCCGGGACCACCGCTTCTCGAGCTGCTGGTACCGGTCTGTAAACCTAGTAAACCTTCGATGGTGAATTTCATTCCCTGAGCAATGTCGGAAGTGATTTTCACATGAGTACTCCAGTCATGGTATGAACTGGTTGACAAAGGAATAACATACATTTCTCTGGTTGTTCTGTATGATGCGAGGAATCTGAGATCGCCAAGCATGCTGCTGACAACAGGAACCGGACCACTGATACTGAAATCCATATCATAATCGGGTTGGGTTATACCCATCGGTTTTCTGTGTTGCCACATAAACAGTTGTTGTGCCGCTTCAGGAGTCAGATCGTTCGAAGGATCGTCATCGGAAAGGAGTTCCTGTGAAACTTTGTCCCATCCTCTGAATTCCTGATACTGTGCCTGTGTATATGCATCCCATGCACCATTTTTTGTACCTGTGAAGGCAACTGCAGGGTCAACAAAAGGACGGATAAAGTAGGTGTTGAAATCGTTAGGCTGGTCACCCCAGTTTTTTGCACCGGGTGCTCTGTATCTGCCAAGGAATGCAACATTATATTTGTCGCGTTTACCTTCAGTCGTAACCACATTCACGAGACCGGAACGGATATTACCATACTCGGCATTAAAACCACCGGTTTGAATCTGAATTTCTTCCACTGAAGTAAAACTTATTCCTGTATATGAAGAATTATCTCTTTCATCTCTGAAAGTAATACCGTTGATCATGAAAGCAGTCTGGTCGGAGCCGCCGCCTCTGATGGTCAAGCCCTGTACACCGGCCTGTAAGCCGATTACGCTTGCCACACTGACTACAGGCAGACTTGCCACATCCTCCATTGAAATATTGACAACACTGGAGGAGACATCTTTTTCAATAACGGGTTGGGTTGCCGTTATTATTACTTCCTGGGTTGTAATTGATTCATCAGACAGAAAAAAATCTACTGTTGTTGTCTGGTTGATGTTTATTTTTACCTCTTGCACTGATTGTGAGGCATAACCGATCATGGATGCTCTGATTGTAAATGCTCCCGGAGGGACATTAAGTATCGTGTAGTATCCTTCGGCATCGGATTTGGCACCCAGCTTGGTACCTTCGATCACTATGGTCGATCCGATCAGTGTCTCGCCCGTTTTCTTGTCCTTCACTACACCGGTAACTTTACCTGTCTGTGAGAAGACCGGAATACTGAAGAGGAGAAAGGCAATACATAAAATAGTATGCTTAAAGCGCATATTTCTGACTCCTGTGTGTATCTTTAACAAAATGTATAAGCAACACCGCTTTTTTGTTTAATGATTGATCTGTAAAATCTGTTGATTGTGTGCAAAAATTAACAATTTTAATAATAATAATCAGATTTCCCCGCATGTGTGGAAATCATTCTACCAAAATTAAAGAAAATTTTCGATATAGGGAAAATTTTGGCAAAAATTATAAAAATATTTCTACTTCCTGTTTAATTCCTCATCCAAAAAGAGTTCAATCGATTTAAAAAGGTGTGACGATGTCCCTTTCCCTTCTGAAATTCCGTGTGACCTGTTCGGATACGGCATATACCTGAATTGCTTCCCGGCAGCAACAAGTTTATTCACAAGATATTCCGCATTCTGAAAATGGACATTGTCGTCACCTGTACCATGAATCAGGAAAAGTCTTCCTTCAAGATTTCCCGCATAAGTAACAGGTGAGCACTCTTTATAGGCATCGGGGCTGGTCTGAGGCAGTCCCATGTATCGTTCTTCATAAATTGTGTCGTAAAATCTCAGATCAGTAACCGGAGCAACAGAAACACCGAAATGATACATTTTCGGGTATCTGAACAGCATGTTTAATGTCATCGAACCACCACCGCTCCATCCCCAGATCCCGACTTTTGTTGCGTCCATATAAGGGCGTTCTGCCAGAAGAGTCGTTAAAGCACCTGCCTGATCTTCGGAAGAGATGACTCCTATCTTTTGATAAATTGATTTTCTCCACTCCCTCCCTTTTGGTGCAGGTGTACCTCTCCCGTCCACACTCATAACAATAAATCCTTTGTCAGCGAGTGCTTTGTGAAACAACCCCATAAAACCGTCATAGCTGTCGTTTACCGTGGTGCTGGCGGGTTCGTTATAGACATAAAAGAGAACCGGATATTTTTTTGAAGGATCGAAATTATATGGTTTTGTGCACCATCCATCAACTGAAACACCTCCCGGTGTCTTCACAGTGAAGAGCTCGTAGTTATATCCTGTTTCTTTCAATTTTTCAACAAGTTTCCCGTTGGTTGTCTCCTGACGGATAAGCTTGTGATCGGGAAGTGAAACAAGGCTGACTTTCGAGGGTGTATTGATATTGTCCCAGGTGTCATAAGCAAACTTGCCGTCGGCAGATATGCTGTATTCATTTGTGCCGTCAAATTCAGCGGGAGTAATCCTCCGTGGAGCTTCATTTTTACCGGTTTCCACCATGTAAAGATACTTTTGGGTAGCCTTATCAGGTGAAGCATAAAAATAAACTGCCCCCGTTTCGGGAACAAACCTTACAATTTTAATTACATCATATTTCTTGTTAATAAGATTTTTAACTGAACCGTCTTTCAAGGAAATGAGGTACAACTGGTCAAAGCCATCCTTGTCTGAAACCCAAAAAAGATCCTGATCATTGTTTATAAATTTCCAGTCGTCAACCACTTCTATCCAGGCATTCTGCTCCTCATTATACAATTTTTCTACACTACCCGAGCGAGGGTCTGCGAGATAAACGGTCATGTTATTCTGGAGTCTGTTCAGGTGCTGAAAGGCGAGTTTACCGGTCTTCCCTGCCCATTCCATCCTCGGTATATAGTTGTTCCGGGGGTCGTCTCCCACATTCATCCAGACAATGTTGCCGGAAGAGATGTCGACTGTACCTACCCTGCACCCGCTGTTGGTTTCACCCGCTTTCGGATATTGAACAGGGATTGTATATGAATAGAGGGAATCTGTATTATTAATCATCAAAAAGTCTCTGACACCATTCGCATCAAGCTGCCAGAAGGCGATCATTTTGCCATCCGGACTCCATCTGAAACCGTCACGGATCCCGAATTCCTCTTCGTATACCCAGTCAAAAGTGCCGTTGATTATTGTTCTGCTGCCATCTTTCGTAAGAGCTTTTATCTCACCTGTCTCCAGATTCTCGAGGTACAGGTTGTTCTCTCTTACATAAGCTACGAATTTTTCAGAAGGATCCAGTTTGGCGAATTGAAGTGTCGAAGGTTTGGCATCACTTCCACCGAGTTTTTTAAGTTTTTTTGTCTCTGTATTGTAAACCCAGTAGTCCCCTCTCGAATTGACACGCCAAACCTTTTTGGTGTTTGTGTAGATCAAAATCCACTTTCCCGAAGGAGAGAGTTTGTAATCCTTAAGGTTCAAAGGATCTGACTTCCCTTCCGGTATCAGGTCTTTGTTGGAAACAACAAGAGTTTTTTCGCCTGTTGTTACATCAATTTTGAAAATCTGAGAGCCGTCATCACCATCCTCAATTTTATAATATGTGTGCCCGCTCTCCGTCCATTTTACCGGGGCAAAATACTCTCCGCTGAATTCCCCCTTGAATACCTGATCGAGGGTGATTTTCTTTTGGGGAATTGCGACAAACGAGAAGAAAATGACAAAAAAGAGAAGTTTTCGGTTTAAGTACATTTGATCTGCCTGATTAATTGTTAAATACCTTTATAATCTTTTATCTGTTGCATCGAATAAAGAGGTAACAGACCCAGGTCAGCATTTTTAAGATTGGAAAAAGCTTTTTCCTCTCTAACTATAACGCAGAGCACTGAATCGACTATGGCTCCGAGGTTTCTAAGGTCTTTTGCGCTCAGAATAATCTGCCCTCCGGTCGTAACCACATCCTCGATTATGCAAACCTTTTTACCGGAAAAATCGAGTCCCTCAGCTACTTTGCAGGTACCATACTTTTTTGCTTCCTTCCTTACAAAGACCGAAGGTATTCCGGTTTTAAGTGACAGCACTGTCGCGAGAGGTATTCCACCCATCTCAAGTCCCGCCAGCACTTCGGTTCCTTCCGGAATCAAGGAGACCATTTTTTCGCCGATCTGCTGAAGCAGCACCGGATCTGATTCAAATCTGTATTTATCAAAATATTCATTGGAGATTTTGCCCGATCTAAGCAGGAATTCCCCGGTAAGATGAGCTGTGTCGAAGATTTTTATTGCGAGTTCTTTTTCTGTCATGTTTTTGCTTTTTGTGATCTGAAATTTTTCATACTAAGACTTTTCCTGCTCCCTTATGGTACCGGATCAAATCCACTCCCTCCCCAAGGGTTGCACCTCAAAATTCGCCAGATACCAAGATAAAGCCCCTTAAAAGGTCCGTGCTTTTTCAAAGCCTCAATCATGTAATTGGAACAGGTGGGTGTGAATCTGCAACTTGGGGGAAATAGCGGCGAGATCAATAACTGATAGATTTTTACAAGAGCGATCAGTACTGAAGAAATTATATTAACCAGGAATTTCAGGAGTTTCATGTTGGTATAATCCGGTGCGGAATAAATTTCTTTTGAGACCTAATGTACAAAGTTTTTGAGAGATATGAAAATGATGAGTGGCTGAATTGCGAAGGATGAAGGATGAATTCCTGAAGGATGATGGCTGAAGGATGAAGAGTGAATTGCGAAATTCAGCCCTCAAATTTTCAGCCTTCGATATTCAGCCCTCAGTCCTCAATTTTTCAGTCTTCTCTCTCTAACATCAATCCCCCAGTAGAGTTTGTTGCGGAGGACATTAAAGTAGCTGGAGTCTTTTCCGCGAATGAGTTTTAGAGGATTTTTACCTTTGGATATGTCGATACTAAAAGGGGATGATATTTCGTTAACTCTCTGACCGTCGCAGTTTATGGAAAACTTCACGGGGTGATTGTTTATTTCAACTGTGATAACCATATCAGCAGGGAGAACAAGCGGTCGCATCGTCAGACTGTGAGGACATATTGGACTGATCACAATTACATCAGCACGAGGGTTGACTATCGGACCTCCCGCAGAGAGTGAATATCCTGTAGAGCCGGTGGGGGTTGCAATAATCAATCCGTCTGCCGAGAAAATTGAAACCAGTTCCTTGTTGGCGAAAAGGGAGATTTCCATCATCTTGGGCCAGCCACCTTTTTCAATGACAATGTCGTTTATCGCCAGAATATTGCAATCGGAGAGATTGTTACTTTTACCTTTCAGTACAATTCTTTCCTCCAGAAAATAGTTTCCTGATTTGATATCACGAAATGATTCATTCAATGTTTCTTTGTGAATTTCTGTCAGAAAACCGAGTTTTCCAAAATTTACTCCTGCAATCGGTTTTCCGCTCTCAAGAGTAATGGAAGCTGTGTTCAGAAGGGTGCCGTCACCACCAAGGGAAATTATTATATCAGAAGCATCAATTAGTTCGGTATCAGGAAGAAATTTATAGTCTGTTTTCATCGTCTCTGTGGAGAGTTTAAATATCGAATCACTGATCAGACATGAGAATCCTTCGGAGACGAGAGCGTCAACTACTGTTGTGACGGCAGAGGCAATATTTTCTTTACTTGTGTTGGCTATTATGCCTGCTTTCATTTCTTTCCCACAGTTTTACATATTTGGTAAAAACATAGTTCATTGAATAGAATGAGAGAATAAAACCCTGTGCCCCGTCAAGGAAACCTGATTTCAGGAAATACATTTTTAAAAACACCGACAGCGCCCTTATGTATGCCTCAAAAATCCCTGATTTTTTGTTTTCGTCATAAAGCTGATTTGCTGCAAGCGAAGTGTAGTGGTTAAACTTGTTGTAATAGTGCTCGGAAGAGGGATCGGTAAAGTGATCAAGCGGATATTTCAATTCTCCCGGCTCACCCGTAAACTCAAGCCCTTCATGAACAAGATTGTTGTTGAATTTAACCTTTTGTTTGTTAAACAGTCTTGGTACCCTCCCCGGATACCACCCGCAGTGCCGGATCCACCTTCCCAGAAACCATGCCTTCCGGGGAACGCTGAAAATATCGTGATGCGGATTTCCAGATTTCCACGCGGTGAGCTCTGCTCCAAGTTCGGGCGTGATTGCTTCGTCTGCATCTATCCAGAAGATCCAGTCATTTGATGTTTTATCAATTCCGTTCTGTTTCGTAAGAGCATATCCTTCCCACTTTATCGGATAGGATTTAACTCCCGGAAACTGTCTAACGATCTCTTCAGTTCTGTCAGTTGTGGAATCATCAATCAGAACATTAATTTCATCAATTATCCCCAATTGTGAGGTTATACACCTCCCGATATTTGCTTCCTCATTTTTTGCGAGAACAATGGATGAGAGTTTAATCATGTAAAAATCCCATCAACCGGGGAATTGCAATCCGGACATCTCCCGCTGACAAGCCGGTTTGCTGTCACGGTATGCCAGTCCCTCTCAATTACTTTCCTATTGCATTGGGGACAGAAAGTGGTCTGACCTTTGCTGTCGTGAACATTGCCTGTATAAATATATTTCAAACCTTCTGCCAGGGCGATTTCCCGAGCTATTGTCAGAGTATTGAAAGGGGTTCTTTCTTTATTCCTGAGTTTGAAGTCGGGATGAAAAGCTGTGAAGTGAATGGGAACCCTGTCACCGATGTTTCTGTGTATCCATCTCGTCATGTCTGTAATCTCTCGTTCGGAGTCGTTTTCCCCCGGAATCAGAAGTGTTGTCAATTCCATCCAAACATTTGTCTTTTCTTTTATCCAGACTATGGTGTCGAGAACCTCTTTTAGCGATGCCCACGCCAGGTTTTTGTAGAAGCTCTCAGTGAATGCCTTCAAGTCAATGTTTGTGGCAGAGGCATACTCGAAGAGTTCACCCCGGGCTTGTGGAGTTACATATCCGGCAGTAACAAAAACCGAATGAATGTTTTCTTCCTGGGCAATCTTCGAGATGTCAATCGCATACTCGGCAAAAATTACAGGATCGTTGTAGGTAAAAGCTATTGAGGGGGTGGAGTACTTTTTTGCAAGGGAAACGACATCAGTTGGCAGAGCCACAATGGAGTTGGAATCATCAAGTTTCGCTTTCGAAATCGACCAGTTTTGACAGAATTTACAACCAAGGTTACAACCCGCCGTTCCAAACGACAAAATGGTGGAACCTGGCAGAAAGTGGCTCAATGGTTTCTTCTCTATCGGATCGATAGCGAAACCGGTCGGTCTGCCATATCCGATAGAGACAAGCCGGTTATCTATATTCTGCCGAATATAGCAAAAACCGTGCTGGTCAAGTCCCATTTCGCAAAATCTTGGACAAAGGGTACACTTGATTTTCCCGGTGGATGAAACTTCCCACCATTTTGCCGGGTGAAAATGAGTCATTACTGACATATCAGATTACGAATATCTTCAATTTGTTTGTTCTTCCTTTTTCGGAAATTGGTGCACCTGATGTGTAAATTACCACATCACCTTTTTTTACATGACCGATCTTAAGTATTATATCGGTTGCCTCAGAAATCAGTTCTTCAGAATCCCGGTCGAGATCCGGCATGAACATCGAAGACACACCCCAGTAGAGGCACAGATTGTTCATCGTGTCAAACTTGTCCGAGATTGCAATTATTCTTGCATTAGGGCGGTATTTTGAAAGTTTTCGTGCTGTCCTTCCATTTTCAGTAAAAACCACAATAGCTGTGGCGTCCACTTCCTTGCTCATTTGAACAATTCCTTTATTAACCGAATCGAAGAGTTTGTCTTCAAAATTTTTCGTCATGTCAAAGTCGATATGACGGGTCCAATAGGCGTGGGCACCGGCGCTTCTTACAATCTGATTCATCGTCTCCACAGTTTTCACAGGAAATTTACCGACTGAAGTCTCTGCAGAAAGCATGACGACATCAGTACCATCCCAAACTGCGTTCGCGACATCAGATGCTTCTGCTCTCGTCGGTATGGGATTGTGAACCATGGATTCGAGCATCTGAGTGGCTGTAATCACAAGTTTACCGGTGGCGTTGCACCGCTTTATTATATTCTTTTGAATCAGAGGAACCTCCTGAGGCTCCAGTTCCACTCCCAAGTCGCCTCTCGCCACCATAATGCCATCGGAGACTTTAAGTATTGCCTCAAAATTTGATACAGCCTCTTTCATCTCAATTTTAGAGATTATTGGTGCTGAGAAGCCTTTCCCCTTCATCCATTTTCTTAAGTTTGTTATATCATCCGCACTTCTTACAAATGAGAGGGCTACAAAGTCGACACGGTGTTTAATGAAAATATATTCGAGATTTTTTAGGTCGGTCTCTGTCACAGATGGGGTGGAAAGTTTCATTCCGGGAAGATTCATCCCCTTTTTAGGTTTCACCGTCCCGCCATTCAATATCTCACAAACAACTGCAGTTGACTCCTTTTCTGTCACTCTCAGTCTGATCAATCCGTCGTCAATCAGTATTAAATCACCAATCTTGGCATCATTTACGAGCAATTTGTATGATGTTGAAAGAATTTTATCGGTTCCATCCAAATCCTCGATGGTGATTCGAATTGTATCGCCCGTCTTAATATCAATCTCCGGAACGCTCAGGTTACCGATTCGAATTTTAGGACCCTGCAGATCAGCCAGAACTGCCAGCGAAGTGGACTCATTCACGCAGGCTTCGTGAATGTTAAAAAAGAGATTGTCAAAAAATTCGTGCGAGCCATGGGAAAAATTCAGCCTGACACCATCCATCCCGGCACGGATCATTTGGGCAATTATGCTTTTGTCCGAGGTTGCTGGTCCCAATGTACAAAGTATTTTTGTACAGGCAAAAAGAAAGTTAGATCCTTGAAGCATGGTTATTCTCTTCTTTATGGTGAATCTAAATGGTCAGCCATTTAGTTTATTAAAATTATTAACTGCAAAATTAATCAGTAAACAGTCAAAAATTTACTCGGCAGTTTTAAGATTTTGTTCCCCCGCCACTGTTTCAGGTTGCGTTGATCTTGGATGTTTATTTAGTTTGAAGGGATCCTTCGCAAACATATACATCTTTTTGAGATTCTCAGCAGTAATACCATAGATAGTATTTCTGGGAAAATGACCTTCCTCGTTTTTCTCCCCCGCCCTGACACCGAGAAGTATCTCCAATGCTTCAGAAATATGCGAAACGGGCCATATATGGAACAGGCCTGACTTGGCGGCAGCCTGAATTTCCTCATCGAGCATCAAATCGTCGATATTTGAAACAGGGATAATCACACCCTGATACTTGGTGAAACCTTTCTCTTTACAGACTTTATAAAAACCCTCGATTTTCTCATTGACCCCGCCTATCGGCTGCACTTCCCCTTTCTGATTAACTGATCCGGTTACGGCAATCGCCTGATTAACCGGCAATTTTGAAATCGCTGAAAGTATCACAGCCATTTCAGCAATCGATGCTGAATCACCATCTATGTTTCCGTATGACTGTTCAAAGACCACCGTGGCAGAGACTGCAAGCGGGACTATATGAGAGAAGGTCTCCCTTAAAAATCCTGCGATAATCAGTATCGCTTTGTCATGGGTTTTCCCTGACAGCCCTGATTCTTTTTCAACATTGATGATTACACCGTTTCCGGGAGCAACAGCGGAAGTGATGCGGGCAGGTTTACCAAACGCAATAATATCGCTGCCATAAACCGCAAGTCCGTTTACCTGACCGACCTTCTTCCCTGCCACATCTATCAGAATTCTGTCTGTGGCTATCATTTCTGTATATTTTTCATCCCACAGGTCGTGTCTTTCCCGTGCATTGGCGAACGCCTGACGGACATGCTCAGACCTGACCTTTGATGAATTATCCTCTTGAGCCCAGAAAGAAGCCTCTCGCACCACATCCGCAAGCATAGAAAAGCGTGAAGTGAGTTTATCTTTCGATCCGGCATACCTTGCTGCAATCTCCATCACGGAAGCTATGGCAGACTTATGAAATTCCTTCAAATTTTCATCGGAGATTATCTTTTTTATAATGTGTGCATACTGTACGAGAATCTCTTTCGAACGGGTTATTTCGTAGTCGAACTCAGCTTTTACTTTGAAAATTTTCTTGAAATCATCCTCCCGTTCAGCGAGAAGTGAATATATATACGAGTTCCCGATAAGGATTACTTTTAAATCAATGGGTATCGATTCCGGTTTCAAAGAGGAAGGTGCCATCTGATAGTAGATGTGGTTATCCTGAATGTCCAGCATCATATAGGTAAGGATTCGTTTAAGTGTTTTCCAGACACCCGGAGCCTCAAAAAGGTGACTGACTCTCAAAACCAGAAAACCTCCGTTTGCCCGAAGCATCGATCCTGCTTTAATATTCAAAAAGTCTGCATAGAAATTCCCTTTCCTGTCTGATACTCTCTCAATATTCCCAAAAAGAGTGTTCATTGAAGGTGCGGTTTCGATTATTACAGGGCTGTCTTTAATCCCCGCATTATCCAAAAGAATATTTACATCATAAGCGCGGAACGGATCGAGTGGAAAGGATTCTGCAATTGCCTCGGGATTCGACATCGCAAGCTTAAACAACTGAATATTCTCAAGTATGTCCTTCTCGAGGGTCGCAATCCAGTCCGCAGTTTTTCCATCCTTGTAATTTTCATTCAGGTAGATAATTGCACCTTTAATTAGAGCTTCAGCTTCACTCTTCTCAATGTTGCGGATCTCGGTCTGCAAATCCTGCGAAAGTTTCACATGTTTTTTGACGAGAATCATCAAATCCTGCTGCCGGGCAGAATAGGCATCATAAATTTGCTGAGCCTTTTTCTTTGTCAGTTCACCTTTGGAAACGAGTTCCTCAATTGTTGTTATAAGAACCGGTTTTTTGTTAATTACCGGCATTATCTCAGGACGCACCCCATCTTCAACCTGAACCTGCCCGAGCGTCAGCCCGTCTTTGTTTATCATTTCCTCAAAGCCCGTAATCAGCGATTGCTCCTGTTTCGAGAACTTCTCGATTATGGCATTTTTCTTTGCGTTAAGACTCTCCGATTCCAGTACCTGGGGAATCCTCTCCCTCAGGAGTGAAATCAAGGAGTTTACATCATATTTAAATTTAAGTGACATACCTGCGGGGAAGGTAAGAAGTACAGGCTGATCCGGATTTTTAAAGTTGTTCACATAGCAGTAGTCAAACAGCGCCGGGTTGTTGTCCGCCAGAATCTCCAACATTTTTTTAACCGTCGAGGCTTTGCCTGTACCCGAAAGCCCGGCAATATAGATGTTGTATCCTGAAGCTTTCAGTCCCACGCCCAGTCGAAGTGCTTTTATTGCTCTGTCCTGACCAATAATTCCTTCTATTGGTTCTATCTCTTCTGTGGATTCAAAGTTAAATGTCGAAAGGTTACACTTCCACCTGTAAGCAGAGGGTTTAAGTTCGGGATGCTTTTTAGCCGGAGCTGGTTTCATTATTTTCTCAAAATTTTGGTTATTAAATATAATAATTTTTGGTTGATAAAGTTGGAATATTGAATCATATCTCTTTTTTATGGGTTGATGATATTGGCAGGACTGATTATATTTGTTGCTGAAATTTTAGTTTAGATTGAAGAGTATATCTTCCCGGTTTTTCATTAAGTAATGGTTAAAATATGTCAAAGTGGACCAAAATATTTATTTATGCGCTGATCGTACTTGTTGCAGGCGGTCTGGTGATTTATCCATTGATCAAAGGTGACGGGAAAGATGACGCCGGAAAAGGCAAATCATCGAGCAAACAGCAGCAAGGTCCGGCTTTAGTTAAAGGGAAGGTGTTGAAATATGATTCATTCTCCTCCGAAATTAAAGTGATGGGGAAGGTAATCGCGGACGAATGGGTGGATCTGTCACCCGAGGTTTCAGGTAAAATTGTAAAAATAAATTTCAAGGAGGGGGGAAATGTTACCAAAGGACAACTCCTTGTAAAAATAAATGACAATGACCTTCAGGCACAACTAAAAAAGAACAGAATAAGACTCGAACTCTCCGCTCAAAAACTCGACAGACAGAAAAAACTTCTCGAAGTTAACGGGACCACCAAGGAAGAATTTGACAATGCCAGATTCGAATTTGAATCGATCTCCGCTGACATTGACCTGATCGAGGCTCAAATATTAAAAACTGAAATCAGGGCTCCTTTTGCAGGACAAATAGGCTTGAGATACCTCTCTGAAGGCGCCTTCGTGGCACCGGGAACTAAAATCGCAACACTTCAAAGCAGATCAAAACTAAAAATCGACTTCACCATACCACAGAATTATTCCATTTATTTAAACACCGGAAAAAACATAAGTTTTAGTACCGGTAACGGTGCTGAGGAGCTGAGTGCAAACATCTATGCCCTCGAGCCGGGAGTTGATCAGACGACAGCCACTCTCAAGGCAAGAGCTTATGTAACAGGGAGTGGAAAGGGTTTGATTCCCGGTAAGGTAGTCGAAGTCAAAGTTAAACTTACTGCTCCAGTAAAAACAATACTTATTCCGACCGAAACCCTCGTGCCTGAAATATCAGGTCAGTCGGTGTACCTCTTTAAAAATGGAAAATCAGTCTCCTTCCCTGTTGAGATTGGTGACAGAACGGAAAAAATTGTGCAGATTATCTCCGGAATAAGTGAAGGTGATACTCTCATTGTTTCGGGACTTATTCAATTGAAAAATGGTGGTCCGGTTAAGCTTTCAGGAGTTGAAACGCAGGGAAAAACGGAATGAGTCTATCTTCAATAAGCATACGGAGACCGGTTCTCGCCATCGTTATGTCGGTGGTTATTGTTCTATTTGGTGTAATCGGTTATACCTCGCTCGGGGTGAGAGAATATCCCAGTATTGACCCACCGATTATAACAGTCCAAACCAATTACACCGGTGCTAATGCCACGGTTATCGAAGCCCAGATTACAGAACCGCTCGAAGAATCGATCAATGGAATTGCCGGTATTAGAAGCATGACTTCTTCATCCAGAGACGGCAGAAGCCTTATTACGGTCGAGTTTGATATCGATGTCGACCTTGAAGCCGCAGCCAATGATGTAAGAGACAGGGTTTCCCGGGCAATAAATCTATTACCTCCCGATGTTGACCCGCCCGTTGTAACAAAAGCTGATGCAGATGCCATTCCAATTGTGATGGTGAATGTAAACGGAAAGGAAAAAAGCATTCTCGATCTGTCTGATTATTCGAGAAATGTACTGAAGGAAAAACTTCAGACTATCCCCGGTATAAGTCAGATTCAGATTTGGGGTGAAAAAAGATATTCAATGAGGTTATGGCTCGATCCGGCAAAGATGAATGCATTTAAGGTTACACCGGTCGAGGTTAGAAATGTCCTGAGACTTGAAAATGTTGAACTCCCGTCGGGACGGCTTGAAGGAGACAATACAGAACTTACTGTCAGGACTCTCGGACTTCTTCAGACACCTGAAGATTTCAACAATCTTATAATAAGAGAAGAACAAGGAAACACGGTCAGATTTTCGGACATCGGTTACGCTGAATATTATCCGGAAAATGAGAGAACCATTCTAAGGCGTGACGGTGTGCCCATGACTGGTCTCGTCGCCGTTCCTCTCCCCGGCAGTAATCATATCGAGATTGCAGACGAATTCCACAAAAGAATTGAAGAAATCAAAAAAGATCTCCCTGCCGATATGAATATACAGCTCGGTTTTGATGCGACCACCTTCATAAGACAGTCAATCTCGGAAGTGATGGAAACAATTTTTATTGCTTTCGGACTTGTGATTCTGATAATTTTCCTCTTCCTCCGGAACTGGCGCACGACACTTATCCCGATTCTGGCTATTCCCATTTCATTAATCGGTGCTTTTTTTATAATGTACCTTGCCGGTTTCTCCATCAATGTACTGACACTACTCGGTATTGTACTTGCGATCGGTATTGTGGTGGATGATGCCATTGTGGTACTTGAGAATATCTATAAAAAAATTGAGGATGGCTTAACGCCGGTCGAGGCTGCAGCAAAGGGTTCATCGGAGATATTTTTTGCAATTATCTCCACAACCGTTTCACTTGCTTCTGTCTTTCTGCCAATAGTCTTCCTGCAGGGTTTAACCGGAAAACTGTTCAAGGAATTTGGTTTTGTAATCGCCGGATCAGTAATCATCTCGGCATTTGTGGCTCTTACTCTCACTCCGATGCTCAGCTCGAAAATGTTGAAGTCCTCCGAGTCACATTCGAAATTCTACAATCTTACCGAACCGTTTTTTGAGTGGATGACAAAAGCGTACCACTCGGCTCTGGAAGCATTTATGAGAGTCCGCTGGATTTCATTTCCTCTCATCATTCTTGCTTTGGGTGCCATCTATTTTTTTGGTGGCGGGCTCCAGTCCGAGCTGGCACCTCAGGAAGACAGAAGTGCTCTCAGGATTCAATCAACCGCTCCCGAAGGAACATCTTATGACTACATGGACAGGTACATTCAAAAACTCGTGGAGCAGGTGCATGGTCTCGTTCAAAATGAGGAGGCAGCGCTCGTTTCTGTGACAGCTCCGGGTTTCGGTGGCAGTTCCACAAACTCCGGCTTCATCCGTCTTATGTTAAAAGACCCAAAGGACAGGAGCAGAACGCAGCAGGAAATAGCTCAGGAATTGACTGTTGCTGTGCGAAAGTTGAATGACGCCAGAACCATTGTAATTCAGGAACAGTCGATTGGTGGAGGTTCAAGAGGCGGACTGCCGGTACAATATGTAATTCAGGCGAACAATTTCGAGGATCTAAGGGAGGTATTGCCAAAATTCCTCGGTGAAGTAAGACAAAGCCCCGTTTTTGCAGTAACCGATGTGAATCTCAAATTCAATAAACCGGAAGTTGTTGTAGAAATTGACAGATCAAAAGCCAGAGACCTTGGTGTCTCTGTTTCAGATGTTGCAACAACTCTTCAGTTTTCTTTAAGCGGACAAAGATTCGGCTATTTTATCAGAAATGGAAAACAGTACCAGGTAATCGGTCAATTGAAAAGGGAAAACAGAAATGAGCCTCTCGATCTTCGCTCGATGTTTGTGAAGAACAAGAGGGGTGACATGATTCAGCTTGATAACATTGTCACTTTGACTGAAAGAAGTTCACCCCCGCAGCTTTACCGTTATAACCGTTACGCATCTGCCACCGTCTCTGCCGGTCTTTCAGAAGGAAAGACAATTGGTGACGGAATCACAGAGATGGACAGGATTTCTGAAAAAGTTCTCGGTGATAAGTTTACAACAGCCCTTGATGGAGCTTCCAAAGATTTCGCCGAAAGTTCTTCGTCACTCATCTTTACCTTCCTGCTCGCACTGGCTCTGATTTATCTGGTTCTTGCGGCACAGTTTGAGAGTTTCAGAGATCCTTTTATTATTATGCTCACAGTACCCCTGGCTATAGCAGGTGCGGTGATTTCACTCGCATATTTCGGACAGACTTTGAATATTTTCAGTCAGATAGGTCAGATTATGCTGATCGGACTGGTTACGAAAAATGGAATTCTTATAGTGGAGTTCGCAAATCAGAGGAGAGAAGCCGGTTCAGACAGATTAAAAGCAGTAAAAGAAGCTGCTGAACTGAGATTGAGACCTATTTTGATGACAAGTCTTTCCACTATCCTCGGTACACTGCCTATCGCTTTGGCTTTGGGTGCAGGCTCGGAAAGCAGAGTTTCAATGGGTATTGCAATTATTGGCGGGTTGATTTTTTCAACAATTCTTACACTGTTTATCATCCCTGCCATGTACAGTTATATCTCACCAAAAGAGATGAAGATTATTCCGGATCTCTCTGAAATGGAACGAAAATAGATTACAGAGGTAATGTGCAGGAAAAGACGGAACCTTCGCCCTGCTTGCTCGTTACCTCAACTCTTCCTTTGTGAGCTTCCATAATCTTTTTCACGATCACAAGACCGAGTCCGGTGCTTTTTTCACCCGCAGTTGAACGAACGCTCAACTTTTCAAATGGAATAAACAATTTGTTGATTTCAGTTGCCGGTATCCCCTGACCATTGTCCCTCACTCCAAATACAAGTTCATTCGCCATCTTCTTTATAAACAATGTGACTGCATTTCCAGGAAATGAAAATTTTATTGCGTTCGATGTCAGATTGTTCAGCACCTGTTCGATTTTTACCGGATCGACATTAATTTCAATCTCCTCAACATTCGATTCATATTTCAATTCGATGTTCTTCTTGTCGGCAAGCACTTTATTTAACGCGATATTGTTTTGAACAAGATTGGTGAATTCGACATCCATTGTTTTAAGATTAAGTTCACCCGATTCAATTACAGAGATATCGAGAAGTTCATTCAGGAGCTGAAGAACAAAATCACTCGATTTCACAATAATCTTTACAAATTCAAGCTCATCTTCGGTGAATTTTTTCTTTAGATCGTCCTGCAGAATCAAGCCAAAAGAAAGAATTGCACCGACCGGATTACGCAAATCGTGCGCCGCCATCGAAAGGAATTTGTTCTTATCCTTGTTCAGTTTCTCAAGTTCATGGTTTTTCTTTGCAAGCTCTCGATGCATCCTTAAAAGCTGTTGATTGGCTTCAGCGAGTTCCCCGTTTTTCTGAATTGCATTTTCATAGGTGGAGAGGAGAAGATCCACGATCTGAATTCTGTCGGAGTTAATAAAATATTTTTTACCGCCGAAGACTATTTCCATTCCCATATTCGATACAGGCGAAGAAAGCCTGATCTCCTGATTAACAAGTATGTATTTTACACGCGACAGGAGGAAATCTTTGTTATATGGTTTGGTGAGGAAGTTGTCGGCTCCAGACTGGAGACCTTTAATAACATCGTGTGGATCTGAAAGATTGGTGAGGAGCATTACGGGAATGTCTTTTGTAGAATTGTTTGACTTTACATGCTTGCAAAGGTCATAACCATCCATCTCAGGCATCAGGATATCAGTAATAACAAGAGCCGGTTTTTCTTCCTCAATCAGTCGGACTGCAATTGATCCGTTGGCTGCGGTTTTAACCGAATAACCTTCACTTTCAAGAATATAGGCAAGTTGCTCAAGTTGAGTCGGACTGTCTTCCACCACCAGGATATGATTTTGCATTGCTTCCTCGAATCTCCAAATCGTTCTTCGAAATTAAAAAAGAGAATTGTAAAATTCCCGTCTGTTAATTTATGAAAGAGATTAAATAATTACTAATAAAACAGTTAAATATCTTTATTATTGACAAAAAAATTGATAGTGTCTATCAATACTGATTGATCAAAACTCTTTTTCAAAATGTACGCGTTGGCACCCGCTTTTACGCCTCTGGCTTTATCTTCCTCCCTCGCAAGTCCGGTAACAAGTATAACCGGAAGTTTCGAAAGTTCGGGAGTCTGTCTTACCTTCACGGTCAGTTCGAGTCCGTTCATTTTAGGCATTTCGATATCTGAAACCAGTACATCGTATTTTCCGGAAACCAGCAGATCAAATGCCTCCACTCCGTCTTCCGCAATATCGACTTTAAAGCCTGCGAAGTCAAGAATCTCCTGTAACAGTGTTCTTGATGTTTTCGAATCATCCACAACCAGCACTTTTACAGATTTTCTGTCTGCAAGAAGTCTTAGATCACCCGTCGATGTTTCTTCGAGACCCATCAGCCATGTGGAGCTGAGCACCGGATAGAGTTTCCCGTCTCCGAGTATTGTCGCCCCTGTGTAAAGTTTGATACCGTCAATGGGTGGTTGAAACGATTTAATTATAATTTCAAGTTCATCATTTATTTCGTCAACCAGAAGTGCCAAAGAGCGCCCTTTTGCTTTGAGAAACAACGCCGGGATAACAGAATCTGTCAGCGGAGAATTGTCGATACCCAGTTCACTTTTCATTATTTTTACGGGTATTACCATCTCTTCACTTTGGATGCCATAACCCTTGCCGAAAAATTTTATCGAGTCTCTGTTCAGTCTGGTAATTTTTGAAATGTATTGAGACTCAACTATAAATCTGAGAGCACCGGCTCTCACCATCACTCCCCTTGTGGAAGAAATGGTGACAGGAAGCCTCATTGTCACTCTGAAGAGTTTCCCTCTCACAGAGTTAACTGATATGGTCCCTTTCAATTTTTCCACTTTTTCTTTCACTATGCTCATTCCGAGCCCCCTGCCGGAGATGTCGGTTACCACTCCGGTAGTTGACACTCCGGAGTAGAAAATCACTTCCGAAACTCTTGATTCGATCATCGGTTCCGGCTCATCCCCTTTCAACAAACCTCTTTCAGCCGCTTTCGACTTAAGTGTATCGACATCGAGCCCTTTACCGTCATCGGTGATGCTCAGGATAATATTTCCTTCAGCAGGACCCGATATCTCAATTTTGATACTCCCCGACCGGGGTTTCCCGATGTTGAGCCTGTGAGCTGGACTCTCTATTCCGTGATCGATACTATTCCTGATAATATGCAAAAGAGGGTCTTTGATTTCTTCAAGGATTCGCCTGTCCACCTCAATGTCAGCTCCGGTAATAGTAAGTTCCACCTCCTTGTTCAAGGTTTTTGACAAATCACGAACAGCTTTGGGAAGGAAATCGAGCACATAGCTGAACGGCAGCATAAAGAGTGTCTGGGTAAAATCATTCACATCATCAATTATTCTTCGGGAGGCTGTTTTATATTTTTTTACGGCAGATGTCAGTTCAGCAACCCTCCGTCTGCTTGAAAAAGAATTTTGTGACAGGGATTTAAAGTTTTCTGCGAGTTCGATAAACTGCGATTTAAGATTGGGGGGAAATGAATCCACAGATGCGAGCAGTCTGTTAAACTTTTCAGTAAGTTGCTCTACCGTCTGTTGTCCGCCCGAAACAATCGAGTTCATCTCCTTTATCTCATTTAGGAGCTGATCGTAATTAAGTTTTATGTTCAACAGCTCTTCTGTTCTGGTACGGAGGTCATCTATTTTTGCAGTGTTAACTCGAATGGTTTCGGGTATCACTCTTGATGCGGAAGTGTCGGGCTGTCTGGATTTGACAATTACTTTTTCAATGGTTTTTTCGGAAGGCTTTTCTTCATGAGCCAGGGGCTCTATTTTAACGGATGAGGAGGAATCTTCTGTTTTTTGTTTCTCTTGAATCTTTTTTCGGAGCTGGTTCAGATTAAAATTATATGTGGAGAATCCCTCAGTTGCATCATTTTTAGATGCCGGGGCAGAGACTTCTTCCTGATTTTCTTTAGGTTTTGATTTCAATATTGAACCGATTGACATACCCTTGACCTCTTCAGTCAAAAGTCGCATTGCTTCCTGATTCTCTAGATCGTCAGCACCATTTTTTTTTAGCTCTATTGATTCCCTTGTAAGATCGATAGCCCTGAAGAGGATGTCATAATCCCCGGGGGATGGTTCTATTTCTTCTTTTTTTATCAAAGAAAAATATGATTCAATATTTTGCAGGAGGTACTCGACAGCTTCAAGACCAACAGCTCTTGATGCACCTTTCAAACTGTGTGCCTCACGATACACTTCTTCCAGCAGTTCAGGTGCGTTTATTGCAGGAGATGCGATCTTTTCAAGTTTTAGAAAACCTGATGACATAAGTGAAAGGTGCTCTTCGGCTTCAACGGAAAATGTCTTGAAAAGCCTGTTGAAGAAAGTGTCATCCATCATTCTTCACGAATTTGAACTTCTTTATCTGGTTCGCGATGTTACTCCCAAGATTCAACAACTGATTTGTATATGACTCTACTTCCCTTGTTGAATTGGCATTATGTGCACTGGCAGTTCTTATGTTTTCCATGGCAGTGGCAATCTGGTCCATCCCGATCTGTTGCTGCTGATTTGAAGAGGTAATCTGAAGTGACGCATCATACGAGAGTTCGATGCTCTTTACCAGTTCAGAAATTACAATCCCCGTTTGATTGGATGTTTTTATCCCGTCCTCAAGAGCTTTTGAAGCCTGTTCGGTCGACAAGACTGCAGAATTAACAAAATTTTGTATGTCCTGAAGAATCAGTCTGACCTGTGAAGTTGATTGTTTCGACTGCTCTGCGAGATTTCTGATTTCCTGTGCCACAACAGCGAAACCCTTTCCTTGCTCCCCTGCTCTTGCTGCTTCGATTGAGGCATTCACTGCCAAAAGATTGGATTGTTCGGCGATGTCGTTGACTGCAGCGATTATTTCGCCTATCAGCCGGCTCCGCTCATTTAACTTCAGGATGTTTTCCGTGATGGAGTTCATGTGAGTACCAAATCTCTGAATCCCGTCAATAGTTGATCTGGTCGATTCCTGACCAGATGCGGAGATGTCGAAAGATTCCTGGGCTCTCTCGGCAACCTCCTTTGCCTTTTTATTCGAGAGGTACGATGTCTGCCTCACCTCTTCAACTGTTGCTGTTGTTTCGGTGATGGCTGCCACCGTTTCCGTTGAACTGCTTGCAAGTTCCGCAGTATTGCTGAATATCTTGTTCGTAAATGTATTAAGGATATTTACAGCTTCATCGAGTTCTGTTGTAATACTCTTCAAAGAAGTGATCATCTCGGAAAAGGACTTCGCAAGTACTCCAATTTCATCTTTCCTTGCTGTATGGTTTACTTTTACCGTGAGGTCGCCCGTTGCCACGAGTTGTGCGCTTTTGCTTAAATCAAGGAGTGGAAGTGCAAGATTCGAGTTGAGAAAAGCAATCAGCACAATTGCAAGGATAACAAGTATGCCTCCTGTAATGTAAAGAAGCATCCGCTTGTTGGAAAGGATACTGTCGACGGAATTGAAGCTTTGCTCAGACTTCAACTGGTATGCCGAGATAAGATTATTGATTACAAGATTCAGATTACTGAATGAATAATGCTCCGATTTCGAAAGTCTTCCTGCCAGCAGAGGGTCGGAAGGTGTGGCTGTGCTGTTTTTAGACAAGTATTTTAATATCGAATCGGTTGCGGAAATAAAATTTTCCGATGATCTG
The DNA here is from genome assembly GCA_020161395.1 of Bacteroidota bacterium. NCBI lineage: Bacteria > Pseudomonadati > Bacteroidota > Bacteroidota bacterium. The sequence goes on from JAIUOE010000002.1 coordinate 150,220, forward strand.
ATTATCTCTGTAAGATTATTGTTTTCTTCCACACTGCCGAATCTTATTTTCAAGGAGTCAATATGATTCAGATAAGATATTTTAATTTTCTCATATTCCTCCAACCTGCCATAGCTCAATTCCGGAAGTGACGAAGCAACCTCCTCGTTGATTGTAGTGGCATATTTCTGAAGCGTATTCAAATGCGAAACAGTCTTGATGTACGATGACACTTTGTCACCGGTTATCTTTCCGATACTGTCATAAGCATCAAGATTGAAGTATATAAGAAGAAATGCAAAGAGAATCAGTCCCGAGAAAGAGAAAAATAATTTCCACCGGGTCGAAATACTGTTAATCCAGTTCATGTTTAAGCCTGTTTAAGATCATAAAATTCTGAGTATGTCATTTTCCATCAATTTATCGATATCAACACATCTGGCTGAGTCTTGAAAAATTCCGGAAAAAATAACGGGCAAAAGTGCGTGGCTCTCCCCTCCCATTATGGATTCAGGATCGCGATGTTCGATACCGCCGACATCTTCGCACACAATGGCAAAATAGATATCACTGCAACTGCAAATCAGGAGGTACCTGTGCAGGGCTCGGGATACGGAATCGATTCCAAAAATCCTGTCGCTGTTGAAAACCCCTATCACCGAACCTCTGAAATTATAAATTCCTGCAAGCTTGTCGTCGACGCCGGGAAGAAGAGTAACATCCCTGTATTTAATTACCTCCACCACATTATCAGCCGAAATGAGGAGTTTCTCACCGGCTACGAAAAAAGCGACAAATGCATCAAGGTTTTTCCCGGCCTCTGATGATTTTGGCAGTTGCGCAAGTCTTTCGGCATTTCCGAGAAGGGTCTTTCTTCTGATTTCCTCTTCCATCAGAACCTGAAAATATTTCTGTATTCTTTATAATTCCTCGATCTCAATTTCGTGGAGAGAGCTCCTTCTGCAAGACCGGTAATCAAAAATCCACCCGGATTAAGAACCCGTAAAAGATTGTCCGTTACTGCTTCTATGGCACTCGCATTGAGATAGAGATAAAGGTTGCGACAGAGGATAATATCAAACTTGATATCGGCAAGGAAGTAATAAAAATTTGGTGAGAGCAAATTATATCTTATGAAGGATATGTTCTTTCTATACTCGTCTTTTAATTTATACCTTTTATCAACAGCGTAAAAATATTCTTCTTTGAAGCCGGAAGCGCAGGTCCTGAGCGACCAGTCGTTGTAAAGGGCATCTCCTGCGATTCTGATCATCTTCTGATTTATCTCGATACCATAAATCATTATTTCATCGTTCAAATAACGATCACCCATCGCAATCGCGGTGCTGTACACTTCTTCGCCCGAGGAAGATGCGGCACACAAAAGATTTAGTTTACCGTTTTGCCGGAAAGCGTGTCCCGCCAGTTCAGGTAATACAGCTAAAGTCTCGGGTTCCCTGTTGAAGTAAGTCTCATTCACCGAGTAAAGGTCAATCAACTCTTCATCAACATCAGAAAAGGAATCATAATTAACATCACTCTCAAAGAGATCAATCAATTTGGTCTCTCCAAATTTGATTAACAGTTTGCCAAGAATAAAAGCTGTATTCTCAATTTTCGACGGAATGATGAACCATCCGTATTTTTTTTCGAGATAGGTGGTAAATTTTTTGTAAAGATTGATACTGTCAAGATTGCTCATGGGTTTCACCTGCTAAAATTTTTTCGCCCGTTGTGAGGTCCAACAGCACATCCTCTTTTATAAAAGTCCCAAGATCATTTATAATGAATCTTCCGGAGGAATCGATGAGGACACTGCCGCTTGTGTATGTGTTCATCGCAAAATTATTGAACTGGGCAGGATCGAGTTCGAGTACATCGGCGACCTCATCGACCACCAAAAGGAACCTGAATCCATTTCTCTTCATCAATATCATCTTGTGGGATATATCCATTCCGGGGAAGGTTAAACCAACCCTCTGATAAATGTCGAACACCGCTACAGGTTCTCCTTCGAGAATGATGTAACCCAGAAGCAAACTGCCTTCAGAGACAGGATACTCCTTCAGGGCAGCAGCCGGCAATACCCTCACTACATTCTTTAGCGGGATGAAGAATTCGTATTTACCGATCCTGAACTTGAGAAAATTCTCCAATGAAATCCTGTTATTTCAATTCAATTAACGCGTAAATATACAATATATTTTCAGATTTTAAGTTGATCGGAATTATAAATTATTCTCTGCTTCAGTTCACACAACCTCATGATTCTGAGGTTCTGAGATTCTGAAGTTCTCATTTTAGAAGTATCATCTTGTGAACTCTTATATCCCCTTCCCGGTTTAAAACGGCAAAGTAAACTCCACTTGTGTATTTGTTTCCTTTCCAGGTCGTGTGATATTTTCCTGGGGCCTGAAAAGCATTGACGAGGCTTTCAATTTTTGCTCCGGTTATATCGTAAATATCAAGCAAAGTATTACCGGCTTTATCCAATGAATAAGAAATTGTCGTTTCGGGATTGAAAGGATTCGGGAAGTTGCCCCATAAACCAAAACCTGACGGCATTTCCATATCCCGTACCGAAACAGGCGCCTCTGTGGGATAAGAGACCCTAAGATTGTCCAGATATATGGTACCGGAATAAACCTGGCCCGGCACTCTCGAACTCCCCATCCTGATTTGGATTTCCTTAAGTTTCAACGGAAAGTAAAGTGTACCCGTTGTTCCGGCAGGAACAGCACGGCTTACAGGAGTTTTTGTCTCCTGGAAAATTACGGAAGTGATATACTGTGCCATTGTAATTCTGAATGGTTCATCATTTTCATCAGTCACAAGCCATGTCACATGGTGTTGTGGTCCATCAGCCTTCACATCAACATGAATCGAATCCGGCACTCCGTAAATCTGCTTATCGGTCTTCAGGTAAATATAATTGAAAACACCGGTTGCATAAGTGAATTTGTAATTCAATTTGAATGAACCGGGAGCTGTTGTAAAAGTATCGATGGCGATCGACAAATTTGTGCCGGATGTATCCATCAGAAGATAATCAACTGTCCATGCCTGCAGGTCATCCATCCCGTCAACCAGCCGGATTCCCTCACCAATCTCAACCGATACCAGAACCGAATCTTTGTTTCCGCGATGATCTGCATAGACGGTGACAAAACCGTTGTCACGACCTTTAAACTTTCCTGTGGAGTCTATAGTCCCGATGGTTGGATCAGAGACTGACCATGCGTAAAGATTTGCTGCCAGATTCCTGGGTGTTCCGTCCATATCCCATGCCTGAGTTTTTATCTCCAAAATCCGGGTCGAATCTGTAACAGAATAACGGGGATTTAACTGTATCCTGGTAATACCCTTCACAATTATCAGTGCAGAATCACGAAATCCCTGATAGTTGACATAAACGAAACCGGTATCCGGATTATTTCCTGCCGTAAATGTGTTCCCGGTCAGGGTACCAATTCCCGGCGTAACCGAATAAACCGGATTTCCCTGCGTGAGTGGAACAGGATTAAAATACTGATCAAATCCATAGGTTGAAAACGACACCGATTCCCCGTGATATAACCGGTATGACCCTGGTGAAATACGGATTCTGTCAAGAGAACCCTGCGGACTTGAAGTAAATACAGCCATCGCATTGGCTACCGATCTCTCGACACCATCAGAAGTAACATTCATGACTGAATCGCGAACAAACACGGTAGTGGACCCACCACCATCAAAATTAATTCCCTGATAAATACCAATTCTTTGCATAAAATCAGCAAGTTCGTGAAGTGTCATTCCAACACTTTGTGCAGACCTTCCATCTACAGCTACAAAATAAATTTTGCTTGAATCCTGAGAGAAGCCAACAGCAGTGCGCGGATGTCTTTCATAGGTATGTGACGGTCCCCCCTCTTCAAGATAACCCTGATCGACATAATCAGCACCATTGTAAACGATCTTTGGAAATCCTCCGATCAGCTCTTTCAGTTTTGCAACACCGGGTGACAATCCCATAAATATCTTGACCGTATCACCAACCGCAAGATTACTCAGCCAGGTTGCGGCAGTGCCGTTACCTGAAAGCACCGTGGTTGAATCATTGAGAGCCATACCTCCCGTACCTGTCACCTTGTTTGTTACTATGCAAACTACGGTATCGTTTGCGTACCACTGTGAAATGCTTTTTACTGCCACTTCGGTACCATAAATATTTGTACCGGTATTTGTACCATAAAACTTGTTGAAAAGTATCAGTTGATTCGTACCCCGGTTTTCATTCACACCGTTAATTGCGGTCGAAGAGTTGCCTTTCTTTACTGATGCTGAGAAATTCACTCTTGCAAGCATCGGTTTTTTGTTGTCACTGAAACCTACAGTCGATTGGACACTTGGTCTTCTGAGTAATTGTCCATCACGAATCTGGATATTGATCGGGATTCCGGTACCGCCATAAAAATCACCATTAATGGCTCCCACAGCTATGTGTCCCGGGTATGACATCCTCCTTGCCATTGAACTCGTCTTTTCAAAACCTGCAAGTCTGTCTTGAGCCTTTATTGTTTCAATAGAATTGTAGGGGACATTCAGATCAATTTCCAGAACATAGATATTCCACGGTTTGCTGTATTCTATATATTTTTTGTAGAAGATACCCATTCCAACCTGGAGATTGGAGACCGTATCGAAGTTTAGCTGCGAAAATGAGGTGGAAACGAGTATGAGAGAAAGGAATAATATTTTGTAAAGCTTTTTCATTTTGTATACCGGTAAAATTTTGTGCAAAATTCAGATTTCCATTCTGAAATTTATACAAATTTATCGGAAATGAGCCTCACACCAGAAAAGTATTTGTCGCTTTTTCTTTTCTAATCGTTGTACTCTCTCCATGCCCTGGATAAACAATCGTCTCATCGGGCAGGGTCAATAATTTTGATTTAATTGAATTGATCAAAATATCATAATCTCCTCCCCAAAGATCAGTTCGCCCGATGCTCCCTGCAAAGAGTACATCCCCGGCGATCAAAATATTTTCTTCTGCACAATAGAGACAGTACTCTCCGGGAGTATGTCCCGGTGTGAAAACGGGTTTTAAGATATACCTCCCGATTTTAAAAGTGTAGTTTTCATCATAAAATCCATCGGGCAGTTTCACTTCCTCCATTTCGATGCCGAATGCCCTTCCCATTTTTGGGGCATTCTCGAGAAGGAAAAGGTCTTTTGCAGGAATAAGGTATTCGGGGTCGTATTGCTGTTTAACGAAATTGTTTCCGAAAATATGATCAAGATGGCAGTGGGTATTAATCAGATATTTAACTCTAAGCCGGTTCTTCTCAATAAAATCTGCAAGCTCCTCCTCCTCCTCGAGGTTGTAACATCCCGGATCGATGATTGCAGTCTCTTTGGTTACCTCATCGAAGACCACAAAAGTATTCTCATCAAAAGGACTGAAGACAAATGACTTAACTTTCATGATCTCTCCCAAAGTTTTCTCTTAATCTCTGATAAATCCTGTTTTTGTATTGAGTGAAGTTGTCGACTGACTCTTCAACCGAGTCACCGCCAAATTTGTCGAGGTAAAATTCAGCGAGCGTCCAGGCAAGTACACTCTCTCCGATAACGGCACAGGCAGGAACAGCGGTAAAATCACTCCTTTCCCTGCGGGCATCAATTTCTTCAAATGATGAGAGATCAATACTTCTTAGTGGCATCATTAAAGTGGCGATTGGTTTCATTGCTGCTCTGACCAAAATACTCTCACCATTTGTCGTACCGCCTTCAATTCCACCGGCTCTGTTGGTTTTTCTTGAAATAACTCCGTCTCTCAAAATTATCTCATCATGCACCATCGATCCGGGTACTGCCGCACCTTCAAAGCCAGTCCCGATTTCCACACCTTTAACGGCATTAATCGACATCATTGAGTGGGAAATTGCTGCATCCAGTTTCCGGTCATAATGAACAAAACTGCCAACTCCGGGAACCAATCCCCGAGCCACTACTGCAAAAACGCCACCAAGGGTATCACCCTCCTTCTTTGCAAGTCGAATTCTCTCTTTAATCTCTTCCTCTTTTTCAGGGTCAGGTATCCGGAGCTCACTCTCCTCAGCAATTTTGAGAATCTCAGTAAAAATTACATCCTCGTTGTTCAATAACCGGAAATACAAATCTCCTGATCCGTTGACTCCACCGATACTCTCAACAAAACTTGAAATCTCAACTCCATATTGAGACAACAATTGTTTTGCGAATGCCCCTGCGACAACCCTGACAGCAGTTTCTCTTGCACTGGATCGTTCGATTGAGTTTCGTATATCATCGAGATTATATTTGGTTACCCCGACAAGATCGGCATGCCCGGGTCTGGGGATTACAATCTTTTCGATTTCTTCATCGACGGGTTCAACCGACATTTTTGTGCCCCAATTCTCCCAGTCGCGATTCCTTACAAGTACTGAAATTGGTGAGCCCGTCGTCTTACCAAACCGTACACCCGAAACAATCTCTGCGGTATCCTTCTCTATCTTCATTCTGCCGCCCCTGCCGTATCCGCCCTGCCTGCGGGAGAGTTCCAGATTTATTTTATCAATATCAATACGAAGATTTGAAGGGAATCCTTCGATGATGACTGCCAAAGTTTTGCCGTGTGATTCTCCGGCTGTTAAATATCTTATATGTGACATAATTTCCGAAATTGTGTTGCCAAAAATAAAAAAAATGCCGGTCAGACCGGCATTTTTCAGCAAATGTTTATTTCAGGGATTAATCAGGAATCTCTATTCCCACATATCTTGAATTACCCTGATTATCCGCTACCTCCAGTAGTACTGCCCTGCCTTTGCTGCTCTTGAATATTTTTTCTATATCAGCAACGGTTGAAACATCTTTTCTGTCTGCTCTTGTAATTACGAGTCCTCTTCCAAGGCCCTGATCGTAAGCAAGGCTGTATGGTTTCACATCCGCAATAAATACTCCGTTGTCAAGCTTGTATTTTTTTAACTCGTCGGCTTTTAAGTTCCTGAGTGTTAATCCAATATTCTCAAGTTTAATTTGCTCCGAAGACGAATTATCTTCCTTTTCAGGTCGGTCTGAATTGTCTTTCACAGCAACATTGTCATCACCTCTTGGTTTGAGAGTGACGGTTCTTTCAATTTCCTTGTTGTCTCTCCAGATGGTAAGAACAACTTTTGAACCCGCACTCTTACCCGCAACATGACTTTGTAAAGTATTGGGTGCATTAACTTCCTTACCGTCTATCTTCAGGATCACATCACCTTTTTTGATGTCGGCATCTGATGCAGAACCACCCTCAACAACTTTTTCGATAATCACACCTGTTGGCCTGCTTAATCCAAGTGATTTGGCAAGTGCCGCATCCACTTCCCTGATTTGTACTCCAATGTAACCTCTGCTAACCTTGCCGTTTGCAATGAGATCTTTTGCAACAGTCTGAGCCAGGTTTATCGGTATGGCAAAGCCATATCCTATGTATGTTCCCGTTCTGGTGGCAATGGCTGTATTAACTCCAATTACTGCACCATTTAAATCGACAAGGGCTCCACCGCTGTTTCCGGGGTTGATAACCGCATCTGTCTGAATGAAATTTTCCACACCATAACTGTCGTTGATTAACCGGAGAGAACCTCTGTTCAATGCACTTATGATTCCGGCTGTCACAGTCGAAGAAAGTGAAAGCGGATTACCAATTGCCATTACCCACTGACCAACTTTGAGACCGTCACTGTTTCCAAGGTAGGCGGCAGGAAGATTTGTCGCATTAATCTTTATTACTCCAAGGTCTGTCAACGGATCTGTACCGATTACCTTGGCTTCAAACTTCCTTCTGTCGTTGAGAATTACCTCAACCCGTTTTGCATTCTCCACCACATGATTATTGGTGAGAATGTAACCGTCGTTGCTGATGATGATACCACTTCCTGAACCCTCCGATTCTTTCGGAGAACCATCCATATCACCGAATGGAAAGAAATCAAAGCCCTGTCCTTTCTTTGCTTCAGCAACTACATTGATTTGGACAATCGAAGGAGTGACCTTTTCAGACACTTCAATAAACGCCTGACTGAAATTGTTTAGCTCAGCATTTGGCATTACCGGCGACTTGTCGGCTCCAAGCTTTACATCAGCGAGACCGGGTTTCACCCATCCGAAGCCTGAAACCAAAACCGCTCCAAAAAGAATTCCGAGTACTACAAGGGCAACTGCCCCAAGAACGCTCTTTCCTCTCATTTTCTAATCCTACTGTTTAATTGTTAAATAGATAACCAGGAAGTAAGTTTTTATCTATAAATCTCCTAATATTTTTAATGCTTTTAAGCCTTTAAAAGTTTCAAAATGGGTTCGTGTATAAGTCTCAAGTAAATTTAACAACTGCCTGACTGATTTTGATTCGAAATTGTCAACCGGTTTACCGCTATTTAGACAGAAAAGGAGACCATAAAGTTCCATGGAAATATGTATGCCCCTTCTTTTTTCAAACGCACATTTTTCGCATAAAATTCCAAATCCGGAATCAAATCTCACTCCCGTATCTTTTGAAATTTCACAACCGCATGAAGAACAGGTCTGCGAATGGATACCCACACCTGACTCATCGAGGATGAACAGAAAATATCTGAGCAACAGTATCAGGGAAGGCTCTTTTTTGGAGTCCATCAACCTGATAATTTTTTCCGTCCCTCTAAAAAGTCTGTCGTTCTCTTCGTGAGGTGGAGTAAGTTCTTTCAAAAGTTCGATGACTGAAGTCGCGCAACTTATTGCCTCAAGATCGGTCATTATTTCCTTGGGATGAAAAATCAGTTCGGCGGAGTTGATTGTATAGAGTTCTCTTCCCTCTTTGTCATAATAGAAAAGCTCAACAAGATTAAGGACATCTGTGGCAAGTCCTGATTTCGATTTGATGTTTCTTGCCCCTTTTACCAATCCGCTGATTTTTCCTGAAGTTTTGGTGTAAAAACTGATTATGTTGCTTGAATCACTGAACTTCAACCTCGAAAGAACAATAGCCTCGGTTTTTACAAGACTGTTTCCCATTATCTAAAGCTGTAAGGAAATTTGAAAATACCTTTTTCGGTGATTATACCGGTAATGTTTTCTGAAGGAGTGATGTCGAAGGATGGATTGAAACTGTTAAAATTGAGAGAAGTGTAACCCGATGAAAGATACTGAACAAGTTCCATTGGTGATCTTTCCTCAACCGGAATATCGGAGAATCCCGACGCCACGGGATCAATGGTTGTCGATGGTGCGGCGATGTAGAAAGGAACTTTGTATTCCTTGCACAACACTGACAGGGTAAAAGTACCTAGTTTATTCGCTGAATCGCCGTTGGATGCAATACGGTCGGCTCCAGTGATCACAAGATCGATTTTACCATCCCTGATCAGGACTCCCGCGGCTGAATCCGGAATGATGCTGAAAGGAATTCCATTTTTGGAAAGTTCGTATGAAGTGAGTCTCAAGCCCTGAAAAAGAGGTCTGGTTTCATCAGCATAGACATGTTGTATGAGTTCACTTTCAAATCCCCTTTGTATCACTCCGAAAGCAGTTCCGATTCCACCTGTCGCAAGCCTGCCTGTATTGCAATGCGTAAGAACTGTCGATCTCCCTTTGAATATTTCGAGACCGTTGTTTGCAATTTGCTCACACATCATTTCATCCTCGGAATGAATGCGCTCTGCTTCCAAAAGGAGGTTATGAAAATTCCTCTCCTGAACGGGCAGATCGAAACAAAATTTTTTCATTCTCTGCAGACAGTTGAAAAGATTTACAGCTGTGGGTCTTGTGGAGGCGAGTAATTGAAAAGCGGAATGAAAAACCTGCTCTGAAAAACCACCTTTAACTGACAGAGCCAAAGCGTAGGCGGCTGCAATTCCAATCAAGGGTGCTCCCCGGATCTCAAGCCGTTTTATGGCTTCTGCAACTCTTTCCGGGTTGTCAGTATGGATATATTCTTCAGAAGATGGCAGCTTTGTTTGATCGAGAAACAAAAGCCTGCCATCATGAAATTTTATGGAAAACCAGGAATCAGATCTCATCAAATCTTGAAATCGTCAAAAATTCCCTGTACCTGTCCTGAATCCGCAAATAGGAAAGATTTTCAAGAGCCTCTGTACTGAACTGTTCAACACAAAATGATGCCATGGTACTGCCGTAAACGACCGCCCTCTTGATGTTCGAAGGACTTAAATCCTGGGTTTTGTGCAGATATCCAATAAATCCTCCGGCAAAAGAGTCACCGGCTCCGGTTGGATCATTTATCATTTCAAGCGGGTATGCAGGTGCCGAGAACACAACATCCTCAGTGAAAAGCAGTGCACCGTGTTCGCCTTTTTTGATTATCAGAATTTTTGCACCCATTTCCCTGATAATCTTGGCAGCTTTAATCAGGTTTGGTTCCTGCGCTAAAAGCCTTGCTTCCGAATCATTTATGATTAACACATCACTTCTTTTGAGAACTTCGGCAAGCACATCTTTCTTTCCTTCAATCCAGTAATTCATGGTATCACAGACCACAAACTGTGGATTTTCGAGCTGGTCAAGCACTCTTAACTGAAGAACAGGATCGATATTCCCAAGACAAATGTATGAGGATTTTCTCAGTTTGTCGGGGATTACAGGATTGAAAGATTCAAACACATTTAACTCGGTCAGAAGTGTATCCCGTGTGTTCAGATCATAATGGTATTTGCCTGCCCATCTGAAAGTTTTTCCCCCTTCAACCACCTGCATTCCTGTCAAATTGACATTATGAGATTCCAACAGATCAAAATACTTTTTGGGGAAATCATCTCCCACCACACCAACTATGTATGCAGGTGCGGTAAAATAACTTGCTGCCAGTGAAATATATGTGGCAGAACCTCCAAGTGCATTATCAACAGACTTGAAAGGGGTGGATACGGAATCAAAGGCGACGGAACCGACTATTAATAGGCTCAAATCTAACTCCTCATTATAAATGTGTGCGAGCGAAAATAAAAAAACTTAACCTTGTAATTAAACAAAATTTCTGCTCTAAATCAACTTAACCGGATCAAAATAGATTTTTTCATCTTTTGCCTTATTCATTATAAGCTCTGCCGACTTTCGTTGGCCGGGCCAGGCTAGCAATGGAAGTGCCACCTCAAGCGAACACCACATATATTCGTCATGCTCATCGGACAGGACTACTTCTACATTTTTATCCACCTTTCCGGCAAATACCGGAATAAGACTTACGGAATCATTCGCAGGATTGTAAAACGAATTTACATTTGGCACAACGAAAAACTGATCAGGGGTAATCCCGGTCTCCTCTTTTATCTCCCGAAGTGCCGCCTCCCAGGCTTTTTCACCTTCATGCATTCTACCCGTCACAGGCTGCCACACACCGGGATAAACTTCCTCTGTCTGTGACCTTCGCAATAAAAGCAGTTCATGTTTTTCTCCCGAACTCCTGAAAATGTGGGCTTCTACTATATCATCAATGATTTTCATTTTGTCTCCTAAAAAAATGCTCTGACCTCTGCCCTTGCTGAATGAATTACCCTTCCGCCTCCCAGGGAACGACCGTCATATCCCAAAGTACTTTGAAGGTTGGTTGATATCCTGTAATCAAAATTAAGCCTCCAGTAATAATTTTTCCCCACGAGATTACCATTGGTCAACTCAAATGGAAGGAAGTTTTCAGTATCGTTTTTAATGATTTCCACCCGTTCAACTTCAAATCTGACTCTTCCGGTCCCGGCAAATGAAAAATTGACTCTTAATATCTGACTGTTGGTCCTCAATTCCGTCGGAGTAGCCGGGTACTCGTCTTTCGTAACACCGGTCTTAATTATAAATCCCGTCTCAATATAATTTTCGGGTCTGTAAGAAAAATCGAGAACAAAATCTGTAGAATTAATCTTCCGGTTACGAAGCGAAGCAGGTGGAGCCGCGAGGTTATTGGAATTGAGCATCACATCTGCCTGAATACTAAACTCTCTTACAAGTCGTAATCTGGTTCTTAGACTGCGCTCTGTCAGCAAACCTCTTTCAGCACCTCCACTGAACTCTGTGAAACTGTTCCTCTCATTAAATCGCAATCTGAAATTCAGGTCTGAATTGTTTTCAAAAATAAAAATATCCTGAAGAATCGATTGTGCACCCTTGATCGTGTTTTTATCATTCAAAAACCAGGAAAGTTTAAGAAGGTAGATTTTCTCAATGTCGTTTTCTTTACTGTTTTCCTCGATTCTCACCGTTGTTTCACTGCTGATAAAATCCAGCGGTTTCAAAAATGAGAGCCCTTCTTCAGCAAGATCTCTGAATAAAATCTTTACTCTGAATCCGGTTTTAAGGTCAATTACAGGGTATAAGGTCTCACTCGGAATTGTAATCGCAATAAAATCGGCATCGTAAATGGCGGGTTGAAATTCATTTTCATCGTACAGGCCGTTCTTGTTTAGGTCACCAAGATAGATGTAGTTTCCGGTTCCTTTTTCAACTTTTACAAAAACCCTCTCGAGTAAAGATGCCCTTCGGGTCGAGGCTTCGTAAAAAAGATCACCGTTAACCCCGTTTCCAAACAATGCGAAGCGGCTTCGCATTCTCAAAAGGACCGTTTGATTGTCAGAAAATCCCTTAAGTTTGAATGACGGTTCGTACCGTTTTTCCCTGACTGACACCGACATTTCGATATTAAAATCCCTGTTTCCCTGATATTTGATCCCAGCTTCCTGCCCTGTTGTCCTCGATTCCTTTATAAAAATCCCTCTCTCGGAAACCTCATCCTCCCTGAAGATCATCTTCCCGGTAAAATTAATCCCCCAAAGAACAGGAATTTCCACTAAGGGTCCTGCTTCGTAAAAGTAATAGCTACCCGATAGCAATGAGTCATTAGAGATAATTCTCTCCTTTTTGATCTCACTTTCAAAAAACGCACCCGGATTGATAAACCCGATTTTCCAGGTACCTGAAGCCTTCTGCTTAAGCCATCCGCTCTTTAGCAACACATTTTCTGTTGAAACAAAATCAGCACTGTAGGAAAGGTCTCTCTCCCCCTGTTCAAACGATCTGAACGCACCATTCATTCTTTCCGAGATGAAATTATTCCCGTTTTTGAGGTAGCCATAGGAAACATCCACTCCGGTGCCCGGTATCGGGTATAACGAGAATCCTGCTTCACGAAGTATTTCATCCCCCCTTTGCGAGAGATTCCCGGTATTGTAATCCCTGTCGAACTCCACTGAATTAAATCTGTCGGGAGAACTGAAATCTGCAGCCACAAATCTCTCCCTGTATTTCAGGGTGAGTGAACTGAAGTCAACATTGAAAACTGAAAAAGTTACCGGATTGAAAGTCGCCTCGAAGTTGCGGGCAAAACCGGTTGCAGAGGTACCATCAAGAGTTGAAAACTGGTTTTTGTTCAATACACTTCCTGCTATCTCACCTTTGAAACGCAGGTATTTCAGAGGTTGGTACTCCATTACGAAATTTGCTGCCTGCCGTTTTTCAGGCAAAGGAATGAAAATTACAGGTGAATAGACCCCGAATCCTTTCCCAACATACCTGAATTTCCCTATGGATTCTCTGGTATAGTCACCATTCCCTGCACCGGTATAACTAAAAGAGACATTATAGACAGCATTCTGTGAACCGGGATTATACAGATAGTATTGCAAGACTTGACCGGTTCCCGTCACTGTATCGCGTTTTTCGTAAAACCCGTTTCTTCTTCCTGTTGAATCAGGATCCGCCAGCCTCTCACCCGGTTTTGTGGCTTTGTTTCTGTCTCCGCCCGCATTTTTGAGAATCTCCTTGTCCTGATCGGAAAGGGAAAAATCGATTGGATTATCTTTGTCATCACCCTCCTGAATGAATTGCAGGCTGTATTTCAGCTTTGAACTGAAGAGTTCACCATCAGTTCCTGCGGAGAAAAAATTCCTTCCGTATTTTCTGTCTGAATACTCAAAATCAACATTTATTCTGGATGAAGAGGTGATTACTCTTCTTGTAGTAAAGATCAGTTCACCACTGGAATAATCAATTGTATAGTCATTATTGTCACCCCGTCGCATTTCTTCTCCGTTCAGAAAAACTTTTTCCGATCCGGCTATTATTATGATGTCCCTTTCACCATTGCTGCCTGATAATCTGTATGGTCCCTGTACTCCCTCCTGTCCCTGAAACACATTTGAATTAAACTTCCCTCTCGAACTCGCCAAAGCGAAAAAACCGTTGAATTTATCGTATTTCACCTCACCGTATAAACCCTGAAGTTTTCGGCTCACTCTTCCGAACTCGCCTCGGGTCGAAATAAGATCGTAGTCGCCAAAAACGCCTCTCGCATTTGGGTGTGTAATCTGGATAAATACCTTGTCTATTTCGTCAAGTCTTTCAGTGTTCCCTTCCGGTTGAATTGGAGTATTCTCGTCAGAAAGTGCAGCAACAATTTCTATATCATCAGTCAGTTTCCCGCTTAACTGAAGCTTCAACCCGCTTTGAAGCGAGAGATCTTTATTCGTTCCAAAAGTAAAACCTCTAACAAGGGTTCCGCTCTTTTGAATGTTCTGCCCAAAAATGTTATCGGGAGACAGGAATGAGTCAAAACCTTTGAATCCCCTGATCGTATCTTCCCCTGCCAGGGTCACAAAAGACTGTAGTTCCCGTTTTTTATAAATCTTCGACAGGGAGGATTGAAGAGCCAGATACTCAATTCTCAGTGTATCAAAAATTGAATATGAAAGTGATTCGGAGAGAGAGAAGAAACCTGTAAGATAGTCAATAGTGTAGTCGGTCTGAAGCAGCACTTTATCCCTGATTGTGATTATCTCGCTCCCGGGTTTTACTCCGGTCGCTTCAAGTTCGTATTTGTTGCTTACCTTTACCGGCAAATACTGCACCTTGATCTTGTAAGAACCTGATTGACCATTTCCTGAAAAGCTCCAAAGAAGAAAAAAAATCAGAAAAAGGCTTAGCCACCTCATTAAATGTCCACTGATTGCTTCTATGAGTATTTATTGTAATGTGAAATTACAACATTTTTTACCTCGTCAACCGTTATTCTTGAGAGGCATTCTCTTACCGGACAGGTTCTTCCCGCTCCATATTCACAATAATTAAACTCAACCGGTGAACAATTCAATTCTCTGTTAATTGCGATGTGTTGATCTCCGGGCTGTTTACAAAAATTTGGATTTGTCGGTCCGAAAATTGCCACGGTAGGCACACCAAACCAGGCTGCGACATGAACCGGACCGGTATCATTTGCAACGAGTAATGCGGCGTGTTTTAAGATCGGGGCATATTCATCTATTGACTTCAATTCTGTAATCTTTATGCTTGAGTCTACAAGTGATGATTTAATATCTTCACTTAGTTTCCCTTTCTCCACGACAAAGTTGACCTCAAACGATCTACTCAACTCCACAGCGAGCGATATCATCTTCTTCATTCCCCACATTTTTTCATCCCAGCCGGCAAATGGAGTCAGGATTATTTCTTTTCCTCTTGCGGTCGACAAAGGAAAAATCCATGATTCGGGTTTTCTATTAATTATTTTGTAACTGTCAACAGCATCAAAATAAATATCGATGAGATGGGGCTCTTTCCGCATGGACTTAAAACTGTCGAAAGCGGTGCTGTAAGCCTCTCTGGAAATTCCGTGGAACCGCCTGCCACCTGAAAGCAGCATTGTAAATACTGACTGTGGATTCTCTGAAAAATTAATTACAACTCCGCATTTGGTTGCTCTGGCTTTTTTAATAACAGTCATTGATGGAATTTTACCACCTTGAAGAAACTCTGTGCTGTCAACATATACAAATTTTATTCCCGGCAATTCCTTGTTGAACAAAAAACTGAATTTACTGTAAGTAAGAACCGTGATCTGAACCGACACTTCCTCTTCTGAGAGTCTTTTGAGGGCATGAAGTGAAAGGATTGTATCACCTATGTTATTAAAAGAAATTATGAGAATATCCTTTCCGGAAGATGAAAACATGCGGGATAACAACTTCAGAATGAAGACTAAAAATCTTGTGAAAGACTTCAGGAAATTATTGTTATCGAGATTTAAGGAACCTGGAAACGATTTCCTCATAAACTGAGTTTCGGGTGATGTGTAAAATTAATGGATATGCTAAAATAAAACATAAAGGAAGAATAAGAGTGGTCAAATTAAATTGACTGACCAGCAAATAGCAAACTAACAATATCATCGATGAATAAAGCAGGAAGAAAAATGCGTTTTTCACTAATTCAGGATTTAATCTGAAGCCCGATCTTTTAAAGATGAAGGCGAGACACATTACAGATTGAACTATATAGGTAATCGAAGTTGAAAGTGCGAGTCCGTTCTGATGCATATTTTCACTTAGAACTAGTGAAAGGATGTATTTAAGAATTAAACCCGCGAGCGAAATTAAAACGAGAGCAGTACTCCCCTTCAGACTGTATGCATATTTCAATCCGACTGCAAATATTGCGTACAGAGGGAGGCTAATTGCATAGTAAACCAGAGTCCCTTCTGTCAGGAGAGTGGAATCGCCTGTAAATTTACCCCGCTGATAGAGTAACCCAATAATTTCCCCACCTGCAAAAATAAAAATGATTGAGGCAGGGATAAACACAAGAAGAATAACCTCTATCGCCTTCGTAAATTTTGCGTTTGCCTCTTTCAAGTCACCTTTAGCAACATTTGCAGCAAAATCGGGTAACAATGCACTTCCAAGTGCTGTTGTAAAGATGGTAACGGGAAGCATGTATATGATATACGAGTAGTTAAGTGAGGCAATACCGCCGGGTTCAGTGTTTGTATAAAACAGTCTGTCTATGAAAAAGAAAATCTGTCCCACCACTTCCACAAAGAGTGTATTAAGGAAGATAAGCCAGGAAACATTTTTTGAGATCGCAAGAGAGAATTTGAATTTCCCCCTGAACATATTCTTACTGCCAAAAAGTAGATGTGTAACCTGGATCATGCTGCCCATGATGTAACCGGCTATTATCGCCATGGTTCCCAGCCAGGCAGAGAAGAAGAAAACTGTGAAAATTATTGAAAGATTTGTCCACACCTGAGAAAGATAGGTAACCTTAAATTTGAACTCTGCTATCAAATACGCAGACAAGATACTGATTATGGCATTCAAAGGCACGGTTAGAAGTGCCATTTCAAAAAGTTGATTTATTGCGGTGTGGTCGGATCCGCTCGAGGTCTCGAGAAAAAGAGATATTACTCCGTCAGAGGCAAAGTAAAGACCCGCTGCCACCAGGGTTACTAGTCCCGTGAAAAGAAGCATCGTCGAAACAAAAAAGGAATTTGCTTCTTCGGGGTCTTTCGATTTGAGATCATTGTAGATGGGAATGAAGTAGTTTTGAGCCTGATAAAACAGAATACTGTTCAGCATCGCAGGAATGGTGTATGCTATAAGGAAATATTCGAAATCCTTCCCGACTCCGAATTTCCCGGCAAATAAAATTTCTCTGAAGAAACCGGTTCCTTTGGAAAGAACCTGAGCAACCACCACTATCAGTGCAGCTCCGCCAACTCCTTGAAATATGTGTTTTATTCTATCTTTTACCAAAACAGGTGAGTTTTTTCTAACAATTTAAGTGGTTAGCTTAAATATTTTTTTACTTCATCTTCTTTTCTGAAGTAATACAAAAAGGTAAGAGTAAAAAAGAGAAACGCTGCAGCCAGGACCGACTGAAACATTTTTGGGGAAGATGTCCTCAATGGGGGCACAGCCGTATCAAGTACTTCGATGGTTGGAATGTCTTTCTGTTCCTGTATCAGCTCTTTGAAATATTGCTGTTGAAGAAGTGAATATACTTCGCTTAAGACCCGGACTTCCCTGTAATAGTTTGAAAGTTTTACCCCCAAAGCAGGAGCTTCTTTGAATCCAACAAACAATTCATCGGAGTTGGTCTGAAACTTGTTGTATTCTTTTTGAAGTGATGCAAGTTTACTTTTTACTGCCTCAACCTCAGGAGAGGTTTCACTCATTGTCTTTAATCTGAATTCGAGTTCAATTTGTGTTGCCAGAATGTCGCTCTTCACTTTTGCGGCAGCATCTATTGCAGCTTTTAATTGTTCGGGTAGTGCAATGGTCTTATTCTCCTTCTGAAACTTTGCCATTGCATTCTCGGCACTGTCCAAATCACTTTTAGTAGTTGCAAGTCTGCCTTCGATAAACTCTCTTGTTAATTTTGCTTTGCTGTGAAGTTTGCTCCTGTTTATGCTGTCCAAAGCTGCAACAAAAGTGTTGCTCACCAAAGCAGCGAATTCAGCAGTACCTTTTCTGTCAGTGTCATTTCTACCGAAATATCCGGTCTTGATCGAAAAGCCAATCTTGATAATGCCTTCCTTCGTCACCTCAACTTCCAAGTCACCAAGTATTTTGGAATGCAACTCTGTCAGGTTTGTTGTGTTGTAATATTTTTTCAGGTCAACTTTTTTTATTACATACTCAGTGGCGGATCGGCTTTTAACTATTTCGGCATACAACTGTGAACTACCGGAAGCCCCGCCTGTCACCAAACCCCCAAGGTCCTGCCCACCCAGCAAACCCGCAAGTCCCTGTGACTTGGGTGACTCGGGGGGAAGAACTGACGATGTGGCGGTAAAGGTCAATGGATAGACAAAGTAGAGAGTTACTGTATAGACGACCAGTACCGTGAACGAAATTCCGAGTATTTTAACATAATTCTTAAAGAAAGCTGAAAAAATTGTTTTCATTATCTGGTACTGATTATTACTGCCACAGTTGCGGCTATTACGGTCGCCAACTGGCCAAGAATGGTTAGTGTATCTTTGAATACATCCCAGAATTTCGGCGGTTGAGGCTGTTCCGGAATCCAAATGGTATCGCCCGGTTCCAGTTTAACAACCTTATCCTCTTCAATCCATTCACCTGTTCTCCCTTTTATTATCCTGACTTTTCCTTCTTCAGCTCTCCATGCGAAACCACCTGCCATATTGATATAATCTCTGACTGAAAAATCGGGATGAAATTCCAGATTCCCGGGAAATACAGCCTGACCAATTATCGTGATATAGTCTTTTTTCTCTACCACAAAAATCTGATCATTTTTCTTTAAAATCAAGTCGTCTGTTTTATCACGGAAAACTTTCTGAAAGTCAATTACTATCCTGCCGCGACGCTGCCGGGATTTTGATTTTAGATAATCATACTCGTCATCGGTCATATCCTTACGGGGAATTATTTTAATCCTCTCGAATTCTGGATCGTAGGACGATTCACCGGAAGCCCGGATAATGTAAGAGTTTTTCATTGATGCCTTCTCAAGAAATCCGCCGGCTTCAGGAATAATCTGGGAGAGTTTTGTCACCCCCTCAGTAATCTTATAAGGTCCCGGATATCTGACAAAACCATCGATAGTCACAATGTTTTCCTGAAGATAAAGCGGTTTGGAGCGAACAACTATTCTGTCTTTGTTTTGTAACTTGAAGCCGTTAGACATCAGGTTTCCGGAACTCTCTCGAATGCTGTTCTGGGTTTTATTATCATCTGCAAATCTGATCACCTCTATTGTGTCAAGAAATGCAGCATCAAGATAGCCACCTGCTATTTTAAGAAGTTCGGCATAGGTTTCCCCTTCTTTATACTCGTAAACCCCGGGGTATTTGACCATACCTGAGAGACTGACAGTCTTGTCAAGCTTGTCAACCATGATATAATCACCTTCTTCAAGCAATGGATTCTGGTTTCTGTCGGCAAGTCTGATGAAAGATAAAAGATCAATAAACTTTGTGCCACCATCCTTTGAAATTATTTTTATATTTCTGATATTGGCAACGGGTGTGAAACCCCCGTCCATAAGGATGTCGTTCAAACGTGAGTTCGCGAGAATGACTTTACTCCCCTTCTTCAAAACCTCGCCATAAATCGCAATTTTTATCCTTCTGATACCTGATAGAGTGACGAAGATATTTTTACTCTTGTATTTTCTGGCAAATTCGGCTTTTATACGATCTTTTGCATCTTTCAGAGTCAATCCGCTCACTTTAATCATCCCTATTTTAGGAAGCAGAAGAAGACCGTCCGGATTTATTTTAGCATCGAACACAAGGGTTTCGATATCATCAAGACTGATCTTGAACTGATCTCCAGGTCCAACCAAATAGACATTTTCATCGACACCACCTTCAACCACCGCAATGTCATCACTTTTCTGCGTTGAGGAATCGGTTATGATAAATGCCCTGTCGGCATAGGAAGGCATGTCCTGTGAACGGACCACCGTAGAAAAAAGAGAAAGGAACAGCATTACTGCCGTTCCTTTTCCAATAATAGAGAATATACTGTTCAACTGTCTCATTGCAGGACTATGAATTTTCTCCGGTTTTTGTCGAGCGTGAGTAGTAGTAGTAATATTTGTAATATGAACCATATGAGCTCTTATAGACAAAATTATTGAGTACAGCTCCGATGAAGTGGTGTTTTCCCTGTCTCATAATTTCACCGGCTCTTCTAAGGAGTTCCATCTCGGTAGTATCCGCTGAAACAACCAGAATTGACCCGTCAACATATCTCGAGAGAATCTCTGAGTCAGTAACAGCAATTACCGGCGGTGTATCGAGAATTATGAAATCGTATCTGTCTTTCAACTCATTCAGGAAGTGAAGCATCGCTTCAGATTCCATCAATTCTGCAGGATTTGGAGGAATGGTACCGCAGGGAATGAAGTCCAGGTTTGGCATATCAGTTGTACGAATAATTTCATCCAGCGTATTATGGCTGAAGAGGTAATCCACCAGACCGGGATGTCTGTTCATATTAAATACATTATGAACTCTCGGTTTTCTTAAATCGCAGTCAACCAGCAGAACTTTTTTGTTGATCTGTGAAAAACTTCCTGCAAGGTTTGTTGCAATGATGGTTTTACCTTCAGTTGGAGCTGATGATGTTACAAGAATCACTTTCATCTTGGCAGCATCGGGAGTAGTGAATTGCAATCGGGTCCTGAGTGCTCTGAAAGCCTCTGCAGGAATTGAGTCAGGCTTTGAGAATACTATAAACTCGTTCGAACTTCCCTTCGTTGCATCAATACCCTCAATTCTCGGAATCCATGAAAGGACATTGAATCCAAGTTTAGTGAGTTGATCAGGAGTTTTTACGGTCTTGTCGAAGTAATCTCTCACAAATACATATGAAATTGATACAACGAGACCCAACACAATACCGATAATTACAATAAGAGTACGGTTTGGTTTGGCTGGGGAAGTCATAACCCTCGCGACCTCAATAACAACCACATTACCGGGTTGCGACTGCTCATTAATTACGGCTTCCTGGAAGCGCTGTTCGATAAGCGTATAAAGTTTTTCAAGCCCCTCACGGGTTCTTGTAAGCTTTGCGAGTTCAATGGCACTTCTTGGAAGAGTCCCAAATTTTCCTTCATACTGTGCCAACTGGCTTGTGACCTGAGCAATCGAAAAATTCAATCCTTTTTCCTGAATATCCAATTCCATCAGCTTTAAAGCGACTGTTTTGTATTCTTCAGGTGTGTTCGCAACTGCACTTTTCTGAAAAGTCTCAACCTTCTCATTTAATTTGTCTTTGAGGAGATTTATTTTAAAATCTATCTCCTTTAAGGCTTTGGCATTTTTAGGGTCTTTGTCATTTCCGACAACGAGTAATTTCTGAATCTCAAGTTTGGCAATTTCTGTTTGGAGCTGATCAAAATAACCTTTTACCTCATATTGTGCGAGGTAATCAAGTGCATCAGGATCAAGTTTTGCAAGCTTGGCTTTGTATGATTCAATTGCATTTTGAGTCGATTTCAACTCAATTTCATACATCCCTTTGCTAGCTTCGAGTGTGGAAATCTGTGAAATCAGATTGGAAGCCTGATTGTCGAGGGCTATAATTCCCCCGCTCTCCTGAAAAGTCTTCAACATATCTTCTGCCTGATTTAATGCCTCAAGCTTTTCAGACCGCTGTTGATCGAGATAATTTTTGATTACAACAAGCTGATCACGGTTGAACATCAGGTTTAGATTGCGGTACTCGGACGAATATGTATTGGCTATCAAAGCAGCTTCATATGGAGAAGGTGAACTTGCGGAAAGAATCACAAAGTCCAGGCCCCTCTTTTGTTCAACAGTAACGAGACTTGAGAGTGTAACAGCAAGTTGTTCCTTAGTCATAAGCTTTTTCTTGCTCTGGTCAAGTTTGTCACTGGTCAGAAGAACCGAGAAAGTGTCTTTTTTCTGCGCATTGTTGAATGAATCAATAAGTGCAGAAGCAACTCTTTCTCTTAAGGTATAACTTTTGATGACCTCAATTTCATTTGAGATGAATCTGTCTTCTGAACCAAAAGGTTGAAGGAGCGGATTCGATTCAAGAATATTACCGGAGTTTTTATTGATTTTTACAAGTGTGGTAGAATTGTAGATATCAACCGCATTTATAGCGTAAACGAGGGCAAAAATGAAGGAAACGGCAGTAATAATCAGTATCGGGAGCAGGTTTCCCCTTATCAGTTGAAGATAATCTACAATTGATTTCGTTTCCTGGAATTGCGAATTGTTGAATTCTGTATCCAAAAGTTCCTCTAATTTCGTGTAATATTCAGGATTAAAATAGTTAATGATATAGCAGCAGACAGAACCTGCAGTGCTATCGAGAGATAATCTCTAAAGAAAAATCTTGGCTCGCCCTTCAAAAGAAGAATATCGCCCGGTTGAAGTCTCGGGATGGTATCCACGGGACGAATCTGATCCTCCCAAAGGAGGGAATTGTAATTCAGTTCGAGAACCCTGTTACCGGTGCTGGAAATCAACGAACTGTCTCTTGCATTTTTGGGTGGGGGAAATGCGGCTGTATCACTGTTTGCGAATCTGAACAATGCAATCTGCTCGAGCAATGCATCTGTGGTTGGACCACCGGCAAATGCAAGCAGGTCGAGCACTGTTGTTCCTTCAGGTACAAGATATTTACCCGGAAACTTTACATATCCGAGGGCAGAGACTGTAATATTTATTCTATCGGGATCTGAATAATCATAGAACGCACCACCTGTTTGCCTTATGGTTGCATCCCTTCCAACTTTCACATCCTGTGCTTTAATAATAAATGTTGTGCTAAAAACCAGAAGAAAGAACAGTAATTTGGTAAACCTCATGTCTCTACTTTTTATTTATGATGTGCAAATATATTGATTATTTCAAACTTTTTAAAGCGTATTTAGTTTCTTAACTCAATTTTAATTGAAAACGCGGCAAGAAAAGTACCTAAAAAGGCTATTAAAGGTGCAGATACCCACGAGAGCAACACTCCCATGGTATCGGTCGAATTTGAAATGTTTATTTCTAAAAATTCCAAACCTGAATTTACAACAATTTCATGGAATAAATATGTGATAAATGCACACACTATCCCGAGTGAGAAGGTTGAAATGTAGGCAGGAAGCTTTATTTTCATCAGACTCCCTCCAACCAGTCTCATTGTATTAAAATCCTCACTTCTCGCTGCGAACGCTGAGCGAATTGAAGTATAGGCAAGATAAAGGGCAATAAAAAGGAAAACAGCCGAAACCGTTACAGTTATCAATCTGATTCTTTTGGTAAAAACCATCACTTCTTCGAGCAGCCCGGCACGAAATTCAAATCCCGTAATTCCCTTTTTTTGTGCAATCGTTTCAGAAATTTTGCCCAGCCCTGAAATCTCATTCGTTTGGGAGTCAAAAGCAACAATCAGTGATGCCGGTAATGGATTGACACTCAGAATTTTACTAAAATCCTCACCCGTCTGTCTGATAAACTCTTTACGGGCTTCATCCTTGCTTAGAAACTCTACTTTTTTTACCGCGGGTGCTTTTCCAATTTCTGCAACCAAGACATTAATTGCAGACTCTGAAAGTGAATCTTCAAGATAAAACGAAGCTGTAACATTCTTTTTCAGATTTTCCTGCAGTGCCGAGGAAAAATTGGTAAACAGATATGATGCCACAATAAAGTTTGATGCCAGCAGCAGGGAAATAAATGTAATTACCGATGTAATTCCGGCATATTTTAAGTTTCGATAGGCTTCTTTAATGTAAAATGTCATATTCTATAGATTTGATTCGTCGATCCAGCGGGCAATCTGCCACTTGTTTGTAATCGCATTTTTTTCCAGATTAAGATTAACTCTGCCATTTATTCTGACAATATCGTTAGGGTTAAAAGTGATTGTAAGATTAAAACTCCGAACGATATTCAGTTTTAGTGAATCCCCGCTCGACAAAATTATGTTGTTCCAAACGAGATCGAGCCTTTCAGAATTTGAGAAAAGTCCCGAAGTGGTTCTTAGTTCCTCTTCCCTTCCCCATGTAACATCTGCACCAAGGTCGTAATCACGAAATGTAAAAATGAAATCATCCTTTATCAGAGCAGAGTAAATACTCGTGTCTTTAAAAGTATAAGCATAACGAAGGTTAACAAAGATGCCATCAGATGTGGAAAGATCACTCAGCACTCCTCCACCCGAGTCAGGATCAGTGTAGTGTCCGGGTGAAAATGGATTTTCACATCCCGGAATAAAAAGAACTAAAATGAGTATCATTCCTTTCAGGAATTTTCTCAATTGAAGTACCCTTTCAATTCACTCCATGTGGCAACTTCTCCCGATTTTATATCCTGCCACTGATAAATTGTCCACAATTGTTGTTTGTCCCTCAAAAGTTTGAATTGCAACTTTCCGCTGTAGACATTCGCCAGTCCTTGAATGTTGTGAGGCACAGTCATATTATAATTTGCAGAAAGATAGGCACTGTCGCCAAACGATACAAGTTGCTGCTGATCAAGCGTCAAACTGATCGCAGACTCCTTTGGGATTTTATTAATTATATTGTTCAGATATTGTTCTTCATCTTTTACCGACCAGCCCGAAACAAGAACGGCGTACTTCGAAACCGCTTCGGCGTTTGCAATATACTGGAAGGACTTCCCGTTTTTTGTCGAATCGCTGAAAGATTTGAGATAATACTGGGTACTCTTGGTCGTTATGGAATTTATCATGTTCGTAATGACACTGTTCACATCTACAGGTTGAAGATAGTTGAACCTTGGTACATCAGGTGACTCAGGCGGTCTCGTACTAAAAATGTCGCATCCGGCAAAAACGACAGGCAAAAATACAAGAACTAAGAGGCGATGCATATAAATCTAGGCGATTCTTTTACGTTAAAACTGTTTCCATCATAATCACCGTACAATGACAGATTTTCTGCACCAAATTCATCCAATATCGATAAAATTTCTTCTGCATCAAATAATCTTACTGATTCCCGAAAACTGTAGCTGTTCTCCCCTTCCTCAATTTCGATGTCTTTGATAACCCTGTTGTTCTCGATTCTCCGATTCTCCATGTACCGCGTACCTTCTATGACTGAATCGGAATACGGAACGAGATTATCCTTCAGGAATTGTGCATTCAGAAAATCGAATAAAAATCTACCCGACTTTTTTTTGAGTAAAAATGCATTCTTCAGAGCGAGACGGTTTTCTGAATCAGATTCGAAATATCCCCAGCTTGTAAAAATATTCATCACAAGATCGAATTCAGCCTTAAACGGGATCGATCTGATATCACCCCTCACCAAATTCATATCCACCCCGGCTCCTCTAGCCTCAGCTTGAGCAACACTCAATAGCCTGTTACTTAAATCATAACCGGTGACATTGTATCCCCTCCTTGCAAATTCGATGGAATGCCTGCCAGAACCACACCCTACATCCAAAACCTTTCCCTTGCAATGCCCGGGTATCCGATGCTTTACAAGTTCAATCAACTTTAACGCATCATTCCTGTCACGGTGTCTGTAGAGCGAAAGGTAATGTTCAGATTCAAACCAGTTTTTGAACCAGGTTTTACCCGGCTCAACTGTCTTTTCAATAGTCAAAAGCTGCTCCTGCCGGTAACTGCCCGACCGATAGTGGCATCATCTGCAAATTCGATATTACCGCCAATGGGTACCCCTCTGGCAATCCTGCTCACTGAAACCCCGAAAGGCGAAATCAGCCTGTTAAGGTATAATGAAGTTGCCTCCCCTTCGGTATCGGGATTAAGGGCGAGAATCACTTCCTTTACTCCATCATCAAGTCGAATGAGAAGTTCCTTTATCTTGAGATTCTCGGGACCTACACCGTTCAGGGGAGAAAGCACTCCCCCCAGAACATGATAAGTACCATTAAACTCATGAGACCTTTCGACAGCAATAACATCGTTAATATCCTCGACGACACAGATTATCGATTTATCCCTTTTCTCCGAACTGCAAATATCACAAACTTCCTCTTCACCAATGTTGAAGCAAATCCTGCAAAATTTGAGTTTTGTCTTTAGTCCGGTTAGTGATTCTATCAATTTATCTATCTCTTCCGGTTGTTGCCGCAGAAGGAACAAAGCAAGTCTCCTCGCACTCTTGGCTCCAACTCCCGGGAATTTTGAGAATTCTTCCACCACGGCTTGAAGTGGTGCAGCAAGATTCATCGCTTAGAAACCCGGGATGTTCATTCCGGGAGGAATCACACCTTTAGTGAGTTTGCCCATCTCTTCCTCATGCATCTTTTTCGAAGCCGCAATTGCTTTATTCACTGCTGCCACTATCAGATCTTCAAGCACTTCCTTGTCATCCGGCACTATAACTGCAGGATCGAGAACGATCGAAACCAGTTCATTATTTCCGTTCACAGTTGCTTTAATCATTCCACCACCGGCTTCCTCGGTTACAGTTTTCGCACCAAGCTCCTGCTGAAGTTTAGCCATGTCTTCCTGAAGTTTTTGAACCTGACGCATCATCTGTTGCATATTGGGTTTACCACCGAACATTAATCCTCCGGATATTTGAGTATTTTTTTAGAAAATGTTTATTTATGTAACTTGTTAACTTTATATTTGCCATTTATATATTTTTATTGTTGAATTGTAATAAAAAATGCAGATAGAATTAGAGAGTAAGTTCAGTTCAATCTTAAACAGCAAAAAACGCAATGCTAATTTACGAGGAAATTCGTTAATTATTTCCCCACAACTTTCTGACTATCTTAAAGAGTTCAATTTACCTCTCTATTTTTCGGAGAAGGATCCGGGAGTTGAACCGGCTGAAAGTTATGGAGCCGGTTATTCTATAAGTGTATTCAATTTCGCGAATAGTTATATTGCAAAAGCTGCCGGTGTTGAAGTGCTCTGTCCACTCAAATTACCTGCATATCTGGTTTATATTGATGAAAATAGTGATCTCCCGGCGGGTGAATCATTGCTCTTTTCACTCGGGATCACAGTTCCCGAAGATTTTCGTGCAGCACTCAAGTTGTCATTTAAGTTTAATGCAGTCTTAAGATCCTTTTTTGAAAGACGGGGATCGGATTTGGTCTCGATTAAAGTAAAATTTGTGATAAGTAATGACAAGGTACTGATCAATGGTGATTTGACATACTCGGATTTACTTCTTTTACCACCTGAGAGTAACAGAGATTTATTAAAATATGTGACAGCACCGGATGAAAAAAACACTAAAAAACACATAAAATTCATTAACAAAGTTTTGGAATAAATGTTTACTAAATACGGCTATTTTACCATTGGAATTGTTCTCGTTTTATCTTTTTTACTGATTGCCGCCGGCATCTGGTTTATTGAAAAACCGCTGATAAAATATATACTTTTCATCGTAGCTGCTTTCCTGACAATATTTACCCTGAATTTCTTCAGAGATCCCGAACGCACCCCGCCTGCAGGCGATGATATCATTGTCTCCCCTGCTGACGGCAAAGTGCTGTTTATAAAAGAAGTTTATGATGAGGAATACCTTAAGGGCAAAGCACTCCAGGTCTCAATTTTTATGTCCCCCCTCAATGTTCATGTAAACAGAATCCCGATTGATGGAAAAGTGGAGTATCTGAAGTATCATGAGGGGAAATATCTTGTTGCGTGGGATGACAAAGCCTCTTCTGAAAATGAAAGATTTCTTACCGGAATCGATTATGGAAAAGGGAAACTCCTCTTTTCGCAGATTGCAGGATATGTAGCCCGTCGAATCGTTAACGATCTGAAGACGGGTGAATCGGTGAAAAAAGGTGAAAGATTTGGAATGATAAAATTTGGCAGTCGTGTCGATGTTCTTGTCCCCCCCGGATCTGTTCCACAGGTGAAGGAAGGCGATATGGTTACTGCCGGAGAAACCATTTTATTCAAATTACAGCAGGATTCAAAAAAATGATAAATAACAAACGGGCTATCGTGCCCGGATTGCTTACACTGGGCAATCTTACCTGTGGATATCTGTCCATAGTGTTCGCCGCTCAGGGGGAGTTTGTAACCGCGGGATACCTGATTATTGCATCGGCGTTTTTTGACCTCATTGACGGTCTTGCCGCGAGACTCCTGAACGCAGCTTCCAATTTTGGTGTGCAGCTCGATTCCCTCGCCGATATCGTTGGTTTTGGGGCTCCAACAGCGTTTCTGGTCTATAAATTCAAACTTGAGGAATTTGGAACCTGGGGACTGGTAATCAGCCTTCTTTTTCTGGTCAGTGGTGCACTCAGACTTGCAAGATTCAACACTCAGGTAAGTTCCGACCTGAAGAAAAAAGACTATACCGGAATCCCTATCCCTGTTGGTGCATTGATCGTTACACTTCTGATTCTGGCACAAATTGATAAAGATATTATTCCCTGGTCGTGGAAATGGCTCTTCCCCTTTGTTACAATTCTGACAGCAGCCGGGATGGTTTCAAAAATAAAGTTTGCGGCATTTCCCAAATTCAATAAATCACTTATAGAAAAGTCACCCGTGGAGATATTACTGGTGCTGATTCTCCCCTTTGCGATCTATTTTTATGGAATCACAGGTCTCTTTTTCTTATTCATTTTTGGTATTTTATTTAACATAGCCAAAAGCTATGTTACTAGTCAGAAAAAAACAATTAAGCATCGGGCATAATGTGTTCAAAGCCAAAGTTATAGTCAAAAGAAGAAAATCAATTCTCGACCCGCAAGGTAAAGCTGCCGAACAGGGAGCAAAACTTCTTGGATTCAATAATATCCAAAGCGTCAGAATGAATAAAGAAGTCGAGTTTTTCGTGAATCTTGCCTCCAAAGAAGAGGCATTTAGGGAAGTTAGTGAGTTCTCGGAAAAACTGCTGGCAAATCCGATTATGGAAGATTATGAAATACAACTCGAAGAAGTAGATGAAGCCTAAATTTGGTGTGGTTGTTTTTCCCGGTTCAAACTGCGATCACGACGCGTACTATGCTCTAAAGCATGAACTTGGCTATGAAGTCGAGTTTTTGTGGCATAAAGAGCACTCCCTGAAGGATTGTAATGTCATAATTCTCCCCGGAGGCTTTTCCTACGGCGACTACATAAGATGCGGCGCAGTGGCAAAACTCTCCCCCATTATGCGCGAAGTAATCCGTTTTGCCAATGATGGCGGAATTGTGATTGGAATCTGCAACGGTTTTCAAATACTTTGTGAAACGGGACTTCTCCCCGGCGTATTGATCAAAAACCGTGATTTGAAATTTATTTGTGAAGATGTGTATCTAAAAGTAACCGGGAAGTCGAAACTCTTTGCTGATGGAAATCACAACTCTGTATTCAAAATACCGATAGCCCATGGTGAAGGTAATTATTTTATTGAAGAAGAAAAACTTGCAGAACTTGAAAGCAACAATCAGGTTCTTTTCCGTTACTGCACGGCAGTTGGTGAGGTCTCCGATAGTGCAAATCCGAATGGCTCACTAAACAATATCGCAGGAATTACCAATGTTTCAGGTAATGTCCTTGGTATGATGCCACACCCCGAGAGAGCCTGTAGCAAGACCCTGGGGAATGATTCGGGCAAGTTCATTTTTCTTTCAATTGCAGAATTTTTAAAAACTAAAGAGGTAGAAAATGTTTTCTAATCTAGGACCACTCGAGATATTTCTCATAGTTCTTGTTGTACTCCTCCTGTTCGGCGCGAAAAAAATCCCTGAGCTGGCACAAGGTGTTGGTAAAGGAATGAGAGAATTCAAAAGAGCAATAAAAGATGTTGAGCAGGACATCAAAGTTGATGACAACAAGGATCAGCCTAAAAATCCCTGACACCGGTCAATAGTTGCTTACCTACAATACCATTTCTGAAAAACGGGATCTTCTGCTGTCAGGAGAACTCGATCTCATTGCAAATGTCAATTATTTTCTTCAGAAGATTAAGTCCTCTGAAGATATCAATGCATTTCTGCATGTAAACCATACGCTACCCCTTGATGCCGAAAGACTCTTGGAAAAACTGAGGTCCGGGGGCGCTCCGGGTAAACTTTTCGGTGCGGTAATAGCAGTCAAGGATGTCATTTCTGTCGAAGGGATGCCAATGACCTGCGGTTCCCGTATTCTGGAAGATTTTCAGCCTGTTTTCACGGCCACGGCTGTTCAAAAACTAATCGATGAGGATGCCCTTATTATTGGGAAACTCAATTGTGATGAGTTTGCAATGGGTTCGTCAAACGAGAATTCCGCCTTTGGCGCTGTTCTTAATCCTGTTGACAAAACAAGAGTCCCCGGTGGTTCTTCAGGTGGTTCCGCTGCTGCAGTAGCTGCAGGACTTTGCGATGTAGCCCTCGGAAGCGATACTGGAGGTTCCATTAGACAACCGGCTGCCTTTTGTGGAGTGTATGGAATCAAACCATCTTACTCCCGGGTTTCCCGGTATGGTTTGACTGCATTCGCTTCCTCATTCGACTCGATAGGTCCAATCGCACACAATCCTGAAGACTGTGCGCTTGTTTTGCACATCATGGCCGATTATGATCAACTTGACTCCACTTCCACGAAAAACACCTCGACAATCTCTTACCCTGTTCAGAGAGTAACCAAAAAACTCAGGATTGGGATTCCCGTTGAATATATGGGCGAAGGTCTTGATGACGAAATCAAGGAAGCTGTGTTTGGTATAAAGTCAGAACTTGAAAAACTGGGTCATACTGTCGAATCCGTTTCATTACCCTCGACCAAATATACTATCGCTGCCTATTATGTCCTGACAACCGCCGAGGCTGCTTCAAATCTATCGAGGTATGATGGAGTAAGATTCGGGAAGAGGTCGGGCAAAGGTGGGGGTCTGAAAGAGATGTATACTGCAACGAGATCTGAAGGATTTGGTACAGAAGTAAAACGCAGAATAATGCTTGGAAATTATGTACTCTCGGGTGGATATTACGATGCATACTTCAATAAAGCTCAAAAGGTGAGAAGGCTTATCAAGAATGATTTCAGGAAGGTTTTCGAAAACTTTGATCTTATTCTGACGCCCGTGACTCCCGAACTTCCCTTTAAGTTCGGTGAGCGATCAAAAGACCCTCTTGCAATGTATTTAGGTGATATTTATACCACTTCTGTAAACCTTGCCGGTATACCCGGAATCTCGATTCCTGTCGGGACATCCAAAGATGGTCTCCCGCTTGCAGTTCAGTTCATTGCCGCTGAATTCGCAGAGGATACTCTCCTCAGTATCGCAAAAATCCTACAAAAGCTCTGAAATAGAACTCATAATCATGTGTCCCATCTTGTCTCTCTTTGTCTTGAGATACTTGATGTTATTGGGATTCGGTGCAATCTCTAAAGGGACTCTGCTTTCAACAGAAATTCCATACTCGAGCAGATCATCAATCTTCTTTGGATTATTTGTTATAAGTTTCACACTCTTCAGTCCAAGTTCTTTAATTATTTGAGCACCAAGACCGTAATCCCTTGGATCGGCATCAAAACCAAGTTTTTCGTTGGCCTCCACCGTATCGAAACCCATATCCTGAAGTTTGTACGCTTTAAGTTTGTTACTCAATCCTATTCCTCTCCCCTCCTGACGCAAATAAATCACGACTCCCTTGCCGTAACCGTTTATTAAATCAAGCGAGTGGTTTAGCTGGTCGTGGCAGTCACATCTGAGAGAATGAAAAATATCACCTGTCAGACATTCCGAGTGAATCCTCACCATAACATTTTCCTCACCCGACACATCACCTTTAACTACAGCGATATGATCTTTTGAGTCGATATGCGATTTATAAAGATGAAGTTTGAAATCACCATGAGATGTCGGGAAATTAATAGTGGTAATCTTTGATATAAATTTCTCGTTGATCATCCGGTGCTTCAGAATCTGCCTGACTGAGATCATTTTTAGATCGAACCTTGCCGCAATTTCCTGAAGCTCTTTCATCCTTGCCATCTCACCGTCCTCTTTGAGTATTTCACAAAGTGTGCCGGCAGGATTCAAGCCTGAAATACGGCAGAGATCGACAACTGCTTCGGTATGTCCCGCTCTTTTAACTACTCCACCTTCGGTGTATCTGAGAGGGAAAATGTGTCCCGGGATGGCAAAATCTTCTGTTTTTGCTTCGTCCGAAGCAAGGGCAAGGATGGTTTTTGCACGGTCAGAAGCAGAAATACCGGTGGTCGTACCTTCAACTGCATCTACAGAAACGGTAAAATTTGTTCCATGAAGAGCATTATTTGAGCCACTCATTAATGGGATACCCAGGTGATCCAGTTTGCTCCCGTCCATTGCAACACATAACAGACCTCTGCCCTGCGTTATCATGAAGTTAACAATTTCGGGTGTTACAAATTCTGAAGCACAAACAAAGTCACCTTCGTTCTCACGGTTTTCATCATCAGTAATGATGATTACTTTTCCGTTCCGTAATTCAGAAACCGCTTCTTCTACCGTGCAAAACATCACTAATTCCGTTATTTTTTGTCTAAACTTGTGGTTGTACCGTCTGAATTCAATATTGCTGCTATAGCATTTTTATCGAATTTTATTTTTGTTGTGTCACCAACTTTAATCCAGACAACTTTATCTTCAACTGTGGTGACTTCACCATACATGCCACCTGAAGTGACCACTTTGTCCCCTTTTTGAACTTCGGAAAGGAGTTTTTCTCTCTCTTTCTGTCTTTTCTGCTGGGGTCTAATAATCATAAAATAAAAAATGAGGAAAATGGCACCGAACATTATCAGTGTACCCATCATTCCGCCGCCGCCTTCGCCTCCTGCAGGAGCCATTGCAAGCAAAGTTTCCATTTAATTCTCCGTTTCTTTTTTGTCTTGTTCTGTTATCTTATATAAAACTTGTTCTTTCCACTGCTTAAAATCCCCCACTGAGATGTGCTCCCTGGCAGCTCTTGCCAGTTCGAGATAGAAGTGTACATTGTGAACCGAGACGAGTTCAAATCCCAAAAATTCGTTTGCAACCAGAAGATGCCTCAAATAAGCTCTCGTGTGATTCCTGCATGTGTAACAGTTGCAATTTTCGTCCAAAGGTGTAAAATCATTTTTATAGATCGAGTTTTTTATCCTTACCGGACCATTCCATGTAAAAATAAAACCTCTTCTGGCGTTTCTGGTCGGCATTACACAATCAAACATGTCCACACCCCGCTCGATAGCTTCAAGGATGTTTTCTGGTTTGCCTACACCCATGAGGTATCTTGGTCTGTCAACTCGCATAAAATCAGTTGTAAAATCGACAATATCATACATCGATTCTGCAGGCTCACCTACTGCCAGTCCACCTATCGCATAGCCTTCAAAATCGATATCCAACAGCGATTTCACCGATTCTTCCCTTAAATCTTTGTAAGTACTTCCCTGAATTATCCCAAACTGATTTTGTTCAAAACCGTAGAGTCCCGAAGTCTTGAGAAATGCTTCCCTGTTCAGAATTGCCCAGGCTGAAGTCATTTTGGTCGAATGTTTCGCGTATTCATAGGTGCATGGGTATGGAGTACATTCATCCAATACCATCATGATATCAGATCCGATGGACCTTTGGATATTTACAACTTTTTCAGGGGTAAAGAAGTGCTTCGAACCATCAAGATGTGACTTAAACTCAACTCCGTCATGCTTTATTTTACGCAAATCAGAGAGGGAAAAAACCTGAAACCCGCCGCTGTCGGTAAGGATTGGTCTGTCCCAGTTGATGAATTTATGCAACCCTCCGGCTGCCTCAAGTGTCTCAGTCCCCGGTCTCAAGTAGAGATGATAAGTATTTCCAAGTATGATATCTGCATTGATATCATCTTTCAGATAAGAAAAATTTACTGCCTTTACTGTCCCCTGAGTACCTACAGGCATAAAAATTGGCGTTTTAACCACCCCGTGTGCAGTAGTAAATTCGCCTGCTCTCGCCTTGGAATCCTTATTGGTGGTTAGTAACTTAAAATTCAGACTCAATAAATCTCAAAAATTGTGATTTAAAATTTACTTCTTTTAAAACTCTCTAACAAATTAATAAAGCAGTGGTATTATTTATAAAGAAAATCCCGGCAACAAAAAGTCACCGGGATTCTGAAGAATCTGCTTTCTCATCACTCAGTTTCTACGAAATTCCGGGTTCAGAAGTACTGAAGTTCAGAAGTTCCGAAGCTCTATGGTTCCTACTTTACTAGGGTCATCTTTCGGCTGATCTTTACATTCTCGCCTGAAAGTTCGTAGAAATAGACTCCACTCGCAAATCCGGTCGCATTGAAATCAACAGTATAGACACCTGATTGTTTTTGCTCATTAAAAAGCGTAACAACCTCTTTGCCTGTAATGTCATATATCTTCAACGAATAAACTCCCGCCTTTGCGATTGAATAATTGATCACGGTGGATGGATTAAACGGATTTGGATAGTTTTGCTGCAATGAGAATTCTGCCGGAAGGTTATCTCTCTCCCCGGTCGAGCTTGGGAGTGGTATAGTAATTGAACCAAACCCGGCGACAGAATATTCTTTTGCCAGGAGTCGTTCCAGCCATGAACTCTCTCTCGTTTTGTTTACATCAAATGCTCCAAAATAAGCTCCAATTTTTCCGTTCACAGGCAATTTTAGTGCTGAACTTAACAGATCAATCGCTACTTCAAATTGCACTGCACCCGCGGTGGTTTTTGCCGCAGCTTCAAGTCCGGAGGGATTGAGGAATCCCTGGGTAAAACCAACGCCTGCACTGTAAGGGAAATACGCAAGTTCGAGACCCGTTCCGTCCCTTCTTACTCTGAAATAACCCTCCACGGAGTCCTGATAACTGAAATCCCTGTTTTTGTCGAAGGCAAATGTTACGAAATCATCAGTCGAAAGTGTGGAGTCGCCAAAAAGATCGAAACCAAGATACAGTTTCGTTCCGGCAACTTTGGTGTACACACTTCCCCAGTGACCATTTCTGGTAAGAATTATTCTTGTTGCATCACCATATTCGGTATCTGACACCTCTCCGTCGATAACCGGAGCTGACAATGATGCAGGATTTAGAATAATTGAGTCATTTTGTTGATAGGCGATCCCGAAATTTACCGGAGTAATTGATGTTTCATAACTTGAATCATAAACCGCCGAAACTCCGTAATAATAATTTACGAGTGGAGGTACATTCATCGAACTGAATGTAGTTACAAGCTGATCCATTATCAGATTGTTCTGGTTTTGTAAACTGAAAGGAGACTCTGACCTGTACAATCTGAAACTTCTGACAGCCCTTCCTGTTGCAGTTAGTCCGGGTTGTCCTGACATCTTTACATCATCGAGGTAGATGATAATATCCTCTGCTTTTGCCTGAAAAGCAAAATAAACATCCCTGTTTATGTATGAGGAAAGGTCAATTGATACAGGTCTCCAAACGAGATTAGAGTCAGCAAGATACTGCGGATCAAGTGCTCTTATTACAGTTGTAAAAGCAGCCGTATCTGAAGTGGTAGTGGAAAGCTTTACAAAACTCGTATACGGATTACCAAAAGCGTATGCCGTTCTGATATAGAAAGTCAGATTTGGTTTTTCGGGTGAAATGTGTACTTTTTCAGTAATCAGCCAGTCTGTCTTTGGGGCTCCGGGTGAATAGACATCAAATTTAATACATTTGTTTCCACCATGAGGAAGAAAACCGGATTCAACCCAGTAAGTTCCTTCTCCTGTAGGAGGAGTAACTCTCCATCCCTCGGGAATACCGTCTTCAAAATTCTGATCAAACTCACCCGGCATTACCCAGGAGGCATCGATTCTGTCGGCGTATTTCCCTTTTGTAACAGTCAGACCTGTCGGAGGGAGTTTCAAAATAATATTCGTGTCTGCTATTGTGATCGAGGCAAGAGCGGAATCAGAACCATTCGCACTTTTTACGATTATGTTACCACTTCCTGCAGAGTTTGCTCTGAAGGTTGCCGAGTCACCCGTGGTTTCGAAAACACCAAGATTTGCCGGACTCACACTCCATTGATATGGTTTCACACCATAACCGGCTTTGAATTTAATCAAAGAACCCATGGTTGTGTTTACAAATGTGGGAGAGATTGTAACCGGCAAAACAACTGCAGCATCAAGAACTGTATCTATTCCTGAACTGTAGTGACCAATCCATTTTTTATTGTCTGCACTTACCGCAACTGCTGTCATATCAGTACTTAACAGGGGTGAATTTGAAGGAGTGTAGGAAGTTACATTTCCGTTATATATAACTTTAACCCCAAAACTTCCTGTTGTACTCGATGAGGCAATCCAGATTTTCCCGTTTAAATCCTTTGCCATGCTTTTTGAATAGCCATTGAATCCCATCGGAGTAAAAGTATTGTTTTCATATTTGAACACATCGATGTCAGAGGAGGCGTAAACAATATCATTGTTATCAACCGCCACACTGTAAAACAATCCTTTTTTCAAGCCTTGTTTTGTTACGCCATTGTAGACGAAAAGACTGTCGAAAGTTGTGTAGTAAATATGCCCGAGAGAGTTCTCAGCAATGGAACGGCACCATCCGCCCCCTATTCGGGTCCAGTTGTTGTCGGCTATCCGTTTGAAGAGTCCCGTTCCCGAGCCACCGTAGATTACACCATTGCTTGCTTTGTAAAATACATTTATGTCACTGCTGCCCACAATTTCAAAAGTACCAATCCAGGTAATCGTATTTGAAGCAAATTCGTACACATAAAGTCCGCCAAGCAAAGCCGATGATTTTACTGTTATATAAAGTTTTGCATCGATATAAGAAATGGCTGTTATTTCGTAAAAGTTACCGCCTGTTGTCGGTAAACTTGAGTTCTTTGGGAAGGCAATTACTGAAGTGCCGTCGATTCCAAAAACTCCTCTTGTTCTGGTACCTACCCAGACTTTACCGTCAGGTGCAGAAGTTATACACCTTATCTGGTTGTCCGGAATACCGTTTCCTGTTGTTATACTTCCCCAGGTCTGAGCAAAATTAATTTCAAAAAGACCTGAAAATATAACCAATAGTAGAACTAATTGTTTTGTAATGAATTGGTAATTATGTGATAAAATAAATTGTTGAATTAATTGGGAATTACTTCAGCCCTGAAATTTTTATGTTAGAATTGTGTCAGGATTTTATACCTGTAAAACGGTTTGTGCTCTAATTAAAATCCTAATTTGACAGAAAATGTGTGACCCATTCCCAAATTCTGCCCGAACGGTGAAATGGCGTAGTCGAAGACGAATTTATTCCAGTAAATACCAAGCCCTGAGGTGAATCCTTTCGATTCATACAAAGTCTGATAACCCAGCCGCAGAGCAATAAGATTATCATACAACACTTCGGCACCAAGATTTATATGAATGTCATCTGTGGCAAGGTATTTTTGAACTTCAAGTCCGGTGTTGAAGGTGAGCTTGTTCGAGGGCATCTCAAAAATATATCCGCCACCAATTCTCAAATCGGCAGGCAGTTTTGTGGCGGTTGTTTTCAGCTCATTCATTGCGCCGAGATTTCTGAGAGCAACTACGGCAAAAATTTTGTCAGATAAGGAATATTTTGCGCCCAAATCCACTGCAAAACCTGTTGCATCCTCATAAAACATCCCTTCATAGAGGTATTTTACGGCTAATCCGGCATCAATCCTGTCTGATATTTTAAATCCGGTCCCAAGTGAAACCGCATAGAAATCAGCAGTGAATGTTGAAAGCGCTGCTCCCGGTCTTTCTCTCACCTCGATATCACCAATCCTTGTTGAGTTTATACCAAGTCCCATTTTCAGTCCAAACAAGGAAAAGCGGGCTGCCAGCATTTCTGTTTTCACTCCCTGTATCCATTCATTGTGCGTAAAGGATACTTCAGGACCGGAACTGCTGCCAATATTTGCGGGATTATAGAATATGGCAGAGGCATCATTCGCGAAAACTGCTCCATTATCCCCAAGGGAAATATTTCGGGCACCCGAACCGATCTTTAAAAAAGAGAGCCCGGAGTTACCGGCAGTTTGTGAATGAATGTCAAGGATACCAAATAAAATAAAGAGAATTAAAAAAAGTTTTTTCATTGTTGCAGTCTTAAAAAATGAAATTAAGGCCAATTATATGTCTGTCTGAAGACGAGTATTGTTCCACCTGAAAAGCGTAATCAAATCCAACCCTGAAATTTCCAACTTGTCTAGAATAGGAGAAGCCCAATGAGGGCTTGACGGGATCATCTCCATTGCTCAGATACCAGTTATCGATACCCCCTCGCAGAAAGAGCCCTTCATAAATATTGTATTCAGCTCCGAATCTGATTAAATTTGTACCAAAATTGTCTGATGCAAATTCCGCTGCGAGTTGCAAATTATACGGTTTGTAAAGATAACTCACACCAAGCTTCTTGAAAAGAGGAAACTTGTCGTTAGTTGCACCGCCATCGGTACCATAAATCGGGGCAGAGTCCCATTTGTACTGCGAGTTAATGTCGCTCAGGACGAATGAAACCGCAAGTTCAGGTGTAATCGTATATATAAGACCCACATCGAATCCAAGACTTGTGGTTGTCACCTCTTCATACAATTTGTAATAATAAAATCTTGCTGTGACACCGGCTGCAAATTTTTCCGAAAACTTGTTCGCGAGCGAAAGATAAAAAAGATTCTCTGAAGTCGACAGAGTTCCTTTTTTGAAGCCCTGGTTATCCCTCTGATCGATATTGGATACACCGGCGTTAATCAAACCCGCTGAAACACCCGCAGTCGATCTTGGAACCCTCTCCCCCGGTATGGTATCATTCTTTCCGTAGAAATCGAACCTTCTGGTAAAACTGATAAAATTTAATGCACGGTCGAGACCCAGAAATGTATATTGTGCATTAAATGAATTGTCGTTTTGAAATACCGCAAGTGCAGGATTGTAATAGGTAAAGATATTCCCGGTTTTTACCGTACTTAATGCATTACCCATACCGATGCCTCTGGCACCAAAACCAATTCGGCTGAAAGCACCGGGCGCTGAGGAAATGTCGCTCATTTTTCTCTGAGCATCAACTGATGTTACCAAAATGAGAAGTGCAACTAAAAATACTAATTTTCTGATCTTCATATTATTGCAACACCATTATCTTTCCAAACAAAGGTTTTTCACTTCCGGCATCAATACGGTAGAAATAAACTCCATTAGGCACTGTTTTGCCATTATCATCCTTGCCGTCCCAAAAATCGATAACTCCGGGTGTGCCTGAATTGTTTACCGAATGAACCGGATTTCCTCTCGGCGCGTTTTGAATAACTGTTCTCACATAATTCATACCGAAATCAAAAATCCTGATTGTAACATTCAGTTCTTTTCCTCCCGTGGAATATTTGATTTTTACCTGCTCTGTTTTTGGAGAAAACGGATTGGGGAATGCATATGAATCTTCTTTTGATTCAAGTTGCTGTGACGCAAAGTAAAGTTTCCATTTATCTGGCCACACACCTGTAAAACCACTGTTTCTTACCAGTCCGTCAGCAGTACCAATGTATAGCACTATTCCCGATTCCGCCCACGCAGCCGAATAAAAAGTTTTTGATTTGAGCGAGAGTTTCGAGTCACTGTCTACAATGATACCGGGTGAATACCAGTTTTTGCCGTAATCATTTGATTTGTAAAGTCCACCACTCGCTGCTGCAACAACTTTGTCGGTAAATACCGCAAAATTATTCACTCGTTCACCGTCCAGACTCGTAATCCAGTTGGCACCGCCGTCAGGAGAAAAACTTACACCATATGATTCCGATAGGTCTTCAGCTTTCCATGTGGCTGCCCATATTTCGTCGGTTCCGGGCTTGAATGCGAGGCCCACAACGAAGTTCCCGGACATTGCATTGACCTGATTCTGATGATTAAACTTGACCCAGCTAATTCCACCATCGGTTGATTTGTTTATCCCGTTCGCGGTTCCGGCATATATAACAGTATCATTCACAGCCATCACACTGAAAGCACGATAGTTCAGATAACCTTCACTGCAAAATTTCCCGGGAACCGGGGAAACACAAAAGTTTAAATTATCCGAAGGCTTTATTGAATTTAGAAAATCAGGAGGTAAAACAACTCTCTCCCAGGTTACTCCGAGATCGGTTGACTTTCTTAACCCGCCTGCAAAAGATGATATCCAGACAGTACCGGGTGTGATTGCAATGTCGTATGTAATATTCTGAATTGCGACAGTAACAGGAAGTGCTCTCAACCTGTTGTTACCGTAAACTATCACGGTATCGGCATCTTTATCCAGAGGTTGCGATACTGATTGCCATGTCTCTCCTCCATCGGAAGTATATCGCAGTCCGCTTCCCTCAGGGAGTGTCTGTCCGGTTCTTACGACCGAGTGTGCTGTCGCTACCCAAAGTATTCCTCTGTACTTGTCCCACGCAATTGCCGAAACATTTTCTGTTCCAAAAGCTGGATCACCATAATAGTTTCTCCAGGTCGTTCCTTTGTCGGTCGATCTGCTAAGTCCCCTTGAAGTACCAAGCCAGATTGTGTCTCCCTGTACCAGCATGGCACTTATGCTGTTGGAAGCAGGATTTTCGGAGGAAGAATATGCTGTCGCAGATGGCGAATCCTCAAATTTGAAGGAAAATGGACTCTCCTGTGTAAATACTGCATATGTAAAACAAACAAAAATCAGAACAAGAGTTTTCATCAATCTTGTCATCTATTTTATCACAATCTTTTTAATTATGGGTAAACTTTTCTTTTTTCCGCGATCTTCTGCGTTGAAGGTGAAGGTATATTCCCCTTTTTGATTCGTGGAGAATACACTGACGATTATCGAGTAAATGTCGTCATTCGCTACATCATCACCGTGATCCCTGAAATTTCCGTCATCATACATAAGGAGTGCAGCATTGTTCGAAGTGCCGTCAGGACGCGTAACAACAAAATACACGCGGGAAAGATCCTGCTTTCCGTTGGGATCGATCGCTTTCATTGTAAGTCTGAAAACCGTGGTATCCAGAACAACAAGTGTGTCTGGTGCAACAAGATCACTTATAAGCGGCTCCTGATTGGCAGCACCGTTGTCGAAAACGAACTTGTTGACTGATAACCGGTAACCCGTTCCCTCAAGATCTGATGCAAAATACTCGGTACGATACTCACCGGAAAGAAGTTTCGAGCTCATCGGTACCTTGATTGAGAATATCTTGTCTCCTGCTGTTTCATCACCGGCTTCTTTGTTGCCGTTATCAACGAGGTAATAGGGTGTGGAATTCACTTTTATATCACCGGGGCTGTAAAGATTCATATAAACACTTCCCGGTGCTGTATTATAACCAAGATGGATGTAAAACTTCACGAGTGAATCTGTCGAATTATAAATCAATGTGTCGTATCTGGCGACACTCTGAACGGAATATTGAGCGGGAACGGGATCGACCAGGTTATTGAACGATTTCTCGCATCCACTCAACAATAATATCAGCGCAATGGCTGCTATGCTTTTTTTCATCTTGTTTCTGAATTTTTCAGCAAATATCTTAAAAATACTCCTCTAAAAATATGTAATTAGAGTTGCAGGAATTTATAATACACCCGGTCCTATTATAAACGGCATCGGTATAAACGAAAGGATAAATATCAATATTCCAAAATAACCGACTAACAGTCGTCCAATACTGACCGGTGTATTATCATAAACGGGTGGATGCTTAACTTTAATTACGAAATAGAGAAGCAAAGCCCAAAGAAACCAGCCGGTCCAGCCAATCGTAATGCCTGTATCATAAAACTGATTTATCACTCCCATCCCACCTGCCATAAGGAGGAAAAACATCGCCACCCAGGCAATTTTCTCCTGTGCTTTTTCGCCAAACATTGCATAAATTATATGTCCGCCATCAAGCTGACCAACCGGTAGCAGGTTTAGAGCTGTTACAAACAATCCAAACCAGCCGGCACAAAGATAGGGATAATGATAAATCTCGCTCATCGGCGGGATAAATCCATCCGGTGAACTGGCAAAAAGCTCTCTGAATAGTATAAAAAGCAGATTCTCACCAAACGCGAGGGACAAACCACCGTCTCCGTAACTTGGAAGGTCAAAATCGGGATGGATATTCAATAGAAATTCCTTCCCCGGCAGGTTCTGAAATCCATAAATCAATACTATTACCGAAATAACAAAACCGGCGATCGGACCCGCAATTCCTATGTCAAAAAGGGCTTTTTTGCTGTATATCGGACTTTTTGTTTTTATCACGGCACCCATCGTCCCGAAATTGAGCATACCCGCAATGGTGGGGAAAGGAATAAAGTAAGGAAAAGTAGCCTTCACATTGTGATACTTTGACGCAAAGAAATGACCAAATTCATGGAATCCCAAAATTGCGAGGATCGACAGTGAGTAGGGCAACCCCTCGGCTATTTGCGACACTTCCAACCCTGTACTGGGTGATACGACCCAAAATGCCCCGGCTATCGTGGTGGTAACAAAAGTTGCTACAAAAAGGAGCAAGGGTACAACATAAACCCGGAAGGCACTCTCTTCCATGTTGTTAATATTTCCGTTGTCTGTTTCGCTCATTATTAAAAATCTATTGTAACGCCCGTTGAAAAATATTCGTCATTTAAATCATAGTACTCACCGTGTACATTTTTTCCGGAGTAAAGTGTAAAGACGAGACGGA
Source organism: Bacteroidota bacterium (assembly GCA_020161395.1). NCBI lineage: Bacteria > Pseudomonadati > Bacteroidota > Bacteroidota bacterium. Next base: position 193,066 of record JAIUOE010000002.1, read on the forward strand.
GACCACTCCCCTCGGGCTTACCAAACTTGATTCCAAACTGTGCGGTGTGATTTGAATTGTAAGCAGTTGTAGACGCAAGTTTGTAGTCGTATGAAACGAACGGGTAAAAATTGCCAAATGAAAGAGATTGTATGTAGGAATCGAATCCGGCTTGCAATATCCAAGGTTTTATTTCCGTTGGATCAACATGGAAAAGATATGTAGCTCCTGCATATACACGGAGATCACCAAAACGGTAGTAGCTCATCAACTCAAAAAATTCACGACTATAAACGATGGGGAATCTCTGATCACGCCACTGCCTGGTTGATCCATCGAAATGACCATCAACAAAGTGAGCACTTATGTGGCTCAATCTGAGTCGTACACCTGCCTCATTTCCTGACGGGAATTCCTTTTTCAAACCGATGTTTAAGCCGAAAAGATAATCAACCGCATCGACGGGAAAGTGAAAGTCAGCTTCACCTCTTAGTCTGGTGTAAGTGAAAAAATCGGCTCCTGTCGAAAGCGTAAAGCCTTTGGAAATCTCTTTGTGAAAAATATCTTTTGAAGCACCGATGTCGAGTCTTAAATCATTCTGTCCCGACTGAAAGAAGACACCCATCCTTGGTTCCAGGAAATTGGAAGTAAATGGTTGTATGTTCAGGTCACCGGGAAAAATTTTGTACGATTGTGCAGTTACCAGAGTGGAAAAGAGGGCAACCGCCAGAATTATCCTGTACGATTTCAATATTTGTTACATTTCTTATTTTATAAAATACCAACATCAAATATAAGAAATCATATCTATTAATTTCGGTTAGAACTGACGCCCCTTCCACTCAACCGACTTTGAAAAAAGGAGTATAAAAGGAAATGTAATCACATACACAAAATAGTAAAGCTCAAAAAACGGAAAGTACCTAATCGTGGATAGAAGTTTAAGTCTGTAAACCACTGAGGTGAGGAAAATGAGGTCAACTGATATGATTGAGGCAATTAATGTTAAACCTGTCGAAGTAAAGAACGGTAGAATGGCAACTGCAAGCAGATGGGCCAGAAAAGCAGTAACCAAAACTGCAATTCCATGAAGTGGTACATTCAGCCCGCCAATCGACCACCTCTTTTTTTGTTTGTAAAGTTGCAGGATGCCCTCTACCGGCAAAGATTCAATGAGAGCATCCTTATCGAGAGGGTAAATAATCTTGTATTTTTTTAATGCTGAAATGGCTGCAAGTAACTGCGAATCTTCGGTAACACTAAAAGGCATGCTCTCGTATCCGCCTGTTTCGTCGTATGCAGCGCGGGAATAAGCCATGTTGTTACCTATTACACTAAGGGGAATCCCGGCATTTACAGTACCGGAGCCTGCCCCAAGAAGATACATAAAATCAAGATGTTGCATCCCCTTGAAAGGGTTACCTGTCTCCTGACATGTCATTCCACCACACAAACCTGTATCTTTTGTAAAGTAGGATGCCATTGTTTTAGCCCACAACGGGTTTACTTTACAGTCGGCATCTGTGGTAAGAATTACTTCACCCTTTGCTACCCTTAAGCCCTGTACCAGCGCATTCGATTTTCCACGGAGATGAGCAACCGGCTCCTGTCCCTCCACAAGTTTAAATCTTGGTCTGTTCTTTATAAATTCTTTGACCAGATGTCCCGTGTTGTCAGTGGAATGATCATCAATTATTATAATTTCGAGCTTTCCCTCGGGGTATTCAAGCTTATCGAGTGCATCCAGGCAGCGAACAATCACCCCTTGTTCATCTCTTACGGCAACCACCACGGATGCCGACGGAAGTTCTTCTTCTGACAACCGGGGAAATTTCCTGTATGTAGCGACCACATACAGAAGTGTCTGCAAAACATACAAAGCCACCACAACAAGTGCGATCAGTTCAAACATTCCCGGGGGGCTCCTGTACAATATTTTTTAAGCGCGATAATATCTGTCGTTTCTTTTAATAAATTCAGTAAAAAATTGTGAGTTTTCTCGTTGTCATGAAAAACCACAATAGAGTCCTGCTTCAAATATTTGTTAATTATTTCACCGGAAAAATCCGGATCGCCTTCATAGTCCCCGCTCAGAAGGTCCCACATGACACACTTTTGACCGGAATTATTTATGTATCTCAGCACACGGGGATCGAATGCTCCATACGGGGGTCTGAAATATTCAATTTCAACTCCTGAAAGGTCTTCCAAAATTTTTTTCGATTCAACCACTTCCCTGTTCAATACGGAAAATGGAGCAAAACGCAACTTCCGGTGTGTAAGCGTATGGTTGCCGATCAAATGCCCTCTTCTTACTGTCTCCCGGACAACCGATTCATTTTTCACAGCCTCATCAACGCGCAGGAAAAACAGGGCTTTTATTGACAGGGCATCGAGTTTATCCAGCAATGAATGCGTAAAGTCCGTGGGTCCGTCATCAAAACTTATCAAGACCCCGTTACCGGTCGTTTTCCAAATAATTTCAGGGAAAATTCTCCTTAATCCTGTCGGAGGAACATACCAAAACTTTGGGCGTTTCATCTTTTATACTCCCTGCCCTTCCATTTGAATCCCCCAAATGCACCTGAAATTGCAGCAAAAAGGATATACGGAATTTGCACAAGCTCAGCCTTTATCAAAAAACCGGGGCTAACTTTCGGAAACAATATCCCCTCCCCCTCTTTTAATATTCTGTATTCTGCTACTGATTTCAAGAGCAGTGAGCCCAGAAAATAGACCGCAAAAGGCGCTCCAAAAGGAACCATTAAAGGCAATGCGACCATAAGCGAAAGATAGAAGAAGAAAATTATCATCAGTTGAGCGACAAGCGCAAAATCTTCGTAAAAAAGACTTTTACTCGCCCATCTGCTCCTCTGATCCGCAAAACTTTTTATATCATTCCCCGGTTTGGTCTCAACTGCTGATTCTTTTTCAAGAACAAACCTGACACCATAACCGAGTCTGTGGATTGCACGCATCAAAAATTCATCATCCCCCGATGCGAACCGGATGTTATCGCGGAAACCATCCACTTTGAAAAACAAATTTTTCCTGAAAGCCATACTGGCAGCGCTGCAAATAACAGGGTTCCCAGCACCTGCAAGTCCCGCACCTGCGAGCCATAAACCACCAAACTCCAGCGCCTGAAATCTATCAAAAAAACTGCTCCCTGTCCTGTATCTCACGGTGCCCGCAACAAACCCCGTTTTTTCATCGAATCCTGATACCAATGATCTGACCCAGCCACGATTCAAATGACAATCAGCATCAGTAATTAAAATCAGTTCACCATTCGCCCGGGATACCCCCAGTTCAATCGCCTTCTTCTTCCCTTCAACTCCCGCTTTTTGATCAATAAATTTTATTCGGGAATATTCGGCTGCGATTTCTTTTACCTGAATCCAGTCATCATCGGAGTGGTCGTTCACTAAAATTACTTCAAATTCAATATCTTCAATATCCAACGCCAGAATATCTTTCATCAACCCGGGTAAATTTTCTGTCTCATTTCGAAAAGGAATTATCACTGTTACAGATTTACTGCCGGATGAAAATCCGGTTGGTCTTTTAATCTTCGATATTCCCCTCTTGATTCTTCCCAGGAAAAAAAGATAAAATAAAAGTGTAAAAATGAAAAAGGCGAGCAGGGGTTCCAAGCCCGGTTATTTCTTTTTTCTGAAGATGAAGATGGCTCCCGGTATCGACGGAATCAAAACATTTATCGTGTAAAGCATGAGTGCAGCGTTAAAACAGGCACCCGCTGATACCCCAAACTGTCCGATAAAAAAGACCGCAGCACTCTCTCTTATCCCAATTTCCCCGAAAGTCACCCCAGGTATTATGCTCTTGGTGAAAAAAACCAGTGCAATACCCATTACGGCTCCCGAAACTTCCTCGATGGATGAATAGGAAAGCAAGAGGAGAAAAAACTGAGTCGAGAACACAAAATAATTACCAACAGAGAATGCAAAATTCTTTGCAAATGTCCCCCTGTGAAACAGACCTATCGATCTGAAATTCAGGAAATATTTCTCCACAAGTTTGAATTTACTGATTTGATCTCCAACGAATCCCCGCCAAAATTCGGGCGACAGCATCAAATAGAGAAGCATTAAATAGACCCCTGTTAGCAGAAACAGGAGAGAAACGGTGAGATTGATATCGACGGAATAAACCCGGTTCAAAAAGATGATAGCAGCAAATGACCCCCCTATCAGAATAACAAGCAGCGAGTTTAGTTTGTCAATCGCTGCGCCTGCAGTCACTTCGGAAAGTCTTACTTCCTTTAAAGGAAATGCCCTCCCCGGATATTCACCTAGTCTGCCGGGAGTCAGCAATCCCGTACTGATACCTGTAAGAATCGAGATAAAAACATCACTCTTCTTTTGCGGTTTGTATGAGAAGTCGCAGATTAATTGCCATTTCTTAAATTGCAGATAAAAGTTGAGCGGGACCAAAGAAACAGCAATTATAAACGGCAGAGATGATTCTATACTCAGAAAAGTGGCAAGTGAGATGTCGCTGAAGCGGGCATTCAGGTAGTAAATCAAGCACGCAGTAATAAGAAGTTTCACACCGAGGAGAAGTCTGAATTTCCAGGCATCCATATTTTTAAAGGAGACTGACCTTATCAAACAGCGGATTCCTTATTAAACTTCTATTGTAAATTTACCCTGCTTCATAATCAGTTCTCCATCAAGGTAAACATCAGGATCTTTTACTACGCCGTCGAGGTGGAGTGGTACCTTTACTTTACCGCCAAAACCCATATTGTCACCAACAGCTATGTGGATCGTCCCCATCACCTTCTCATCTTCAAGAATAAGACCCGAAAGCTGTGCTGAATCATTGGTGCCTATACCAAATTCTGCAATATTATAGGCGTCTCCGCCGACCTTCGCAAGTATCCCGGAGAGCTGTTTTGCATTCTCCCCACCTTCAACCGAGGTAACAAATCCACCTTTAACGGTCAGCTTTATATCCATTTCCTGCATGAGTCCGACTCCCGCAAACGAACCATCGACTATGAATACTCCCTCGGCAGTCCCCTCAACGGGGGCAAGGAATGTCTCCCCGGTTGGCAGATTGCCGCTTTCTCCTCTTGCATGAAAGAGACCCTTCGATGCGTAAGCATCCCGTCCATCAATCGAGAATGAGATATCAGTTCCCTTTGCAGAAGTAACTCTGACATGCTTTCCTATATCGAGAACAGCTTTAAGATTCAACGATCTTTCAGCAATTCTGCTATAATCAGCATTCAATCCCCTGATCATCACATCTTTTGTAATTCCGGGAAATGTCGCCACTCTGGCACCGGTTGCGGATGCATCGCGTCTGGCTTGAGTATGTGTAAGTGATCTGAGAGTGGGACATAAAACAACATCGAACTGTTTCATTAAATTAGCAATGGCTGGAGGTGGCTCCTGTCCATTTACTTCGAGGGGTTGCATTTCGGAATAGACAGCCTTGTGTCCAAGTCGAATGGCTGAAAGATAAAGTTCGTACCCGATCTCATGTTTTTCTGTATCGGAAACAACGAGCACGGTCTCCCCCGCCTTTGCACCCATGCAGTCTCTTATTGCAATATCACAAGCTTTTTGTAATTCGGTCATAATCATAGAGGTATTGATAAATTAAATTGGACTCCGTAAAAAAGCCCTCCTTTTTGTATTGGACTTTCCATCACCTCACTGCTGTTTTCACTTAATGTGAGTTTGTTTCCGGATTCGTCTGTCATGGTTCCTATGGAGTATTCGGCATATCCCATCTTCCCCTCCAGACTTATATTCTGTCCGATGAGGTAAAAAATGAATCCCGAAGCAAAATTGAAGCCAAACCTGTACTGGTCCGAAGTGTATTTTATTCTTGAAACGGGATCATTAATGTCCTCCGTTTTTTTAAACAGGACTGCATTTCCATATGTGGCTTCAAGTTCAAGGATTTTCCAGCTTATGAGTTTCGATATTGGGGTTCCGAGTTCAAGACCTGCACCAAAAACTGTCTGTTTTAGTTCAAGACTGTTTTTATAAAGACTGTACTTCCCTTTTATCTGGGCTTCCTTCAGTTCAGTCATAGCCTCATAAAACACTTTCACGGTATATTCAAGCCCCGAAACCCTGTTTCTGACGAGATTCATGCCGAGGCGATATCCTTTCAGCATTCCAAAATCACCCATCGCAGAAAGGAGCGAGTCCTTCCTAGATGCATTGAATGCATTCACATATCCGTTCAACCCGGGAGACTCAAAATATTTTACTTCATAACCGGCAAAACCACCGACAAGCCCAAGGCATCCGAATCCAAATTTATTGGTTTGCCCGAACATCATCACAGGCATAAAAAATGCAACGGCAACGAAAAACCTAATGACTGTCATCCAAACTCATAATTCATAACTAATAACTCATACCTTCTTCTTGTGCATCATCCCAAACTCAAGCCCGTGCCCGGTCGATCTACCTTCAGCCCATTTGAGCATGAAGGCGAAGAAAAGTCCGAAGAATCCGAGAGTTGAGAAGAAATACATACCAAGTTCGTACCCGCCGCTGGAATCATTAGCCCAGCCGATGAGGAAATTGAATCCCGCAAGACCGATATTCTGAATCATCGTCATCAGTCCATATGCAGTTCCGAGTTTTTGTTCCGGAACAATCAGTGCGACCGAGGGCCACATTACAGCAGGAATCAGTGAGAATGCCAGACCCATCATCGCCATTGGAATCCAGGGTGGCAGAGAGGTCTGCAAAAGCATCATATAAACGGGAATAAGTATTACAGAGCCCAGCATCATCAAAAGCGATCGCTTTCCGATGAAATCTGACAGCAGTCCAAAAAGCGGGGTAAGAACCATGGAAGCAAGTATCAGGATGCTGTTATACATTCCGCCGACTTCCCTCTCGAGACCGTGGTACTCCTGGAAGAATTTGATCGCAAATGTTCTGAACGGGAAGATCCCCGAGTAAAAAGTAACGCACAGAAGCACGATAAACCAGTATGATTTGCTGAATGACAACACTTCCCTTAAAACCACCTTGTCCTGTTTAGCTTCAGGCTTCATATGATAGTTGTTTTTAGCAAAGCTGTCAAGATACCAGTAGGCTAATGCCGTAACCACGGAGATAAATGCCATTATCACAGCGATGTAAAGTGGCAGTTCCCATGAACTGAAGTATGACTTAAAGAAAGTCGGTGAATTGTCGGCTGCAAATGAACCCAGCCTCGCGATTGTAAGATTTATTCCGAACGCAAAAGATAACTCCTTGCCAATAAACCACTTCCCGAGTGCCGTTGTAACCGCGACAATAAGGGATTCGGCACCAAGTCCAAATATCAGTCTGCCGAGCGACATTACCACCAGTTCGTTGCTTATATCTGAATTGAAGACGGAACGGAATGCATCACCCACAAAATAGAGTGAGTCCGTCATTACCGTAACAACTGCTCCGGTAAAGCAAAGAATTGAGAAAAGGGTTATCGATTTTACCGTCCCTATTCTGTCAATTATCAAACCACCCAGCAGTACCATCAGAATATTCGGAACGCTGTAAATTCCCTGCAGCAATCCTATATCTGAATCTGTAAATTTGAGTTGTTTGGCTAACAGATCGGCAACGGGCGCTATGGAATCATAGACATAATAGTTGCCAAACATCGAGAGGGATACAAGAACGAGTACCCCCCACCTGACGGCGAAGGGTACCGGATTTGAATTGTTATCTATTGCGTGTCCTGACATTCTTATCTTTCGGGAACAGTTTCTAATACTTTAACAAGGTGAAACCAGAATTTCTCAACGGATGAAATATTTACCTGTTCATCCGGTGAATGTGCTCCGGTGATTGTAGGACCAAAAGAGACCATATCCATGTTTGGATACTTTTCCTTAATGATGCCACATTCGAGGCCTGCATGAATCGCCTTCACTTCAGGAACCTTTCCATACAATGAATGATACGCATTTTTGGTAACCTGAAGAATTTCAGAGTTCACATCAGGCTTCCAGCCGGGATATCCGTCACCTGTTTCAACTTCGGCACCACCAAGTTCGAAAACTGATGAAACCATTGTAACTGCATCCTCGATTTCTGATTCAACAGAACTTCTCTGGCTTGTACCGATTTCAATTTTGCCTTCATGCATTGTGACAGTTGCAAGATTTGTTGAAGTTTCAACGAGACCCGGGATGTCGGCAGACATTTTGAGAACACCGTGAGGAAGTGCATAGAGCATCAGTATCAACTGATCTTCACTTACTTCATCGAGTACTTTTTTCTTCTCTTCAATTTTTCTGATGACAACGCGAAGGTTTGGTTCAACGGAGGCGAGCTCAGCTTTGACGGTCTTTTCGAATTCGATAACTTCCTCAAGAACCACTGTTTCATCTTCAGGATCCACTGCCAAAACTGCCGAAGCCTCTCTTGGAATGGCATTTCTCTTGCTGCCGCCCTGAACCTCAGCCACACTAACGAGATAATATTGCTGAAGTGTATTCAGTATTCTCGCAAGTATCTTGATTGCATTGCCTCTGCCTGTGTTGATATCAAGACCGGAGTGACCCCCTTTTAGCCCGGAAACCAGCACTTCATAAAATGCATAGTTTTCAGGAGCATCTTCCTGTTCAAAATAAATCGTGCCTTTTGTATCTCTTCCGCCGGAGCAGCCGATGTAGAGTTCTCCGATTTCCTCGGAATCAAGATTCAAAAGTATTTCACCTTCAAGAAGGTCAGTACCGAGATTTGTTGCTCCAGTAAGACCTGTCTCTTCATCAAGAGTAAGTAAAATTTCGAGCGGTCCATGTTCAATTGTTGTATCCACGGCAACTGCCAAAGCTGCTGCGGCACCAATTCCGTTGTCAGCACCGAGAGTGGTTCCCTCAGCTTTTACCCAGTCACCATCAACGAATGGTCTGATGCCTTCCGTTTCAAAGTCGAAAACGACATCGCTGTTCTTTTCGCAGACCATATCGAGATGACCCTGCAAAATAACGGTCTTTTTGTCTTCAAAACCCGGTGTTGCTGGCACTCTGATTATGATGTTGCCGGCATCATCTCTCACATAATCGAGAGAGTTTTCTTCACAAAATTCGAGCACATACTCAACTACAGCTTCCTCTTTTTTCGAAGGACGGGGTCTTGCACACATCTCTTCAAAAATGTCCCAAAGCAGTTGCGGCTTAAGTGTTCCTAATCTGTCTCCCATATCCATACCTCAATTTTCAAGTTCTTTAAAAGTAATGATTTTATTGTAATACATCATGGAGAAGAATTTCACCAGTCTTGCGTCAGGTTCCATTTTTTCTCCAAGTTTTTGTTTAAGCTCTTCGCCGATCTCTTTAACTTTTTTCCTTCCGTCAATCGACTTCCAGACTTCACTCCCGGTCTCATCAAGATCGAGCCTGAAGTCAGGATCCCGTCCGTTTTTCACCATGAGATCATGCATCGGCTTCCATTTGAATCTGGGAATAAGAACAGTAATTATACCGTTCTCCCCGGTCTCAAAATTCTGTAACCTTACAGGGGTAAGCTCAAGGGCGTCTATTCCCTTGAGCTTTTTCCTGTCAGAATATTCCTTAAATATGCTCTTCAAACCGTTTATTTCTGCTTTGAAGTTGCTACTTTATACAATCCGAATCCGAGGAGGACGAATACACCAAGAGAAATTAAATCTCCGGCACCACCAAGTCCTTCCACGAGACCGACATGTAAAACATCTATCACATTTTTGCCGGCTTCAACTTCGGTAGCAATCAAAATTGCAAGTAAAATACCTGTGAGTGAACCACCCGCGATAAGTCCTGAACTGAAAAGTGCTCCCGGTCCAATCTCGCCATCATCAGCATTTGCACCATTCTTTTTCTCGACAAACCACTTAACCAGACCGCCAAGAAATATCGGGGCTGTTGTGGAGAGTGGAAGATAGGCACCTACGGCAAAAGGAAGTGACCTCACACCTGCAAGCTCAAGAACTGCTGAAATTCCCATACCGGTCACAACGAGACCCCATGGAAGATCCTGTGAGAGAAGTCCTTTAATTACTGTCGCCATAAGTGTTGCCTGCGGGGCAGGAAGCGGATTCGATGAAACTTTTGAATCGGCACCAATTCCTATTGCATTATTGAGGATCAACATTGTTGCACCGATAACAACCGATGAAGCCACGACGCCTATGATAAGTCCGTACTGCTGTTTAATTGGTGTTGCACCGACAATATAACCCGTTTTCAAATCCTGTGAAGTGGCACCCGCATTCGCAGCGGCTATACACACAATCGATCCGACAACAAGTGCTATCGGCTGATGTGCACTCCCCGTCCAGCCAAGTCCGACAAAAATAAGACTTGTAGCCATCAGAGTTGCAATCGTCATACCTGAAATCGGATTCGATGATGAGCCGATGATTCCCACTATTCGGGAGGATACGGTAACAAAAAAGAAACCAAAAATCACAATCATTACAGCAGAAAGGAAGTTGGTTGGAATTGAAGGGATGATCGCCATGAAAGCAACCAAAACAACCGCACCGATAAGAACGAATACGAGCGGAAGGTCTTTTTCGGTCCTCAAGGTGCTCTTTCCGGCAGAACCGGCTTTAAAATCACCAATGGAATCTTTGAAGGCACTGACTATCGTTGGAAGTGTTTTTATCAGTGTCATGATACCGCCAAAAGTAACAGCTCCGGCACCAATATACCTGATGTAGTTACCCCAGATTTCACGGGCACTCATGTCTCTTATCAATTTTTCCTTTACGGGAGGGAAAGCTGTCTCAAGTCCGCTTCCGATTAGTGTAATCAACGGAATAAGAACGAGCCACGAAAGTACACCACCCGCAACCATTATACCGGCAATCCTTGGCCCTATGATATACCCGACACCGAGCAATTCGGGAGATATTTCCCCCATTATTGTTCCGTTCGGAAGGGCTGATTTCTTGTCAAAGGTATATGCAGGTGCCTCTTTCCAGAGACCAAAAACTGACATCAGCACTTTATAACCAAATGAAATTCCCAAGCCATAATAAACTTTTTGTGCAAGGTTTCCCCCTTTTTCACCCGCAACAAGCACATCCGCACAGGCTGTACCTTCAGGGTAAGGAAGAACTCCATGCTCCTTCACAATCAAAGACCGGCGAAGAGGTACCATGAACAACACTCCCAGAATACCGCCTGCAAGCGCAAGTACAAATATCTGGAAATATTCGAAGTATTCTACTCCTCCATCAAGGAACAGAAGTGCAGGAATTGTAAACACAACGCCCGCTGCAACCGACTCGCCTGCCGAGCCAATGGTCTGTACTATATTGTTCTCGAGGATGGTTGATTTACCAATCTTTTTGAATACTGCTATTGCCAATACTGCGATCGGTATTGATGCACTGACCGTTAATCCGACTTTCAGTCCAAGATATACAGTAGCAGCACCAAAAATAATTCCGAAGATAGCACCAAGTATTATCGCCTTTGGTGTAAATTCGGGCACAAAATCAGCCGCAGAGATATACGGCTTAAATGTTTTCTCATTTTGTTCGCTTTTAGCCATGTTTTTCCAATGTTATGATTACCAAAAAACAGAAACCACAATTTACCTATAATTGACGAAATATCAAGAGGGTTTTTAGGGTTTAAGTCTTGTTGGTGGAAACAATAACCGGGTAAGGAATGAGATACTGAGGATGTATGAAATTTGTGAGGTTTGTGATTTCCCCAATGCAGTCCAAATTGGAATTAAATTAGAAATGCAGATTCTCTTAATTGGATAATGACCAGTTGATCAGATAATTTCACGCTCCATAAACAACTCTGAAATTTGATAGAACTGAGTTTCTTCTTACAGCATTTCTGCTGTTGATTACAGCGCGCTTGGAAACAAGATCCACTTTTCTGTTGAAAAAACGCTCAAAATCCAGTCTTATTCTTTCAAATTTTGAAAGAGTAACTATTGCTTCAGGTTGAAATTCAATCAAAATATCGATGTCACTGCTGGAATTGAAATCGTTTCTGATCACGGAACCAAAAAAAGAAAGCTGTTTGACTTTCCATTTCTGACACAGCAAATCGAGTTCATTCTGATCATATTCAATATTGTGAAACATAATATCTCCAAAATTCATTTGTCAAACTTACAAAAAAATAAAATTAATTGTAATTTACGCATTCTTCAAGGTTCCGAATCTCCGAAACTCCGAAACTCCAAGGTTCCGAATCTCCGAAGTTCCGAATCTCCGAATCTCCGAAACTCTCCCTTATACTTTGAGATATTTCACAGCCTCGACGGGGTCGAGTTCGTTCATACCGAGCATGTTACCGAGATTTGCACCATCGGAGATGGCGAGGACGGTTGCGGTAATCTTTTCCGCTTCCTCTCTGGTTTTGCAGAACGGGAGAATTGCTTCGGTGATAGTTTGCTTCATCTGCTGATAAATTTTGAGAATTTTAAACCCGAGCTTTTTGTTGCCTTGAAGAATTTCCAGATAGATGAAGTGGAGAATCTTGGCATTTTTCCTCTCCACCGTAAGGGCATTTATAGCGATGGAGAGGATATCTTTTCCTTTTTTGGGTGCAATTTTCTCGAGGTCTTCTTTTATTCTGAAGGCAGTTTCCTCGAAGTTTTTGCGGGCAATCTCCTCGATCAGACTGTCTTTCGACCTGAAGTGGTAGTAGAGTGTCCCCTTGCTGATCTTTATGCTCTTCGCCACCTCTGCCAGACTGGTATTCTGTATCCCCTTTTGGAGAATTTGTGCCGAAGCAGTCGCCAGAATCCTGTCCCTTGTCGGTTCCTGTGGTGCAGCGGGTTTCTTTACTGAAATCAATATTTTACCCCGAGTTCATCCAACAACCAGGGAGCTCCACCCACTTTTTGAACATTCCAAAGGACATACCGGATATCGACACCAATCGAACGGCTGTAGTCCTGATTCCAGGCATAATCATTTATGGTGGCACCAAACGCTCTGTCGAAATTAAGTCCGATCAGTCTTCCCCATGCATCAAGTACGGGGCTTCCGGAATTGCCGCCTGTCGTATCCAGATTATAGAGCATTGCAACCGGAAGATCATCAAGGTCGACATCCTTGAATCTGCCGTAATCTCTTTTCTGCCACAAATCTTTGAGTTTTGGAAGGAGTTTATAATCAGGATTTCCCGAAAGACCTTTTTCGATTACTCCACCCAAAGTGGTGAAAGGTTTGTAATATGTAGCATCTGCCGGTGTGTAACCTTTGATGTATCCATAGGTCAGACGGAGTGTTGAGTTGGCATCTGGAATGAAAGATCTGTTCATGTAAAGTTTTTTTACTTCAATGTAATCCGCAAGAAGAGAGTTCAGATTTCCATCCGCATTTTTAGCAATTTCACCGGATCTTGTAAACTCAGCGTCGAACTCTGCGTACATATCCACGAGCGGGTCTTTAAGTTCAGCGAATTCCGCCGGCGTCATCTCCAGCATTTTGGTAAAATTCTCTTTATCCAAAAGGCGTGTTTTCGAGGTTACAGCCCTGTAATATTCCTCTGCCTCCGTTGCTGCGGGTCTGTTTGTAATGAATCTTGCGAGTACGGGATTGTCTTTCAACTCACCTCTCTTGGCAGCATCGGCGATGACAATTTTGAAGTGGTTCAGATCAGCTTCGGGGATGTAATTCGTAAAAAGCTCATTGATTGTAGCATCCAGTTGAGCTTTGTTTTTGGCTTTGAAAATGTTTGGTCTTTTCTCATCAGGGAGCAATTTTGCGGACATGTACTCAGCCATCAATTCACCAAGCTGGTATGCAGTCGAGAATCTCGAAAGAACTGTTCCAAAAAGATTGAGTGAAGTCACTTTGAATAACGGTTCATACTCCTTTTTTATTTTTGCCATCAGACCGCTGTATTTTGCTTTGAGCTGAGGATCGGAAGCTATAAATTTCTCGAGTTCCACTTCCTCCCGTTCCTTCTGACCGATGATATCAACCTTGTTGAATCCGATCAGCTTGCCTCTGAAATTTTTCTCGGTGTTTGCCATTGTTTTAATCTGGGGATCGAGCTTGAGTTTCCAGTCGGGATTCTGTGCACTCAATTCTTCAAATTTGGCAATTACAGATGCGAAAACCTGCTGCATGTAAGGAAGCCGCACATCCCTGTGAAGCTTCAGGAATTCCGATGGCCTGTTTCTGTAAGTAATGCCGGGATAGCCGAGTACAAAAACGAAGTCGTTTTCCTTCACACCGTCAGGATTTACTTTGATGAATTTCTTTGGTTTGTAAGGGATATTTTCCTTCGAGTAAGGCTTTGCGGAACCATCAGGAGCCACATAAGCTCTAAGGAATGAAAAGTCTCCTGTGTGACGGGGCCATACCCAGTTATCAGTTTCACCTCCAAACTCACCGATTGCACGGGCAGGAACATAAACAAGCCGCACATCCTTTAACTCTTTGTAGAGAAACAGGATATAGGTTTTACCTATGAACATTTCGGAAACTTCAGCCTTTATTCCGGGTTCTTTTTGAGCCTCTTCAACCAGTTTGCGGCGGGCTTTATTTATTGCATCAACTCTCTCGGCAGACTCTTTTCCCTCTGCAGCCTGCAAAATAAACTCCGACACATCCTTGTACCCTACTGTGATCTGGCATGTCAAACCCTTTGCGGGTATCTCAAGCTCTTTTTTCCCCGCAATAAATCCGTTCTCAAGGTAATTGTTCTCGACTGTGCTGGCTTCTGCAACATAATCGAAGGAGCAGTGATGGTTTGTAAGAATCAATCCGTCGTCCGACACAAATGATCCTGTACATCCCCCTACCTTCACCAATGCATCAATCAGACTCACACCGTTCGGGTTGTAAATTTCCTCAATTCCAATCTTAAGTCCTGCGTCTTTTAGATTAAGACCGGGTATCTCGCTCAGAGGAAACATCCCTTCATCAGGAATTCTCGATCCTGCAAAAATGAAAAGAAGTGCGACAAGAGTGATTTTAAGTCTGTATTTTTTTAAGAATGTGTGCATTTGTGATCGCCTTGTTTTTGTTGAGTGACTCGAGAGACTTGAGAGACCTGAGAAACTCGAGAGACCTGAGAAACTGTCCTGAAGTTCCGAGGTTCCGAAGTTCCGAAGTTCTTATAAAAAAAGCTGCCCTGTTTTAACGCAAGGCAGCTATATCTCTATTCATTTTAAGTTATGCAGTAACCGAAACGGGTTCCACTTTTGTTGTCCAGCCGAAACGGTCGGGCAATATGCCTTTCTGGATACCGGTCAGTTCTTTGAAAAGGCGTTCGGCAAGTTTTCCGACCTGACGATCGCAGAAAACGAGACTTTTATCCTTATACTTCAATTCACAAACCGATGATATAATGGCCGCAGTACCGGTTCCAAATACTTCGAGTACTTCACCTTTTTCATATCTTGTCAGCAGTTCATCCAAAGAAACCTGTCTCTCACTTACCTTGTATCCCCAGTCTCTCAGAATTTGAATTGCTGATTTTCTGGTGATGCCGGGGAGTATTCCACCGGTAAGCTGAGGTGTAGCCACTTCATCTTTGAACTGCACAAATATGTTCATTGTACCGACTTCTTCAATATACTTCAATTCCACAGCATCAAGCCAAAGAGTCTGGGTGCAACCCTCTTTTTTGGCGATTTCCTGGCCAATGAGGCTTGCGGCATAATTGCCGGCAGTCTTGCACTCGCCAAGACCTTTTCTCACGGTACGAACATATTCGTCCTGAATGAGGATCTTGACCGGTTTAAAACCTTCGGGGTAATACGCTCCGACAGGTGAAAGCAACAGAATAAATTTATATGTATCTGATGGTTTGACCCCTAGAACAGGATCGTCACCATACATGAATGGTCTGACATACAAGGAATCGCTCTCCCCGCGGGGAACCCAATTCCGTTCAATCCATACGAGCTCCTTAAGCGCATCCACACAATAGTCGACATCCACTTCGGGCATGCAAAGCCTTCTTGCAGAATTGTTCATTCTCATGAAGTTCTCCTCCGGTCTGAATAACTGGTACTCACCATCTGGAGTGTAATAAGCTTTTAAGCCTTCGAATATCGTCTGTCCATAGTGCAACACAGAAGTTGCAGGATGCATCTGAAGCGAAGCAAGTGATGTTATTTGTGGATTATGCCACCCTTTTGCAGGTGTGTAATCCATGACGAATACATTGTCAGTAAAGTACTTTCCAAATCCAAGCTGTTCCGGCAGAACTACCGGCTCTGTTCTTTCGAACAGGTTATACTTGATATTTTCCAAATCTCCCGTCCTTTCATTTTTAGGGTGAAAGTTATACGGAAATGTACGAAAATCAGTCAATTATAAAAAGTCAAATCGGACTACAATCTCATCATCATAGCAACTTCCTGAGCTGCCTTCATGTTGAAATCATTGGTAAGGGTCTTGTTGTTCACGAGATCCATAATAGTACCGATAAGACAAAGACCACCGGTGAAAAGATAGAGAATACCCATACCTATCTGACCGAGGTAAAATCTCTGAATACCGCCCGCTACAAAAAAACCGAGAACTGTTAAGATCATAACTGTCTGGGCATCTTTTCTTTTCTGCGAATAGACCATCGCAAATTCTTTAGCCTGATCGTCTGACATTTTTGAAAAATACGACTCGAGAAAGCTCATTTCTTCGAATGATGCTTGTGGTAAAAAGTCTTGAACTCTTGCCATAGGGGACCTCTGTTATTAAATGAATTGGGTTAATTGATTAGTTGAATATTTATCGTAATTGTCTTAAATAAAACCATGGCATTACGTCTATTGCTTTTGCCATAGTGTTTTCCGGTCTTTTTTGAAATTATATTGAGTGTATGATATTTGCACAATCCTGTAAAGAAGCATGGGAAGTGCGAGCAACCCGAGTTTGTGAGTTTCCCAACTCAGTCCGGGCTCTCCGTGCAAAAGATAAGAAACCGACCTGCCCAATCCGCATCCGGGGCAATATTCGAATCCAAGATTGCTATATATGCAAAATGTAAAATCACTCTCTTTGAACGGGTCATAAAAAAAGAGGTAAAAAATGGCTGCCACCCAAATGGTTACTTCAAACCACGGCGATTTCACAAACTTAAAAATAGCTTTTAAGATATGCAGGAAATTCTCTCTTTTTTTAATCTCAAGTTAATAAAGTTTTTCAAATAACTGAAAATAAAACGATGTTTACACACCATTTCATTGCTTTTTCCGCATTAATACAGAAAAAACAAGCCTGCATTCCGTCGCATGATCCTTATCTCCCCCATCGCATGAATAAATTCAGGTTAAATGCTTATTTTTAAATTCATAAAACAACCTGTTTATAGGTATTCAAACCGCAAAGCCAACAAGTAACTGCAAATGGAAACGACCGGATGAAAAAAACAGCTTTGATAATCCTTGTATTGATCTCACTGACAATCGATGCATTTCCGTCTGATCCGTCAAACCCGGTTTTATTATATTCCGGGCATAAAGTCTCTCCACTCGAGAAGGGTTTTGGAGTTGTACTTTTATCAGGTCCCAATCTGGAAGATGCAAAAGCACAGGCGAAGAAATTTGCCGACATGGGTATGACCGTCCGGGTTGTCAAAAATGAAGCTGCTAAAAAGAACCGTTACAGGGTTGTTGCAGGACTCTTTTCCAAAAGAACTGACGCCGAATTCTATAAAAAAGAATTACAGGCTGAACTCAAAATAAAAAAACTCTGGGTTCTGGAGTTTACACCTGAAAACAAAGTGGTTCTCACCCTCAAAGGACAAAATACTCCAAAGAACAACGATAAGAAGGAACCCCAAAAAGAGAAAGACAAACCCGCCGATAAAAATCCGTTACCAAAAAAGGATGGAGAAACCACCGACAAAATGACTGATAAGGAGAAAAAAAATGAACAAAAGGTAAGTGAAGAGATATCCTCTCTCTTGAATACTTACAACACTGTCCTTATTATTTATAATATTGGTGAACTGAAAACATTAAACGACTTTATCCATCCGACTGTCGGATTTACTGTGTTGCAGAATTCAGGGGCTTATATAAAACTCGAATGGTTCAATAAAATCGATTCAATTCTCGACCACCCTTTGATGAAGGTAGTACCAAAATCGTGTCAGCCAAAATTCGAAGAGATTCCTCAATACAGATGTGAATTGGAGAGCTGGTCGAAAACAGGATGTTTTATGGGTAAAATCGATCCTGCAGCAAAAGAGTTTTTGCGTTTCGAGAAAAAATCGGAGAACCAGGAACTGCCTTCTGCAACTCTTGATAAAATCAAAAACAGTGAAAAATACACCCTTTGGACTTTAATTCAGACCGACAATGCCCCCTACTACCATAAATTCCGTCTCTATTTCGGCTTCATCGACGGCAGATGGTATATCACCGGCATTGACCTGACGATACCATGCTCGCTTTAGCTATTAGGTATTAGGTATTAAATTTACAGAAATTAACTATGAATTCCCAATTTCTCTTTGGAAGTGGTTTGATTCGGGTAGAAACTTTTGTCCCCGGCACAAAAGTCTGTATATCGAATTAATACCTAATACCTAATACCTAATAATTATTGTTCATACCTCAGCGCTTCAATCGGGTCAAGATTTGCGGCTTTGTATGCCGGGTAGGTTCCAAAAAGTACACCAACCATTATGCAGAGGCCGATGCCAATAAGAATCCAGTCGTAGGGTACGGCTGCTTTAGCGTTGAGGAATGATCCGGCAAGATTTCCGATACCCACTCCGAGGAAAATGCCCACAAGTCCGCCAAGGAAACAGAGAAGTATCGCTTCAATCATGAACTGGAGCAAGATCTGATAACTCTTCGCCCCGATTGCTTTTCTGATACCAACTTCTCTTGTTCGCTCTGTCACAGAGACCAGCATAATATTCATGATACCAATTCCGGCTGCAAGCAATGCGATGAAGGAAACCACTCCGGCACCGATCTTGGCATAGATAGTCACATCGTTAATTTGACTCAACACAGATTCATTGCTGAAAATCTCGAAATCACTCTCTTCACCGGGTGCGTTTTTCCTGATGGAACGCATCATCCCGATCGCAGTTTCAATAACCTTATCGTAGTCTTCCTTGGAATGTGAAGTGACAGTTATATTCACACTGTTTTTATATTTTCCGTAGTATCCCTGAAAAGTCGTAATAGGAATCGTAACAAAGTTGTCACGGCTCTGACCAAACATCTGTCCCTGACCTTCATACACGCCAATCACTTTCAGAGGTTTGCCGTCCACTCTGATTTCCTTACCTATCGGATCAACATTATCAAAAATTTTCGTGGCAACATCTTTTCCCAGGATGACAACATTATTACTGTTCTGAACATCGAGATCGCGAATTTCCCTCCCAAACTCCACTTTCCAGTCGTTGGTTTTTATGGCAAGAGCTGTAATTCCTGAAATCGACACATTAGGGTTGGTCTCTTTGTTACGGTATTTTATTACTTTACCAAACTGCCACTGCTCGGCACCAACAAACTTTGCAACAGTCAGTCCGTCTTTAAGCCGGTAATACTCCTCAAGGGTGATGTCCCTTCTGTTTCTGTATTTCGCCATCGCCCCAGGACCACCTGAACGGATTGCAGGGAATTTTTGTATCTGGAAGGTATTCTTGGCAAGTGATGCGACACCTTCCTCGATGCTTGTCTGGAGCATCGTGATCACTGTCATAATCACTATGATTGAAAAAATACCGACTACAATTCCAAGAATTGTAAGAGCAGCTCTAAGTTTGTTTGCTCTGAGCGCCCCCAGAGCTAGTATTAATGATTCAAAAAAACTTGTCATTCGTACCTCAATGCCTCCACAGGATCAAGTTTGGATGCCTGCCATGCCGGGGCAAATCCCGCCAGAACTCCGACTATCAGAGAAATAACAATAGCTATTACAACCGCATCATACTGAACTGATGTCGGCAGCCACTGATTGACCAGCATACTAAGCAAAACGGCATTTATGAGACCGACCAATCCTCCCAGCAGACATATTGCCGACGATTCCATCAGAAACTGTAATAAAATGGTCCTTCTTTTCGCTCCGATAGCCTTTCTTACACCAATCTCTCTGGTTCTTTCTTTCACAGACACAAACATGATATTCATGATGCCAATTGCACCCACAAACAGGGAGAGACCTGTGATGAAAAGACCGCCGACTGAGATAACCCCTACAGTGGAGTTGTAGTTTTCCATCAACCCTTCCTGCTGGTTTACAGAGAAATTGTTGTCGTCACCAAGACGCAAGCCTCTTACTTTTCTCATCACCCCGATTGCCTCATCCTTTACCTCATTCACCATGGCATTACTTGGAGCTTTTACATCAATAGTAACACTTCTGAAATTTGAATTCACAAAATGTTTGAACAGAACTCCGATCGGGACAAAAACCTGCTTGTCAGGGTTAAAATTGCCAAGGATGAAGCTCCCCTGTTCATTTAACACACCCACAACCCGGAAGTCGAAACCTCCAATTTTGACTATGTTACCGAGGCTGTTACCCGCAGGGAAGAGATTTTTCTCCACCTCCGAACCGAGTACCGCGACATATCTTGAAGACTTGCTCTCGATGTCGGAATAGAATCTTCCCGACTTAAAAGTAAAATTCGTGGTTTCAAGATACTCGGCAGTGGAACCGGAGACGAAAATATTCTCCATCGCAAGTTCACCGTTCTTAACAGTTTCATTCGACCAGATGGTTGGAGCCACAGCCACGGGAAGTTTTGCGAGTCTTTTATATTTCTCGTAATCTTCCATAGTTATATTGGGTCTTTTTCTGATTTTCCACCAGTCGACATTACTGAACCATTCCCACTTGTCGATATGAAGCACATCTGAACCGAGGGAACTGATCCCCCGCTGGAATGCACCATCAATACCCTTAATGGCAGTCGACATCAATACAACTGAAGTAACACCGATTACTATGCCGAGAGTCGTCAGAAAAGTTCGAATCTTGTTCGCCTTGATAGCTGTGAAAGCTATCAGAAGTCCTTCTTTGATCTCATACAAAAAGGTACTCAAATTGTTTGAACTCCATCTTTATGTTCGCTGACAATCAATCCGGGAATGATCCGGTTAACAACTGATTTATCACTCTCGATCAGTCCGTCTTTTAGTCTGATTATTCTCTGTGCATGACGCGCAACCTCATCCTCGTGTGTGACAAGAATAATGGTGTTCCCTTTTTGATGAATCTCATGGAACAGAGCCATAATCTCTTCACCTGTCTTGGAATCAAGGTTACCTGTCGGTTCATCAGCGAGAATAATTGCAGGATTTGTAGCCAGTGCTCTCGCAATAGCCACTCTCTGTCTCTGGCCGCCGGAAAGTTCGTTTGGTTTGTGATGGATTCTGTCGCCCAGTCCCACACTCTTCAGTGCATTCTCAGCCCTTTCTCTTCTTTCGTGTTTTGGCATACCTGAATAAATCAGGGGCAACTCAACATTATGGAGAGAATTGCTTCGCGACAGGAGGTTGAATGTCTGGAAAACAAAACCAATCTCACGGTTACGGATCTCGGCGAGCTGATTATCCGACATTTGACTCACATTGTTTCCTTTGAACTCGTACCTTCCGCTTGTCGGGGTATCGAGACAACCAAGCATGTTCATCAATGTTGATTTGCCGGAACCCGATGGTCCCATGATGGCGACATACTCATTTGCATCAATTTTCAACGAAACATCCGCAAGCGCACGAACTTCCTGAGTACCGATCTTATAGATCTTCTTTATGTTCTCAATGGTTATTATGTTCATTTAACACTCAATTTCTATTTCTTTTCCTGCTTTGGTCCGCCACCGCCATTGTCGACTTTTACGAGCATATCGTTTTTCAGTTCGCGGGAGATAGCCCTGTAAGGTCCGCTTACGACTTCCTGTCCCTGTTTCAGACCGGACTTAATCTCGATGTAATTATCGTCGCTGATACCACTTTTTACCGGTACTTCCTTGACTTTGCCACCGTCGATCACGAACACTATCTCATCAGGTTTGTCTTTTTTAGCAGGGTTTTTCTTCTTTACGGCAGCATTTTGCTCATCCGGATTGTCTGCCGGTTTCATGTCCTCTATTTTGGCAGTTACAGACTGTATTGGAACTGTAACCACATTCACCATGGTCTCGGTCTCGATGATTGCATTGCACGACATTCCGGGACGAAGCACTGATTCAGCATCCTGAATCTTAATTTTAACTTCGAAATTCACCACCTGTTCCTGTGTGCCCTGACCGGTGGTTTTAGCACTGTTTGATATCTCGGATACAATTCCAAGGAACTGTTTATCACCGTAGGCGTCAACTTTTATTTTAGCCGTATCACCAAGTTTTACATTTACAATATCATTTTCATCAACATCGACGATTGCTTCCATGTTCTTCAGGTCGGAAATCGTCATCACATTGGTACCCTGACTAAATCCGCTTCCCAGCACTCTTTCACCCTTCTCAACATTGAGCTTTGTGACAGTTCCCGTAAGAGGAGAGTTTATCGTGGTTTTTGCAAGTTGCTCGCGTGCCTCACGAACAGCAGCCATGTTTTGAGAAATATTTGCATTTGCGGCGTCAAGACCCGCTTTTGCTGAAAGCCATTGAGCCTTAATCAGATCGAATTCCGCCTGACTTGCCATGCCTTTTTTGAACAGCTCCTCCATCCTGTTGAGATCGAGTTGCAGTCTCATCAGCTCAGCTTCTCTCTGCGCCTTCGATGCCTTGGTGGATTCGAGGCTGGCTTCAGCTCTTTCAAGCTGTGACGCATAGATATCGGATTTTATTTTGAAAAGAAGGTCACCCTGCTTTACATTATCTCCATCCTTTACCGCAAGCTGGGTTATTTCACCTGTAACTTCAGGTGTAATAAGCACTTTAAACTCTGCTTCCACTTTTCCTGTAGCAGTTACGGTCTGGGTAACTGTACGCATTACAGCTTTCTCTGTCTGAACCACAGGAATCTCTTCCTTGGAACCTTTCGCTATGATCAGTCCAATTATTACTGCCAAAAGGACGAAAAGTATACCGAAAACCAATATCTTTTTTGAGCGCTTTTTCTCAGCCATCTCTATCTCCAAAAATAAAATGTCTTATTCAAAATTCTCTGTATTAATCGATCCAAGATCGTACTTTAATTGTTCTTCAAGTTTTAACAGGTCAAAAAGTGAGTTCAAATAGTCAACCTGTACTCTGACGAGGTCGGTATTTGCAAGCTGCAGATTAATTAAAGTGCTTGAACCTACTTTATATCTTGCCTCTTCAAGGTCTCTGTTGGCTTCTGCGGAAATAATGCTTTTGCGTGCAACATCTATCTTCTTTTCAGTAGTCTTGAGTTCAAGATATGACTGCAGCAAATCTCTTTTTATCGCCTTCTGAAGATCTGTCAATTCGATTTGTTTGTTCTTGACCTGAATTTGAGCGAGTTGCTCATTTGCGGTGATTGAGTATCCGCTGAAGATTGGAATGCTCAGATTGAATCCAAAACTGATTGTCCGGTTATCGAGTATGTTCCATGGGGTTGTTCCACCAAGTGAATATGATATTGAATTTGTTATTCTTGGCATATTCGCACTCTGAGCAAGTTCCACACCTGACGCAGCATTTTGAAGATCGACTTCAACCTTTCTAACATCAGATCTCTTTTTCATGGCTTCAGCCACGAGTTCATCCAAAGATCTGTCATACCAGTTATCGCCACTTACGGTGTCCTTTTTCAGTGGGGTGAGCAGCTTTGTTCCATCAACAAACTGGAAATCCTCAGTAACATCAAGTCCGAG
The DNA here is from genome assembly GCA_020161395.1 of Bacteroidota bacterium. NCBI lineage: Bacteria > Pseudomonadati > Bacteroidota > Bacteroidota bacterium. The sequence goes on from JAIUOE010000002.1 coordinate 216,781, forward strand.
ATAATAATAAAGCCTCTGCTTGGCATCGTTCAGGCTCTGTTCTGCCTGAAGAAGGTCAAGTTCTGCCTGTCCTACCTTTACTTCCTGTTGCCTGACATCAGTAAGAATGCCTGACCCGACTTTCACTTTTGCCTCGATAATCTTCAGGTTTTCTTTGTTCCAGTCAAGATTTTCCTTTCTCACTTTTACCAGTTCGGTGAAGTTGAGAATATTGTAATATTGAGTAATGGTCTGATAAACTATCTCCTGCTGCAGACGCACAAGATTCAGTTTGGCAGCCTGAATATCTCTGGTTTTCATACCAATTGAGGTGTATTTGGCAAAACCGTCAAAAACTGTATAGCTGGAGCTCACACCCAGCCCCCAGCTTCTTCTTTCATCTTTCAGCGAAAAATCGCCGACCTTAAAGTCGGTTCTCGACCAGTCCCAGGATGCATTACCTGTAACTGTCGGATACAAATCGCTTCTCGATGAAAGCAGATTGCTTTTCGAACTTTCAATCTGGTTTTTTGACTTCAGAACATTTGGATTGTTCCTGAAACCAAGCCGGATCGCTTCGTCGATGGTTAAAATTTTCTTCTCTTGTGCCGCGGCATTGAATAAGAGAATAATAGCAAAAAATGCTGCAAACAATTTATTCATTAGTCACTCCAAAGTGATTTTTGTCTATTTTCTGTAATCACCGTCACAAATTATGTAATCAGCAGTTAACACAGGAAATTAGTTTATAAACGGTTACATTTATTTATGAATGGCGGAACATTTTTGATATCAGGCGGTCTTATTGCCCGGATTCAAAAGATTTGCCGCCTCATCCAGCATATATTTATAAGCTGCATCATATTCGTTGGGAATAATCCCCTCGAGAATTGCCTCCTCGATTGCCTTTTTTACGATTCCCACTTCCCGCCCGGGTTTCAGTTTCAACACTTCCATTATCTCCTCGCCACGAACTGGCGACTGGAATGCACGAAGGGCATCCTTCTCCCTGACCTCGAGTACCCTTTGCATCACCCTGTCGTAATTTGCCAGTATTGTTTTTACTTTATACTCGTTTTTACTTGTAATATCAGCCCGGCAGAGTGTTATCAGGTCGTCAAGATCATCTCCTGCCTCCACAATAAGTCTCCTGATTGCCGAATCGGTCACTGAATCATTTGAAAGAGCTACAGGTCTCAGGTGAAGTCTTACCAGTTTTTTTATATAATTTATCTTCACAAACGGAAATTTCATTCTCTGAAAGATACCCCTCATCATCCGGGCACCCAGTTCTTCATGTCCGTGAAATGTCCATCCCGTTCCTTCAACAAATCTCTTGGTCTGAGGTTTTGCGATATCATGAACGAGTGCTGCGAACCTCAGCCACACATCCCCCGTGGCTTTTGAGATATTGTCCACCACCAGACATGTATGATAAAACACATCTTTGTGGTGATACTCGTTTATCTGATCAACTCCGCCAAGCTTGTCAACCTCGGGAAACACAATCTTCATGACTCCCGATTCGTACATCAATCTCAAGCCGTCTCCCGGTCTCTCGCCACCGAGTATTTTTAAAAATTCATCCGTTACTCTCTCCTGACTTACAATCTCGAGCCTCGATGCCTTTCTTTTCATGGCTTCAAAAACTTCCGGATCAACAGTAAATCCAAACCTTGCTGCGAAACGAATGGCTCGCATAATCCTCAAAGGATCGTCATCGAAAGTTGTGTCAGGCTCAAGGGGTGTTTTCAGAACACCGGCGAAAATGTCCCCAATACCGTTGTAGAGGTCGGAAATCTCACCGAAAGAATCTCTGTTTATTGATACTGCAATGGAATTTATTGTAAAATCCCTTCTGGAAATGTCATCCTCGAAAGTGGAGGGTACTACTTCCGGATTTCGACTTTCTGGCTTGTAACTTTCCTTCCTTGCTCCCACAAATTCCAGATCATAATCTCCATATTTGAAGTTTGCAGTCCCGAAATTACCATAGACTATGATATCCTTTACCCCAAGTTTCCTGCCGAGATCTTCAGCGAATGCAGTCCCGTCTCCCACCACCAGAATATCGATATCCTGTTTTCCTGCTCCAAGAATCAGATCTCTAATATATCCACCAACCACGAATGCCTTCTCGCTCCTCTGTCCGGCAATTTCTGCCGCTGCCTCAATAAAAGGCAGTTTTTGCAGATTTCCAACTACTAAATCTTTAATTTCCAAATCACTCTTGATCAAACGGCTTTCACTTCTCCACTATTTTGCAAACACAGCCTTAAATATACGATATTTTGAAATTTCCTGTTGCGACAACAATTTTTTTTCATCAATTTCCGACAGTACAACTGTAACATTTTCTGGTTTATCCGATCTAACCAAAACAGTACACAGTTTCAACTTTCCGCTGTCTGAAATGTTGCCAAGGCAATCCTTTAGATTGATCCCACCGGGGAAAGGTAACACTCCGTTGTACAAAATATCAACTATTGCCTCGTATATTACACTGTTTTTCTTCTTTATTGAACTGAGAGTTTGCAGTCTCTCTCCGGAACCGAGTGAACTGTAGAGAAACGGGTCCACACCGTTCTCCAACAGCTGTTCCCGAAGCTTAAAAGCGCTCAACATAAAATCAGGGACATCGTGATCATAAAACAATTTTCTGATGTTTCGGACTGCCACGGTGTCTCCCGTGAGATACACAATCGAATACCTGAGCAGTTGAGAATTCAGTCTGTCAGAGTATGACAGGTTGTTTTTTTGATATTCTTCGATCACTGCGAGGGCTTTTGAATTCTCCTTAAGGAGCATCAGACAGTTGATTTTCCCCGCAACTGTTGAGAAACTTCCTGCCGATTCTGAAAGCCGTTGATATATTTCCAAAGCGCCGGTCCAGTCTTTGTTTCTGAAATAATCAGAAGCCTCAGCCATCTGCTCTGCGAAATATCTCGGACAGGTTTTCTGCAGAAGGGGTTTTCTGTCGAAATAAAAATCGAGTGTCCCCTGACTTATATCACTCCGAACCAGAGACATCTTCTTTTTAAATTCACCCGAATACTCCTCCAGCGGTTTCGTGTAAACAGCCTCAAAATCTCCTGTTTCGTAGTACTCTCTGAATTTTTGAATACCTGAGGTCTCAATCAAAAACCTGCTGAACGCTCCGCTGACGAGATAAGCAAGAGTCGGATTTACATTAAAAAAACCAAAACCGGGAAAAACCTGCTCAACCTCCACTCTGTATTTCGAGTTCAGAGCTGCTGCGGCAAATTCATCAATTGCATAACCTCCAACAACACCATCCGCAGTGGTGGCTGCTCCTTCTATCAGACCCGGCTTAAAATTGTGAGCAACCTTAAAAATGCTCCAGCCAAATTCAGCAGTAAAAAGGTGAGCCAGTTCGTGTTTCAAAGATTTCTCCAGATTGGCTCTGGTTGTATATGCCTGCCTCAACCATGGTTTGGCTACATCGGCATTTTCAACTCCGAGATACATCTTTTTGCTTTTTGAGTCCTTGAATATTACCGACTGAAGGTGTTCCGGAGGTTTTATTTTATAGTATTTCACAAGTTCATGGTAATATACTTCGTGGAGATTTGCCACATATTCCAGCTCTGAAGGTGTCAGTTTTTCCTCGGATAAAATCAGGAAGTGAGGTGTAACCACCCCGTCTTTGAAATTTTCGGTGAAATTTTCGCGCAGTGAAATCAAGCCGGCTTCACGGGAAGCGAAATATGAAATCGCCGGAAGCAGGATGATAATTACTACCCCAAAAATCAGCCGTTCCCTGATTTCCTTCGTTCTGAATGCGATTTCCACAATGATAATGACAAGTGAAATAATTGAAATTACACCCCTGTATAGCACCATTTTTTCGGTAACCGGAATGAATTCATCATAAATCACCCCCGGGTAGAAAGTGAAAATGGCATTGTAAAGGTAGAATTGCGGGTACAGGTAGAAGTCAACAATCCAGTTGAAAAGGACGAGCATAAACAGAATAGTGAAAACCGTTTTCCTAAACTTTATTCCGGTAAGGAGAACAACAGCCGATATCGCCCCACCAACAAGAGGAGCTGTCAGACAAAAGACCGTATAATATTTAATCCCGTTCAGGAAACTGCAGTCGCCAAGGAAAAGGTGACCAAAGAAATAAACCACAGGAGGGATCAGAAGATAAATAACCGCTTTAGTAATAAAAGTTTTTAACCCGCCCCCGGGTTTAGATACCTCAAGGGTTGATTTAAAATAAGACAGTCCCGATAAGAATGTTATCAGGACTGCATTTAAAACAGATGCCTCGTAGCTAAAAAACTTCAGTACAGGCAGAAAAAGGAACAGGATATTGACCGCGAGCAGAAATCCGGACGCAATCAGAAAATTTTTGTCTTCCGGGAATTTAATATTCAGTACCCGGAACGCGTTCAATATCAGCCCCCAAATTACGAAGTTTTTCTTCAAGTCGTTGGTAGCCTCTGTCAAGATGGTAAATCCGGAGTACTTCAGTCGTTCCATGCGCTGCAAGACCACCGAGAACAAGACTGGCACTGGCTCGTAAATCAGTCGACATGACCTTTGCACCGCTTAATTTCCGGCTCCCTTTCACAACGGCAGAATTGTCTTTTACCTCAATTTGTGCACCAAGTCTTGCAAGTTCAGGCACATGAGTAAATCTGTCTCTGTAAATTGTGTCGGTGACTGTGGAAACTCCTTTGGCAGTCGCCATGTAGGCAATCCATTGTGCCTGCATATCTGTGGGATAGCCTGGGAAGGGACCTGTAGTGACATTAATCGCTTCGGGTCTCACTCCTTTTGCATCAACAGTTATTGAAGAATCATCGTATGTGAACGAAACACCGCTTTCCTCCATTTTTGCGATCACTGAGTAGATGTGAAGCGGATTCGAAGATTTTACAGTAACTTTTCCACCGGTGATAGCTCCTGCGAGAAGAAGCGTACCTGCTTCAATTCTGTCGGGAATTGTCTCAATATCTGCCGCTTGAAGTGTGTCAACTCCCTGAATGTGGAGAATTGGGGTACCAATTCCACCGATTTTTGCGCCCATCTTCGAGAGGAATTCGGCAAGGTTTGTGATTTCGGGCTCCATGGCAGCATTATTCAGAATGGTCTCCCCTTTTGCCAGCACCGCCGCCATCAAAAGGTTGCCTGTGGCTCCAACTGAAGGGACATCAAAATTGATTCGGTTCCCCTTCAATCTTTTGCTCTTCGCAATTATATAACCATCCACGAGATCGATGTGCGCACCGAGTTTCTTCAATCCTTCAAGATGAAGATTGATCGGACGGGGTCCCCATGCGCATCCGCCGGGAAGTGAAACTTTGGCATATCCGTGTCTCGCGAGCAAGGGTCCCAAAACATAAACAGAAGCACGCATCTTTTTTACATGTTCATACGGTGCCTCGAGAACTGAAACACCGGAAGTGTCAAGTGTTATCAATTCATCTTTAAAGGATGTTTCCACACCAAGATGTCTCACCAATTTCAACATGGTGAAAACATCATTTAATTCCGGAGTATTTGAGAGCAGCATCCTGCCTGAAGCAAGCAAAGCCGCGGGAATCAGGGCAAGAGAGGCATTTTTTGCACCGCCGGCTCTCACTTCGCCTGAAAGAACCCTGCCACCTTTAATTATAAATTTATCCACTAAAAATCCTTAAAAATTCAAATACAAAATCGCACCACCGGAAGCAGCCATGTAAAGCCTCGCTTTTCCGGAGGTTACCGAGTTGAGAAGACTTCCGGCAACAGCCTGCTGATATTTCCAGGTTTCTCCGGCATCTTCACTTCTAAATATATCACCAGTGTTGGATATGATCACTCCGTTTGTTGGTGAGTTGAACCGGACTGCAATAAGAGGTGAAGTGACATTCACATCAATCTTTCTCCAGTCCCTTCCACCGTCAGCGGATCGGAATATCTGACCACCGCCACCGACCAGCATAAACACTCCGTTTCCGATGAACCGGATATCTTTCAGGTATGTGGTTGTTACCGATGGTCCCAGGTTCCAGGTTTTGCCGCCGTCCTCAGTCCTGATCAAGGTTCCGTTGTCACCGACGGCTATTCCGATGCTTCCATCCATGAAATCAGCAGAGTAGAGATCGTTGGTAATGCCGGTCGTTCCTTTGTTCCAGGTAACTCCCTGGTCGTCAGAATAAAGTATCATTCCGCCGGCTCCAAGTAAAACCACTTTCCCGGATGCCATCGTCTCAATCTTCAGGATATCACCGGTGCCGGGAATCGTCATTTTCTTCAACAGCGAATCCTTTGGCACAAAAGCATACAGGGTGCCTTTGGCTCCACCAATCATGAAACCAAGACTTGGGATGTGAGACACAGTGTAGAGTTCGACTCTATCGGGAGACGGAATCGTCCTCCAGTTTGTACCATTATCTGAAGTAAGGATGATCGTGCTGCTGTCTCCCACTGCAACTCCCGTTCCTGACCCGTCAAAAACAGCACTCCGCAGATTGACCGACAATCCCGTATTCATTCTTTCGAACGGATTCGCCCCCTGATACTGGGGGCTGCTCGTGGATGAAAACGAGGTGTCGAGAGAGGTTTGCTTCTTAGCCTTGAGACTGTCACCAAAACCAGAAATCAGTGTATAAAACAGGTAAACCGCCCCGATCAAACCGGCAAATGCCAGAATCGTGAAGATTGTAAATTTTATCGACCGTTTTACTTTTGCAGATTGCTGTTGCTCCATCGGAGAGCGGTCTTTCGAGGGTGCGGGACCCTGTCTGATTACATTCAGGGCATATCCGATTTCCTGAAGAAACTCATCACAACTTGAGAAGCGTTTAGCCTGATCTTTCTCGAGAGCTTTCGCAATTATTTTGTCGATCATCGGCGGTAAACCGGGAATTGTAGCCGAAAGTTTTGGAGCGGGTTTTTTAAGATGCCCCTGCATAATCTCATACTCGGTTCCCGACTCGAACGGCGTCAAACCGGAGAGCATCTCGTAGAAAGTGATACCTATCGAGTAAATATCGCTCTGTCTCGTAGGCTCCTCGGCATTTATTTGCTCCGGACTCATATAGAGAAGTGTGCCGATCTTTGTTCCAGTTTTGGTAATTCCTTTTTCATAAATCGATTTGGAAATCCCAAAATCCATTATTTTGGCTACACCATCGGCATCCATCATCACATTTGAAGGCTTAATATCTCTGTGAATAAAGCCTTTCTGATGAGCATAGCCGACTCCCCTTAAAATCTGTTGCAGAATGTCGAGAGCCTCGCCAAGTTCAAGAGAACCTTTCCTGTCAATTATTTGCTCCAGCGTTTCACCGTCAACACACTCCATCGCAATACCAAGGTAACCCTGTTCATCTATAAAACCGTAAACCGGAATTATATTCGGATGATTAAGTTTAGCCTGATTCCGGGCTTCTCTCTTAAATCTCTCGATAAATTGAGCACTTTGTGCTGTCTGGGCACTCAAAATTTTCAAGGCAACAAATCTCTCAAGTTTCAAGTCAAGAGCTTTGTAAACGGCACCCATGCCGCCCTCTCCCAACTTTGAAATTATCTTATAACTGCCAATTATAGCGCCTACCATAGGAGTACTTCTATTTGTTACTAATTATTATAAATGTGTAATTGTCAGTTGCACCGTTTGCTTCAACAAGATTCGATATTCTCACATCCATCTCAGAAAGATCCTCCATCGATAAAATGTCGATAATATCATTTTTGGAAATCATGCCGCTGACTCCGTCTGTGCAAAGGAGAAATTTGAGTTCGTCGGATGAGTCAAGGTCCATCTTACAGGTCTCAATTTCGATTTCATCCTTCTCACCCACAGCGCGGGTGATAATATTTTTAAAAGGATGTTTTTCAGCGGTCTGTGATGTAATGATACCTTTATCAACCATATTCTGCACCAGCGAATGGTCTTTTGTCAGTTGCTGCAATTCTCCGTTAAAGAAGAAATATATCCTCGAATCGCCTGCGTGTGCCCAATATGCACCGTTTTTGTCGAGATAAAGAACAACGACAGTAGTCGCCATTCCTTTTAGTTCAACATCAAGGGAGGCTGCCTCCGTAATCCTGTAGTTTGCATGCCTTATCCCTGCACTCAAACGATCCAATGGATGCATCCCGGTTGTATCTTTGAATGCTTCAATTATTGAATCAACTGCGATCCGCGATGCCGTCTCGCCACCATTATTTCCACCCACTCCATCACAAACGACGGCAAGAAATCCGTCTTCTGTTTGAAGTGTATCGGCGTGGTCCTGGTTGGTCTCGCGAACAAGTCCACACTTTGACTCACAAATGTAATTTATATTCATAAAGGAAACTTCCGGGTACCTGTATTCAATTTCTAAAAATTGCTAAACTGTAAAATTCCACAAACAAATTAATTAAAATTCAGGGTATTAATCAAATTTGAAGTACTAATATCTTGCCATTATCACATCCGATGAAAAGTAATCCATCAGAATGGAGAATTTCTGTCCTGATTCTCCCCCCGGTCTGTATCTCCTGCAGCGGTTTCATCTTTTCTTTATCGAGAAGTATTATCCTGCCATCTGCTGCAGCGATGATAATTCTTGATTTAGTTGCAAATGCTTTCAGGTCAATCATCCCCCCCGAATCGAATGATCCCCTGATTTCTCCTGTCTTCAGGCTTATCCTGTAAATTCCCCCGGCAAGGTCACCTACTATAACCTCTCCCCCTGAAATCAGGGGAACAGCCTCAATCTTCGCTGTTTTCACACTCCAAAACTCATAACCTTCCCTGCCGGCAAGTTTAATACCACCGCTCTCAAATCCGACAATGTAATTGTCACCCACGGGATAAAATGAAGTCACCACATCTTTGGTACCGCAGTCAAAATAATTAATCTCCTTCGAAGTGGTGCTGATTTCGCATATTTCACCTGTTGTGAGGCCGGCAACAATATTTCCGGGAAACTGTAAAACGGCAGTGGAAATATTCCCCTTTATCTCAAGTTGCTTTATTAAAGTTGCGCTGCTGTCAAGAAAGAAAACACCATTGTCAGCTACTACAACCATCAATCCATCAGCATCAAAAAGTGCCCCGTTTCCAATTGCGGGCAATTTTTTGTCAAATTCCTCTTTCCCTTTCAGCAGATCGTATTTGACAAACTGAAAAGCGGGATTTTGTTTTTTCTTGTACAAATAATACATCTGATTCCCGCGAAAAACAGGTGCCGAAACAATTGTTGTATTTCTTGTCGAGGCGTAACCATTCTCTTCGAAGGTATCTTGTTCGAATGCATAGATTCGCCCGCTGAATTCGGCTGCAAACAGATAACCCTTGTGAAAGTCTAACGAATTCCGGAAAAAATTGCCGTTCGTTTCGAGAATTGTAATCACTCTTAAAGAATCGGGCTCGACGATTGTTCCGGAATTCTCTTCCGGCGAAGTGATTTCCCTCTTCAAAGTAATGGAAGAGTAGCACCCCGTAGTAAGGAATAAAGAACTTACAGCGAAAAAGAGTGACAGTAACTTTTTCAAAAATCCCACCCAAAGAAAAACTGATAAAAAAGACCATCCTGGAAACGGCTGAAATTATTTTCAATCTTCTTGCCGATGTCGTACCGGAACAGAATCAGGTTGAACAGATTGAAACGAAATCCGACGCCTACACTTCCGAGAGTTTCGGTGTAGGTCTTGTCCCAGAGGGAACCCGCATCAAAAAAAAGTGCTCCTCGAATTCCGGAGAAACTCAATCCGACGAACGGGAGTTGCAGGGCAATTCTGTCGATCAAAGGGAATCTGAGTTCGACCGATGTCATCCAAAACTTCTGTCCCCGCAAACCGAATCTCGGATATCCCCGCAAATCCCAACTCCCTCCGGCTATGTACCTGCGTGTGGTTGTCCCTTCGTTCCAGTAAACAGATGCCCGAAAAGCTAGACTTGTGGTGTATAACAGTCGCTGGTAATGCCTGTAATCCACTATCAGACTGTAAAAATTCTCATTTTTATATCTGATATCGTGGGTCATTCCGAGTTGAAATCTGAATCTCATTCCATCGAGCGGACCGGAGGGTCCCCACAATGCATTGTCGAATACATAAGCAACACTGTTGCTAAGGAGAAGTGATTTTGTGTCATTCCCAAAACCGATGATATCCTTGTTTACATTTGCGAGTGATATTGAGGTCTCCAACCGGTCGAAAGAGGAAAGTGGATATTGCAACACAAAGTAAGACCCGAAACTCTTTTCATAATAGTACTCGTCGCTCTCACGAAGGTCATAACGCCTCCCGCGATAATTAAATATCCCGTAACCCCAGTTCGTCCTGTTTTTGGAATTTAACCTGAAGATATCCACATTAAAATTTTCAAGGAAATCGGATTGTGTCTCGGCAGTATTGAAAAGAAGCATGAAGAAACGGTCGTCACCCAAAAGATCACTCAATGAGAAAAGCGCTCCACCCCTTGTACCAAAAACCGGATCAGTCGAAATCTGACTTTGAGCGTAATCGAGAGTGTAATCCTCGGAATAATTTACAACTCCTTTTTTCGATTCTGCCGGAAGGATATCAAAATTACCTAAATTTGCCACATTACGGGAGCTCAAGGAGACTGACGGCAGTTTGAGAGTATCTTTTGTGTCAAGACTGAATTTGTAGATATCAAAACTCAATCTTTCGATTGATGTAAAGAAAATTGAATTCCCGTGGATTGAAAAAGGAGATTCGAGTCCCGTGTACAAGGAAGTGACAGGTTTCAGCGAATCGGTAAACCTGCCCGATATGATATTCAGCGAGTAGAGATTGTAAACTCCGTCAGCATCGTTTGCGGTAAACAGTTTTGCTTTGTCCGAAGTGAGTTTCGGATACGCAAAGTTTGAATTTGACGATGTGAGGCGGGTCAGGTTTTCGCCCGTGTTTTTAATACTGAAAATGTTGGAGAAAACCCTCCCCCCGTCATTTGTTCTGTCGGATACAAATATTATTTCGTCCTCAGCAACCCCTTCTGTTGGATAACGATCATTAAAATGGTCAGCGGTAAGCCGCACCAGATTTCCGTTCGAAGGCAGCCGGTAAATGTCGGTGAAGCCTTTTTTGTCGATACCCCTGAAAAGCAAATCCCCCGAGGTTGTAAAAGTAGGATCGGATATGGAGATGATGGAATCCAGACGGAGTGTCCTGATTTTCTCATTTCCTTTCAGATCAATAAAGTGTATCACATCACTTTCTTTTGATCTTGTAATGAAGGCTGCTGTACCATTTACTGAAACCGCAAGTGACGGCTCGAACAGATGAACAGATTCGAAATCTGCACCTCTTTCGGCAGTCAACAGCCTCTCTCTTTTGATCTCTTTGGAAAAGGAAGAATCCATCTCAGAGATGTATAACGATGAATAGCCGTCTTTGTTCGCGCTATAAACCAGATTATACTTTTGCCTTACTGTATCGATCCAGACAATGGGATCAAAATTGTATCCACCGGAAATTATTTTTTTGGTTACCAGAGAGTTTGAAGAATGGGTATTTACCAGCGGGAAATATTTCTTCCTTTCGGCTTCTGTCCATTCGGCATCAATCTCATCAATCGACTTCCCCAGCGTGATCGACATTACCTCGTCAAAATCTTCGGAGAGATGGAGGTTTTCGAGCATCCTTATGATGTACCATTTGCCATACTTCTCATTTATAAATTCCATGAATGCCTGACCAAACTTGTACATTATAAATGAGCCGTAAACTGCATCAATATTCTTCAGACCTGTGAAGTAGTTGTTTAGGAGTGCGTCCCGCATTGTCATGTTTGCCTGGGCATCAGGTCTGGTGGAGTAAAACTCTGCAAGCCCCTCGACGAACCAGAGCGGAGGCAGGTTCGCCGATGTCCATTTCCGGTCTTTATATAACCTTGTGACTTTCGATGTCATGAATACATGAGTGAGTTCATGATTTATAACATGACGAAACTGTTCCATCGATCCAAGGAACGGAATTACCACCCTTCCTTTCAGAAATTCAAAAAATCCACCCACTCCTTCAGGAATAAACCCAGGCGAAACATTGGTTTGTTGAAACTGAATATGTGTATTGTAAAAAATTAAAGGGATGGGATGAGTAATCGTATGCGAAAATTCAACTTTAAGCCGGGACCATGCATCTTCAGCGATCCTGGCACCAATCTCTGCAACAGGCGCCATTTCGGCATTGTAATAAATATCGAAATGCTCTGTCTTCATTATTCGCCAATCGAAATTTTCGTACTGAACCTTGTTGCGTCCAAAGAAATAGGATTGAGCGGGAATTATCGGAGCTAAAACCCAGAGAAGGAAAAAAACGGAGATGATAACTTTTTTGCTCAGGGAATCTCTCGAGTTCATTATCAAAAAAATGGAGAGTCAATCCATCCGCCTGAATAATCAGTCAGTGAACTGTATTTAAATTAAATGCCGCGTCCTTTGAATATTAAACTCATCAAAGAATACCTGGATTTTTTCAAGAACATCCTCTTCACAAGGACATTTGATACATTCTTCAGCCAGTTCCTTTGCTCTTGCATAGTTGAATGACCGGATTGTTCTCTTGATTGAAGGTGCTGCTGCCGGAGATACCGAGAGTGATTTGATGCCGAGCCCGACAAGAAGTGGCACTGCGAGTGTGTCCGCCGCCATTTCACCACAGATACTGATACTGATATTAAACTCCTTGCAGTCTTCCATTATGTAACCGAGAGTTCTTATGACCGCAGGATGGAACTCCTGATACAGATCAACGACCAGATCATTCCCTCTGTCCACTGCCATCATGTATTGAATAAGATCATTAGTGCCTATGCTGAAAAAGTCGCTCTCAGGCGCAAGTTGTGAGGCAAGAACGGCCGCCGAAGGTACCTCAATCATGATACCGAGCTGAAATGCATCTGAATATCTTTTACCAGCTGCTGTCAGTTCGATCTTGCATTCCTCAATCAACTTTTTGGTCTCTCTTATTTCCTTAATGGTGGAGACCATGGGAAGCATAAACCGGATATTTTTGTTTATTGCTGATCGCAAAATTGCTTTTATCTGCTGTTTGAACAGATCTTTATTATCAAGGAGAAATCGAATGCCTCTAAGTCCCAGGAACGGATTCCTTTCAGAAGGATGGAAAAGTCTGGTCTTGTCCCCGCCCAGGTCGAATGCCCTGATGGTCACCGGTTCGGGATAAATCCTTGCGGAGAGATCCGTATAAATGCGGGTCTGGGTTTCTTCATCAGGAAATTCACCAAGCTCTTCTATCAGTTGTTCTGTACGGTAGAGACCAATACCCTTAGTACCACTCGAAGCCAGCTTCTCTATTTCACCCGACACATCAACATTCGCCTGAAGTTCTATCTCGACTCCATCCAAAGTGACGGAAGGGAGATCGACAAGTTCCTTCATCCCCTCATTAACAGCATTCAAATGGTCGATTTTTGACCGGAAGAAATCTATCTGCTCCTGAGTTGGGTTAATAAAGACATAGCCGTAAAAACCGTCAACAATAAGATCAGTATCTCCCTCGACTATCTCCAACACTTTCGGGACACCGAGTACTGCAGGAATGCTTAAAGATCTGGCGATGATTGCTGCGTGGGATGTCAATCCTCCGTGCTCAGTAATATAGCCTTTCACATCATTTCTCGAAAAGAGAATCGTATCAGCCGGGGTGAGTGATTCGCTGACCACTATCGTTCCGGGTACTATCTGCGACGACCATCTCTCCTTTTTCAGATTCCGGATTATTCTGTCTCTGATATCCTCGATATCATTTGCCCGCTCCTTCATGTAAACATCCTCTGTGTCATACATGATGGCAGTCAGTTTGTTAAACTCTTCTTTTACAATACTCTCAGGCTCCCTTTTTTCTGCCACTATTCGATCCTGAATAACTCCAACAAGATCGGGGTCTTCCAGAATCAGTAACTGAGCCTCAAATATTGCAGCCCTTTGCTCCCCCATCTTTTCTTTTGCCACATTGAAAATTTTGTCGAGCTCTTTTCTCGATCTCTCGAGTGCCTCATTGAAAGCGGCAACAGCTTCATCAATATCCTCAATCTGACCATCCTTGATTACAATCGCCTCTTTTGAGTAGACATACGATTTGCCGATATAGAGCCCGGGTGCAGCCGGAATTCCCTTCAACCAGTTGAACGAGCTGCTCAGCAGCAAATCATATCCTTTCATAGCTCTTCGAATCCTCTCTCGAAAAATGTACAGACTTCTTCCGACATGTTGGTTTCATCCACACCCTCAAAATCAAGATCAAGTTCACTCCCCTGAGCTGCTGCCAGAGTCATTACACCAATGATGCTCTTCCCGTTAATTTTATATCCGTCTTTCGAGATATAAAACTGCGATTTGTATTTTGATGCAATCTTAACAATCATTGCTGCCGGTCTTGTGTGCAAACCGGCTCTGTTAACAATTTTCACTCTTTTTTTTATCATCAGAACAGCCTATTTCGTTCTATTTAGCAATGAATTTGCAAGTGATGTAAACAATTCGATATACTCCTGATTCTTTAAAACCGACAGTTGCCCGAGTGCTTCAAAAGTGAGTTTCTCGACTTCGTTCCGTGCATCATCAAGTACTCCAAGTCTTTCAAAAAGATCGCGATAAAATCCGATTTCATCAGGCTTGGCACCTTTGTTTATTGCTATCTTTTCGAGGGCCATACGATCTTCACCACTGCTTTTCTCGAGCGCTTTCAAAAATAGAAATGTCTTTTTCCCTTCCAGAAGATCGCCACCAACAGGTTTTCCAAGGGCAGATGTGTCGGCTGTAATATCGAGAAGATCATCCTGAATCTGGAATGCGAGTCCAACAAGAAAGCCGTAGTTTGCAAGTGCATCCACTTCAGCATCAGTGCCCCCGCCAAGTATTGCCCCCACAGCACAACACATTCTGGAGAGTGCAGCAGTTTTTTTGCCAATCATCTCAAGGTACTCTTCGAGCGATACAAACTCCCGGACCTCGAAATCCTTGTCGAGACTTTGTCCTTCACAAACCTCTATAAGCCCCCTCGTAAAATGCTCTACCGCTTTCGCATTCCCCTTGAGGTCTTTCTGAAGATATTCGTATGCGGCTGCAAGAAGTACATCTCCTGTCAGAATTGCAGTGCTGAGGTCATACTTGATGTGAAGTGTTGGCATCCCTCTTCTTTTATCGGAGTTATCCATGATATCATCGTGGACCAGAGTGAAATTGTGCAACATCTCAACAGCAAGTGAAGCGTGTAACACTTCATCGAACGAACCGCCGACCGCCCGCGCCGAAAACACCACGAGAACGGGACGAATCCTTTTCCCGGGGCTGTCCATAATATAATCTGCCGGAGCATAGAGAGACAATGGTTCCCTGTTTTTCATCACCAGAGAAAGTTCTTTGTCAATTCTCTCTTTAACTTCTCCATAAAGTTTCTTAAAATCATCCATTTATCAGATCAATTCCTGTTTCTTCTTAATTTTTGACATTCGTAATTCTTCCAGTGTCGGAGAACCTGTAAGGAACATTACCTTTGTAACTGTGTCAAACCAGTCCCTGACCAGATTTACCACACCATACTCTCCGTTCTCCAATAATTCCTTCAGGATTCTTCTCGCCGATGCGGTAAAATCGGCACCGAGAGCAAGAGCTTTTGCCACTTCCATACCGGAGTTAATGCCTCCCGAAGCCGCCAATTTAAAATTATACTGCCATCTTAGTTCGTTAATAACTCTTACACAATAGCTGGTCGGCAACCCCCAGTCCCAAAAATCATGACTGTTGTCGCCGCCGTTTCTCAAAATCTCAACCCCGCTCCATGATGTACCTCCGGCACCCGCAACATCAACCATGTCCACCCCTACCCAAAACAAATCGTCGGCAGCCCGGTCGTCAATCCCCGAACCAACTTCCTTTACAATCAGAGGAATTTCCATCTCTTTTTTGATTGCGGAAAGCGCCGTCAAAAGTCCTTTAAAGTTCGTCTCACCTCCCCTTTGGAACAACTCCTGAGCAGGATTCAGATGCACAGTAAGTGCGTTGATATGAGATATTTTTACAAGTCTCTGAAGTTTTTTGATCATTCCGGGTTCAACAATCTGTGCAGCCCCAATATTTCCAAGCAACGGAATCTCACCTGCAGCTTCCCTTATCCTGTCAAAATGCTCATTGAAGTTGTTGCTCTCAAGTGCATATCTTTGACTGCCAAGCCCGAGAGGAATGTTTAATTTCCCGGCAGCTTTGGCAAGTTTTAAATTTATGTTAACGGTTTCGTCTGTCCCGCCGGTCATGCAGGAGATGTAGAATGGATAATTGGTCTGATATCCAAAGAAGTCACTGTTCAATCGAATCTCATCTGGATCGACCTCGGTAAGAGCATTATGAAGGAAACCGTAATGCTCGAAACCCGCAGTTACATTTCTAAATGTCACTGCATCAGAAGCACACAGTTCAAGATGCTCTTTTTTTCTCTTTAACAGTTCGTTATTGTCAGACATACAATATTAAATTTCATTTGCCAAAATATTAAAATAATCATTTTTCCTTAAAAAATTTAAGGTTTTCTCAGTCGTGGAACCAAAATGATGCACAAAAAGTAAAAAAGACAGAGGGATTGGTAACCGTCATCAACCGGGTACCGGTTCTTCTGTCTAAATAACCTTTTTCAGGTTAGACTCAGGCGTCTTCTAAGGCTGTCTCCCGCAACAGACAGCCTTTTTTTGTGCTGAAAAATTAGACTTAATCCCTTATCTTTGTAGTATAATTAACGATTTAGTCTGATGTTCAAAAAAATTACTCCAAAAGAATCTGAAAATTTTATTTTTTGTACCGAGTGCGGAAGTTCCCTTTCCGACTTTTATCTTTCAAAAGATGTAAAAGACACAATAAAATTGGAAGAACATTACAAAAACTGTAAACAAACCGGAAAGTTTAAGGGCGAGATGTGTGCAAAACTCTTCATTGCCCTCGATTTCGATCTCGATTCCAACGACGACCTTCCTGACTTCCGGTAACCCCGTCTCAAAAAAAAACTGCCTCCCATCTCTGAAAGGCAGTCAAAACTTCTACACACATAAAATCATAACTAATAACTAATAAGTCATAACTACTTCGTTTTATAATTCTCCATAATGTATTTCGCAACAGCCTTCACTTCCTTTGGCTTCAAACCCTGAGCTGGCATTGGCGGGTAAGCAGGATTTACTTTCACAGGATTGCCAATAAACTTGTAAAGCTCATCAAGTTTTCCTTCATATTTGGGGAGAGTTTCCTTGTACGGAGGTCCTACCAGCTTGACATCCCATTTGTGACATGCCTGACATTTCTGTTGGAAAATTGCTTCACCACTGACTTCTGCTGCACCTGTTGCCGCAAGCATCTGCTTCATGGTTGAATCATACTGGGCAGAAAGCGCTATTGAGTTCATTTTTGTGCTCTGTTTGAACGCACTCTGATCACCAAGAATGAGAGCCACTGCAGAGAATACCACGAACAACAATGCCCAGCTTGTTGCATTCATGTTCTTCTTCTTCACAATCTCGTAAATGGAATGGAATAGGCCAAATAGAAGCAAAGCGGCAATCGCAGAATACATCAATGTTGTCTTGCTCAATGATGAGGCAGGAATCTGAACCGTATGAATCAAAATGAGGAGTGGCAATACAAAAGCTGAAAGCATTGCAACTTTCGAGAATTTCTCTCGTGCAAATTCCTTATACTCAGCCGACTCATCCTGTAAACCACCGTCCCAGTAGAAAAATCTGAATAGCAGAACTATCGAAGTGACGGCGAAACCAAATGCAAAAAGATACAACCACTTAATGAAGAAACTTCCTGATGCGAAGATATGAAGCAGATTTTTCGAAGCTTCCCATTCGTTGGAGTAGATACCCAGCGAGATGCCTGCTATCACGAAATATGTTGATGAAATCATCATGAACATACCCCAGGGACCTGCGAAACGGTTCAAATCACTCGCACTCTCGAAATAGGAGTCAACCTCCTTATTCCCTTCCATCGATTTGAACAACCCCTTGAATTCCAGCGAATAACGGTATATGTAAACCAGTATTACCGCAGGAACGCCAAGAAGTGCGCCAAAAAACAGATAGCCGGTTGCGGCTATTTTCAACTGATGAAGTATCTGCGCCCCGATAAATGTCAGAACAAAAGGTGGAAGCATCGCCAGAATAACACCTGCAGTCTTTTTAACTGTTACGGTTCGTATAACTTCCGATGAAAGACGAAGATAAAAAGGATTACCCGTCGATTTTGCCTTCCTCTTAAAAAAGAGAGATAGCGACAGACCGCCCATCAGCATCCCCGTAAACGGGATGTAGAGGAACAGCACCAGCATCATCATATAGTGCAGTAACTGAATGTGCTCCAGCGACTGGGGTAAAACTAATTTGTCGAGAAAATCCATACTAAAATAATCCTTTCGGAATCAATTTATCGATTGAGACAACTAAAACCAGGTACAATACAAAGTAATTTATTCCCATAAATGCCTTCCTGAATGCGGGCCTTCCCGTATCATGTTTCAGAAGTTGAATGGAATAAATTACGAGTGCTCCGGCAGAAAAGACGATCATCAGCAATGCAACCCAACCGCTTACAAGATTGAACAACGGGAAGAGCAGAGCTGAGAGTGCAGTTGCAAATATCCATGCAAAAGTAATCCTTGCAAGTTGTTCCTCACTGAATCTGCTCATAATTGTCGGGAGACCCGAGGAGACATAATCTTTGTTAAGGAACAACAGGAGCAACCAAAAATGGGGTATCTGCCAGATAAAGAAGAAAAACGCCAGAAATACACTCTCGGGAGATGTAAGATCGCCACCTCCGGCAACCCACCCGGCAACAGGTGGAATCGAACCGATAATGGATCCCGGCACAACCGCGAACGGATTCTTCCTCTTCATGGGAGTATAAATTACATTATACCACACAACTGCAAGAAGACCAAGCAACATTTCGACATAACTTGTCATGAACAACAGCAGGAGTGATCCTGAAACAATGAATGCAGATGCGATCAATATTACCTGCAGGCTTGAAAGCGACCCTGCCGGCAGCGGTCTGTTCCGGGTTCTGTTCATTTTTAAGTCTATATCAATCTCCTGAAGATGATTGATGGCAGCAGAACCGCAGGCTGTAAGAAAAATCCCGATTACGGGGTAAATAACACCAAAATCAATCTCTCCTTTGGACAAAAGATATCCAAAACCGGTGGTTATTGACACCAGAACGGTAATTCTTATCTTTACGAGATCGAGCAGTGTTTTCATTTATTTTTTCTTCTCAACTTTTGCCGGAGCCGCTTTTGCGGTATCAACGGGTGCGGCTACAGTATCAGGGGCTCCTGATGTAATCCCGGCAGCCTTTGCCTTCCCTGCAAGCCATGCATCAAAAACATCCTGCTTCACGATATGCACTTTTGTGTACATATTCCAGTGGTTCAGCCCACAGTATTCGGCACAGGCAATATCATACACTCCGGTTTCATCAGACTGAAACCAGACCATGTTGTTCTTGTTGGGAAGTGCATCTTTTTTGAACCGGAAGTGCGGCATGTAAAAACTGTGACTCACATCGGAGGAAGTAACATCCAGTTGAATCGGTTTCCCTGCAGGCACATACAAAGTATCAGTTTTTACACCGTTTACATATTCAAAATTCCACTTCCACATCTGTCCGATAACCTTTATTTTATAGGCATCAGCCGGAGGTGTGGCAAGTGCTTCATATCCGAGGTAACCATACCAGAACATTCCTGCCACGAGGAAAAGCGGGATAATGGTCCATGCAACTTCAAGAGCCATGTTCCCTTCAATATTCACCGCTTTTTTGTTTCTCTTTGCGTTATACTTGTAAACGAAGTATAACATCACAATTGTGATTACAACAAGGAGTACCGCAGAAATGACCACAATAAATGTGAAAGCATGATTTACACTGTCAATGTAATTTGTTTCGTTAAACATTTATAACTATCCTTGCAAAAAACTGTAGTCAGAAAATAAAAGAATTAGTGATATCGCCAGGA
This sequence comes from Bacteroidota bacterium, assembly GCA_020161395.1. Lineage (NCBI taxonomy): Bacteria > Pseudomonadati > Bacteroidota > Bacteroidota bacterium. The sequence continues at coordinate 236,770 of JAIUOE010000002.1, forward strand.
AAAAGATGGATGTGTAAACAAAGAGAGTAAACATCCTGTTCTCAACTTCCAGATGCATAAATACTTTCATCACTAAAAATGATTTAACAGCAGCTACTGTGAGCGCCGTTATTATCGTCAGGTTACCAAAATTGATACCTGCAACCGCTACAGTCAATCCGGTAAGTACCAAAAGGGCAAACCATATGATAATATAGTGACCGTAACCGTGTGCGTGATCTTTATGTTCGTGTGAATTATGTTCGCTCATTTAAGACCTCACGATATAAGATAAAATAATGGGAAAAGGAAAATCCAGATCACATCCACCAGATGCCAGTAGAGACCGGCAGACTCGAGGCGAACAAATTGACTCTGATTTATTTTGTCTTTCCAGGTCCACCAGGTCATTACACCGATGAGTACCATTCCGATAATTACATGAAGACCATGAAGTCCCGTCATAACATAATACAAACCAAAAAACAGAATTTCACCACTCTCCTTTTCGAGAAGTTTTTCACTCCCCGGATAAATACCATGTGATATCTTTGCAGACCATTCAAAGTATTTATTGACAAGAAATCCACCCGCCATGGCAAGCGTCATCAGTTGGAAAAAGAGTGATAAATATTTCTGCCCTCTGGAAATTGCTACAATTGCAAGCACAATGGTAAGACTGCTCGTAAGCAGAATTATCGTATTAAGAGCACCAAAAAGGGTATTTAACTCTTTGGCTGCAATATGAAACTGCTCCGTATGGGTAAACTTGTATACGGCATAGACAAGAAACATTCCGCCGAACAAAAGAAGTTCGGTAAACAGGAAAAGCCACATTCCAAGGCGGGAGCCCTCATCATCACGATGAATGTGTTCTACCGTTCCCTGTGCTGAAGTTGTATCGCTCAAACTTTTTCCTCCTCTAATTCAGGTTCAGAAATCTCGTTTCTTTTGTATTCGTATGGACCTCCGTGAACTTCCGGAGTTTTATCAAAATTAAAAACGAATGGTGGAGTTGGAGTATGCCACTCGAGGGTCTCACCACCCCATACATTCTCTTCTGTAACTTTCTTCCCTTTTTTGATGGCGTTGAACAGGTTGATAAACATTATCAAAAGACCTGTTATCAGTACCCAAGATCCAACTGTCGAAAGCATGTGATAAATCTGGAATTCAGGAAGATAATCATAATATCTCCTCGGCATTCCGAGCCATCCCATCACAAACATGGGGAAGTAGAGAAGGTTGAAACCGACAAATAATGTCCAGAATCCGGCTTTTGCTACAACTTTGTTGTACATTCTGCCAAACATCTTGGGCCACCAGTAATGCATGGCTGCAAAAATTCCGAATCCGGTACCGCCAAACATCACATAATGGAAGTGTGCCACAATGAATGAAGTGTCGTGAATATGAAGGTTTACAGAAAGGGCTCCCTGAATCAGTCCTGTGAAACCGCCAATCGAAAAAAGGAATATAAAACCGAGAGCAAACAGAAGTGGCGGTTCGGTTTTTATGGACCCCTTGTAGAGGGTTGAAACCCAGTTGAATACCTTTATTGCCGATGGAATCGAGACAAGGAAAGTAAGAACAGAGAACGCAATCATTGCCACTCCGCTCATTCCGGAAGTAAACATATGGTGTGCCCAAACGAGCGAACCGAGAAATGCGATCGCCACACTCGAAAATGCTATGAATTTATAGCCGAAAATCGTCCTCTGTGCGAAAACAGGGATTATCTCCGAGACCACACCCATTGCAGGTAAAATCATGATGTACACTGCCGGATGAGAATAAATCCAAAACAGGTGCTGATAGAGAACCGGATCTCCACCCAAAGCAGGATCGAAAATTCCAACTCCAAGAGTCCTCTCAAAAACCACCAAAAGAAGTGTTATACCAATAATTGGAGTTGCCAGAACTTGAATCCAGGCAGTGGAATAAAGCGACCAGATAAAAAGAGGCATTCTGAAAAATGTCATTCCCTTGGCTCTTAATCTGTGAACAGTGACTACAAAGTTTATACCCGTAAGAATCGAGGAAAAACCCAAAACAAAAGCAGCCATAAGAGCCGGTATCACATTCGTCGAGGTTCTTACAGAATATGGGATGTAAAAAGTCCAACCGGTATCAGGTGCTCCTCCGGGGAGAAATACAGATGTAACGGCAAGAATTCCACCAATGAGGAACAACCACCATGACATAAGATTAAGCCTCGGAAATGCCACATCCGCTGCTCCCAGCATTATTGGTAAAAAGAAGTTACCGAATACAGCAGGCAGTCCCGGTATAATGAACAGGAAGATCATTATGATACCGTGAAGCGTAAAAAATGAGTTGTAGGTCTGGGGATCCATAATGGTTCTTCCCGGTGCTATCAGTTCGAGCCTCATCAGGAAGCCGAATGTGACACCAACAGCAAAGAACGCCAGCATCGTAACGAGATATAAAATCCCGATCCTCTTGTGATCCACAGAAAGTATCCAACCCAATAAACCGGAATGCTTACCTTTATAATCCAGATAACTTACATTCACATCGTTTGTTGTTGAAGACATATTATGCACCTTCTTTAATATCTTTTGTTTTTGATTTCCTTACTAAAACTACAATTGAGACAACAGCCACAAAAATGATTATTATCCCAAAAATCCTGGTAACATTCAGTACATAGGTCTGACTTTCACCGTCATAATTGAAGCAAAATTTCAATACTTTCGCAACTGTCGGAGCAGTTGTGCCATCCATCGCTTCTATTACTGCCATCTTGATATCGAACGGAAGATACTTCGGTCCAATGATATACCGTGTAATCTTTCCATCCTTTGCCAGAGCCATTACAACTCCGGGATGGATAATCTGATCGCCTGTTCTTTTAAAGGTTATTCCGGCAAGTTCTGTCAGCTTCTTAATTGAAACCGAATCGCCTGTAAGGAAATACCACGAATTTTCGGGTAATCCAACAGCACCTGAACTTAGAACTCCTTTTTTCTTCTCGGCAGCATCCTTCCAGGTCTCGTTGTGATCAATTGAAATGCTTATCAACTGGTACTCTTTGCCCGGTGCAAGATCGACCCTTCTTACCTGCGACGCGATGTCAGCAATCATCGGTGAGCAGAGAGACGGGCACTTATAGTAAACAAACATCAAAATAGTCGGTTTATCTATAAGACTGCTTAGCGCAACCTTCTCCCCTTTTTCATTGGTAAAAACCATGTTGAGAGGAAGTGTTGTGCCCAGCTTGCTGTCGTCGAGACCGGCGGTTTCGTTTCCCTGCCCGGAGAAGGCAGAAACCTGAACCGCAAAAAAGAGTACTAAAATGAAATATCGTTTGATTTTGCTTATCACAATGAACTTTTTAAGAAACTGAATAAATTATCGAGTTCGTCTTCACTGAGAGAGAACAGTTTATATTTGAATCCGTTGAACTCTATGTTTTTCTTCACGAATTTCAAAAGAGCATCCGAGCCATCCTTCCATTCCTGATTTTTACTCAAAGCCGAAAGAGCAAGCTTTTTGTCATGCACCACACTAAGGAACAATGCTGCACCCGGGTCTTTTTTCCCTTTTGCATCGATTGTTTTAATCAGCTCATCAAGTTTTTTTATGGATGCCGAATTATCTTTCGTAATAATGGCGACGGCTCCTTTGACAGGGATTGTTCCCGGCTTGAAAGTGCCTTTCGTCAACTGATATTTATCTTCCATCTGTTTGATATTTGCATCGGTAACAGCCGGAGGATTTGTCATGAAATTGTTGCGGATATAATGTATCAATCCGAGTCTCTGGTCTGCAGGTAACACATCATAAGCAGCCATTCCATTTGCAGTGATACCTTCCTGAAGTGTCTTCCACATGTTGAAGATGTCGTTGCCGTTCGTCCATCCTTTTTCCTGGTGGAAATTTCTCGGTTTCGGATTCAAGGCAGCGCCCGCCACTCCATCACCTTTTCCATCAGCGCCATGACAGGAGGCACAATTCGTTGAATAAATCTCCTTGCCTTTTGCAATCAATTCATCAGACGGTTTTTTTATCATTTCTGCATCGACTGCCTTTAAGATCGCTGCATCTGCCACCGGAAGTTCAGCTACTATGGTTGTGGAATCAAACATACGGGCAGGAAGAGAATTCTCGTTTACCTGACCAAGATTCCTTACATAGTAGATTCCTATTCCGAGGAGCACTATCAGCATATACGGATATGAAGCCGCAAGAAAAGCAAGTGGATTATCAAAAATCGATTTTTTCTGATCACTCATTTTTTATTTTACCTCCTACAGCCTGAAATTCAGTCCTCTGTCGAGCTTTGGATCTCCGACAGGAACTGCATTATACTTTTTGAAATTGAAGTAAAAAACGATGATAAGAATTCCGACTGAGGCAATCGGGAAACCAAACTCGCTTAATACATATATGAAACCACTCTTCTCACCGTGATACTGGGGCATAATCAACCAGTAAAGATCGATCAGGTGAGCAATCAGTATCCAGATAGCAGCAAACTTCAATCTCTTCGGGTCTTTCTTTGCGGGAGCGGGCAGAAGAAGTGCGTATGGTACGAGAAAATGAACCACTATCAGAGTCAGACTGATTGATGCCCACATTCCTTCCCATCTGCGGATGAACCAGAAGGTCTCCTCAGGAAGGTTGGCGTACCAGATGAGCATGAATTGTGAAAACGCAATGTAAGCCCAGAAGTTTATGAATCCGAAGAGCAGTCCTCCAAGACTCGCCAGCGAATCATTTGTCAGTCTCGGGTGCATGTAACCGTTCTCCTTCAAAAGGATTACAGCCAGCGTTGTGGCGGCAAGGCCTGCCAGCATCGTTCCGGAGAAGACATAAACACCATAAATGGTGGAAAACCAGTGCGGTTCGAGACTCATCATCCAGTCAATTGCAGAAAATGTAATTGTAATGGCAAACAGCGGAATAAAAATTGCTGATGCCACAATATTTTTCTTTGTAAGTTTCTGGTCTTTGGTTTCGTCCTGTTTTCTGGAATTTCTCACTACAAAGAAGTAGTAAACCGACCATATTGCGAAAGTAACCACCACTCTGATTATGAAGAACTGAATGTTCAGGTAGGGTTCCTTTCCCTTCAACAGTTTATCACTCTCTACCGCTTCTGTATGTGACCAGTGAAAGAGGTCATGCATAAAGAAGAAAAGCGGTACGGCAATTAGTAAAAACAATGGTACTGTTGACGCAAAAAATTCCGGCACTCTTCTCATCGGTGTGCTCCAGTCTGCGTTAACCACATACTCGAGAGCGATGAGGAACAGCGATCCCATCCCTATTGTAAGAATAAAAAAGAAACCAAGCAGATAGGAGAATTTCGCTCTCACAGGATCGAGCAAAAGCCCGAAAGCACCAACTATCAGTCCAACAGCAAGGATAGCCATGCCGATGTTGAGTACTTTGCTGGGCAAAACTTTTTTCACATATTGCAAATCATTATTTGCCATTTGAAGCGTTCTCCTTTCTGTACTGCTGAATATCAGCTTCTGAAGCATTCTTGGCTTTTTGCAAAGCTCTTATATAAGATACCACAGCCCATTTTTCCTTTACAGTAAGCTGGTGTGAGTAAGAAGGCATCACATTCTGCCCGTTGGAGATTACATGATAAATGTTTCCGTCTTTCCACTGCTGCAATTTAACTGTATGCAGACTCGGTGGATTCGGGAATTGCTGGTTCAATCTGCTGTCACCATCTCCATAATTTCCATGGCAGGGAGAACAGAAAGTCAGATATTTTTTCTGTCCGAGTTTCAAAACTTCCTCGCTGCTAACAAGAGGATTTTCAAGTGGCACTGCAGGTTGAGTGGTCGAGTCCTTATATTCATACGGCATGTGACCTCTCGCTACAGTCCCTGCAACCGGCTCTCTCATCGTTTTTCCATCTGCAAAGAAATCACTTTTCGCCTGAGGCATGGCTCTAAACTGGTATTGCATCCAGTTGAACGGTGTGATATACAGCAGTTTGTTGAGGGCGAAGTAAGTACCTCCTGAAACCAGAACAGCCACGGTGACAAGAATCCCGATGAATTTCGGATTAAATGCATCCTGCCAGGTTTTTTCGATTTCATAGACTTCGTCAACTGTCTTGCTGCCAAGTGAGGCAAACAAGGCTCTAACTTCTGTCTCATTAAACTTCGGATCTGCAGCTCCGATGAAAACACCATATTTGTCCCTTGAGACAGCCTGCATATATGGAGTGTCATGCAAAGGGTGTTTGTTGTCAGGGAACCGGAAAAAGAAGGTTATCATCCCGATTACAGTAGCAAGAGTTGCAAATAAAACGGTCAACTCAAATGTGACCGGAATAAATGCCGGGAGCGAGAAAAACGGTTTTCCACCGATGTTCATCGGGTAATCCACTACCATCGTCCACCACATCAGAAGCAATGCGAATGCAGCTCCTGAAAGTCCGAAGACGAGAGTTACATATCCGAGTTTCGAAGGCTTCAACTTCATTGCATCGTCCATGCCATGAACGGGATATGGAGTGTGGACATCGAAATCTTTATAACCTGAATGAGAAACTTTCTCTGCAGCGTGGATTATTTGATCGGGCGTATCAAACAGGGCTGTAATGCCGTGTAATTTAGTTGTGCGTTCCATTAGTGGTCACCCCCGTGATGTGTTGGTTGTGCACCGTCTGCAACGGCTTTAATTTCAGAAATTGCCACAACAGGCATTGCTTTTACAAACAGGAGGACAAGTGTAAAGAAAAGTCCAAAACTGCCGAGCAACAGACCGAAGTCATAAAGTGTCGGGGTATAATATCCCCAGCTTGATGGAAGAAAATCTCTGTGAAGTGATGTCACTGTGATTACAAATCTTTCGAACCACATTCCCACATTCACGAAAATTACGATAACCATCATAACAGGGATCGATCTTCTGAATTTTTTCACCCAGAAAAACTGAGGGAAAATAACATTACAGCTTACCATAATCCAGTATGCCCAGGCATACGGACCGAAAGCTCTGTTTATGAAAACAAACTGTTCAAACTGAACTCCGCTGTACCATGCAACGAAGAATTCCATGGCATAGGCATAACCAACCATCATTCCTGTCGCAAGAATAACCTTGTTCATCTTTTCGAGGTGATCTATCGTGATAATATTTTCCAGATCAAAAACCTTTCTGACAAACACAAGCACAGTTACCACCATCGCAAAACCGGAGAAAATTGCACCGGCAACGAAGTATGGTGGAAATATCGTTGTGTGCCAGCCGGGCATTATCGATACTGCAAAGTCAAACGATACGATTGTGTGTACCGAGAGAACCAGTGGTGTGGCAAATCCGGCGAGGATAACATACGATTTCTCGTAATGTTGCCAGTTTCTGTGTGAATGTCTCCATCCCAGACTGAAAAGGGAATAGATGAATTTCTTCACTTTTCCGGTTGTCCTGTCTCTCATTACCGCAAAATCGGGAATTAGACCGATGTACCAGAAAACCAGCGAAACTGTAAAATAGGTTGAAACTGCAAACACATCCCAGAGGAGTGGTGATGTGAAGTTTACCCACAACGAGTGCTGATTTGGATGCGGAAGCAACCAGCCATCGAGCCACGGACGACCCGTGTGGACTGCCGGAAAGATACCTGCGCACATTACCGCAAATATCGTCATCGCTTCTGCAAACCGGGCGATAGCCGTTCTCCACTTCTGCCTAAGCAGGAAAAGAATTGCGGAGATAAGTGTACCGGCGTGACCAATACCAACCCAGAAAACGAAATTTACTATATCGAACGCCCAACCAACAGGTTGATTGTTACCCCACAGTCCAATTCCGTAGTAAAAAGTTAATCCAAGCGAAACCGCACCAATCATCAGGAGGGAAAGCGTGATACTAAGAGCGAAAAAATACTTCTTAGTCGGCTTCTCCGACATTGGTTTGGCGATCAGGTCTTCTATCTCACCGAGAGATAGCCTCCCCTGAATTAACGGAAGTTCTTTACTGTAATCTATATTCACTTACGCTTCCTCCGTATTAGTGTTCCACAATCTTGCTATATAAGATACATTTGGCTTGACATTAAGTTCTTCGAGCAAATGGTACGCAAGATTATGGTCGTGAAACTTCTTGAAATCAGTATCTTTTTCTACAAGATCACCAAAAGAAATTGCTTCAGCAGGACATGCTTCCTGACAGGCGGTTTTTACATCGCTGCCTTTAAGCTTCCTTCCATCCACAAGTGCCTTACTTCTTGCATCTTCAATTCTGTGAACACAGAATGTGCATTTTTCCATGACACCTCTTGGACGAACCGATACTTCAGGGTTATTCCCGAGATTCACCGGTTCCTCGTAATAGTAACCATTGGCAAAGTGATCTCTGAAGTCGAAGAAGTTAAATCTTCTTACTTTATAAGGACAGTTGTTCGAGCAATATCTTGTACCGACGCATCTGTTGTAAACCATCTGGTTCAAACCGTCAGGGCTGTGTGTGGTTGCGACAACCGGACAAACATTTTCGCACGGTGCGTTGTCACAGTGCTGACACATCATTGGCTGATAAGCTGCAACAGGCTCTTCAGGTGTTCCTGAATAGTACCTGTCGATTCTCATCCACTGCATTTCTCTGCCGGTGAGTACCTGATCTTTTCCTACAACAGGGATATTGTTCTCGATGCTGCACGCGACAGAGCAGTTTCCACAGCCCGTACATTTGTTCAAATCGATAGTCATGCCCCACTTTACATCAGGGTAGTCGTATGGTTTGTAAAGTGAAATCAGTTCATGCTTCCCTTTATGAAGGAAATCGGGTTCTTTTTCATACTGTTTCACAGTCCCTTCCTGAATGATTTTTCTCTTCAGGTGGGCATCTTTAATAAGCGTTTCATCATATGTATGATGATCCTGAGTTGATGCAAGTTTATACATTCCATCAACTTTGGCGAGCGTGGCTGTTGTAAATACCTTTTCACCAAGCGATTTGAGGAAAACTGAAGCATCCTTGCCAACCTCGAGTGCTACAACGGGACATTTTGTTCTTCCGTATCCCAATTCCACAACCACCGTGTTGTCAGCGAGACCTGGTTGAAGCAGAACAGGAAGTGTGACTTTCTTTCCGTTTACCGAAACTTCAACGAGACTGTTGGTCTTGAGGCCAAGTTCTTTACCGGTCTTCTCGGAAATGGCAGCGTAGTTGTCCCATGTAATTTTTGATACAGGGTGCGGGAGTTCCTGAAGCCAGCCGTTATTCGAATGTCTTCCATCTCCGAGAGCATAGCTTTCAGCGAGGATAACAGAAATCTTTCCTGCCGGGAGCGGATTCGCAGCCGGAACATCTTTTAAGGTCCACTTTGGAGTCTCTGCCTTTACATCGGAATTGATCCAAACACCATCATGGATGACACCCGACCAGAATTTGTCGAATGAGCCTGTACCTTTCCAGGAGGATTTCCAGGACGATTTCAGGTAATCGAGATAAGCAGTCTCTTTGTAACCGTCTGCACTGCCTGAAAGCCACTGCAGCAGGATTGCCTCTTTTTGACGGGTATTATAGAGCGGTGCGATAACAGGCTGCATGGTACTTGTGACATTACTTCTGACCTGTGCGTCACCCCAGCTCTCGAAATTGTGATTAACCGGGAGAACATAGGTCGAAGAGAATGTAGTCTCGTTTTGAAGTGTGGCAAGTGTCACTACTGTACTGACATTTTTGAGTGCCTCTTCAAAACCGAGATCTTTCGGGAAATGGTAAACAGGATTTGATTCCAGGTTTACAACAAGTTTCACTTTACGCGATTTCATTTTCTTGACAAGTTCAGCAATGTCACCTGACGATGAGTAATCGTGAAGATAAACATCCTCTGTCTTCATGCTGTAAAGAGAAGTTCCGCCTGTCATTTCATTAAGGAGATTAACCAGCACATGAACATCCGCAGGAACTGTCTCACCCGCAAAGACTATTGCTTTACCTTTTGATGAAACGAGATCACCGATCAGTGAGTTGAGTGATTTCGCACTCTTTGCCGCAAGACCGGCTTTTTTAACAAATGATTCAGCGGTAAACTCACCAAGTTTGCCGGCGAGCTCCTTCGGAACCAGATCTTTCCCTTTTCCACGCTTGCTCACTTCATTCATCAATGTAAGAACAAAATCGTAGTAGTTTTCCGGTTTTATCCTTAAACGGTAATCAGCACTGGCACCTGTTGTACTGTAATTCGCTTCGGCGGCATACAGTCGGTTAAATTTCTTCGTGTTGTTTACATCGCGGCGTGATCTGATGAGTCTCTGCTGTTCAAGATTGTTACCGTCAGTTCCAAAGAGACTTGCCTCGAGTGCAAGAATTACATCAGCCTCTTCCCAACTGATCACAGCAGGTACAGATTCCTCGCCATAGCATTTCTTCCATGCCGAGATTCTGTTTTCACCGGAGAAAAGGTCGTAGTAGTAATATTTAATCCCTTTATACTTCTCCTGCAATTCCTGCATAAGCTTCATTGCAGTCGGTGAGGTTACTCTGTTTGAAATAAACGCAGCCTCATCTCCTCCGAGAGAGTTGAGTGCATCAATCACTTTTTTATCAACTTCCTGCCAGCTTACTGAATTGTAACTGCCTTGTCTCGAACTCTGTGGTTCTGTAATCCTCTGTGGATCATACAAATCCATTACGGATGCATGTCCCTTGGCACAAATCTTTCCTGCGTTTACAGGATGATCAGGGTTGCCTTCAACTTTTATTGGTCTGCCTTCACGGGTTTTGATCAGAATACCACACGAATGAACACAGCCTGCACAGGTGGAGGCATAGAAATTTGGCTCACCGATTGTTATCTCACCCGGTTTTTTGTTATAGGGCATCAACTCCCCTTTTTCCTTGTAATCCGAGCAACCGGCTGCTGTGAATGCGGCAGATGCACTCAGAAGTGCAAGAAACTTCCTTCTCGAAATTCCGGTCATGCTCTTGTGGGGATCAAATTCCTCTTTTACACCCGGCATGAATTCATTATAATGGCTTTCGTCAAGTTTTCCACCGGCTTTGTACTCTTCAATACTGCGCCACAATGAATCGTTCATCTGATCATTTGATTCTTTATTATGCTCGCTCATTTACACCACCTGTGGTTTTTCTTTTAACTGAATAAGGATTCTCACGAACGGTGATATTCTTCTTAGGCTCTTCCTTTTTACCAAATCCCAAAAAAGAGAAAATATTTCTGAAAGCGAAAAAGCCTGCTCCAAGCAATGCAAGGGAGCCTAAAAATTTCTTTCTGTCCATTTTAAGAGTTTCTTTGTTTTCTGACATATTCTGTTCGCTCCTATCTGTGGCAAGCCCAGCAGTGCTCGGGCCCCTTGTTTACTTGTTTCAGATAAGGAAGTTTTTTCTCAGGATTTCTGTGACAATCGAGGCATGCACCCATATTAAATGGATTAACCTGCGAAACTTTATCCATGTTTGCAACATCTCCGTGGCACGATTTGCAATCGATGCCTTTTGATACATGCACGCTGTGGTTGAAATAGGCATATTCAGCGGTACGGTGAATTCGTTTCCAGGGGATTGGCTTGCCTGCTTTGTAATATTCGGTGAGTTTGATGATCTCGGGTCGGTCCGTCCTTGCCTGCGTATGACAATTCATACAGACAGCAGCCGACGGAATACTTGCAAATCTTGTTTTTTCCACTCCTGTATGGCAATATTGGCAGTCTATCTTCATCGTCCCTGCGTGAAGTTTATGAGAGAAATTGATCGGCTGATCAGGTGCATACCCGACTCCGTCTCTTTCGGCTCGTGAGACATAATAAGTGGTTACAAAAGACGCAAGCGCCACGAATATCACTATCGGTAACCGTATTCGTAATAGATAGTCGATAAAACTGCTCATCGCTTACCTTTGCTTAAATTACTGAAAAAATTACGAGTTAAAATAAAATTTGAGGAAGGTGTGGCAGACCTGATATTCTTCGCTGCATTACCTGAAGAATGAAATTGATATAAGGAAATGATGTAATTGTGTATCAATTTGTCGTTATAAACGCGAATTTCTGAATAAATAATTAGCTAATTGAAAGTTTTTTTTGCGGATTTGTATTAAAGTAACTCCAAAAATTAACAAATTTCCCTTAAAAAAAGAAAAATTTTTCTGATTTTGGAACTAATTTTTGTGCCTTTTGTAAGACCTGTTTAGAAATGTAGCCAAATGAAGCACTTCCACGGCTTGTTCGTGCTTTTTTACACCGTGTTTTATCTGCCCCATACAACCCGGATTTGCCATCACGACCACTTCCGAATCGTTGTTTTTGATATTTTCCATCTTCCTTTCCAGAAAATGGAGTGCATCGTCATATCTCGCCACATTGTATATGCCCGCACTTCCACAACACCAGGATGCTTCCTCGAGTTCTGAAAATTTTATTAATTTTACCGACTTCAAAATCTCGCGGGGTTGTTTTGTAACTTTCTGAGTATGAGCAAGATGACAGGCATCATGATAGGTGACGGTTCCTTCAAATTCATAATTTTCAGATCTGAATCCGGTTTCGTGAAGAAACTCGGAGATATCTTTAACCTTCGACGAAAATTCCGCAGCTTTCCGGGAAATGTCGTCTGAAACTGTGTCGTTTTCTCCTCCGGAAAAAATATGACCATACTCTTTCATATAAGCGCCACAGCCGGCGGAATTGGAGATGAGGAAGTCATATTTGTACCGTCCAAAGAGTTCCATCGTCTTTTGAGCCAGTTCCATCCCCTTTCTTTGTTCACCGTTATGTGCATGGAGAGACCCACAACATCCCTGACCCCTGGGAATGACCACTTCGCAACCATGCTGCAACAGCACCTCGAGTGTATCGGAATTTATGTCAGCGAAAGCAACATCCATCAGGCAGCCAAGCGGAAGCAACACCCGGTATCTTACAGGCTCTGCAGGTGTGTATATCTCATGCATCATGTCGCTGCTGAATCTCTTTGACATTTTTGGGGAGAGACTGTCCACCTGCCCAAGGTTACCGCCCAGTATTTTAAAAAAGCCAATATTGTGGAGAAAATCCTGAATCCCGGTGTTCTGGTAAAAATAGAGAATTTTTGCAACGAACTTTAGCAGGCTTTGATTTGCAACAATAAAGTTAAGTCCGGCCCGTCTGATGAGCCTGACCATGAACGGTTCAAGATTCTGTATCGAGACTTCTTCCCGGGCTGCCTCTACTATTGACCCGTATTTGACTCCTGCCGGACAGGCAGTTTCACATGCCTGACAGTCGAGACAGAAATTGATTTCATTGATGAATGTTTTATTTATCTCCAGTTTCCCCTCTGCAACACTCTTTATAAGGCGTATTCTGCCACGGGGCGATGATGATTCAAGTCTGGTGATGGAATAAGTTGGACATGTAGGAAGACACATGCCACAGTGCATGCACTGAGCAAGAATATCATCGGAGATAATCGCTTTGGAAAGGGTTTGTTGAAGTGGCGATTCGCTCATTTTAGTGATTATGGGAGTGAGTAAAAGAGTCGATATCCTCCCGCCTTACAGGCATTGCCCCTTCACATTTTGGAGACATGGTAAGAATTTTACCCGGATTGAGTACATTGTTCTCATCCAGCGTGCCTTTAATCTTCTTCATAAATTCCACTCCCGTCGAACCTGCGACAGCTTCGAGGAATTGCTTTTTGGCAATGCCAGTACCGTGTTCACCGGTAATCGTTCCGCCAAGTTTGATAGCTTCATTAAATATGTAGTCGAAAGCCCTGTGAGCATTGGAAATTCCCTTTTGGTCCCGTTCGTCTGTCAAACAGGTTGGATGAAGGTTGCCATCTCCGGCATGTCCAAAATTTCCGATAACCACATCAAAACTCTTTGCTGCATCTCTGACCTTTTCAATCATAACGGGCAGTTCACTTCTTGGGACGGTTGCATCCTCAAGAATTGTTGTCGGTTTCACTCTTGCGAGAGAGCTGAAAGCACTTCTGCGTGCTGATTTAAGCACCAGTGCCTCATTTTCATTTGATGCAACTTTAACGAACGACGAATTATTCTTTTTTAATGCTGCCAGAACCAGTGATGCATCTTCGTCAACTTCGGCACCCTTCCCGTCGAGTTCGATAATAAGTATCGCTTCACTGTTTCTTGGGAGACCGATACCTGTATAATCTTCAACGCAGTTTATCGTGGTGTGATCGAGAAATTCCATCATTGCAGGAACAACATGAGCTGCGATGATATCGGACACAGCTTTCCCGCTGTCCAGTAAAGTATCAAAATATGCAGTCATAGTGATCGATTTCTGAGGTTTCGGGATAAGCTTAAGCAACACCTTGGTAAATATTCCGAGTGTCCCCTCGCTCCCGATCATCACATCTTTAAGATTGTAACCCGCAACATCCTTTACATTTTTCCCGCCAACGACAAGTAATTCGCCATTTGGCATGATCGCCTCAAAACCAAGTACGAAGTTTTTTGTAACGCCATACTTCAAACCCCTCAAACCGCCGGCATTTTCAGCAACATTTCCACCAATTGTGCAAATTTTCATGCTCCCGGGGTCTGGTGGATAAAAGAGTCCCATCTTTTCCACTTTATTCTGCAGGGTTTCAGTTATTACCCCTGGTTCAACCCAGGCAGTGAGATTTTCATTGTCGATTTCCATAATTTTATCCCATCGTGTCATAACAAGTACGACGGAATTTTCCACAGGTACAGAGCCTCCGCTCAATCCGGTACCGGATCCACGGGGAACAACTGCAAATTTTTCCTCATTGGCGAGTTTCATGATTGCAGCGATTTGTCCGGCATTTTCCGGAAAAACCACTGCTTCGGGTAATTGTCTTAAAATCGGTGTGCCGTCGTAAGAATAGGCTTCTTTGTGAACAGGATCGAGCAGGAGGTTTTTTTTGGTTACTATCTCTCCCAGTTTGGAGAGAGTTGAATCTTTCATTTGACGAATCTCTGTATTACGAATTTAACCGCATAGCCGGTTGCAAGTGCTATTGCGAGATATGTGACTATTAGTTTTACCCCATCCATTGTTATAACGAATGTCGATTTATATCCCCTCCAGCCACAATTTGTACATCTGTAAATCTTGAACCAGGTCAGATTTTTAATTGCCCCTTCCAACAGACTTCGGGTTTTTGACCTTCTTAATGTATTATACTGCTTGCATGAGGGACATTTTGAAAAGGACGCATCCCTGTGAAAAACTACTTTCTTCGATTTTAATCTTCGTTTTTGAGCCATTTATTTGATTGCCAGTATTTTTCGATAAAGTGGTTTGTTGTTGATTATATCAAGTGCGGTCTTGAATTGCAGGTCATTTATTAGTTTGTATCTGATTCTGAAACCGCTGTTGTGGTATCTGCCCGAAAGTTCGGTGAGAAGCTCTGTCGCAATTTCGTCCTTCTGAAAACGAAGAATATCTTTGGATATGCTGCCAATCTCTTTTGATAATTCATCAAATTTGACTTGCAAATGTACATAATTTTTATCTTGTCCGAAAGTTTTAACAAGCTCTTCGAGCTGGCTGCTCTTCGGATGTCTAAATTTATATTTCTTTAAATCCAAAAACTCCCTGAATTCTGCAAAAAGCTTCTCACTCTTCATTTCGCTAAAATTACTGTTTTTGTGCTTCTCGTAGTATGAATTCACAAATTCAAAAATGAGTCCCTTTGCCAAAAGATCTTTTAACAGATCCGATTTCTCCGGGGAAACAACTATGGAATCAGGTACAATTCCCCCTCCACTGTAGACAAGGCGGTTGTTTTTTGTTCGAAATAGTGCCGTAAGCACGGAATCATGCTTTCCGATAACCTTGTTTTGTGAAGCATAATCAATTTTTTGAATACTTCTGCCCGAGGGTGTGTAGTACCTTGAGGTGGTTATCTTTAATGAAGTGTTAAAACTTAGCGAAGTGATGGTCTGGACAAGCCCCTTGCCGAAAGATTTTTCACCAATCAACACAGCCCGGTCATAGTCCTGTAATGCTCCTGCCACAATTTCAGAGGCAGACGCAGAACCGTCATCTATCAAAACTGCCATTTCCACTTTTCCGAGTAACGGCTCCTGCTCAGCAAAAAATTTCCTGATAGAGACAGAATCGCGCCCTTTTGTGGTGACAATCAGACTGCCTTTCTCAAGGAATTTGTTCGAAACATCGATAGCCATATCAAGCAGTCCACCCGGATTTCCCCGCAAATCAAGAATAACTGATTCAATTTTTCTTACCGAAGCGAGTTTTGCAATTTCACTTCTCAACTCTTCTCCGGCTGTTCGTGTAAATCCTGATAATTTGATATACACATTCGAAGAGTTTTCGGGCACAAATCCGGCGTATGTTACATTCTTTACGACGATTTCTTCCCTCATCAGAGTGAAACTTAGTGTGTCGGCAGGTTCGCCTCTCCTCACTTTCAAATCGACAAAAGTGCCGGGAGTACCTTTCACGAGCTTTGAAATTTCGTCATAGTTGGCGGGTGAAACCCTCGTGCCTGCCACTTCATGAAGCGCATCCCCGGGAAGCAATCCCTGTTTTTGAGCCGAATAGCCATCAAGAATTTCAATTATGAGGACATTCTCTCCCCTTATGCCAACCGTAATCCCGATACCGCCGTACTTCCCTTTTGTCATCAGTTCAATATCGTCCTGCCGCTTCTCGTCGATAAATGTGGTATAAGGATCAAGTTCCTTCAACATTCCCCTGATACCGGCACGAATAAACTCTTCAGCATTGATTTCGTCCACATAATTCAGCGTAATTTCTTTGTAAACCCGGCTGAAAATGTCAATATTTTTGCCAATCTCATAGTAGATGTCACCAAAAGTTGAGTACGCTCCGAGTGACAGGCTGACAGCAAAAAATATTACGAGCCACTCGGCTCTTTTTTTAAAAAAGTTTTTATTCAAAGCAACTCCCGGTTTTTCTTTTCAACACTGAAATTCATCGTCTCATTTAAAATCTTTACAATATCCAGATGTATCTCCGTGGCATCTCTCTCACCGTTCACCGGTTTTATCCTGTCGGGAAATTCCATGGAGATTCTTTCGTAACCGTCAATAACTTTTTTATAAAAATGGTCGTTCGATTTCTCTATTCTGTCAAGTTCGGCAGCGCAGGCATGTTTTCTGCGCGATGATTCTTCAATTGATATTTTCAGGTAAAAGGTAATATCCGGAACAGTTCCACCGGTAGCAATCTCGTTTATCTTTTTAACAGCATCGCCGTTCAGTCCCCTTCCAAATCCCTGATATGCAGTCGTTGAGTCATGAAAACGGTCCGCAATTACAACCGCACCTTCGTTTAACAGGGGCCTGATTACTTCTCTCACAACCTGGGCTCTTGCACCCGAAAAAAGAAATATTTCGGTTTCGTCACACATTTCAAAGTGTTTCTTGTTCAGCAATATTTCTCTGATTTTTTCGGAAATTTGCGTTCCACCCGGTTCACGAACTATATGGACTTTCCTGCCAAGACGCTCGAGATAATCTCTTAAGAGGTTTATTTGTGTGGTCTTGCCACAAAAATCGATTCCTTCAAAACTTATAAACATGCTGCTACTGCTTTACTAAATATTTAATTCTGGGTGGTTTTACATCGATAAAAGTAATGTTGTCCGGAAGCACTATATTTGGCAATGCGGTTCCTGTGGAATCATTCACCAGTTCTCTGTAATTTAACAGAGCTTTTACTTCTTCCGGTTTTAACGCCCCGATTCTGTCGATACCACCTCTTACAACAACCGTAACTTCCTCCGGCACGAGTACCACTTCCTTACCCTGAGGATTCTCTATAACCACAAGCCTGACTCCCTCGATCTCTTTGTCTGCAATTTTTTGTACATCAATTTCTGCAGTAACTTTGCCGGGAAAGATTTCAAGTCCATCAACCAGATCAAGATTAATCTCGACTGTGGTCTTCTCTTTCAAACCGGTTAATTCAAATCTTTGAGATTTTATCGATCTGATTTTATCCGTCAGTTGTTTGCTCCCTTTTATCCTGACCCGGTCAGGAGTTATTTTTACTTTGCTCGCCAATCCGAATCCTTCTTCATACTGCAACACCAGATCGAGTGTTACGGGTTTTTCGGCATACTCCACTTCCTCCGTTTTTATTTTGAGAAACGAAGGTGAAATATCAACAATTGTAAAGTCGGATGAAAGCCACCCGTTTTCGGCAATCAGGGTTCGAAGATTTATCTCCGAATTGACATTCTCTTTCGATATGGGAATTACGAATTTATTTTCCGGATTGAAATAGAGGGATATAAATTTCCAGCCGGAACCTCTTAACTTCACATTAACATATCTGGGAATGGTGTAGTCGACAGCCAGATTAGGGGGCAGGTTTGTGTAGGCTATCGGAATGGATGAATTTAAATAAAAATCACCGGACAAGGTTATGAATATCCATGCCCCGGCAGCTAAAAGCAGGGAGACAATTATTGATGGCAGATTTTGCTTCATTACTGAGTGCCGTGGATCCCGGGTCTTTTATCCGTTCAGGATCCTTTGCCTAAAGCAGCGAAAAGCCTGAGCAATTCTTCTTTATTGGCAACCGAAATCTCCCTCCCTTTTATCGGGAAACCGGCGGTCGATCTGGCAAGAGTTCTTAAATCGGTTACCTTCATGTCCTCCAATCCGGCAGGCAATGAAACTTTTGTCACTTCCGGTCGCTGTTTCGGTTCCGGTTTCGCTTTTGGAGGAGTCACCGGTTTTGCACTTTCAGTCACAGCCGTTTTAGTAACTACAACTTTCGGTTGAAGCGGTGGTGAAGGTACATCTTTCGAAACAGGTCGGGGTGGTTCTCCTGATGACTTTGGGGTCACAACAGTAGTTTCCCGTGATTTCTCAATTTTTACACTCTCAACAGGCTCCGCTTTTTCAATCACACCCGGAACAATAAAATCCAGTTGCAGATCAGGGCGGGGTATAACATGGGTGGATACAAGTTCACCAACCCGCGAAGCAGCGGCTGCACCGGCTTCCACCGCCGTTTTCACAGCCGCTGTTTCACCAATTATTTTAATTGTTATGAGTGCCGGATTGGTTTTTTCTCTCCCGATCAGTTTCACATTGGCTGCCTTGCACATCGCATCGGCAGCTTCAATGGCTCCTACCAATCCTTTCGTTTCTACCAATCCCAGTGCGGGTTGCTGTTTCAATTTTGTCCTGCTTATTTTGGTCTGTTAGGAATGATCAGTTCTACATCGCTGTGTGGTCTTGGAATTACATGAACAGATACAAGTTCACCAACTCTCTGAGCTGCAGCAGCACCGGCATCCGTGGCTGCCTTCACAGCACCGACATCTCCGCGTACCATTACAGTTACATAACCACCACCGATGGTCTCTTTTCCAATCAATTCAACATTGGCGGCTTTAACCATTGCGTCTGCAGCCTCGATTGCGCCAACCAATCCTTTTGTTTCGATCATTCCTAAAGCATCTAATGCCATTATCTTCTCCGAAATTTATGTTATTTTGAACTATAAAATAGTCAGTAGAACAATAATAGTCAATTTAATTCTTACTATTGTGGCAATTCTACCGTAAAAAACATTGAAGTACCCTTGCCCGGGGCACTTTTACACCAAATTCTGCCGTTCAATTTTGTAATGAACTCGTAACACAGCGTCAAACCAATGCCGGTGCCGGCTTCATTTGCCGTTCCATGGCGGGAGCGAATTCCCGGTTTAAAGAGCTCTTTTTGAATCTCCTCGTCCATCCCGATCCCCTGATCGCTGATTCTAAAGACCGCATGATTTTTTTCCTCTCTTATCTCTATCTCAATCTGGCTTCCGGCTGGACTGAATTTAATCGCATTGGAAAGAAGATTGCGGATAACAGTTTTTATCATCTCCTCATCAGTATAAACAACTACAAGAGCATTCCCCGAGAAATCCACTTTGAGATTCTTCCCGATCAGTTGCCCTGCAAGTTCACCAACCACCAGGGTGGCGAGGTCATTTAAGAGTACCACATCTTTGCAGACTGAAAGTTTTCCGGTCTGACTTCTCGCCCAGTTTAATAAATTCGATAACAGGCCATAGGTTGATCTCGACACATTTTCAATCTGACTCAGGAAATAAAACCGCTGCTTCTCCTCGAGTGAGTTCATATCCTTCAATAACAGTTCGGAGAAAGAGATAAGAACATTGAACTGGTTCTTTAAATCGTGCGCAATAATCGAAAAGAATTTATCCTTTGTCGAGTTGAGTTCACCGAGCCGTTTGTTCATTTCCATAATTTTATCTTCAGCCTCGAGCCTCTCTTTGATGCTTCTGAGTACTGTAAGAATAGCGTTTTTCCCCCGAAAACTCACCATTGTCAGAGACATTTCAACCGGAACCGGATCCCCTGTTTTTCTCCTTAACAGCCGGGATGACACCACAGAATCGTGGGTCATAATCTTTTCAAGCTCTTCCGCATTCTCTATCTGCTCATCACAAAAAACAGTCGAGAAGTGTTTCCCGGTAATTTCTGATTTCTTAAAGCCGGTCGTCGACTCCCAAATATTGTTGACCTCGAGAATTTCTCCTGTCTGTCCGTCAATCAGCATGAGATAATCGAGCATCTCATTAAAAATCTCCCTGTAGCCGTCGGCTTCCTTTTCACCGGATTTTACCGGAGCGAATGAATCCATTATCAAACCAGAGCTTTATTTATATCGTCCTCACTCCACGAGTGGGAGTTATCAATGGCATCATAAATTCTTTCGGAATTTTCCACCACGGTGTACATCTTCAAATGATCCCTCCCCAGAAAATCCTCACTCACTGTGTGCTCCATAAATTCGAGCCATTTATCGTAAAAACTGTTTACATTTACAATCACCACAGGATTTGTGTAATGACCGAGTCGCTTCATCGTAAGAACCTGATAAAGTTCTTCCATGGTACCACTTCCTCCCGGCAGCACGACTATTGCGACGCTTCCTTCAATCATTTTTAATTTCCGGCTCTCCATATCACCTGTCAGTTCAAGTGAGGAAATGTCGTCTCTTCCCCATTCCAAATCCATCATAAACTCAGGAATTATTCCCGCCACTCTTCCACCTGCCGACAGGGCACCGTCAGATACAGCTCCCATCAGTCCGTGCCGCCCTCCTCCGTACACAAGAATATCATTGTGTGAAGCAATGGTCTCTCCCAGACGAAATGCATCCGAAAGGTAAACTGCCTTCGATTTGGTGCTTGAAGCACAGAAAACGGCTATTCTTCTATCCATCGATTTTATTAAATTCAAAATTGAAATATAGGTATTTCAAAAATTCCCGTAAACATAAAAATAAATTATTGTCGTCACATCTGAAGAATGGTAAAATGTCTATATTTGCAGGAACTTATATGCATTTATTTAAGTAAAACCGACATGAAAACATCAAAATTAGTAACAATTATAGCATTGTTCGTGGTTTTTGCCCTTTTTCCACAATCGCTGGTGAAGACAAAAGCCGGGATCCTCGTTTCATCAGGAAATGACCTGGTTAAACTGAAATCAAACTCCACACTAAAAATTGGAGATAAATACAGAATACTTCTTCAACCTGATTCCGGTGGATACGGTTACTATGTTCTCGTAAGCGGGAAAAGTGCCAAATCACTTTTTCTTGGAAGGGCGTATAAAAATCAGATACTTGCCTACCCCGGCAAGGGCGATTTTGTCAAATTCCCCTCAAAAGGCGATCACCAGCTCTTTCTGATCTATTCACTCAAGAAAATATCCGATATTGAATCGTTGTTTAAATCGAAGGATGAAGCGAAGGCGGATGATTTCCTGAAACTTGCGGGGAAAATTAAAAAGCAGACCAAGCAGAATGTTACAGATGATTCACAGGTCGATATCATCATCGCAGGAAATGCCAGAGGCAATCAGGATGTGCTCGACAAGGATTTCCTGCAAAAAGTAAAACCCTTTGCAACAAAGGATATCCTTTTGCTGGAATACAAAATAAAAGTTAAATAAGTCTAAATCAGAGCAGGGATTTTGACAAAAAATTTGGAGCCGTTCCCCTCTTTGCTTTCAAAGTAGAGGTCGCCTCCATTCTTGAGCATGAATTCTTTTGACAGAATCAGACCAAGGCCTGTGCCCGATTCCCCGTCTGTACCCTCACGCGAGACACGATATCCCAATCTAAACATCTTCCTCTGTGAGTCTTCGGAGATACCAATACCGCTGTCAGCCACAAACACAGTGACGAAACCTTCTTCGACTGTATGACCGACATGTACAACCCCGCCTTTTGGTGTAAACTTCAGTGCATTGGTAATCACATTCCTGATCACAGTGTCCACCATGTTTGCATCTGCACACACGGAGAGCCTCTCATTCACAGAATTAATCATATTTATCTCTTTTTTGAGAATTTGTGACTCACACAATTTCAATATTCGTTCAATGGTCTCCTGAAGATCAAATGGGACAGGTTCAAAATCCATGTTGCCTGTGCGGAGTCTGCTCCATGCAAGAAGATTTTCGATGAGATTGTAAACAAGTTGAGCCGATTCATACATCCTCACAGAAAAATCACCCAGGTCTTCCTTGCTTATCTCTTCATAATATTTAGCGATATACTCGGAAAAACCGAGGAACCCGGTGAAGGGATTTTTAAGATCGTGGGCAATTAAGGCAAAGAACTTGTCCTTTGCCACATTCTGCTCTTCAAGTTCGAGGATAGTCCTCTCAAGGTCGTTTTCCGCCCCGTTTTTATGATCCGAAAGAGATGGTGGCGGGTTTTGAGCGAGGATTCTTTTATAGAGATTTAATCTTTTTTCAACCAGAAGATTATCTGCCGGAAAGACAAGATGATCAGACATCAATTCCCTCGAATGAGCGCTTAGCAGCCGCACTTCTGTCGATCCTGATACAAGCACAAGTAATTTCCCTGAGCCGGCTTTCCCGCTGAAGAAATTGAGCGCATCTTCAACCAGCCATGTGTCCTTGGTGAAAAAGATGAAAATCACCGATACACCGGCAAAACTCTGCGATTTATAGTTCGAATAAGTAAATGATTTTGCGGAAAACCCGCCCGGAGAAAGCAACTTTCCGAAAAGACTCATATCTATCAAGTCTTCGCCGATTATAACGGCAGAATATTTTATCGTCTCTTCCATAAGTATCTTTTGAGCGGCATTCCGGATTCTATGAAAATTTTGTGATTAATGGAAACGAAAATATAAAAAACAATCACATAATTGTGTAATTTAAGACCGGGAGAGTAATTATTTCAATATGTTTTTTGCGACATCTCAAATTTTAAAAGTGAATGCAGAATTATTTGTAGATTTAAGCCATGGTTTTCTATTTAGTTTTGTATTGAATCAGTGAATAGAAATTATTTTAATTTACACTTGCTGTTAACTAAATTTATTATATATTTCAGATGGAAATTTTATTTAGTTCGACCAAACTACAAAAATTGGCTAATGATCACAAAAAATGCCAAAAAGAATTGGGAGCTGTCGGTGCAAAAAGATTCAACATGCGCATGTTGGATTTAAGAGATGCAATTTCTCTCGAGGACCTCAGAAATGCTCCAGGGCGGTTCCATGAATTGAAGGGAAATCGAAAAGGGCAATGGAGTTGCGACTTGGATCATCCATATCGATTAATTTTTGAACCGGTTGAAAAGCCAATCCCAACTGTTGAGTCAGGTGCTTACATCTGGGCTCAAATAAAGAAAATTAAAATAATTGAAATTGTTGACTATCATGACTAAAGAACTTAAAAATCAGTATTTCCCACAGATTGCTTTCCATCCGGGTGAGACTTTAGCTGAAAAGCTGGAAGAACTTAAGATGAGTAACAAAGAATTTGCCATTCGAACCGGTAAACCTGAAAAAACTATTACAGCTATTATCAATGGTGAGAGTTCGGTTACTCC
The DNA here is from genome assembly GCA_020161395.1 of Bacteroidota bacterium. Lineage (NCBI taxonomy): Bacteria > Pseudomonadati > Bacteroidota > Bacteroidota bacterium. The sequence continues at coordinate 260,591 of JAIUOE010000002.1, forward strand.
GGATATGGCAGTCATTTTCGAAAATGTACTTAAGATACCCGCTCATTTTTGGATGGCCAAACAACGGCATTTTGATGAATTCAAAGCCCGTGAAAAAAGAAATGAGCTTCTAAAAGACAGTTTTTCGTGGATGAGAAAATTTCCCGTAAACGAGATGATAAAAAAAGGATGGTTCCCCGAGGTCAAAACTACAGAGGGTAAAACAGCCGCCCTGCTTAATTTTTTTGCGGTTTCATCGAAATCTGCGTGGGAAAACTACTATCTGAATCAAGAACTCAAAATTGCATTTAGAATTTCGCTTTCTCATTCGAAGGAACCATACGCTATTTCAGCCTGGTTACGAAAAGGAGAGATAGAAGCAGAAAAGTTGCCATCATTCGAGTTTTCATCAGGAAAATTGAAATCAACACTCCCGGAATTAAAAAAACTAATGGCAGATCACCCCGACGACTTTTTCGATAAATTAAGAGAGTTGTTACTCTCCTCAGGTGTTAAACTGGTCTGCACTCCTTGTTTGCCAAAAGCTCCGATAAATGGTGCGACCCGATGGTTGGCTGGAGATACTCCATTAATTCAAATATCGGGCAGGTATAAAAGAAATGATATTTTTTGGTTTACGATTTTCCATGAAATTGGACATATTCTGCTCCATGGGAAAAAGGATATTTTCCTGGAGAATACCGATTTTCAGGATAAAGAGAAAGAGGAAGAAGCAGACAATTTTGCTATAAAATGGACGCTGACAAAAGAGCAGGAGAAAGAAGTCCTCGCCGATTTACCTCTAACAACTGGGAAAATTTGTGAATATGCCGTAAAATTTGGCACTCATCCTGCAATCATTGTTGGTCGCCTGCAACACGAAGGATTTATCAACCATAATGTTGGTGCAAATTTAATTGTACCGATACATATTGGACAAATATAAAACCTGACAAAATCAAGAGAAAGAAAAAATGCCGGCTCCGGAAATTAAATTTTGGGATGAAATCAAAAAGAACGAAAAATTGACGGGCATTCGTTGTCTGAAGATAGATAGAGATGAAGTTTAAGCTTTAAAGAATAAGGATTCAGTTTTTTGCTTTTGACATTTGATTTTTGAATACGGTGTCGACTTCATTAAGAGTTGGAAGTTTGGATGAAAAGCCATCCAATTGTATCTGTCTGCAGAGCAATTTCCTGCCCGTCGTTTATCTAAATTTTTACAGTGTGATTGTAAGTATCCAGCTCATCCTGCAGGTCATTGATTTGCCCTGTAAGCGAATCAATTTCCTTCTGGACAAAAATACTGTCCATTTGGGCTGATCTGATCTCTTCCTGGCTTGTTCCGTCAAACCGGTTCTTGACAAAAGATCTTCCCTCGAATGTGTCCACTTCTTTCAAAAATGACACTATTGCCTTCAACTCGCTCAGTCTAAAAATTTTATTAGCCACAGAGCTGTTCAACCGGGCTATATCTGTTTTAATTTCTATAAGTTTATTGGTCAGCTCCAACAGATCAGCATACTGTTTGCGTACATCCCATTTGCTCACATTATTATTTTGAACAATGTTTTCGGATTCTATCCTCCTTTTCACATCATTTATTTTTGTGATGATGGTGTTTTTTTCTTTCAGCAATTTTGCAAGTGTTTTCATCTTGGTTCCTGTAATATTTTGTTTTTACCAACTGCGTTCCCGCTTAAAACTTATTCCTTTGAAGTATGTGGCAGGTTCCGGACTGCCCGGCTACCGTCATCTGAATTAGTAGAGTAAAATTAAATTGAGTTTTCCGGAAATCCTCCAATAAATCACTTTATTTTAATAAATATATGTAAGGTTTTTGATACAGCGAAGAGGGTATGCTTGATAGATTCTTTTTGAACGGAGATTGGATACCCTTAAATGCTGTCGAGATAGCTGAAGCAGGCGAAGGTTTTGTTGTTGTAAAGGTAAACGAAGGCACCGAATATCTGAACCTGCTGGCTCCCGAAAAGGGAGAGCAAATTATTAAGTCCGGCAAGTAATCACCCGATTTAAAAACAAAAAACCCTGCAACAATTTATATAATAAAGAGTTACAGGGTTTTTTCGGGTGGAGATAAGGGGAGTCGAACCCCTGACCTCTTGAATGCCATTCAAGCGAATAACCCATACAGCTTAACAACTTAACTGTTACTGTGCTATTTTTGTGCTAATATTTTGATGTAACATAAGGTACATCATAATGAAACTTTCAAAGCGTGCATCAAATGGAATGTATTATATAACCTACATTCAGGATGGTAAGCAAGTAAGATTTTCAACAAAAACATCTAATCAAAAAATTGCCAATGAAATATTTAAAAAATTTCAGACTGGTAATTATATACCAACCGTTGAATTAAAAAAGGAATCCGTAACTACTAAAAAAAATACAGTTCATTATTTGGTGTTTCAGTATCTGAAATATGCTGAAAAACATTTCACCAGTGAAACAATGGTATCTGTAAAATCTCATATGAAAACCTTATTAAATAAGACTCCCCAAAATATGGATATAACTGATTTAACCTTTCAAAAACTGAATGAGATTGTAAATAATCAGTGTTCACCATATCAATCCCTTTTATGCAGGAATTATCTGAACATGCTTTTTAACTGGTTAATCGACAATGGATATTTTACTGGTGTTAATCCAGTTGCTAAAATTAAAAAACCAAAGATAGTTCAAAAGTTACCTTGTTATATTGGTGTGCCTGAACTTGAATTAATCTTGAATGAAACTAAAAATCTAAATTTTGATATTAGATCATTAACATTTGATATCACTCTTTTTGCATTTTACACAGGAATGCGACTTAATGAAATTACATCATTGCAGTGGAATCAAGTTAATTTTGATACTGGAACAATTAAACTCGATAACCAGACTTCAAAAACAAAGAGTGGTAAGGTTAGAGTAATACCGATTTCATCTAAAATTTTACCAATGTTACTACATCGGTATGAAAATAGATCACTGGATACCATGGTATTTAATCATTCATTTAGCACTAAAAATTTTAATGACCTTATATCTAAAAATTTTAAAAAGTGCATCAAAAGACTTCCCCAACTGAATCAAAAAATACATTTTCATACCCTTAGACATAGCTTTGCATCCCAACTAATATTACATAATGTAAATCTGCTGGTAGTAAGTAAGTTGATGGGTCACAGTAAACTTTCAACAACTTTAGTATATGCACATGTACAAGATAATTTGTTAACCGATGCAATAAACACACTATAAACTCTGAAAGGATATAATTATATGTAAAAAAGGAATTTCATATGAATAACAATAAAATTGCCATGATAATAATGGCTGTGTTAACCGTACTAATTGTTTGTTATTTTATATTCAAACCAGTTGATAAACCTGAAACAGTTTACATTAAGGGAAAAGATTCAGTAGTAACCAAATCAGATACTGTAATCCAGTTCGTACCTAAATTTATCGTAACGGAAAAAATCATTAGTGACACCGTACATATTACCCACTTCCAAACTGATTCCAGCATTGTCCGTGATACTGTGATACAAAATATGGATACAGTAATTGCCACTATTACCACCTATCCAAAGGTAGATAGTTTGAAATATAATTTGGATTTACGATTATCTGAAAGATTAACTACTATCCATGATAGTATCTGGATCACTAGAGTGGATACTGTAAAAACTTATAAAAACACACAGGATTGGTGGGATACATATATTGTTGGAACATTAACCACAGTAATTATTGCTGTAATTGCATTTTTTGGATTAAAATAGTAATTTTGTTATTTTAGTCAAAAAAAATGACTTCGTAGGAAGCCCTACAACGAACGATCTTTTTTTAGACATAGTAAACCATGCCTAAAATATGTGTGTCTTTTAGGATTGTTCCTATGCAATCTGGGTGGATTTTAAGATAAAAATATTAAAAGTACAACTATAAATTATCTATGTTTTATGTAAATATATAAAAGGTTAAAAATAAGATAATAATCTTATAAAAAATAAAAAGCACACCTTAAAATTAATTAAAATGTGCCTTTTGAGGGATTTAAAATATTTGAACTAAATCTAAAGTTGTTTGATTTTTTTCCACATCAATTTTTAACATCCTGCAACGATATGTGTAAGTATCCAGTTCTCTTGCAATTGTATAATAATCCATATAGTCCCAGTCTATACCATTAACTGTAATTACTGTATTCCGTCGGTTCGTTAGTACATTAGATGCAATTGGCTCTGTTAGGACATCCGCAAGATTACCAAATGCACTTCCACCATCCACACTAAATTCCGTAATTATGTAATTGGCATTATATCTTATGTCTCCGGGATAACCACCAACATAATTACCACCTGCATAGATATTGTGGACATTAAGTGTTTCCACCTGTGAACTGTTTGCAATAGTTCCATCTGCATTATAAGTAACAATGCCCTCTGTGTAGGTGTTATCTAAAAGCCATGTTGTACCGTTCCAACTCCATACTTTTACCACCAATCCATCTTTTCCTAAAATAGTTCTCGTATAATGATCTATTGTCTGTTCTCTTGTAATTGAAGTTGTAGTTTTCCCAGATATTTTCCAACGAGACTGTAAATAATATTTATTTTCCAGTCCAACTGTAAATATTAATCCTAATTCCTTTGCAAGATTTTTTAGTGTATCACCTAACTGTGCAGGAGCATTATTTGCATATCCTGTGCTAAACCAATAAGGATTTACGGTTGTTAAGTAACTCGTAAATGTTGTATTATTATATCCATCAACTGTGCTATAAAAAAATCCACCTAAACCATCATCATATCGACCTATAATATTTTCATCAACAATTAGTGTGTTATAATGCGGACTAAGATTTTGATACTCAAAAAATTTATCGTAATAATACCATATAAAGTAATTGTTTGTCATCGGAGCAGTTGAACTTATATTAAAACCAAGTGGATTAGTTTTTGAATCCGTTGATTTTGTTATAAATGATGCAAAAGACACATTTATTTTAATACTATAATTATATGGATTAATTTCCGTCTGCACTGGGTCTACATATCCTTTAAAATATGTTGAACCATCCTTTGTTATAGTTACTTCGGTGGTATAGATCGTAAAAAGGTTAAAAAACAAATTTAAATTTTGTTCAGTTAATGGTCTGATTGCAATCTCCAAATCCACATTTGGTGGTAAATTAAAACTTTCATCTAAGTCACTCTGTGAACCAATAGAGAACTCACCTAATTTTAGTAACACACAATCTGAATAAGTTGCAGATGTTGGGGAATTAGATACTAAACTAATAGACCAGTCCCCTGTTGCAAGATGTCTGGGTGTAATATTTACTGTTACTGCCATATTTTTATATTCCTAACCTTCCCTGTAATTGTGTATTCCTTTCCACAGCCACAATTAAATCATTTCCTTTAATTTTCAAATGTCCAATTAAACCACCCTGATTTGCATTATAATTTGTGACTTGATTAATTAATTGCTTTGAATAGCTCATAAAATCTCTCTGTGGAGCAATTATTTCCGCACCAGCCTCACCCACGAGTCCTAAAGTAGGTTTAGATACTAATCCACCTTTTGCATATGCAGGAACTTCCACAGATGCAATTGTTGCAACATTTGCCAATCCAGATGCAATTACCGCAGCAGCTTGTATTTCTCCCCACGGTGGAAGTAATAACAGTGCTTTTGTAGCAGCAGTATAAGTATCCATTATTACCTGTGCTATAGCAAATGCTTTATATGCCAGTGTATGCTTTGCGAATAATTGCCCTATACTACTTAGTGCATTAGATATAATTCCAATTTTTGCATCCTGTGTTTGCTGTTCTATGTCTTTACTGGCATTTGCATAATTTTCATCGTACAATAATTTAGTTTCCAGATAAGACTTGTAACTATCTGCCTTTAATTTATCTATACTTAATATTGCACTATTATCTGGACTTAATCCACTATCCAACAATCTTTGTTTTTCAGCATTTAGTTCACCTTCCAATTTTAACCAATCTGTGCCTAAACTTTCCATCGCTTTTGTATATTTTGAAAAATTGGATTTTTGTTGATTTGCTAATGCATCAAAAATTGACAATTCGTATTTTGGATTTTCATCTCTCTGCATTTGTGCAGATTTAATAAAATTATCTGCTTTATTTTTTAATTGGATTTCATGAACCTTGTTAATAACATCCGCTGGAATTCCAAATATTTTTGACAAATCATCCTGTGAACCAAATCCACCTAATAATGTCCTACCAAAAATGTTATCATTATATTTTTTGAATTCATTTGTTAAATTTTTTAACTCTTCATTATTTTTTAGTATTTCATTGTAAGTTGAATTTTGTTGACTTGAATCTAATTGACCAAATTGTTCGGAATTTGAATATTGTGACATATAAGTTCTTTTGCGTTCCAAATAGTCTCTATACTGTTGTAATCGCTGTAACAATGTAGCATTTTCATTTTCAACTTGCCACTTAGACCAGTCTTTTTCAATCTGTTCCAGTGCATCTTTTTTAGCTTCCTCAAATAATTTTAGTTCATCGATTGCCTCTTTTTTAGCCCCTGCATTTGGAGTGGGAGTGGTTGTTGTTTTTTCATTTTCAGTAGCAGTCCCACCAGTAGTCCAAGTAAATGAGTCCATACCATAAGATGTTGTACCTAGTGCAGTATTTACAAGTTGATTTTTAAACTGTCTTAACTCTTCATCGAGTTTACTGAACATACTTTTTATTTTATTAAATGGGTCATCAAATACTTTTGAAGTTTCTAATGCTGCTTTTTCAAATTGACCAGTTATAGCATAAAATAATGCTTTACCCATAGTACCAATAGCAGATATCAAATCCCAGACAATTGCTATCATAAACCCAAAATGATATCCCATTAATTTTACTGCTTCAACCACTAACATAAAACCAACTGCAATTCCTCTTGCTATAGCCTGTAAAGGAGTTAGTTTATCTTTTAGACTGGTGGATTTCCCACTGGCAGTTTCCATACCGCCACTTAAATCATCTATGGCTGGCATAAGTGCTAAAACTAATTCCTGTGTAAAACCCTTTGCAGCATTAGTTAAAGTTGTAAGTGAATCGTTAAATCTTTCAGCTTTTTTAGCACTTACTGAATCAAAAGTTATCCCCAAATTTTCCGCTTCAATCATCTGTGCTCTTATTGCTTCACTTCCACCATTAAGTAAAGGTATCATGTCTGCACCTGCTTTACCGAATATCTCTGTTGCTAAAGCAGTCTTAGTTGCTCCATCTTCCATTCCTGCAAATGCATCTGCAACATCCATTAATATAGTCTCGTTACTTTTTAATGTACCGTTACTGTCTTTTAGATTTATGTTGAGTTTTTGAAATGCAGGTGAATTACCGTCTACTGATTTTGAAAGTTTGATGAAAGACTTTTCGAGTGTCTCTAATGAAACATCTGATAATTCAGCGGCATATTTTAGTGCAGATAACGATTCAGTTGAAAATCCAGTTTTAGATGACATCTTAGATATTTTATCCATTGTGTCTAAAGTGTCTTTCATTTGTGTACCAAGATATGCAAATGCTGTACCAAGTGCAGCTACACCGAGTGAACCATCTTTAGCCATCTTTTTAATTTCAGACCCGACATTGCCAGCAACTTTTTTAAATTGACTGTCCTCTGCTGTAAATTTATATCTTACTTCATTTTGTGCCATATTAATTTATCCTCTTAATACTATCCCTGTGGGAATACATTTCATTAATAATTTTTTGTTTTTTCAAAATAATCCAGTCATACACTGTTTTATAACAGGTATCTAAAATAAAAGGGATGGCTTTAATGTCACCATCCCCTAAAAAATAGAGTAAACTATTGATATCATCAAATAGAGTTACTTCAAAATTTTCAACTTTATTTGATTTTGTTATTGACTGTATATCAGATGCGACATATTCCATCTCATCATTTAATCTTTTATTTTCTCTTGAAAAGATTTCATCATTTTGTTTTTTTTTGAAATATATTGTGCGAATATGTCTAATAATTCCTCTTCGTCACATTCCATTATGTCTTTAATATCACTTCCATCATCTTCACAGGCGATTGCATTTATGATAAAAGGCATATTTTCTTCCAGTCCGTCTGCATACCAATTTGCAATTTTTTGGCTGGTTTTTAAAGTAATTTTATCTCGTAATTTCATTTTTGTTTCCCTCAAAAATTTAATTTAAAAAAATAGTTGGGTGGGTTTAATCCCACCCTAAATTAATTATAATGTATAGGTATAAGTGTTTGCAACATCTGCATAGCTTATTTGATCCAATGGTATTTTCCCTTTGAAAGTTAATTTCAAAAACCTGTCATCTTCACCAAATGTTGCCATATTTTTTAGTGATAGAACACCAACCTGAAATTCATGTACTTCATGTGCACCAGTTGAATTCCTTTCCTGTATTTTCACCCCAGGAGCAAAATTTGTCTTAACAAGATCATTAAGTGCTTTGTATTTTGTTGGAGATGCATTTAGTATAGTATACTCTGCTGTGGCTTCCAAATAGTCTACCACAGATTTGTTGTATACATTTTTACGACCAACAGTTTTAAGTGTAAATGATCTTTCCTTTATTTCCTCACTTTCAAATGCAACGGTGTAAGCACTTCCTGATGTGGCTTTATATCCGACCATACCAAATGCTGGTGAAAAATATTGTGCAGTTTCAAACTGATAACTTTCAGACAGCCCCAAAGATGAACTGGCAATTAGTGTATTTGTTACCATTGCATCTGTTATTACCGAACCAGATGTAAAATCAAATTTACCCTCTAAAGTAATTTTGGCAACTCTTTCCTGCCCAGTAAAAGTATATTCATAATCAAGTCCTAAATAATTTGAACCTGTTATTTGTAATACACCAGATGTTGACGGAGTTAGAACAGCTTCAACTCTTGTTTCACCTGTTTTAGCATGATTAAGCAAATAGTATCCTAATGGTCTACCGATATTATGTGCAGATGCTTCAATTTTAAATGACTTATACAGTGGAAGTTGACGACCTTTTACATCGTCTACTGTTTCATCATCTATAATTGCACTTCCTGCTGTACGGATGTTCAAATCTATTATATTTGCAGCATTAAGATCACCTTCTGTTACTGCAGCATTCCATATTACAAGTCTTTTTATACCTGCTCTACTGTTATTTATACTCATTTTTATTCCTCTTTTTTAATTTTTATAATAATAAATATTGTTTTTTTAGTTTAACAATGTGTGTCCGGGTCAAATGATTTTTGACGGAAATATGCAGTTAAATTAATGTTCCCAGTTCCAATTATTTTTTCCTCTCGTTCAATTGTAATTTCATTTCCAGATATGAAAAATCTGATAGATGGATATAGTGTTCTTAATGTTTCATAGTTATTGCCTATCATTTTTTCCACATCTAATACAGCATTTCTTAAATATCTCAATGTGTCTGTACCTTTCCGTATCTGTATGATAATATCAAATGATACACTGCCATCTACTGGATATACTAAACTAAAATTTCCTGTGTCTTCAAAATTTTGAAACTTGTCTAAAATATAAACTTGTATTTCACTTTCATTTGCAACATCTGATTGATATTCATTGATGTAATTTCCAATGTTAGTTGCATATCCTGAACCAGTTGTAATTGATTTTAGACTACCTGATATACTGTTGTAAAGTTCCTCTCTAAAATACATTATACACCCCTCAACATGTGTGTGTAAATTCCGTGGTCTTCAACTATAAAATGAACTGTATAATTAGTTCCTCTTACTGTACAGGATGTTCCAACTGCATATTTAGTTTTTGCCATAAAACCTATCTTACTTACAGATGTATCCAATCCAACAAAATTAACAATGTCACTTTCAGTTAATACAATTCCTTTTACAGTTGCTGTATTAATTATAATATCCTCTTCAAATCCTGAATTAAAAAACACATCTATTATATTATTATCAAAATACATTTTAATCTCTCTTACATCTTAATATGAACTGTGGATTCAATCAATTTATTTGCATACTTTTGGTTCAGTTTAGACTGTTCGTACTCATACCGTTTTTTGAAATTTGTTAAATATGAATCTCTTACTTTGTTTTCATCAACTGATTCCACAAATGCAGTAATAGGTGGAGTTTTAGCAACTATTTCAATAGGATATGATGTTTTACCAGTTCGTCTAAATGCCATTTGTCCATCATTTTCATTTTCACTTAAAGTTTTTGGAATAAATGCAGATGGATATATTTTATTAATTTTATAATCTCCGTGACTATATGGTTTCCTGAATTGAACACCTTTTGTATTTTGCTTTGCTCCAAAAAATTTATGACTTAATTTTGTTTTAGTTGATATCCATAATGATGCATTTAATGTGTTTGGATTGCTTTTGCGTATCTTAATATACTTGATGGGAAATGTAAATTGTTGTTCTCTCTTTATTTCCTTAGTTATAAAAGTACGAGTGGAAGTAACTGCTCTGTTAATAGCACTATTTACAGCCTTAGCATGTGCTTTACTCATTTCCTCTACACCTTTTACATGTTCAAAAAGTGTCATTTAATTCCTTTTGCTTCAATCAATCTATCCAATTTTTTGTTAATATCGGACACTTTAATTTCCAATCTTTCCAGTATTACATTATTTTGTGCCGTCTGGATTTCCACCAGTTTTAGTCTCGTTTCATGGTTGCTTAAAACTTCCTTATTTGATTCCAACTTTGCATTTGTTGTAAAATAAAAACCAACTATAATAACCGTTACCGTAATAATCTGAACTGTATATCGCTCCCAAAATGTTTTTACTTTTTCCATCAAAAAATCCTCAATTTAAAATTATTGGGAGCACCGTTGGATGCTCCCATTTATTATTTATTTTACCCTGACTAAGATACAGTTGTACTTTTTGCAAATGCATTGGTATCCAATGTTGCAACATCCATTAAGACCTGTGTAGTAAGAACTACTAAACCTGATCTTGCTTGTGTGTACTCATCAATCACCATTTCAACTCCACCAAACTGTCCAACGAGAACTTTACTAAAGTCTCCAAAAATTACAGTTGATGAACCTATTTGGTTAGATTCAAACACCTTGTAACCAGCCATCATGCCATCTTCGCTTAAAACATAAGTTGGATATCCAGTTTCCTTTGCTCTTGCTTTCAAAGTTGCAGCAGTAGTTGGATTAGCAACAAAATACAAGTTTCCACCAAGTCTGTTTGCAACAGCCACTGTTGATGGGAAACTTAAAGCAGTTGCATAGCTGAAACTTGAACCAGATATACTTGTAATTCCTGCATTAAGCACACCAGTAGGTTGATTGCTGTTTCCTGAGCCATTAAATATTGCATTATCCATACCAACAGCTACTGCACTATTTATGTTTTCCATTAACCATTGGTTTAATGTAGGTGTGGATTGTTTTAACAGTTGAAGTGAATATGATGTAGATGATCCACCTCTTTTTGGTGACAATGTTACCTGTGAACCAGATACATTAGACAGTGCAATTTCACCAGTTTCCCCTACCCAACTGAAAGCAGCAGCAGATGTAACTTTAGGAACGGTAAGGTTAGATGTTAACCCAGGCAGGTATCTTACACCAATCTGTGCACCTAAAGTCTGATTAAATGCATATCCTAAATACTCGTTTGCGTTTACAGTTGCAACAAAATCTGCACCAACATGTCCACCGCCAACAGTCATATTACGATTAGCGAGAACTTGTGCAGGAATGAAGATACCGCTAGTTGTTCTACCAGTTAATTTTTCAATCTCTCTGGACACTTCCAATTCAAATCCTGCATCCACTAATTGACCTTTTACTTTACTCAAAATTGCTTTTGAGATGTCATAAGTTCTTATTTCCTTTGCACTCAATTCAGGTTCAAAATTTTTAGTGTTTACTGGTTTACTCTGTAATCTTTCAATTACTAGATTTTGAAACTGTTCAGTTGAAAGATTCGATCTCTCAGCAAAATTTATATCTGACTCATTCAAACCATATTGTTTTCCTAAGTCTCTATAGTTTATATTTTCCATTTTTAATTCCTCTTTGATTATTTCAATTTTTGTTATTTTTTGTTCTTTTTTTTCAACTTCCATGCTCCGACCTATTCCCACTGTAATATCAGCAGGGATTGATACGATAGATACTTCATAGGGTGTCCAAGATTTTGCATATAATATGCCGTCTCTATCTTCATACTTATGCACAATGTATCCTAAAGACACAGATGTTAATGTTCCGTCTGCAATCATAGGGAAATACTCACTATTTTGTGAAAATTTTGCTTTCACTCTCAGTTTTCCATCCTCTATATATGCATCCAGTATTTTTCCAACTACTTCATCTGCATCGTGATTGAACACTATATTACCAGCAGTTCTTAATCTTTCCAATTGAACACTTACGGTGTCCATAGTTAAAACTTCCACACCAAACGACATTGATATGGGAGCATCGGATGCAACTGAAAAATCCAGTATGTAATCTTCATCCATTTTAGATTCAATTTGTAGTTCTCTTTTTATTAATTTCATTTAATTATCCCATTTATAATTTAATAATAAATATTATTTATTTAGTTCAGTTTAAATTTTTTTGGTCTATATTTTGTATTAGACCATATTTTTCCATCAATTTTTTTTCATTTGCAACTTTTTGAAAATGATCTTCAAGATCAATCCCTTTTTTTGCTAATACATCTGTGAGTGTAGTCATATTATTATTCAGTGCATTTATATCTGCATTTATATCATCTATTGGGTTGACATACTCAAAGCTCTTTGGAATCCATTCATAATTTTTAAATTTATCCAATTTTTGAAATGGAAGTGGACTTAATGAATTTGATGCAAGTGCACTAACTAACCATCTTTCAAAGACTGGATTATAAAACTTTTCAGTTAGCAATGTCTGTAATTTCCTGTATGAATCTCTTTCCAAATCCACACCGATACGACCTGAACTGTAACTAAAATCACTCAAATCCATTGTTAAACTACCGTAACTAACACCTAATGCAGTTGCAATGCTCCGTAACATATGTTTTATAAATGCATCTATACTTGCATCTGGAAATGCTGGATTAAATTGTTCAAAGCTATAACCCTCTGGGAGCACTTCAATTTCACCCGGCTCAACCGATTTAACAAAATTACCGTTAAAGTCCGTTTGTGCTCCTGTATATTCAGCCACAGATGCTCCTGCTTTTGTTATGAATCCCATCTTAGATGCTGCCACTCTAATATTGGTTAGACTTGCTTCGTCAATTGAGTTCAACATCCTTAGTCTATGTATAGCAGATGCCATCCAACTATATCCCCTGCCTTGTGATACTCTATTTTTTTTAAAAATATGGAGCATGTTTGCCATAGGAATACGAACATATTCAGTGGGACAATTTAAATGTTCTCTGTTTGCATCTGGTGGAAAAATTGAAACATATACTGCAACTGGAGCATGATATCTATTATATTCAATTCCGTGACGGATATAACTTCCATTAATTAATGTTTCATTTTTTTGATAATCCACATAATCAGCTTCAATTATTTGTAGCATCATTCCATATGGATTATCATTGCTGGTTACCATGTGAATAAATATTTCACCATCTCGGAGCATTGATCTTAATATAATATTTTGCAGTTCCACCCAACTTGTTTGACCATCCACTGTACAATTTTTTGACCATTTAAAAAAACTATTTTCAATCAGACTGTTTGCATATGTATCTGGTGTACTATCAGCATTTTGAATCCGTAGTTGCAAATTAAAACCTGATTTTCCTATTACATTTTTTTCCATGTTCTCAAAAAATGCAGATGCGTATGCGTTATTAATTTCAAGGTCTCTCGCTTTTGCTCTAAGAGTTGGAACATCGTATTTAAAGTTTCCATCTCCTGTGGAATCCACAATTACTTGCCAATCGCTGTTCAGTTGCTGGTTTTTTAAAAACTCAAAAAAGTTACGCTGGAACATATCTGGTTTTTGTTCAGGCTCTTTAATGAACATTTTCCTAAAATTTTGTATTAATCCCATTATGATCTCCCCCACCTTGTTATAATTTTTTGACCTGTTTTTTGGTATAGACCATTTTCAATTTTTTCCTGTTGTACCAATCTTTTGTATTCCGATCTGAACCTTAACAACTCTCCCAATGGAATATACTGTACCTGTCTACCAGCAATTGCTATACTTGCTTGCTCTTTAGTTGCTCTACTCTCTATTACCGCTTCAATCGCAGATAGTACCTTTTCAGCATGGCTCTGTGTAGTAGTAGTTAATTCCACAATAGTTGCCTCTCCAACTGGATTTGGTATATTGTCTACCACTGCAAATACCTGTACACTTCCTGTTGGGAATGTAGTTGTTGTTGCAGATGGTATGTAAACATTTACACCATTTGCCACCGAACTAAAACTACCTGTGATACTAAAACTACCTGTGATAGGTACTACAAATTGTATGGATGTTGGAATACTATCCAGATTTACTACAAAATTTGTGTCATATCCTCTGTATATTTTAAATGTCATATTATTTTACCTCTTCAATAAATATCTTTTTCACACCATATTCCATGTTCCTATTACTCAATTCCTTTGCTAAAATCGCAAATAAAATTGTAATATCTGTACATGAATAAATTTCATTTGTTGCACATCCATTGTTATCAATGTAAGTGACTTCATACATCTTTTTCATTATGGTTCAGGCTCTGGAATAGGTTCAATTATTACAGGTTTGGGGATATGATTTTCCTCAACTTTTGCAAATACTTCAACATCATAAAATGATGGTAAATTTGTGATAGTTATTCCACCGTTCACCAATTCAAATTCACTTCCATCAACTCGAACTATGTCACCTGTACTATTTGTAATTATCACGCTCTTATTTCCACTATCTATTGTTATCATTATGATACCTTTTTCCTATTGCTAATGTCTATGTTAACTGCTGTTACAGTTTGTGATTTAGGTGAATAATCTCTGAGACAATTCAATATTGATGTGCCATCCTGAAATGTCAATCGCAATATCTCTTCAGTTCCCCCACCTACTGGATATTGAACACCCACTATGGAATTATTGAAAGTGCTTTGTGATATGTTTTCAAATCTGATTATCTGTAATAATGAAATTTGACCAGTAAATTTTTCACCAGCAGATGTATTTGCCGCAATCCTAAATGGTGTTAATTCAGTAACATTATCAATGAATTTACCAACCGATGTAACACTAACACCAGTAGGTACTACACCATTTTTAATGATGTACATTTTATCAGTGGAATTTACCAATGAACATATATTAGTCCATTCATTTGCTGAGTATGATACCTGTGTATTTTCAAATGCTGTGTTTACACCATCCCCTATGTTAAGTCTTACTTTACCTTCAACTCTCGTTTCAACATAATTTTGTCCATCTTGTATTATAATAGTTGAAGTTGCAAGTGAAGTTGCTTTGAACTTTTTAATTATTACTCTATCATATCTTTGTGTAAGTGAAAGTTTGTCAACATAAGCTGATCCAGCCCCACTCAAATACAATTTCAAATCTTGTGATACCTCTGCACTTGTTGCTTCAAAGTTTAATACAAACTTTGTAAATGTTCCAGCCACGATTGACAATGCTGAACTTGTTACACTTTTAGTTCCTAACTGTGCAGTTAGATTAACCATATCTGCTTGTTGAAGTGTTAAAGTAAAATCATCAAGTGTCGTTGTTCCAGCCACAGCAGACCTAACATTAAAAGTAGTTGCAGTAGCAACAAAATAAAATGTCTCTGAAAAATTAGTTGGATATGTTTTTAATATATTTCCACCTTCCATTAATTTTATTGAACCTGATACTGTACCAGATGTTACAACCTTGTAGATTTTTCCAACTGTTAAATATGCTCTATATACACCATTATTACTTGTGGTAATACTAAGACTATTTGCATCTACTTTTGTTACACTTACATCGGTTCCAACCCAACTCGCTGAAGTGAAATCAACTCCACCAACTAAATCACTTGCATATGTTAATGTTGTTGCATCGAGTCTAGCAAATCCTTCCAATGTATATTTTTTACCTGATACACATGATTCAATGTTTGCACTTGTTAATTTTACATGATTTGTTATTGAACTACCAGATATCGAACCACTAATCAATAATGATCCTGAACCTTCATATTTGTCAACAGTTGATAATGATGCTGAGTATGCACCTGAACCTGTCCAGTTTGTTGTACTACCGTTAAAATTCCAGTTATTTGAATGCAGGATTTGTTCCTGATCACGATTAAGATCAAATCCCTGATCAAACTTTACTGATATGTAATCTATAATACAAGCACCAGATGCTGGAGCATCAAACACAATTAATGTTGACTCTGCTGTAAATATTTTTGAAACTGTATTCCATTCACCAAGTGTATCTGGAAGTACAAAATAAGTACCGAGACCTGAACCAAAAGTTAATCCGTCTTCACCAGCCTGATACCTAATTTTGAATTTGTATTTTTGACCTACTATCAAGCCTGAAATAGTTTTAGATGTCCCTTTGTCTGCTGAAATGATAATGGTATTAGTATAGGTTTTTCCAGTAGTTGTACCAGCCCAATTTATACCATCATCTGTCCATCCAGCAATTGCTGAACCTACACTATATAGATCATTTGCAGATGCATTTAATATATTAAGTGGTAAAGCAATTTGTAAATATTCGTCTGATCCATTAAATTCCATAGCATATCCTAAATTACGGTCTATGCTTGTGGCATCATTTCCCTTACGGACATCAACATTCCTACCTGTTAATCCTTGTCTAGGTGTCATTGTCGACTCCTAGTTATACAGTTTCATACGCTAAAACTGCTGATCCAGTGTGAACCTGAATAGTAGTATATCGACCATAAATTATTGTACCACTAGCCCATTGCACTGCACTTCCACTATCTGTACTAGCAAATGCAATTGAACCTGTGATATTGGTGTGACTATATCCATCTGCTCTGGTAAGTGTGTGAAATTTTGTATCATTTACTATCTGAATCGATGTGAATGTTTTCCCTACACTTGCTGTAACAGCCGAATTTGCACTAATAAATTTTGTACCGTTCATAGTTATTTTTCCTCTTCAATTTTTATATTTAAATTTTTTAACATTGCTATCATTTCAGGCTGTGGATGGATGTCGGATTTGTCAAGTCTGTATGAATTATGTGTATAAATCCCAGCAACTTTACGGTGTGCATTTTCACTCAATTCCCACATATCTTTTTCACGATAATCCAACGGAATACCATATATCTTATTCCAATATCGTAGTAATTTTTCCACACTATCAATTTGTGCCTGAGTGTATTTTTGGAAATATTTTTGTCCTCTGAATCCTCTGGGATACTCAACTACCTGATCTTTTGGGACTTCCTGATTAGTCCATGAATAAAACTTTTCCCCTTTTTTAGTTAGGAATCCCCAGTTGCAAATCTCTACACCAATAGTATTTTGACTGTAATCGTAAAATGGCAATCCCCACTTTGCTAATCCGTGTGCCTGTCCGATATGTGCACCCCAAAATTTGGAACTAAATCCCTGCCATATCTTTCCGTCTCCAGCTACAACTACACAAGTTGCAACTCTCTCTGCTGTGCTATTCCAATAATCATATACATTTTTTGCTTGTGCATTTCCTGCTGTGCCATGTAATACAACTGCATTTTTTGCAGTTTCAACTTGCATATATTGGTTCAAAGGCATTGGATATTGTATTATATCTTTTGTTAGGTCTAATGTCATTAATTAATTATCCTCTTTATTATATTAAATAAATATATTATTTTTAGTTTAGATTGTATTTTTTTTTAGTTATACCTTATTTTTTTGTGCAACATTTCCTGCAAAGTATGCACCTGTAATCATTGTTAATCCAGTTGCTACACTTACTAATATTGTACCTGTATCTGGCACTGCATTTAGTAGACAATATATTGTCACACCGATATAAAAAATCAATGAGATTATTAGGATTAAGAACTTCCTTCCATATTTTGCGATCATGTTACCACCTTTTTGCATAAGATTGTCTGTGTAATTTTTGTACTACCTGTTGTTGCTGTGGCTGTGGAACTGCTGTGACCTTTTCAATCATCTTTTCATTTTCAGACTGTTCCAATTCCACATTGCGTTCTCTTTTTTCAGTATTTTCCAAAAGTAGTTTCCAGTTCACATTCAAAGTTTTCAACCCATGCAAGGCATATACCATACAGTCTAAGACTTCATTGTTTGCTTTTTCACTAATCTTTTCATAATACGCCTTTCCCTGTTTGGATTTTACCATACGCTCTGAAAAAAACTGATTAAAAAATCTTTCATCGCATATGTCTTTATGCCAATGTATTACACCGCCACCAGACTTTTTCAATATCTTTGCTCTCTGATACAGCATAGTTTTTGCACTAATTGTGCCTACAAAATACAATGGTACTCTGTAACGGTTTTTAAAACTGGGTCTGTAATCGCATACACTCCGTATGTTATCGCCTGAACCTTTAATTGGGTATACTTTATTGTGAATGTTGTTTTTGCAAAATTGATATACTGCATCCGTATTATGTCCACCAGAGTCTATGTTTGTTATCGTAATATTGCGTTCAATAATATATTTTTCCACATCTGTCCAAAATTCAGGTAGGCTGGGATTCCCAGGAAATATAGGTCTATCAAGTATCCAACTCTCTTCATTATTATCCCAACCAACTAATACACCTTCCACTCGTGAATCTTGTGTGTCCAAACCTAATGTTGTAATTACATAGTCTTTTGTATCCCTACTGAACTCTTCAACTCTTGTTAATATCTCTGGTATATCAACATCTGAACTGTAATCCTCTTCCCAAGGCAATGCAAGAGTAGTATTACGGAATACTTGTATCTTAGAGTAGTCACCTGCCTTTGCTAATTCATTAGCCTCAACAAATCTTTTTACTATGTCATCCCAACTTGAAAATGGTGAATACAACTCATTTATATGGAATCCAACAGATTTTTTTGTATTAGATGCAACCCATTTTCCCTTTTCCACCATTTCATTTTTATGTTTTTCATAGATTTTAGTGGAGCAATTAGGACATATATAATGTATATCGTCTGTGTTTCCATCTGTTTCAGTCCATCGCATTTGCTTAAAATCTAAAGGCTGGAAGTGTCCACAATTAACACATGGTACATGGAAATATTGTTGATTTGTATTTTGGAATTCATGCCAGATTTTTGAAGTTTCAATGTTCGCTGGTGAACTTGCCATTATAATTTTACGATTCCTTGCATATGTCTTAGTTCTCTGGGATGCAATTTGAACTGGATCACCTTCCACATTATCGGAATACCTATCCACTTCATCGAGTATGAGATACCTAATTGCAGCAGATGCGAGACCCCCAGGTGAATTACTACCAACATGAGTAATTGAACCACCAGCATACTCGACATAGTCGAGCGTATTACCAGCTTTCCTTGAATCCATATCCACTGTACCAGCAAGAACTGGCATATCTCGTAGCATACTACGAAATCTTGTTTTCACATATTTTGTTGCCATTTTCAAACTATAATGAACATACAATGTTG
Organism: Bacteroidota bacterium; assembly: GCA_020161395.1. Lineage (NCBI taxonomy): Bacteria > Pseudomonadati > Bacteroidota > Bacteroidota bacterium. The sequence goes on from JAIUOE010000002.1 coordinate 280,251, forward strand.
GGGATGGGTCTTCCACTATTTGATAAATTAAAAAGTTTGACAGGATTTGTGATTTTCCAATTTGACTACTGGCTACTATTACAACTTGTCGATTCAATGGGTCACTTATGGAATCTAATATATCTCTCTGAAAACTAATGCATTGAAATTGACCTGTTTCAGCAGCATACGCAGATGAAAGAACAATGTTTTCCTCACTCCATTTTGAAAGTGGAATGGTTTTTTTAGTCTGGATATCCTTTATTTTATTAAAAAAATATTGGTCAAATTTTTCATTTCCCCTGAACATTATCAATATCCCGTAATAGTTTTTCAATTTCAACAGCAATAATGTCTTTTGCAATTACCTCAATTTCCATCTCTGATCTGTTATCAGTTTTTTTTGAAATTTTGCGTGGCAATTGCTCTAAGGTTTGCTTAATTTTTTGTGTGATTTTTTGAATTGTATCTTTTATGTGATCAATTTCAACCAGTTCATTTTCCTGTTCTCTTATACTAAGTTCCAATTTTTTAGATTGTAATTCCAACAGTCTTAATTTTGCATCTGTGGTTGTATTAGCTTTAGTCGTTCCGTTTTTTTGAAAAAAATGAATGCACTCTAACAGGTTGTATTTTTTAGTAGGCTGTATTTTTGGAAAGTCTGAATTTGTCTGGATTAATTTTTCAATAGTCTGCAATGAGATTTTGAAAATTACTTTCATATCCTGTTTAGTTATTTCAATTTCATTGTATTTCATATCATTTACACTTTCACTATTTTTCAATCTCATCTAATTTTAGTTTTGGCGAACAGCCTACAGCGTATATGTGCCAACTGTAGGAGTACCTTGCTCTAATTGCCCCATATAACGCATAGGAAAGGCACTGTAACGATTAAATCTTTTAGGCATATCATATATCCTCTTTGAGTCTGTTCGTGCTCTGGTGACGCTCTAATGCGTTCATTAATATGTATGCTTTGATTTATTTTTTATTTGCACTATTTGCCTTTCCTACTATTTTCATATAAATATAAAATTTATAGTTCAGTCTCATTTATTTTTCCTGCATATATCTTTGCCACTATATCTGTCTTATGTTTGCATTTATATATCTTCAAATGTTGTAATGTAATTTTCCTGTATATCCTGTTGTACTCTTCAATCGTCTTATCTATTGTTAATCCATTTGCCCAAATCTTTTCATTGTTATCTTGTTTCATTATCTATCTCCGCTTTAATTTGTTGAATCATTGCATTCATTTTAATTTGCTTTGCTATGTTGTACTCTGCTGTATTATTGTGGTGGCATACTACTACACCATCTAATGCATTAAGTATATCCCAATCCACACACATAAAGTTGGCATTGCTATCTGGGTTATCATGGATAGTATATTTGAATCGATCATTATATAATGCCTCTTTTAACTTTGATACATTTACTAATCCTACATTCCATATCTTATCATATGCCACTCTACAATGCAGATAATAATCTGCTTCAATATCCTTAATCTCTCCCCATTCATTAGTGAATCTATTATTCATATATTCAATAGTGAAGTGATTATAATCCATATCTTGTATGGTTTTTATCTGGAATGTCTTTGATAGATTTATAGATTTATGTTGGTATGTTATAGTTGCATCAATATGTTTTTCAATATCAGTTGGGTTGTTACTGTGAAGTGTGCAGATTACATTATCGTATTTGTACATTATATTATCTTGTATCCATTGCAATGCGACTGGCATATATCTATTAGATATGTCCATTTGGGTATTGTGCATTAATTTGCGTTGGTTGCCTGTATTATGTATTATTTGCATTTTTGTTCTCCCAATCTTTTCAGCATCTCTTTTATCTCTATTATTGCTAATCTTATTTGTATATCTTTTAAGTTTTTTTCCAATTCCAATATCTTTTCCATATTATATCTCCAATGATTATATGATTTATTAATTACTTATAAATATAAATTTATTTTAAAAATTGACTGGAATTTGTAATATTTTTAACATTTATTTTTAAAATGAAAAAGGCTGGATTAACCAGCCTTAAACAACATGATAAACTATATATGGTACAACATAATAAACTATTTCCTGTGCTTTGTTATAGTATGTCTTTTTATCCCTTTAAATGGATTTTGTTTGGATAACATTTCATAATTTGCAACTGGATCACCTTTCATCCTACCAGCTTGTGCCATTATATCAGTTAGGTAATCAAAGTACTCTGGTGTGGCTTTTGTAACCGTGATTGTGTCTGGTCTTTTTTCATTGTCTTTCCATCCAGATGCAATTTGTTTTTTGTTCCTTTTGCGTGGTATACCAGCTTCATCGAGAGCATCTGTTATTTGCTGTACACCAACTTTATATCTAGCACTTAATTTACCTAAGCTCATTTTTGCTTTATACAATTTTACGATTTCAATTTTATCATTTTCACTTAATTCATTTTTATGATATGGCATATTATTTATTCCTTATTTAATTTAAAAAAAATAAAGCCCAGTTTTTTAGGCTGGGCTTGGATAACAACATGGAAAAATTACATCCAAATAATACGATAGTCTTTTAATATTTCCTGTACTTGTTCATCTGTCATTTCCCAAGTATCATCTTCATCTTCACATTCACATTCACATTCCCACTCTCCATCATCATTCCATATTCCTTCACAATCACATTCATGTTCTTTTGGATTTCCATCATATATGGTATATATATCTGGATATTCATGTGGATATTCATCGTTTTCATATATCTCCACTGAAATACGATAATTCATGTCTGAAAATTTCATGTAAGTACCATCATATATCACATTTCCATCATTTTCAGCTAATACTATTGCCTTTGCAATTTCCTCTTCACTTGTTCCACTGTGTGCACTCTTAACATATAACCTATCCTGTTCAATGCAATGATCTCTTTTAAAATTGCTCCAACAAAAATCTGCTGGATTTTTTAAATTTGGATAAAGAGTATTTCCACCATTTCCATTCAGTTCCCAACATCCATTAATAAAGAACTCTCGAACATCCTCTTCAGGTGCATCTGGATCAATTTTATATTCCATGTATATATTTACCAGTTGTTCATCAATCCACTCACTAAATTCCTCTGAATCAACTAACTCTTGCTGTGTTTCAAATTGTACCATTTTATTCAGTTTGTTGCTCCAAACTTCAATTTTCATATTTTCCATGTTATTACTCCAATCGTTTATGATTAATTATTTTTATTTGCTCCTCTAATATACAAAAAAAATCTGAATTGGGCAAATATTTTTACCTTGTTTTTCATATTAATTTTACTATGTATATTTTTACTAATTATATATCTAATGTTGGATCAAATGATGTATCGTTTATAAAAGACTGATTCAAATACTTGTCAGCATTTGCTTTTAATGTAGCTGTATCTATTTTTCCAACTGGTTTCCAATCCGTATCATCTGGCTCTGTATTTGTTATTATTTTTTTCCTTGCATCTGCACCAAAGGCATCATCTACCATTGCATCTAAATTATCAATCTTTGTATACAATCCATCCCCAAATAAACTAAATGCCTTATCATATAAATTATCATTTAATTTTTGTTGTTCAGTCTTTTCAATAATAGGTGTTATAACATCTATTGCGGAATGAACACTATCATTATTACTATTTATGTTTTCCTGAGCGGAATCATTAATGGCTGTGGATACATTAATACTATCTAATTTATTATTTTCATCTTCAATTTTTAAATTAGCTGTAATATCAGGAAACATTTCATTGTCATCAATTATTTCATTATCGTTTAATTTAATTTTCATATTTTTTTCACTTTCATTATTAGTTAAATTTTCAATTTTAATAGCTGTGGTATCAATTGGTAAATCTCTCATTATTATTTTACTCTCAGCTTTAATTTTTTCAAAAATTACATTGTCAGACTGTGGAACATTTTGCAGAGCTTGCGAAGCAAAATTTTCACTATAAAAAATCGAGCCTTTAGGCGAAGATTTTTTATCAAGTATCCCAGTGGAATTACTATTAAAATTATCACTATTTAAGTTTTCATTATTAGAGTTTTCATTATTTAAGTTATCATTATTAAGTAGCCCAGTTTTTGACCCCTCAATATTTGACCCCTCAATATTTGACCCCTCAATATTTGACCCCTCAATATTTGACCCCTGATTTTTAGCCTGTTTTTCAGGGGTCAATTTTTGACCCCTAACTTTAGTATTTGTAGGGTCAATTTTTGACCCCTGAATTTTATTATTTGTAGGGTCGGTTTTTGACCCCTGAAATGAGATAGCTGAAATTGTATAGTGGTATCTATTATGTCCAGTCTGATCAATTTTCAAATATCCATTTTCAATTAAATTTTGTATTCCATCTTTAACCGTATTTTTTGACATACTTAATTTGCGTGCAATTACTTTTTGATTAGGTGAAAACGATTCATTGTTTGAAAGTAAATACATTAAGATACGGAATGCAGCAGATGTAACATTTGGATTTGTAATTGCTTCATTGTCAGTAGTTGAATAAAATCTTTTTCCAGATTCATATAATTTTGAACTTGAATGTAATTTTATCATTGATGCAGTATTAATAGGATTGTAATTTTTTGCAGTTTCCATGTGGAATCTCCTTTTGTTAAATTGTTAAAATTTCCATCCTGATTTAAATGTGGGAGCTGTTACACTCCCACTTAACAATTTAACCAAGGATGGTATATTAGCCGTCGCTAATACCTTTATAAATAGTATTTTATTTTTCCAAACACTCATTTTAGCACGATTTATTTTTCAATATTTTTAAATTAATTTATAGATGCCATAAATTCAGTATTCAATAATTCAATTCCATTGGATATATAATATTGGATAGTCTTTATTTCCATTTGTATCGCTTGTTGTTTAGTTTCAATCCCTTCAATAATTGGTTCAATTTTAAATATTTCATAAAATGAATTTTTATCAGATACACTTCGAACAAACTCAAAAAACTTTGATTTACGATCTGAACTGAATATAGATGCATAATGACTACTTAATCTACCAGTTAGTCTATAACCAGTTGAACCGATATATACAAAGTCATTAATCGAGTTGGTTATTTTATAAACTGTATAAGTTGCAGATTTCCTTAACATTAAATGTCTATCCCTTGTTGCTGGATCATTATGATATTTTGCTTTAACTCGATTTAGATTAGTCTCTCTAAAATTATTATCATATTTTCGTCTCCATCGTAGGTAATCTATTTTATATTGCCTCTTATCTTCATAGTCTTTATAACATGGTATTTCAGGTATTTCATTTGTATTACTCATTTGAACCACCTGATTTTTGATTGTTCAAAAATGTTTCCACTAATTTTTGAATCAGTGCAGACATAGGAATTAAACTTTCCTGACTGTATAATTTTAATTCATTGATAGTATCCAGTCTCATAGTGATAGTGATATTTTTGGATTTTGATGTGTTTGTTTTCATTTGAGATTCCTCATAATATTTAACATTGATTAATTATGAGTATAAATACAGTTGAGATTTCCCAAACATCAATTTTTTTTCAAAAAACTTCAACTTTTTTTAAAAAAAGCGTCGGTCGAACGACCGAGTACTATATAGACATAAAAAAAGCCACCCTAAAAAGAGTGGCTAACATAATTGGAGATTATTATGCCTTATAACTACAATAAATATAATTTTTTTAGTTTAACCTACAATAAATTTACAAGCGTAAAACTGTATTTAAAATTTTACCTGTGCTATTTTTTCAGCTAAATATATATAAAATCATATTTTATGCATAGGAACTGTGCTATTTTTGTGCTATATTTCCCCTTCAAATCACTGTTTTTTAACAAAATCGGAGTATTAGCACAAATTGGTTTAAAATGAAAAACCCTTAAAATGAGCTAAAAACGCAACATTTTAAGGGTTAAAGGGTGGAGATAAGGGGAGTCGAACCCCTGACCTCTTGAATGCCATTCAAGCGCTCTCCCAACTGAGCTATATCCCCGGAATTCAGACTGCAAATATAAAAAAAATTTATTTTCTGTGCAAAAGTTACCTGGATTCGGGTGCCAGTTTTGGATCTTCCGTCCTCATTCTCCACATAAGAGCCACACCCAGTATTGACATAACAAAGCAGGCAATCCACATCCACTTCGACCCCAGTCCTTCCATCATGAAAGCACCTGTTGCGGGACCAATAAACAGTGAGATATTAAATACAAGCTGCAGAAATCCCATGTACATTCCCTTCGAATTGACTGGGGCTATTTCTGCAAGATAGTTTGCTGAAGCCGGAGAAAATATCATCTCGCCAAAAGTCAATATGACCATGCATATTACAAGTGCGGGTACTGTGGTGGAGAAAGCAAACATTCCGAAACCTATCCCTGTGAGGATACCTCCGAGACTGAGCAGTTTTCGGTCTTCCCAGTCGGTCATTGCATTATTGATCGGCACTTCAAGGAAAATAATCATTATTGTATTCACCAAAAAGAGGACGCCGATGAATGGTTCGGGAAACTTAAGTTCGTTGACAACATAGAGCGAAACGGTACTGATTTGCGAGAAAAAAACGATGTAAACTGGTGACAGTGCTATCACATAGTAGATCAGTCGGGGGTCTTTGAACGGATTCAACTTTGTTTCACCAGCCTGCCGTCCTCTTTCCGCCACCTCCCTCCGTTCCTTCTCTTCCCGTGAAAGCGAAGTGAAATAGAGAAAAGCCAAAGCAGACAGTGAGGTGAGACCGTCGAAAATGAACATCCAGTGGTAATCAAAAATTATTAAAAATCCACCGAGAAGCGGACCTATACTGAATCCAAGATTAACTGCCAGACGGTTCAACGCAAAGGCTATTTTACGGTCTTCGGGCTTTACAATTTCCGAAATCAAAGCAAGGTTTGCAGGTCTGAATCCCTCGCTCACCCAGGAAAGAAGTGTCGTCAGAACAATTATCATCCAGAATTCGTGAAAAAACGGGAAGATGAAGAGAACTACAGCACTTAGAAAAAGGGAGAGTTTCATTATCGGCATATTGCCAAACTTGTCCGCAAGTTTTCCTACAACAGGACCCGCTGCAAGCGATCCGATTCCATACGCGGCAAGTACATACCCGGCATAATCTATCGAGTATCCCTGATATTTTGTCAGATAGATTGCAAGAAAAGTCAGGAACATCGACCCGGCACGGTTGATGAAAGTTGCGAATGAGATAGCCCACATGCTCTTCGGCATCCGTGCGAGCGAACTCCAGGGATTTATTTTCCGTAATACCGGTTTTATTTTTTTAGAAACCAAACTCTGAAATCAAAATTGTTAATATTGTTATAGCAACTGAACCGAGTTCAAGTTCCCGATGATTAACTGCTTCAAAAACATCATTATCTGAATGGTGAAAATCGAAGTAGCGCTGGCTGTCAGGGACATAACCAATCAGCGCCCTGGCATTTTTTATTCGTGAAATGTCGGCACCACTTCCCCCTTTTCGGAACCATTCGATGCCTGTTCTTCTAAAGTAAGGTAGCCATGATTCCATTTTGCTGATAATTTCCGGAGTCGAATCGACACTGAAACCCCTGGGAGTGAAACCTCCCCTGTCTGACTCTATAGCTGCATAATGGGTATTTTTTTCAGCAGCAGCAAATTCGCCGTAACCTTTTCCACCAACAAGCCCGTTTTCCTCGTTTGCAAAAAGCACAGCCCTGATGGTTCTTTTCGGTCTGAATCCCGTTTTTTTAATCAATTGAAGGACTTCCACAGCCTGTACACAACCGGCTCCGTCATCGTGAGCCCCGTCCCCTTTATCCCATGAATCGAGGTGAGCCCCAGTGACTATTATTTCGTTCGGTCTTTCGCTCCCCCAAATTTCTGCGATAATATTTCGAACAGTCGTGTTCCCCTTTGTTTGACAGTCGAGTTCCAGTTCAAAAATGTATTTTTCCGGATTCGGAGATTGAGCGATGCCGGCAAGAATTTTATTTAACCTGATTGCACTCTGAACTCCGAGAGCAGCAGCAGGAATTTTGGGAATCGTATCGAAGTATCTTAAAGTACCTGTGTGAGGAGTGTCGTCAAAATTTGATGCCACTGACCGGATAAGTACTGCCGTTGCACCGTAATCCGCAGCTCTGTGTGCTCCATTAACCCTGTAGTTTACTGCAGGTCCATACGATTCAAAAGATTCGTAAACATCCTGTGGGAATTCGAAATTAAAGAAAACAATCTTTCCTTTTACTTCCTCTTTTCTTTTTTCCAGCTCATCAAAATCGGATATTTCTATAACTGAACCTCTTAAGATTCCTTCCGTACCAACCGAACCGCCCAAAGCAGCGATATTAAAATATGTATCAGCGCCTGTGTTTTTCCCGCGCAACTTGAATTTCTCTCTGCTCCCTCTCTGCCAGTTTACGGTAGTAAAAGTCTGTGTGTAAACTGTATCTACACCAATTTCTTTTAACTTCTGTATGAAAAAATCCTCAGCTCGAACAAGATTTTTGCTTCCGGCTAATCTGCTGCCGATTGTGCAAAGTTCACGAAGAAGATTATAGCCGAATGTGTCAACAAGGGCAGTTCTGTGCATCATCCGAAAAGTCTTCTCCAGTGTGGAGTCGGTTTTTTCGATGGATTGAGAAGCGGAACTAAAAGATAATACAGACAGGGCGAGTAGTAATAAGCAGAAAAAGCGTCTCATAAGCCGATAAAGGTACCTGAAAAAATGAAACGCAAAGATACTTTAATCGGAGAGAATATTCAATGAAAATAAATGTGGGTGAATCCGGGTATATAATCTGTTGAGGCAGTAATGGCAGAACCGAATATCCGGATGTTGGATTGGAACATTTTACCTGTATTATTATGAGACACAATTCATGATTATTCTCATTTTGAGAATGGAAATATCTTTATTTTAATTCGAAAACAGCATAATACCTTTTGGTACGGTTTTTGCATATTCATTCTTTATTTTTTAATCAATTATATGTCAGATGAATAACATGCCGAATAACAAGACAATTTTTTCAAAGGTTATTGCAATTGCAATGTTCCTTGCGCTGTTGCTTACGGGCACACCAGAGATTTTTTCCCAGGTCACAACACCGTTTCAACCCAGGTTTCAATCTAATGAAAAGGGTGATATTCAAATATTTGGAAACGCATTGTTGAAATGCCCTGCGGGAAACTGCGGCGGTAACAACAACAGCTACAGCATGGTAAATATTGATATTGACAGTGATGCCTCCACTTTTAACTCCAGTTCTGCAAATTTCACTCTCCCCGCAGGTGCTACGGTGTTATGGGCGGGCCTCTACTGGAACGGCATCTCAACCAATTCTGCAAGAAATACGGCATTGTTCAAAACACCCGCATCGGGTGGATATGTGAGTCTGACAGGTATCACCTACGACAACAGCTACGGTTATCAAGGTTTTAAAGATGTGACTTCCCTCGTCCAGGCTGGTGGTACAGGCACATACATTACAGCAAATGTCAGAACAAATACCGGTACAAACACATGGGCTGGATGGGCACTTGTCGTTGTTTACAGAGACCCTTCAAAACCACAAAGAAACCTGACAGTTTTTGACGGTTTGGCAAATGTAAGTACAAGCAATGCTAATGTAAATATTACTATAAGTGGATTTACAACACCCCTTTTCGGTCCTGTGAATGTTGCCCTCGGCGTAGTTGCTTACGACGGTGATGCTGATTTGACTGGCGATGCTCTCAAATTTAACAATCAGGTTATCTCAAACGGATTAAATCCTGCATCCAACTTCTTTAACAGTACAATCAGCAGATTCGGCACTCTGATAACTGATAAAAATCCAAACTATGCAAATCAGTTGGGACTTGATATTGACATCGTGGATGCAACCGGAAAATTGAGCAACGGGCAGACAAGTGCTGTGCTTAATCTTACAACCGGAGGTGAAAGCTACAATCCCGGTGTGGTTACAACAGTTATCGACATCTTCGCACCTGACATTAACATCACTAAAAATTTCACAGATCTGAATGGTGGAAGTGTAACTCCTGGCGATACCCTTCTCTACACTGTCAGTCTCGTAAACAACGGACAGGATGCCGCCAACAAAGTAGTAGTTGTCGACTCAATTCAGAATTACATGACTTATCTTCCCGGCAGCATGGTTGTTACAAGCGGAGCAAACAGCGGAAATAAAACCGATGCAGCAGGTGACGATCAGGCATTTTTTGCTTCAGGAAAAGTAAACTTTAACCTTGGATCGGGTGCAACATCTTCTACCGGAGGTAATCTTAATCCCGGTGAATCGACTGCCGTCAGCTTCAAAGTGGTGACTGACCAGCCACTCCCCGACAGTTTGAGTGCAAACAATTTCGCTTTGGCAACCTACAAAAGTCAGTCCATTCCAATCAGAGACTACTCAAGTCAGTCTGCCACAGTTACGGCACCAATTATCTCATTATCCGATCTGTCACTTACTAAAACAGTTTCAAATTCTGCTCCCGTGGTCGGAAGCAATATCGTATATACAGTTAAAGTGACAAATTCAGGACCGGAAATCGCAACCAGCGTAAGTGTTAACGATCTCCTCCCCTCAGGTTTGCAATTCGTTAGTTATTCCTCCTCAACAGGAACCTATGACGATGCCACAGGTGACTGGGTTATCGGTACAATGAATCCGGGCAGAACTGATTCTTTAAGAATCACAGTTTTGGTAAATGGTACCACAGGAATTACCAATTTCGCAGAAGTAAAATCTCTTGATCAGACCGATCCCGATTCGAGCCCAAACAATGGAAATCCTGCCGAAGACGATTACGCTTCTGTTTCGATAAATCCTGTTAATTCTGCAGACTTGAAAATCAGGAAATTAGTAACTCCTGCCAATCCAACCGTTGGCTCAACTGTCACTTATACCATAACGGTGTCAAATGATGGTCCCGGTAATGCGACAAATGTAATGGTAAATGACAAACTTCCAGCAGGTATATCATATGTTTCTCATACTGCCTCCCAGGGTTCGTATGTCCCCGCTACAGGTGACTGGAACATCGGTACTATCAATAATGCAGGTGATGTGGTTCTAACTCTCGTTGGAACAAAAACTTCACCGAATATAATTACCAATATTGCAGAAATAACTGCGGCTGATCAGTCGGATCCATTTCCATTGGACAGGAAAGACAGTGCCACAATTCCGATTCAGGTTGCTGATCTTTCCATCAGCAAATCAGTGTCTCCACAGGCTCCTCAGTATGGTCAGCAGGCAACATTCAGAGTTGTTCTGAAAAACAACGGACCAACGGCTGCAACAGGAGTAATTGCACAGGATTCACTCGTAAGTGGTTTGAGTTATGTGAGTTCAACTGTCACACAGGGTGTCTACGACCCGGTATCGGGTGAATGGTTTATTGGCACAATCGCCAACGGTGACAGTGTCGTCTTGCTGATAACGGTTAATATAACATCATCGATAGGTTTAACCAATACGGCATCGATCAAGTTTTCACACGAGATAGACCCGACTTTGGGTGACAGAACCGCGTCCGTAAACTTTACGGCAGCCTCTTCCGATCTGAGTATTTTGAAGACAGTTGATGATGCAAACCCGGGAGATGGCACAACCATTAACTACACAATAACGATTACCAATAACGGGCCCTCAGCATCAACAAATTCCACAGTATATGACAAACTGCCGAATGGTCTGGTCTATCAGTCTCATTCAACCTCGCAGGGTCTGTACAATATTGCTACAGACGAGTGGGAAACGGGTCCAATTCCGTCAGGTGGTTCTGCAACCTTGCATATTACTGCAAAAGTTATCTTTGACAGCCTTAGTGCTACTGTAATCAATCTCGGACCCGCGACAGGCTTCAACCTCTTTGTTTTGAACGATTTTTCCGCTCCTTCATCGGATGTTGAGGGTAAAGCTGCGATAGGCAGAGATGTGAATGTAGCCGGTTACAGTTTTGGTGACAAGTATCCAAACTCGAACGGAACTGAAGATATTCTGATCGTCGGAAGAAATCTTACATATATCTCAGGAGCCATCTATTCAGGAAATGTGGTGTATGGCAACTCCACCAACCTGCCGATTAATGGTGTTTCCATCAACAACGGAACACTTAGAAAAGATACAGTTATAGACTTCGCTGCAGCAGCCACTTATCTGCAGAGTCTTTCAACTTCCATCAGCCTCTATCCTGTGAATGGCTCCACCCATTTTGAATGGAACGGACTTGAACTTACAGGTACAAATCCATTCCTGAATGTATTCTCGGTATCAGGTGCACAACTCTCCCAGGCAAACAGCGTTGCATTGAATGTACCGAACGGTTCTGCCGTATTGGTGAATGTCAGCGGAACAAATGTAAGCTGGACAGGTGGACTTACAGTAACCGGAACAGCAAAAGAAAATGTAATCTATAATTTCTATGAAGCCACTGCTCTCAGGATTGTTGGTATCGACATCCGGGGTGCCGTTCTCGCTCCGTTCGCTTATGTTACTTTCCCTTCAGGTGTTCACAATGGACAGATGATAGCATATAATGTAACAGGAAGCGGACAGTTTAATCTTTCCAATTTTATGGGAAATATTCCAATAAACAAAGATATCTGGAATGTTGCGGAAATCATGTCCGCCGATCAGTATGATCCCGACTCAACCCCCGGTAATAACGATCCTTCGGAAGATGATTATTCCAAAGTAAAGATTCATGTCACTAATATCGTTCCCGCTCCAAATCTCAACTTTGGAAACTGGAACTACATGACCAACTTTGGGCAGGATCAGATGGTCATGACCATTGCCCGTGACAACACTAATATTCTGTTCGCCGGAACTCTTGGAGGTGTGGTTTACAAATCCACCGACAACGGTACCAACTGGACACAATTACTCAATACCATTAACAATGCCACCCTTATCTGGAATATAAAAGTACTCCAGAACGGAAAAATTCTTGCTGCTACCGAACAGGGTATCTATATCTCTTCAGATAATGGTGCAAGCTGGGAACTCTCCACCCTGAACGGGAAAGATACCAGATCGATTGTTGTTGATTCTCAGGGTATCATCTATGTTTCCACATGGGGAAGTGGTGTTTATAAATCTGCCGACAATGGAAATACATGGACAGCCATGAACACGGGTCTGACAAATAACAATATCAACACCCTTGCAATAAATGCGCAGGGAACCCTGTTTGCAGGTTCATTCGGTGACGGGGTTTTCAGATCAAACGGCACCGGTTGGGACCGCCTAACCGGAGACAACCATTTTGTCTGGACACTTTATGTCGACGGACAAGGGTCACTCATCTGTGGTACATATGGAGCCGGTGTCTTCACCTCCAACGATAATGGATCATCTTGGACACATCTTGCCCTCTCCTCCAACCTGAACTATACCTACGGAATTACAGGTGATCAGAACGATAATCTCTATTTCATCTCCTTCACGGGAGGTGTCACTGTGAGAAATCACCAGACAGGGGCTTTCAACATGCTTGGCCTTTCAGCTCTTGGCGTTAGTTCGATATATATAAACCAGAACAATCAGGTTATTGTCGGTACTTCACCCGGATACCTTTACAAAAACGATTCACCATTGACTTCTGTTCAGACCGAAAACAACGGTATCCCTGCGAAATTCGAACTGAATCAAAATTTCCCGAATCCGTTTAATCCTTCGACTCAGATAAGTTTCGCTGTACCACAGAAATCATTCGTGTCTCTCAAGATTTACGATGTTCAAGGTTCTGAAGTGGCAACTTTGGTTAATGAAGACAAGGAACCCGGGTTCTACTCAATCAATTTTGACGCCAAAAAACTGTCGAGCGGTGTTTATTTCTATAAAGTTATCGCCGGTGACTTTAACGCAGTAAGAAAAATGATTTTACTCAAGTAATGCAGTAATCCAATAATGCAGTAATGCAGTAATTTTTGTGGCATCCGGGGTTCGGGTGCCATTTTTTTTTGCTTCCATTCCCGTCCCACAACCATTATAATTTCGTGGAAAAAAAGTTAATTTTCCCTGAAACTGTGCTGTACCTCACATATATATCCGATGACTTAAAAAAATATCTTCCAATCAGAAAAAAAATGTAAAAATTAACTTTGATTGCAATAATACTTTGATTACATTAATGTAGCTAAATTTTAATAATCAGTTAACCGTCGAATAAGAGCGGTTCGTCGACGGAAAATCATCATTCGACGAAAATATTGTTTTTAATCACCTCATAATCAAAGGAACAAATACATGAAGTATTTTAAGTTCTTTTTGTCAGTTTTTGTTCTGTTCTCGGTCGCATTCACTTTGAATGCACAACCAACCGTGAACATAACGAATCCGGTACCAGCTTCTACAGGTGTCACGCTTACGCCAACACTTGAATGGAGTATTGGAGCCGGCACACCTCCTTATAACAGCACAGTTTACATCTACACTGATGGAACTTTTTCCACTTTGTTGCATACTGCAAATGTTGGAGTTGCAACAAGTTACGCTGTCCCCGGTGGCGTGCTGCAGAACAATTGGAGATATTGGTGGATAGTTGAAGTTACTGACGGCGCATTTATTGGGTCCGTAACTGCATCAGCTAATTTTACCACACTTCTCGCTACACCTGTTCTCGCTTCGCCCGCCGATGCATACATTTCCAACACAATGACTCCAACACTTTCCTGGACAATGGACGATAATAAAGGAAATGTGAGATACAGACTTCTGACAGGAACCTCCCCCGGTTTAACTGTTGGTGCCAACCTTAACAGCACCACCGGTGTAAATCCAGGCTCCCTTTCAACCACACCATTGGCTTTACTTCCCGCCACGAAATACTGGTGGACAATCAATGCCGAGGTAAGCAGTGGAACAGCTGCAAATAATGGTGAAACAGCCCAGGCTGCCACTGAAAGGACCTTCTACACCCCGCTTGATGTTCTAACCACTCCGATAAACGGAGTAACCGGTCATACACTCGAACCGACCTTCGCCTGGACAGATGTGAATTTCGAGACAGAGTATGAACTTAGAATTTCAACCGCAGGTGGATCACAGGTCGCTTTTGATGCCGGACTGGTTTTCACCGATCTCGCAATACCTGCGAATTCCACTTCGGTGATTTACAACGAAAACACACTTAACGAGGGACCGGGCTCAACATATCCGTTCCCGCTCAATGCCAACACAACCTACTACTGGCAACTCGTTGCTAAAGATGGAAGTGTAAGTGTCCCGTCACCAATCTGGCATTTTACCACTTATCCGGTTGTTACCGTAAGTCAGTTTAATCCTGCTAACGGAGATATTGTCTATCTGAACGATGTAATTTTCTCTTATGGCATCAATCAGGCAACCAATGACCTGAAGTTTAAATTGCAGGTTAAGTCTGCTTTGGTTCCTCCGGTAAAAACAGACTGGCTCACATCCAATTTTACAGGAACTTCGGTTAATTTAAACCAGACTGTCAACCTTTTAGGAGGCACAAAATATTACTGGAGAGTCGTCCTTCTGAACAACTCAAATCAGGTAATGGCGTATTCACCAACCAGTTACTTCACCACGAGTGGAGGGGCTACAGTTCCCTATCCCTCATGGCCCATTGGTAATCCTAAAGTGTATACCAATTCTCCACAACTTTACTGGTACACAGCCGGATACAGCGCTGACATAACATTCGATGTGCAGGTTAAACTGTTACCTTTGGGTGTACCTGTTTACAGTGCGACCAACATAACAAACATTTATCATCAGATATCTACTAATCTCCTCCCGGGTACGATGTACTACTGGCAGGTTAGAAGTGTCTATAAGAGAGGCACTCCCGATGAACAGACATCCGCCTGGAGTGCTGACAACACCTTCACAACCTGGGGTGCCGGAACACTTGTCGTGCCTAATCCTTCATATCCTGTTGATAACCTGTTGGTTTACACCACTTCACCATATCTTTACTGGTGGCTGGGTCAGGATGGAACAGGTTTAACCTACGACATCAGATACGGAACTGATCCAACACTTACAGTTTATGCTTCGGTAGCAGGTGTTACCAATCTGTTCCATCAGCTTTCTAACCTTGTTCCCGGTGCCACCTACTACTGGCAGGTTCGTTCAAACAATGGTTCAAGCACTTCGGCATTCTCTGCAATTCAGTCATTTTCGATCGCAGGTGGAGTTGCTAATGGATTTACAGTTCTTAACTGGCCAACCGGCAATCCAACTGTTTACACAACAACACCAACCCTCTCATGGTACCTTGAAGGTTCACCTATGGGTATTACAGGTTACCATGTCAGATGGAAAACCGGTTCAAATTCATCCAACTGGGATGCTGATTATACCGGATTTGCTTTTGTCGGTGATGCATATAATACCTCATACACATTTTCAGTACCTTTCGCTGAAGGTCAGGTAGTTTACTGGGCAGTAGCTGCCACAAACGGTATTACACATTCTGCCTGGTCAAGCGATCATTTCACGATTTACAGTGGTGCCACACCGGGTGCTCCTGTCATTTCTTGGCCCTCCGGTAACGCTTTGATCTATACCGTCGATCCTCAGTTGAACTGGTGGGTAAATGGTTCCACGAGCGGAATCGTTGGTTATCAGGTTGTCTACAGCTATTCCGATGTATTCGCTCCTGCTGCTACCACCACAGCTTATTCCACATCAACATCCCTGAATGTTACAGGTCTTGTTGAAGGCGCAACCTACTGGTGGAAAGTAAGAGCTCATTTGGGTGGTATGTCCTATGGTGCATTCTCGGCAGTTGAATCGTTCACTGTCAATCCCGGTTCGTTTGCTCCAGTAACTCCAATAGTTGGAGGACCGAACAATGTTATGATCAGCACCACTACTCCAATACTGTCGTGGGCACTTCCTGCAGCTCCTCCTGCGGGTGCTAAATTTGAACTTGAAGTTGCTGACAATTCACAGTTTACAGGTTCAACCGTTTTCAACAACCTGACAGCAAACAACAAAATGCTTCAGGGATTGACAACAAATAAAAGCTACTTCTGGAGAGTAAGGACAAAGACCAGCGACGGAAGTTATTCATTCTACTCAGGAATGGGCAAGTTCAATGTAATGGATGGAGCAACTGATGTAAAAGAAGTTGCAGAAATCCCGAAAGAGTTCAACCTCGATCAGAACTATCCAAATCCGTTCAATCCTTCAACCAACATCAGATTTGCCTTACCGGCAGATGCGAATGTAAAACTTGATGTGTACAACACACTCGGTGAAAAAGTTGCCGAACTGCTTAACGGTCCAATGACTGCAGGCAATTACGCAATCGCTTTTAACGCATCCGCATTACCATCAGGTATCTACTTCTACAGAATTGAAGCAGGCAGCAACATTGCCGTTCGCAAGATGATTCTGATGAAATGATCTGAAGGCTGAATAGCGAAAGTTGAATGACTGAATAGCGAAGGCTGAAAGTCATAATTCATAATTAAAAAGCCGCCCCTAAAACGGGCGGTTTTTTTTTGTGATTTTTCGCACAATTCCTTCATCTCCTGATTTATTTTTTTCATATTCAATTTTTCGTTAGGTAGATAATAATACTTATATTAAATTATAACCGGGAACCATATCTTTTTGAATCTTCTGTGTTGCAATTTTATTCTCAAAAATGTGTACAAAGATTTTATCTAATTTAACCGACGGAGAAACGATGAAGTATTTAAGATACTTTTTATCTGTTCTGACTCTTCTTTTTTTTACCCAGCCTCTTTTTGGACAGAATGGCGGAAACGCTCTCAGTTTTGACGGTTCTGATGATTATGTAAAAGTTGATGCAGGAGCCGGAACGGGTCTGAACCTCGGTGGATCGAGCCAGTTTACAGCCTCTTTTTGGGTATATCCCAATAACCCCGCTTCTGTAGTGAATCAATATTTATTCCACAAACACTTTAGCGCTATCGGGACTGTGCAATACTCAATCTGGATCAATTCAGGAGTGGTAAGCTGCCGGATCGACAGATTCTCTGCAGGTGGCAATTACTTTTTAACAGGTCCCTCAGCCATTATAACCCAGTCGAAATGGTATTACATCTCCTTTGTTAAAACTGCCACTCAATTGCAGGTTTATGTCGACGGAATTCTTTATAACGCAGGTAATATCCCTGTCACTCAACTTGGTGCTTCCGCTTCAAATGGAAATGTCATGTTCGGACGCGATGATGCCGGCACTTTCCCCCTCGACGGTAAAATGGATGAGATTAAAGTATGGAATGGTGCACGAACCGCGGATCAGATCCGTCAGGATATGTACCGAAACGAGTCATCTGCCACGACGAATCTGACTCTTTATCTTCCTCTAAATGAAGGAACCGGGCAGGTACCGACGGATTTTGGAAATACTCCGGCTAACACCGTGACACTGGGACCCACCTCGGGTGCCGAGTCTCAAGACCCGACCTGGGCTGTCTCCGGTGCCACTGCAGGACCTCGCCAGTCAATCAAATTTGATGGCTTGGATGAATTTGGACAATCATCGTCCCCCGATCCGGTTCTTAACACCACTGATTTATCTGTGGAGTTTTGGTTAAGACATACCGGTGGCGGATCAGAACAGGTTGTTCTCAAACAAGGGACAGCTTCCAATAACCAGCAACTTACCCTGGGTTTTAAATCGTCATCGGATATTAATAATCCAAACGCTTTCTATATCTCTTTTTACGGAAATGAACTTGTGGGTCCCGGGGGTTTACTCGATGTAAACTGGCACCATTATGCAGCGACTTACAACAGAACCTCCGGACAGAGGAAACTGTATAAGGATGGACTGGTGATTGCACAGGATATATCGCCAGGTACATTAAACTCCTCCGGTACCATGTTTCTCGGTTCACTGGATGGTGTTCAGAAATTTGTAAATGCATATATGGATGAACTGAGGATTTGGACAACCGAAAGAAGTGAGTCACAAATTCTCGAAAATATGAATACTTCCGTCAATAGTGATGAAACCGGATTATATGCACAATATCGCTTTGACCAGACACCGGAATTATCTCAAAATCAGGCTTATGATTTCACTTCCAACAAATTTAATTTAATCCTTTCCAACATTGAAGGTGATCTCGATTTTTCTGATCAGGCACCATTCCATTCATGGACAGGTGGAGTCAGCAGTGACATAACCAACGCATTAAACTGGGGCAATCTCTCAGTACCTGACCCCTTTAGCAGTGTAGGATTTAATGCAATCTCTTCCCTTGCGAACATTCCCTTGCTCACCGGGGGTATGTCCTGGTTTAATGCCACCATAACAACACCCGGTATTACAAGTGCATCGGGAATGAATATTCAGGGCAGCCTTTTGGGTACCACTCTGCCACTGAACCTCTCCGGAAGCAATGTGTTTATGGGGCAGTTCGGAAATCTTGTTGAATCAGGCTCGGGTATCTTAAGCAATGGCACGATTATGATGAGTTTGATCCTGAATGCACCCAATAATGTGAATGCAGCCAACTTTGGGATGACTTTCACTTCTTCAGCTAATTTTGGTCCCACGCTCGTTCAGCGGACTCACTTTGGCTGGATTCTTGGAGCTTCAACCGCAATTACAAGATTCTTTAAAATAAGTCCCTCCTTGAACACAGGTCTTAATGCCACTCTTGTTTTTCATTACGATGAATCAGAGCTTAATGGTAACACAGAAAGTAACCTGAAGATATTAAAATCAACTGACAATGGCATTACCTGGTTCGGTGTACCGGCAACACAAAATGTTGTAGACAACTCGTTTACAATTACAGGACAAAATTCGCTCGGAATGTATACTGCATTTGGATATGCCGCACCGATTATTATTCCGGTACAGCCGGGTGTAAATCAACCTCTGGTTTCATTGACTCCAACCATCGGTTGGATTATGGGAGGAGGTATGCCCGCTTTTAGTTTCGTAGTTGAAATTTACAGCGATGCGGCACTGACAAATCTTGTTCACGCTTCGAGTTCGTTTTCAGGAGCGCCAATTTACAATGTTCCTCCATCAGTCCTGCAGTACAATACCAGATATTACTGGAGAGCTGCTGTAACTGATGCGGCAGGTGTCGTAAATTACTCCCCGACAAGAGCTTTTACCACTCTTCTCGATACCCCTGCGCTCGTCTTCCCTGCAACTGAATTTGAATCGTTACTGATGTCGCCTGACCTGGAATTCAGCATAAACCCAAGTACAACCAATGTCCTATATCATCTGCTTGTCGGTACAGCTCCCGGATTGACTGTTGGTGCAAACACAAATCTAACGACCGCAGTAAATCCCGGTTCTTTCGTCCTTAATCCGGTGGGACTTGCAATAGCCACAAAATACTGGTGGACAGTAAATGCGCAGGTGAGTGATATCACAGCTCATAACAACGGGGAAAATTACACTGCAGCAACAGAAAGGACATTTTACACCCCGCTCGCTATTCAAACCTCTCCTGTTAATGGTGTAACCGGTCATACCCTTGAGCCTTCTTTTACCTGGGATGATGTTGCCTGGGAAACGGGTTATGAATTGAGAATCTCAACGGCAGGAAGTTCACAGACCGCATTCAACAATGGTGTGATTTTCACGGATTTGAATCTACCGGCAAATACAACAAGTGTGGTTTATAACGAAAACACCGAGGATGAACTTGCCCCCGGGACATTCCCTTTTCCACTTGCTCCGAATACCATTTACTACTGGCAACTCGTGGGTAAAGATGGTGTTGTGAGCATTAAATCCCCCATATGGCATTTCACCACTTATCCGGCAGTTTCAGTGAGCCAGTATTATCCTGCCAGCGGTGACTCTGTCTTCCTGAACAGTATTTTGTTCACTTATGGTTTAAATCAGGCAACCAACGGCTTAAAATTCAAGTTACAAGTAAAGTCTGCCCTCACTCCCCCTGTCAGAACAGACTGGCTTACTTCAAATTTCTCAGGCACCTCAACAAATCTGTTTCAAACAGTCAATCTGCTCGGCGGGCTGAAATATTACTGGAGAGTGGTCTTGCTAAATAACGCAAATCAGGTATTGGCTTACTCTGCAACTAAATACTTCAGCACAAGCGGTGGAGCAACAATACCGATACCTTCCTGGCCCCTGAATTCAGTAAGAGTGTATACAAACACACCACAATTAAACTGGTACACCGCAGGATACAGTCCCGATATAACATTTGATGTCGAAGTGAGGGCAGGTTCAATCGTTTCACCCGTGGTCTATTCAAGTACCAATATCACTAATATTTATCACCAGATTACAACCCCTCTGACTGCGGCGGCATATCATTACTGGAGAGTAAGAAGTGTCTATAAACGCGGAACCGGGTTTGAACGGACTTCTGATTGGAGCCCCTTCCAAATATTTCAGCCATGGGGTGGCGGAGCTCTTGTAACTCCACAGTTATCATATCCGATCAACAACGCTGTGGTTTACACGACTGCTCCATACATTCACTGGTATCTTGGCGAAGCCGGTACAGGACTCGACTTCTATGTCAGAATCAGCTCCAGTCCCTCTTTCTCAAGTTGGACAGACTTTTACGCCGGAACCAGTCTTTTTGTACAGGTATCCAATCTTACTCCGGGAACGACATACTACTATCAGGTACGGGCGCAGAACGGACTCGGGCAGAGTGTTAATTCCGCCTTGGGAATATTTACTGTTGCCGGAGGAGTTGCGAACGGTTATCCCGTCTTAAGTTGGCCCACAGGCAATCCAACTGTGTACACTACCCTTCCGTCACTTTCCTGGTACCTCGAAGGGTCTCCCCTGGGAATAACTGAATATGTAGTGAGATGGAAAGTTGGTTCCAATTCAAGCAATTGGGCATCAGATTATACGGGTACGGCAACTGTAGCCGGAGTCCACAATACCTTCTATAATTTCACCATCCCGTTCTCGGAAGGTCAAGTGGTTTACTGGGCAGTTGCTTCGTCAAACGGCTCTTCATTGTCATCATGGTCATCGGATTATTTCACAATATACAGCGGAAGCACACCCGGAGCTCCTGTTCTTTCGTGGCCCGTTGGAAATGCCATGTTATTTACTGTCGATCCTCAATTAAACTGGTGGGTTAACGGCTCAACAAGTGGAATTGTTGGTTACGAAGTTGTATACAGCTACTCAGATGTGTTCGCGAATGGTGCTACAACCACAGCTTACTCCACAATCACTTCGTTAAATGTTGCAGGTCTCGTGGAAGGAGCAACCTACTGGTGGAAAGTCAGAGCCCACTTCGGAGGTCTTTCATACGGTGCATTCTCATCAGTGGAATCGTTTACGATAAATCCGGGAGCTTTCACTCCTGTTACTCCAATCGCAGGCGGACCCAATAATGTCATAGTCGGTACAATCTCACCTGTTATTTCATGGGGGCTCCCTGCAGCCGTTACACCCGGAATCAAATTCGAACTCGAGATCGCTGAAAATGCAAACTTCACAAACTCAACCATCTTTGAGAACTTAACTTCAGTGAATGTGTCACTTCAAGGTTTGTCGCCAAACAAATCGTATTTCTGGAGAGTAAGAACGAAAAACAGTGACGGCAACTACTCTTACTATTCAGCAATGTGCAAGTTTAAAGTAATGGATGGTGCTACCGATATCAAGGATAACTCATCCATTCCGGCAGAATTTGCATTGGGTCAGAATTTCCCTAATCCATTTAATCCTTCAACCACTATTAAGTTTGCTCTTCCGGCTGACGCGAATGTAAGACTGGTTGTTTACAATACTCTCGGTGAGAAGGTTGCTGAACTGGTAAACGGACCAATGACGGCAGGAAACTACTCAATAGCTTTCAACGCTTCATCACTCCCCTCCGGTATCTACTTCTACAGAATTGAAGCCGGCAGCAATGTCGCTGTTCGCAAAATGATTCTGATGAAATGATGTGAAGGCTGAATATCGAAGGCTGAAGGCTGAAAGTCGATAAATGATAATTCAAAAGCCGCTCTGAAAAAGGGCGGCTTTCTTATTTTAAATATCATTGGGGATAATTATTTTTTGAAGGGCAGTTTTATTCTGTCAATCGAGAAAACAAGCACACCGATAACGAGTGCCTCTACAGGGAACTTGAATCTGCTTGCATCATTGATCGTATTGAAAATAACATTGGTCATCAGGAGGGCATCAACGACAAGTATAAGGGAGATGATGATAAAATTCGATTGCTCCTTCACATTCCTTGTCAGTTTAATCAGCAGGTATGTTGACACAAAAACGAAAGACACCATGACCAGCAACCAGTATAGTTTGTGGAGCGTGATTACAAAACCGGGTAGAACATTAAAATTAATGTCCCCCTTCTCCGGTGAGTTCTGAAGGCTTGATGAAACCCACAATGAATAAACAACTGAGACCACTCGAATCAGATTTACTTTTCCGGAGGTCTGCTGATAAATTTCATCATAAAATCCGCCGAGTTTTTCATTCAACAGGGCTTCATTTGCGGAATTTATTTTGTAGTAATCGAAAAGTTTCAGCGTGGCTTCATTGTAAACTTTGTAACCGATAAATGAGCTTGCGAGAGTTTGTTTGTTTTCCTCGCCCAGAATGTTCATCCAACTGTTCGCATCGATGCGGTTTTTTGTTTGAATTTTTTCTCTCGCATCCAAAAATATTTGCAGCACTTTCTGATTCTCAACACTCACTTTCACACTGCTGTCGATCGTTGCTATGAGCGCATTTCTCCCGACATAAAATGGAACACCCGTTCCCTTCTTTGCTCCTCCTGACACACCGGCTCCCGGAAACAATCCGAAATTACCGTTCACATTCAGATTTACGAAACTCCAGCAAACAAGAATAGCAAGGAGTGGCAAACCATAAACAGCAGGTTTCAGGAATATCTCTTTCACAAAATTCGTACCCGGCTCTTTACGCTGAATAAAAAGTCTTACAATGATGATGATAAAAAAGAGAGGCAGAAGAGGAATCAGGTTATACCGGGAGAGAATAGTAATCCCTGTTGACAGACCTGCAAACGCATAATATCTGTTGTCACCCGAAACGATAGCCTTAAGCAGGAAACAGATGGAAAGTGTGAACAGAAACCACGAAAGCACTTCTGTGATGAACATAAAAGAATAATAAAGTGCCGACAGATTAAAAAATGTCAGATAAAGTATCAGGTTAAGCTTCTTTTCTGAAAGTCCGACCAGTGAGAAAGTTTTTCTGACAAGCAAACTTGTGCAGAAAATCAAAAAAAGCTGTATCGCCAGAACAAGGTTTGGCAGGGCTGCATATCCAAAAAGTTTGATCAGTCCCGCAAGAATCAAGGGATAAAGTGGAGAACGGTACGGGAAAAGGATGGAATTAAGACCAAGGAATTTTTCGGCGTATCGGAGGTAATCGGCACAATCACCTTCATCCAAAACGGGTGTAAAGTAGAAGAACAGAATTACAGTGACAAATGCCAGAAAATATTCGGATTTATGCTTCGAAATATTCTCTTTCAACAGTATGGCTGGTCTCTCGAAAATCGTAACCTCTACCCGGTTATTATCTGAAGAATGGATGGATCATATTTGAATTTCCCTGACTTCGACTTGTAGATGAACGATGCCGCCCTTTGGTTGCTTTCTTTCACCTCAGGCAGATGGTAACCTGTCTTGTAATAAACCTCTGTCTGAACAATCTCCGGGTAAAGATGAGTATTGACTATGACCTCTGTTATGACACCTGGTTTTGGGATTTCGTAATAAATCCCCGAAAAAGCGGGATCATCCAACACAGGCTCTTCAAACTCTCCCAAAGCAACAAGGATTGTTCCCATGAGGAAATCATAACCCGTCGAGAGCTGAACAAGATGCGAGCCGATGTAGTCGCCCCCCATTCTTGCACCCGTCTCAACAATGTAAACCTCATCACTTTTTGTAACGAGCACTTCGGTATGCGAAGCACCATTTGTCACTTCGAGAGCATCCAGTGCAGCAGTTACTGTTTTAATGATTCCGGTTTTGACTGTTGCAGAAAGATCTGCAGGTTGATGCTGCCCGCTCTCCACAAAATATGGGGCACCTGTGGTTTCCTTTTCAGTAATTTGCAGGAAGTGGTGCTCACCTCTGAATGAAATCATTTCAACACTGTACTCTTTTCCCGTAACAAATTCTTCGATTACACACTCACCGGCAAACGATTCGGTTATTGCTCTCGATATGGCATCAGACATCTCGAACATGGTCTCAATTTTGGTTACTCCCCTGCTTCCCGATCTGTCAACCGGTTTTATTATCAACGGGTATTTGAGGTGGTTTGCATCAACACTCCCGGTACCTGATGTGTGCTTCACAAAACCGGGACACAGCACTCCCCGTTCTGCAAGTCGCTCACGCATGAGGAATTTATTCGTTGTCAATGCCGAGCATCTCATGGTATTACCGGGAAGACCAAGTTTTTCTGCAAGATAATTTACAGTGATTGAGGCGAGATCGGAACCGATTGAAACAACTGCGGCTGGAGCCAGTTTTCCGGCAATGGAAAGGATCTCATCTTTTTCAATGATCGAGACAGGATAAAACCGGTCGCAAAACTCTCTGCCAACAGCACCCTCTTCCCACGCAAACACATGTGTCTCAAAGCCCATTTCACGGGCTTTCCTGATGAGAGGAACCTGAAAATTGTTTGCACCGATGATTACAATTTTTTTCATTAATAACTTTATTGTAAGTTAATAGTGGCAAAACGAAAAGGATTGCCAACACCTTTAACATTATCGGGGACACTTTTGGTAATTACAGAACCGGCACCAATAACGCATCCCGAACCAATCGTCAGGTTGTTTGCTGTCACAGTCCCTGAACCGATGAATGTACACTCCCCTATCTCCACTACTCCGGAAATAACTACAGCAGCCCCGAAATAACTCGA
The DNA here is from genome assembly GCA_020161395.1 of Bacteroidota bacterium. Taxonomy (NCBI): domain Bacteria; kingdom Pseudomonadati; phylum Bacteroidota; species Bacteroidota bacterium. Next base: position 306,115 of record JAIUOE010000002.1, read on the forward strand.
TCTACCAACGATTGAATTGTGAGAAACCACCGATGAATTGTTCAACAGGACACCATCTTCAAGTACCACCTCCTCATCAACATTACACTTCGGATAGATGACAATTCCTGCGCCAAGTTTTGCGGTTTTGCTTACATAGGCAGTGGAATGAATCAAGTTGTAAAGTTTCCTTCCGCTCAATTTTAATTCAGCCAGTATTTCTCTTTTCAACTTCAGGTGATGGTAGCCCAGACATACCATATATTCAATGCTCACTTCGGGATTGTCCCTGTAACCGTAGAAAGGTGCCACCAGTCCGGGATTCTCCTTATGTTTAATATCATCAAAATAAACAAATTTAACCGCTTCCGTGCTTTCACCAAGTATCATCTTTTCAAACTGGACTCCGAGAGCTCCATAGCCGATTAATCCAATGGTTCTCAATATATTTCTCTTGTATTTTCCTCAATAACGAAACCGAATAACACCTTTGTGAAATAAAATGCTCTCATTTTACCTCTTTTCTAACAAGAAAGTTGGGTCGTTTGGTCGATTTCATATTAATTCTGTGAATATACTCACCTATTATTCCCAAACCCATCAGTATGCTGCCAATGCCAAAACCAAGTATAATTGCAAATGTGGCAAACCCCGAAACAAAATCATTAAAAATCAGTTTTCGCAGTATCACATAGATGGTATAAATTATGGAGAGTCCAAAAATCCCAAAAGATGAAACAGTCAAAAACCTCACAGGGAGATCAGAAAAAGTGACAAAAACATTAATCGAGTGATTTATCAGTTTCATCAGGGTGTAGGAACTGCTGCCGGCTTCACTTTGCGAGTGGCTGACACTTACACTTGCAACATTGGATGTAATCCACGAAAGGTAACCATCCAGAAAAGTATAGGAATTACTCATCTCTGTTGTGTGTTTGGCAATCTCACTTTTTAATATTCTTAATGAAGTGTAGTCGGGATGCAGTTCCGGGATTCCAATTGCCAGCGCCTTCTTCATAATCTTCGAAGTGATGTTTCGAAACCAGTTGTGCTCCCGTTCTGAATAGTTGCCGTAGACGAGATCATAATCCCCTTCTTTTTGCTTCGCTATCAGTTTTTCAATATCTTTTGCAGAATGCTGAAGGTCTTCATCCATTGTAATGATAAATTCACCGTCCGCAGCATCTATTCCGGCTATGATTGCATTATGCTGACCAAAATTTCGAGTTAGAGAAACTCCTCTCACAACACCGGGGTATTTTTTACACAAATCCTGAATCACGCTCCATGAATTATCTCTGCCACAGTCCCACACGAAGATTACCTCAAAAGAAAATCCGAGCCTCTCCATTTCCCGTTTAATATCGGAAAATAATTTACCGATCGTCTTTTCACCCCTGTAAACGGGGACTACAAAAGAATAGTTTGTCATCAAAATCTTTTCAATAAGAGAATTAAAAAGTGCAAAATTGTGTCTTAAAACTTAAAATAACCTGATTACAAAGTTAAGACTCACAACTCTATATGCAAAGAGCAATCTCAAATAAAAAAGCCGCCCCTGTTAAGAGCGGCTTTTAAATTATCAGCCTTCGTCATTCAGCCTTCAGCCTTCGCTATTCAGCCTTCAGATTTCAGCCTTCACATCACTTCATCAGAATCATTTTGCGGACTGCAACATTGCTGCCTGCTTCAATTCTGTAGAAATAGATACCCGATGGTAATAATGATGCATCAAAAGCGATTGAGTAGCTGCCTGCGGTCATTGGTCCATTAACCAGTTCCGCAACTTTCTCTCCGAGAGTATTGTAAACATCCAGTTTCACATTCATATCGGTTGGTATCGCAAACCTGATACTTGTTGAAGGATTAAACGGATTCGGGTAGTTCTGTGAAAGGTTAAACTCCTTCGGAACTTCTGCAACTTCTTTAATATCGGTTGCTCCGTCCATCACCTTGAATTTACCCAAAGCCGAGTAGTAGGAATAATTTCCGTCACTCGTCTTTGTTCTTACTCTCCAGAAGTAGCTCTTGTTTGCTGTCAAACCCTGGATCAACTTGCTGTTAGCTGTTAAGTTCTCGATAACTGTTGAATTCGTGAATTGCGGGTTATCAGCAACTTCAAGTTCAAACTTTGCACCCGTGGGGAGAGCGGCAGGAAGTGCCCAGGAGATGACAGGTGAGGTAGTACCAATGAGAACATTATGTGGTCCTCCGACTATCGGAGTTACAGGAGCAAATGAACCGGGATTAACTGTGAAAGATTCCACCGCTGAGTATGGTCCATATGAGAGACCACCGAAATGGGCTCTTACTTTCCACCAGTATGTGGCTCCTTCAACGAGACCTGAAACATTCAACCATGTGTTTGTGGAATAGGTGGTAGTTGTCGCACCGTTTGCAAATACATCAGAGTAGCTGTAAACAACTTCATAACCAATAATTCCACTTGTGGAACCGTTAACCCACCAGCTCAACTGAGGGCTTACTGTGTAAACAAGTGCATTGCCTGAGGGCCATGAAATTACGGGAGCACCCGGAGTTGTTCCACTGTAGATAGTGAAATAATCGCTTGCCCAGGCAGAAAGTGATGTACCGTTAGTTGCGGCAACTGCCCAGTAAATAACCTGACCTTCAGCGAATGGTACAGTGAAAGAATAAGAAGTGTTATAGACATCTGTAACTGTGGTTGTGCCTGTGTAGTCACTGTTCCAGTTGCTTGAATTTGATCCAACTTTCCATCTCACTACATAACCGGTAATACCCATTGGTGATCCCTCAAGATACCAGGAAAGGGTAGGCAGAGTAGTGTAAACCGTTGGATTACCCGCAGGCCAGTTGATCACAGTGTATCCGTTGGCAACACCTCCGGCAACTGAAAATGACTGAATTGCTGAGAATGCAGAAGTGCCTGAACCATTGTTGGAGCGAACCTGCCAGTAGTAGGTAGCACCCGGAACAAGGTTTGAAAGCTGATGGAATAAATTGGTTACTCCTGTCACTGATGTGTAAACACTAAGTGTCGGATCGGTACCATATCTGATGTCGTAGGTCAATCCGGTTCCGTCCTGACCAAGCCACCAGTAAAGATATGGTGATGTAGTGTAAACTGTAAGACTTCCGACAGGGTATGAAGGATTGGGAATAACAAGTGTTCCGGCACCCCATGTTGTGAAGGTATTGTCCGAGCTCCATGCCGATATCTGCTCATCAGGTGTGCCTCTCTTGTAAACACTCCTTACCTGCCAGTAGTACAAGGTACCGGGCAGAAGGTTTGAAGTCAACTGATGATAAATGTTAGTTATATTGGTTGCACTGTAAACAGGTGCACCCAATGGTAACAATTTGACCTGAACATCAAATGTGATGTCGGAACTGTAACCCGCCGTGTACCAGTAAAGCTGAGGGGCATTAGTATATACATGTGGATTACCAACAGGCCATGATGGATATGGAACAGTTGCACCACCACTGGTATGGAAGTAACTTGTCGGCGAATATGCCATCACCTGATTTGAATTGTTCAGAAGAACAACTCTCCAGTAATATTTCAATCCACCTAATAGGTTAACAGTCTGGAAAAGGTCTGTAGAGGTACCGGTGAAATTGGAAGTAAGCCAGTCTGTTTTGACAGGTGCCACAAGAGCTGATTTAACCTGCAACTTGAACTTCAACCCGTTTGTTGCCTGGTTGATTCCGTATGTAAACATTGCATTGTTCAGATAGATGGTGTCACCTGTACCCGGATTATGCTGACTTACAGTAACAGCCGGATAGGTCGTAAAATGCCAGATTGGCGATTTAATGCTTACACCGCCATCTTTGGCAACCAGTTGCCAGTAATATTTGGTATTCGGAGTTAACGGGAATACATACTGTGAACCCGGTCCCTCGTTAAGCGTATTTTCATTGTAGATTACTGAAGTACTGTTTGCAGGAATTGCAAGATCAGTAAATATAACACCGGCGTTGAAATCGAGTTGTGTTCCACCCGCTGTCGAAATCCTCAATTCATATTCGGTTTCAAAAGCCACATCAGTCCATGCAAACGAAGGCTCAAGGGTGTGTCCGGTTACTCCGTTGATTGGAGTGGTGAGTACATCAAGAGGAGTATAGAAAGTCCTCTCCGGAGAAGCCACCTTAAACTCACCATTGTTTGCGGCTGATCCATCAAACACTTCAGCTCTTACCGTCCACCAGTATTTTGTTGCAACTGCGAGACCGACAGGATTGAGTGTCAGTGTTCCCGGGTTTACTCCTGATGTCACATTTGTGTTTGCAGGGTCGGAAAGTCCCGGAGATGTGCCAACCAAAAGCTTATATCTGACATTCGATCTGTTGTTTGCTATAGCCCAGCTTAAATCAGGTGACATCACGAGTGATTCAAACTCGGTTGCCGGTGAAGTAAGAACAGGAGTGTCAAGAAGGGTGGTAAAAGTTATTACCGGGCCATTGTTTGTAACATTTGCACCATCGGTGACGACGATTCTCCACCAGTATCTCCTGTTATACTCGAGCACAGCACCAGGAACCACATAGCTGAGTGCTCCACCAACATTCGCAGAATGAACCAGAGTAGTTAAACCGGGGTCACTGTAGATCTGAACTGTGGCACTAAAAGCCGGTATTCCACCGGTAATAGTCCATTCAAGAGTTGGTGTAAGGGAAAGAAACGCCTGATTGACAGTTGGATTTGTCAAAGTCACTGCCGGGGCTACATAGCCAAATGCTGTGTACAATCCCAGGTAGTTTTCACCAGTCAGTGTAAAAGTATTATCAACTGTATTATGTGTACCGGTAAGCACTGTCCATGAAGTGCCGTTATCAGTGGATTTAAAGAATTTCAAATTCGCTTCCGGATTTCCGTTAAGCTCAGAGTCATCATATCTTAAAACCAGAGATGCATTCAAACCGGTGTTTGTTGCAGGAGCAAAAGAATATGTTCTGTTAATACCTGTTGCCGCACCATAACCGTAGGCTGTGTGTGCTCTCCTTACCAGAGTTGCGCCCAAATTTGCGGAACTGGTCAGGGATGCACCAAATCCTGCAATATTCTCGTTGGAAGGAGCATTGATCGCTCTGCTGGAAAGCAGCTCACCGTTCGAGAAAAGGTTCGAACCTGTCTCAACGAGGCTTCCGGTCATTCCAATAGAGACCATGTTACCTCCGACATTAAGAGGAATGGCAAGTCCAAGATTACCCAGTATTCCCAGGCTCCCGGCAAGTGTTGTGCCCGATGCTGTAAATGTCGCATTTCTGTAAACAGAGGACGACATTATGTTGGCTGGAGGAGTGAGTAAAGTGGAGACATCAAACCCGACATTGTCATTGTTTGAAGGAGTTAAACCTGTGCTCCAGTTTCCGGGAGATGTTGTTTGATTATCCACACTCCCAATCCAGGTATGAAAAGCTGTTGAACTTACAAAATCAACATCCTGCTCAATATTTACCAGATCGAGATCAAGAAGATCGCTTGCAGTGTTTAGTGCTCTGTTTTGTGAGGTATGAGCAATCTGGTCGAATCTGTAGTACGCAGTCAACCCGCTTTCATTTCCGACAAGAGAACGGCTCATATTGGCAACTGTTTGCTGATGAGTTCTTACGCTTTGCCAGATTCTCAACTCATCGACCATCCCGCTGAAATAGTCAGTAATTACACCGGTTGAACCAACTGTTACATTACCACCAGTGCTGAAAGAAGTCGCAGCGGTATCAATTGCTACAAGCTTTCCGTTTCGGTACAGACTTCTCTCACCTGTCGAGCTGTTGTATGTTGCAGAGTAATGATTCCATGCCACATCAGTCGCTCCGAGGGATGAAGCCAGAATGTCGGAATCAAATGCGATAAAAAATCCGTTCGGGTTATCAGGATCACCCGGTGAAAGAAAACCAATCTGAATCAGGTTTGGACTGGAGCCGTGCGAAAACACAACCTGACGGGAACCGGTGTTCCCGGCTTTTGCCCAAAACTCGACTGAAAAATCAGAATTGTTTGAGAAAGGCTGGAATGAGAGTGCATACTCATCAACTCCGTCAAGCGAAAGGGCATAACGGGGACCCGCAGTTGAACCGGAGACCGCCCAGGTTGGGTCGGTAGTCTCAACAGTACCGTCCATTCCGAGATACACATTGTTTACCGGTGAATTTCCGCCATCCGAAGGTAATTGTCCGGTACCTTCGTCAAGTGTTAAGTAAAGCGGCAGGTTTGCGGTACCGGATGTTTCCGGCTTGTACATATCTCTTCTTATTTCAGTCGAAGTGCGTGAACTGCTCCAAACCTTAATTTCATCCAGTTTCCCGTTAAACGGAGCAGCACCGGATCCATCAACTCCAAAATAGATATTACCGATCGATGAGGAAGCACCTAATTGGGTTACGGGAATTGAAGCAGAATTGTAAAGTATACCGTCAACATAAATCTGAAATGCTGATGCTGTCTTAACCAAAGTTACATAATACCATTTTGACTGTGTCAAAACAGGAGTAACTCCGTTCATAAAGAAGTTACCACCTGCAGAGAAGCGGTCAATTCTGGCATTTAAAAAACCGGCATTCAGCCAAAGTGTATACTGAGCTGTACCAACAAAATTGTGGTGCTTGTGAAACAATGTTTGATCGCCGGCAGCACCGGGATTGTTGGGATATACCCACATGGAAACGGTGAATTGGCTTCCACCGCCGAAGTTTAGTCCGCTTCCCGATCCTGCGTCTACCTTGACAAAATCATTGACCCCGTCAAATGAGAGCGCATTCCCCCCGTTTTGGGCATAAACGCCGAAAGGAATCAGGATTATGGATAAAACACGCAAAAAGTATTTTGAATACCTCATCTGCTTGTTCCTTTATTAATTGAGGTGATTAGAAACTTTTTTTCGATAAAACTTATAGTTTTGTCGATGAATTCTATTTATTTTTCGATTAAATAATTTTTATACTCCACGATTATAATGTAATGAAAGTATTATTAATTACCAAAAGAAAAATGAACAGAAGCGTGCGAGTATTTATTTAAGAGTGGCGTGTGTTTTAGATCACATAAAAAACCGCTCCATTTCTGAAGCGGTTTAAACGACGAATACCGAAGTATTATTTAAGTTTTGGTAATTACATCACCAAAGCCATGATTGCTTTTTGAACATGAAGTCTGTTCTCTGCCTCATCAAACACGATTGAATTGGCTGAATCTACCACCTCATTTGTAACTTCTTCCTCACGGTGAGCCGGGAGGCAATGCATAAAGAGATAATCATCTTTTGCGTTCGCAACGAGGTTGTTATTAACCTGGAATCCGGTGAATCTCTGATTTCTCTCCTGAGCCTCTTTTTCCTGTCCCATGCTTGCCCAAACATCTGTATAAATGATATCGGCATCTTTGCATGCTTCAACCGGATCGTTGGTGATTACAACTTTGGAACCCATGTAATTGGCGTTCTTCTTTGCATTTTCAACTATCCATCCGAGAGGTTCATAACCTTTGGGTGAGGCAATGGTTATATCCATTCCGACTTTCGAACAACCGTTCAGAAGTGAATGCGCCATGTTGTTTCCGTCTCCAATGTATGCAAGCTTCAAGCCCTGGAGTTTTCTTCTCTTTTCAAGTATTGTAAAAAGATCAGTCATTACCTGACAGGGGTGAAGGAGGTCGGTCAGACCGTTAATAACGGGGATTGATCCGTATTTTGCGAGTCCCTCAACATCTTCGTGCTTGAAGGTTCTGATCATGATTCCGTCGAGGTATCTTGAAAGAACTTTCGCAGTATCGCTGATGGTTTCACCTCTGTTCAATTGCAAATCGTTTGGTCCGAAATACATTCCGATGCCACCGAGTTGCCAGATACCGACTTCGAACGAAATTCTTGTTCTGGTTGACGGTTTTGCGAAAATCATTCCGAGTGTTTTGCCTTTAAGGAGGTGATGCTCTTCACCGGTATAAAGTTTTTCTTTAAGAGTTTTGCTCAGATCAAAAATCTGCCACATCTCTTCGAGTGTAAGATCATTAATGGAAAGAAAGCTCTTTCCTTTCATATTTACTGCCATAATTTTAGTCCATTAGTTAGCGATTATTCTTGTTCCCGGATTAGCTTTTCCCAGCTCGCCGGCTTCTGTTATTACTGCTCTTTTTCCGCCATTTTTAACGAAGTTCACAGCAGCCTGGATTTTAGGACCCATGCTTCCTGCTGCAAATTCTCCATTTTTAATGTGCTTTTCGGCTTCATCGACTGTGATTTCTCCCAGAGCAACTTCATTCTCCTTCTGAAAATTCAGATATGCCTGAGGGACATCCGTGAGAATTACAAGCTCATCAGCCCCGATCTGGTTTGCCAGAACCGATGAAGCGAGATCTTTGTCGATGACAGCCTCCACACCTTTCATGGTGCCATATCCGTTTTGGATAACCGGAATTCCACCACCACCCACACAGATGACAATATGACCATCATCGGTAAGTTTTTTTACGATGTGTGCTGAACGGACATGGGTGGGCACAGGCGAAGCGACAACCCGTCTCCATCCCCTTTTGCGGGGATCTTCACGGAATTGCCAGCCGTTTGCTTTCGAAAGGAGGTCTGCCTCTTCTTTCAGGAAGAATTGGCCCACCGGTTTCGTTGGATTTTGAAAAGCAGGATCATTGGCGTCCACTTCAACATGGGTTACCATGGAAATGACTTCTTTTTGTATGTTATGCTGAAGGAGAAGTCTCTCCATCTGCACCGCAATGATGTGGGCAATTTGCCCTTGCGACTCGGCAACGCATACATCAAGAGGCATTTTAGGGAGCAAAAATTTCTCGTAACCTGCTTCATTTTTAAGTATCAGATTACCCACTTGAGGACCATTTCCATGCGTTATAACTACAGTATATCCGCGAAGGATGAGGTCAACGAGACTCTTGCACGTATTGAAAGCATTTTGTTCCTGCTCCCTTATAGTGCCTGATTGATTTCCTCTAAGGAGTGCATTGCCGCCGAGTGCTACGACGGCAAGCTTACTCATAGAAGTCCTTTTTCTTTCAGAATCTTCTCTAAAGTTATTCCGCCAATCTCCTGCAGGTCATATCCCACTCTGGTAGATGGTTTGTTAATCTTCAGAATTCTTCCAAGATCAATTGGAGTACCAATAACCACACTGTCACAGTCGGTGGCATTAATGGTATCTTCCAAATCTTTCACCTGGTCATCTCCATAACCCATTGCAGGGAGAAGAACACCAATTTTTGGATATTTTTCATAGGTTGAAGTGATTGATTTTACTGTCCATGGTCTCGGATCAACAAGTTCTGCAGCACCATAATTCATGGCAGCCACGGTTCCGGCTCCGAATTCCATCTCACCGTGTGTAAGGGTTGGACCATCTTCAACAACGAGAACTCTTTTACCTTTGATTACTTCCGGGTTGTCAACTGTGATAGGTGAAGCACCATCAATTATGACAGCTTTTGGATTTACCGATCTTATATAGTTACGAACTGAAAGTACATTTTTAGGTTCAGCTGATTCAATTTTGTTGATAACAACAACATCTGCCAGACGAATGTTAACATTGCCCGGGTAATAGGTTGATTCATGACCCGGTCTGAGGGGATCTGCCACAGTGATGGTGAGATCTGGTTTATAGAACGAAAAATCGTTGTTTCCGCCATCCCAGATTATAACATCAGCTTCTTTTTCTGCCTGTGCAAGGATATCGCCGTAATCGACACCTGCATATATTACACCACCGTTTGCCACATGTGGTTCATACTCTTCGATCTCTTCGATTGTGCACTTGTGAGTTTTGAGGTCTTCAAGTGTACCAAATCTTTGTACCCGCTGTTTTTCAAGGTCACCGTAAGGCATTGGATGTCTTACTGCAACAACTTTTTTGCCGGCTGCTCTGAGAAGCTCGACAACTTTTCTTGAAGTCTGGGATTTTCCACTCCCCGTTCTTACAGCAACAATTGCAATCACCGGTTTCGATGATTTAAGCATGGTCTGTTTTGTTCCGATAAGTGTGAAGGAGGCGCCGGCAGCATTAACTTCGGCAGATTTGTTCATTACATAGTTGTAGGGGACATCAGAATATGAGAAGTAAACTTCATCTATATTCATCTCTTTTATCAGTTTGGTGAGGTCTTTCTCGTCATAGATCATAATACCGTCCGGATAAAGTTTTCCTGCTAGTGATGCAGGGTACTTTCTTCCGTCGATATTAGGGATCTGAGTAGCCGTAAAGGCTTTTACATTATACTCCTCTTTATCCCTGAACCAGGTATTAAAGTTGTGAAAGTCTCTTCCTGCGGCTCCCATGATAAGGATATTTTTCCGCTCCATAGATTCTCCATTTTGTTATTCAACTGTTACGCTTTTAGCTAAGTTTCGTGGTTGATCCACATTTAAGCCTTTTTTCATCGCAATATGGTAAGCGAGCAGTTGAAGCGGAATGACCGTAAGAATGGGCATCAGTATCGATCTTGTCGTGGGTATCTTTATGGAGTAATCAGCCAGATCATCGATCTGTTCATCATCGTTGGTGGCTATTGCTATTACAACTCCTTTACGGGCCTTTATCTCTTCGATATTACTTACAATTTTATCGTAAGTAGCATCTTTAGGCGCTATGAATACCACAGGCATGTTTTCATCGACCAGTGCTATTGGTCCGTGCTTCATTTCTGCCGCGGGGTAACCTTCTGCGTGAATGTATGAAATTTCTTTCAACTTCAGAGCGCCCTCCAATGCCACGGGGAAGTTGTACCCTCTCCCTAAATAAAGGAAGTTAGTGGCATTTTTGAATTTTTCTGCAATTTGTTCTATTAAATCGTTTTGTTTTAAAATCTCTTTGGCATACTCGGGAATTTTCTTGAATTCTTCCACGAGGCTCTTCCCCTCTTCCAGAGTGAGGTTTTTACGCCTTGCGAGCAATATTGTGATCAGGGCAAGGACGACGAGCTGCGAGGTAAATGCCTTTGTGGATGCGACACCAATTTCGGGACCTGCATGTACATAAACTCCCGACTTGCTCTCCCTTGCGATGGAACTCCCTACAACATTACAAATTCCAAGACAGAGTGCACCTCTCCTTTTTGCTTCTTTCAAAGCTGCGAGAGTATCGGCAGTTTCACCCGATTGCGAGATAAAGAAAACCGCATCACCGGGTCCAACAATAGGATTCCTGTATCTGAACTCGCTTGCATACTCAACTTCAGTTGTCACTCTGAGATATGTTTCAAACATATACTTCCCTACCAGCGCAGAGTGCCACGAAGTACCGCAGGCAATTATGATTATCCTCTTTACATAGAGGAGATGATCAAGAACATTCTCCAAACCTCCAAGCTTCACATCACCATTTTCCAGAACCAGCCTTCCCCGAATCGAATTTTTAAGTGATTCAGGTTGTTCCATAATCTCTTTTAACATGAAAGTCGGGTAGCCGCCTTTATCAATTTCCTCCAGGGTCATCTCGATCTGATGAACTTCCTTGTCTACCTCAATATCTTCTATCGTTCTTGTGAGATAGTGATCCTTAAAAACTTCTACAATTTCCCCGTCCTCAAGGTAAACCACTTTTTTCGTGTGTTGAAGTATCGCCGACACATCAGAAGCTACAAAATTTTCGCCGTCACCGATTCCCAAAAGGAGTGGAGAACCTTTTTTGGCTGCAACAATGCGGTCAGGTTCCTTGGTGTAGATTACTGCAATGCCATAAGTTCCCTCAACTTCGTTGAGACCGCGACGGACTGCTTCAAAAAGGGTGTAGCCGGATTTTATGTAGGTATCGAAGAGATGTGCCAGAACTTCAGTATCTGTTGCACTTTTAAATTTGCAACCATGCTGCTTAAGGCCGGCTTTGAGGGTGGAATAGTTTTCAATTATACCATTGTGTATCAATATTAAATCACCGTCATCGTTCGAATGAGGGTGTGCATTCACCTCATTTGGTTCACCATGAGTCGCCCAACGGGTATGCCCGATACCTATCGTTGAATCAATTCCGCTTTCAATAACTGCTTTTTCAAGTTGAGCCACTTTCCCCTTAATCTTGGTTATTTCTATATTCCCTTTTCTTATAACACCAAGACCTGCAGAATCGTATCCCCGGTATTCTAAACGCTTCAATCCCTCAATAATTACGGGTACGCAACTGTTGTTTCCAATATAGCCAACTATTCCACACATGGTACGATTCCTGTGATTAAAAAATAATAAAACACATTATTCAAGATAAAAAACTTTAACAATATGGAAAACTCTTAAATGCAGGAAAAAAAATATTTTGGACTATTTTTTACATACTGCGAATATTATGTAACGATTTTTCGAGGGCACCATCTTTTCGAGAAAACCGTCAAGTTTTCCCAGCATCCTTCTTTGCCCCTCTGATCTGCCAAAAGCACCTGTAAAGCCTGCGGTTTTGAATGAAAATGAGGCAAACATGCAACACAATTCTTCCGCCTCATCAATCGTAATATACCGCCAATAGGAAGCCCATTTTATGAATTTTTTGCGAAGAAAAGTGTGAAGTGGGGATGCCACCAGGTTTTCCGCAAAGAGAAGAACACCACCAGGTTTCAGCACACGGTAAATTTCGGATATCCCCTTCTGCTGATTTTCTTTCGAACGGAGAGCTCCAAGTACCGACTTGAAAATTACTACATCAAACGAAGAGTCAGGGTACCGGAGTGAAGTCAGATCGGCATTCTCATATACAATCGAATTTGTTACCTGATACTTTAGGTGCATCGCTTTTGCTTCTTCAGATACCCCTTCAAGGTCTGTTGAAGTAACCTTCGCTCCCTGTTTTGCGAGCCAAAGGGAGAGACCACCATGCCTCTCCCCGATTGCAAGAGCATTTTTACCGGTGAGATCACCCGCCCGTTCTTTAAAAAACGGGAGACACTTCGACCAGTTTACCACATCCCACTCGATTACATCTTTAACGAACTGTTCGCCGGAAGTCATACTAAGGTCTATTTAACCTTCGCTATTTTTTCAATACTCGTTTTTGTCCGGTCCTTATACCTGGTGATAAGTTTATAAAGATATACACCATTTCCTATTTCATCACCGTCAGCATCCCTGCCATCCCAGTAGACTTTATTCAAACCAATCTGCATTGCTGTCGACGGAACAACAAGTTCCTTGATAAGTCTTCCGGCAATTGTGAATATTTTGATTTTCACCTCTTCAGGCGGAGTATTTCCACGCAACTCATAAGTGAACCAGGTCTCACTTGCAAATGGATTTGGATAATTATAAATCTGCTGTATATCATCTTTGTCATATATGAAAAACTGGTACTTTTGGGCTACATTACTGTACGGTATGTCAGATGCATCTTTTGTGAAAACCTCAAGTGTCTGTTTACCTTGCTTTAACCATGGTTTCCAGGTCACATCCAGTCGTGAATTGGGCCATGGTGTGTACGAAGTGTTTACCGTGTCCTTTTTGAAACCCACAGGTTTTCCGTTGAGCACAAGACTCAACCGTGTAGTATCGAGTGGTAACGGGCTGTTATCCGTGAGCACGATCTCGATAAGCGGGTTACTCGAAATAATGTCGCCATTTATCAGATCCCGCTTGTCAAAGGTAATGGTAAAATCGGGTTTTATCGTGTCACGAGTTACATAGAAACTGTCAGCACCAATATTATTGAAGGTGTACATCTCTGTTCCCTCCATCGTGACTACTGCGCGAACCTTGTTGTTGAAAACTATCTTTGAAGTATTGATTGTGTGCGAGACAGTATGAAATGTATCCGCTGCAATTTTGAACTTTTCTGTGTAGAAAGGTTCGTCGGCATCTCCAAGATATAATTTCGCTGTGGTGGAATCAGAAGGCACTTTCCCGATATTCCTCACTTTAAGCGAGACAGTAATATCAAAACCCTGAATCAGACTGTCGGGATCGAATGTGAAATCGTTGTTTGAGATGGTAATTTCCGGCACCTCTGTTTCGCAATCCACATGTATGGACCTGATAAACATGGGATTGGTGGTGGAGTACGATGTGTCCTCCATCGAAACAACTGTTCGCATGTAGGGATATGCCTGCGGGTTGTATCCTGAGATATCAAAACCGTTCGGTATCCCAACACGAAGTGTATCCCACTGCCTTGTGGTACTGTTGAGTCCGTGAAGGTCAACCTGATAAAGTGAAGTTGCGTTGCTTGTCACAATTTCATAATTAACCTTGTTCCATTTCGTAGCAGGTCCGATCTCCTTGGAGACAAGTTTTCCCTCCGAGTCGACATAATACCCGGCAAAAACAGCAATTCGCTTCTGTATCGTGTCATTTCGACGGTAAACTGTCGCATATATTTCGTCACTGTCTTCGTCATAAACCCATGAATAGAACCGTTTCAAGTCTCTCAGCACCTTGGTATCCCAGCTCAACCATTCTCCGAGGTAGCTGCCATCCGAGAGTCTTGCCGCCATAAAAAATCCGGAAGCGTAGTCCTCGTACATATACAGAATATCACCAACTATGAAAAACCCGGCTACAGATGCATAAGGCTCGATAAGAGGAAGCTCGATATCCCGTTCAACACTCCAGTTTACCGGATTGAATACTCTTACTATCGAAGCCCTTCTGCCGTTGATTCGTTTGTTGGCGAAGTTATAAATTTTCCCGTCATAGGCAGCAATCATATACTTCCCTACAACCCTCTCATCACCAAAATCGAAATCGAGCAACCCTTGAGTCAGTTGAATACTGTCGAGCTTTCCGACCGTCGGTTCCAGTTTATACAAAACATTTGAGTTTTCACCGGGATAGTAGATATGCCCGTTCAGGTATGCCATCTGAAGCCTGATTTGCTGTTTGAACCCGGGGACTGTACCGTAAAATTCACCCTGATTCGTTCCGTTTTTTCCGGTACCGACTATATATATTTGCGATTTACCGTCAGGATTCCTTTTTTGTACATCAAACCAGTAATCAGCAATATAAAGATACTTGCCGTCTGTGGTCAAACATGTCATCCCGACAGTATCAAGTTCCTCGATATGCGTAAGAGCGAACTCCCGTTTTAATCTTGGATTTGCCGGTCTCGGAACTTTTCGCTCAGTGTTTAGCAAAAGTCCGTCATAAATCTTTGAATAAGTAAGATTATGTATCTCTGAATTCAGGAGCAGATTGCCTTTAAAGTAATAACCCCGTTTTTCACCATCCACAGAAGAGTAGGTTCTGGGGCTCGACCATCTGCCGTAATCCTGACCGTCGACTATCCTTGCCCGCCAGAAATATCTTCCCGGAGGAAGAACGGACAATGAATACTTGAGAAGACCCTCATTTCCTTTCAAATTTTCAAGTACAAAAAGTGGTGATGCAAAATTTGAAGCGGTGTCTATTTCAACACCGTAAACAAACCCGCGGTTTATGTAATAGCCGATGTCAGCAAGTTCGATATCCGTGAATTTTTGTGAGGTAAACCCGTCGGGAGGATAGAGCAGACTCGGTTCTGATATGTCATAAACAGCTATTTGTCTTTGCCCTTTGTTGTCTGACAAATCATCTTCATCCACGAGTCCACCGGGATTTATCTCTGCAAAAATGGTTATTAAACCGCTTACCGGTGTAGCCCACTTAAAAGTGAGTGAATCGTTATTGCCAAATACAGGAATTCGTTTGGTGCTTATGATACCCGATGTGTCACTGGCTATAAAACTTAAGGTCACATTTACCGAATCACCCGTTTTAATTCCATAATTGGACATCTTCACCATCATCGAGAGTGTGTCACCCTTAAGCGGTGTAGTGGAAGAAAAACTCAAGTCGTTGTTTGCAATTGCGAAATCCGGTTTTGTGGGAACCGCAAGACGGAGCCCCGATTCGCCAAGATATGTAAGAAGTGCAATCTGGTTAATGTAGTAGCCGACGGGTGGAGTTCTTACTTTTGCCGCAAGCGTGGAAAGACCGGTAACATAATTCTTCAAATTAAACATCTCATCGAAGAGAAGACCGTTAAAATATGTACCAATCTGCCAGTGAGTGAGACCCGAACTTCCGAAAAATCCGATTGCACCTTTGTTCGGAATTTTCAGGAACTGCTCTCCAAATACATCCTGGTTGTCGTAGTGAGCCGTGTAACAGGTAACGCTAATTACAAAAGGAAGCCGGTCATCATTGTGCAACTGATAGATGTGGTTATTTGTGAAAATGAGATCCCACTGATAACCGCCTCCGTGTCCATAATAATTTGCAACCACAACCCCCTTGTCGAAAGCCTCCAGTATTTCGGGAGTTGATCCCTTGTATTTTTGCTCTTCAGGATTGCTTGGGTATCTGCAGATTGCAATCGCATTGAATCCTTTTGGCTCCAGAAAATTGTCTTTGAGTTTTAGTGATTCTCTGTTAAATCCAAATTGGAGCTCATCCTGCTCGTCAATACCGGAAGACATAAGAAGTACCGACTCCCTCCATTTCTTGGTGTTGTCACCGGGGTAGTTTTCCACTTTCCCCATTACTATATTTCCCTCTTCAACTGTTTCGATTGAAAGCCGCGATATTGCCATGTCGGGTGTAATATCTTCTCCCGTCAAAGCGACCAGGGAATTGTCACTCGCAGCAATTCCGTATTGAATCGAGTGGAAAGGAAGCGACGGGATATAGTTTTCCCGGCTGTCGGGAAGAATTTTTCTATAGTCAAAACTCATGTCACCAAGGAGAGTGACATAAAGGGGTGCCGGTCTTCGGAATGACTCGAAGGCATATTTCAAAAAAGATTTTATAGCAAACGGGTCCATAAGACCGCCGGAAAACTCGTCGTAAATCTCCATTACATCAACGCTGTAAACCCGCAACGGTGTCTCACCCGGGGAAACAGGCGTCGTCCGGCGAAACTGTGCAAGTCTGTCGGCAATCTGTTTGAACTTCGGGTGATAGATAATGATGTAGTCGGCTTCGTTATTTGGATTTTTGATATTCGAAGGTACATCCACTTTTATAGAGTCGACTCTTAATCCATAATCGGCATCGACGGCGAAATATTCAACACTATCGGATCTAAGTGAATCTCGGAATAGAACATCCCCTTGCGGATTTCTAAGAATCCATGGTTTTATTATTCTCTCTTTTCTATCTGGGACATAAACGAACATTGTATCACCAGTCCAATTGAATATCCAAAAAGTCTGGTAGCCCGTGTTTGGGGGACTTTTAAAATTGAAATATTCTCCCGAAGCGCGATGACTTCTGTAGTAATAAAGTTCATACCAGTTTACTCTGAGTTCATCATTCCGGTCGTCAAGGCATATATTGCCGTCTGTCACTATCTTGAACTGGTTACCAGCGCTGGCAATCACAATTGAATCGGTCAGAATATTAAATGTGGAATCATAGAGTATTTTATCCTGCCCGTTCCACTTAAGATTAGCAAGCTTTTTATCGTTAATAAAGAGATTAACACTGTGTACATAATTGCAAGGGTAAACTGTTGTCGTGATTCCATGAATCTCAGCTCGAACCCTGAGACTCGTTGCCTCTGGCGCTAAATTAGGCAAAACATCAAATCGATGAGCGAATCCATTCTCAGGAACCCCCCTGAAGGCATTTATCCGTTGCCAAAACCAGTAATCTCTGTTACCGTTTGGAGCCCATCCCAGGCGTTCATAAATTTTGTCTTCTTCAAAATGAAGTTTCCATTCTGTGAAGTTAAGTCCCGCTGTGGGAGTTGGGATGGTTCCGTCTCTGTCCTTATACCTCAATCCGCTTGTATCAGCCTGGTAGGAGAACCAAAAAACATTCGACTTGTTGTACAAATTCAGTGTTGCATGCGGGGAAGGCGGCATCGAATCACCCGCAAAAATAATGTAACTTCTACGGGTAAAAATGGAATCATTATCTCCATAAATTGCCAGTGGAATCTCCCCTTGGGGTCCGAATATTTGAAGTTTTTTATTCTGAATCTGGAGGTTTGCAGGCATTCCCGCCTCAATAAGTTCCTCGTAAGTCAGTTTGTATATGTTTCTTTTGTTCAGATACAATTTTAAATATTGCTTTGCGGGATCATACCATTTGGTCTGTGAGGCGGCGTTATCGGGAAGATTTGATTTTTTCTCACCAATCCACTTTTTGGCATCTTCAAAGTTAATGATTGTGTTTTTAAGAAACTGAGCGGTCGCCAGATCATTGACAGGTGTGACCATAAATGCATCACTGTATTCGATGTTATAATCGATTCTCACAGTGATCGAATTGTATCGTACGAGCTCCCTCGACACAGGATTGTACTGATAGGGAGAAACTATTACCGGTTGAATTTCAGAAAAACGGAATGAATATCTTCCCTCGAGACGGGCAAGCGCACTCGGGAAATAACGATCGATATTGTAGAGGTCTTTGTCGAAAAAGAGCAGTTCAGGCTTGAAAGCAATTGAATCGACGAGAGAAAAAGGAAGAATAAAACGGTTTTCGGTCTCCCCTCTTTCAGAGGCAATCACGGATATCTTTGGTTTTGAATTGTAACTTATTCCTACCGAGACTGAATACTCAGGTATTGCCGGCTCCCCTTCCTTCATAAAATACATTCCATCGCCCGGGAAATACGAGAATTTCCGTCCGCCAATTAATGTATCCCTGACCTTCGTAAAATTGCGGAGATCGAACTTTAACACCATGTATTCCGGAGTTTTTTCGAGAATTACATACTTTTGGGGAAAGATTTCGGCAATTAAGGCGAGGAGAAAGAGTATAATTAAGCCGCGAAGTCTGAGCATAAAATAAACCGTTGTTTCTTGAAATTAAAGTTCAATTTACAATGAAAACAAATTGTAAAACAAGAGAAAAAATTAATATCTAAATGGTTAAAAATAGAAAAGATTCAGGGTAGCGTAGAAGTAGCTTTCGGGGAAAGGCTCTAAAAAATTGCTTTTACGGTAAATATAACCCGCTTTTATAACAGTGTTTGCTCCCGGAACAAGATTCATCGCAAGTTCAACAAGCGTTGTGTTCTGAAACTCTCTGGAAAGGAACCATGCGTCTTCATTCGAGAGTGAATTTGTGCTTATGAAAAACGAACCGCCATGGTTTTCCACAAGGTTTCCGGCAGAATCATAGATGTTTTCGCCATGCCTTATGTGTTTGTAGTCCAGTGAAAAGCGAAGATATGACTCTACCTGCCAGTCAAGTCTCAGATTTATCATATCCGAGTTCGGCTTCACATCCAGTCCGAGAGGGAAACTGTTGTTCAAGTATGCAAGGTCTTCCCCCGCCGCAGGGTGCGCGAATGTGTAAGGTCTCACAAAATAATATGTGGCACTGACTGTAAACTTATCGTCGAAGGAAGGGATGTAAATAAGCCCGGCAAGGAAGGAAAACCGGTTGTTAAATTTCTGAAATTTACCGGGTACCATATATTGGAAGTTGATATCATCAAAAATCAGAGAACCAGTCAGTTCCACTCCCCTCGCAGGTCTGTATCTTGCATCTATTCCGATCAGCGAATTATCCAGGTCCTCGAGTGATCTCTGTGCGGACTCCCAGAAAAGGAAAGGATTGAGGTAACCAAGTTCAAAGGAACGGTTTGAGTATATTATTGACTGCCACACCGCTACTCTGATTTTTGATGACAAATCGACTGAGATTCGGTTCTGAGCTGTGTATTTTTCGACACGGGCTTTTGTGTCCCCTGTAATCACATTCCCCGGAATGATATACTGTGGCATAACAAGCCAGCCATGTAAATAACTGTATGAGAACAAATCAGTTTTAATGGCAAAACTTAACTTGTCGAACATCTGTGAGGTGGCTGAAATTTTATCTTTGTTGAAAAAGTTTTCTCCCCACACTTCCCTGTTTCGTGAAATCGAGGCGGAAAAAATATCCTTCTCGAAAAAGATACCCCCCTCGGTGCCGTCAAAATGCTCGAGTCCCGTTCTTCTGAAAGTAAATTTCTGAGCCACCAGATTGTCAGTCTGATTCAACTGTCTCGACCCGTAAGTATTTCCGTTCCAGGCGATAATGTAAGCCGAGAGCCAGTCCTTGTAATTGAACCGTACCGAACCGCCATACCTCAGATATGCTGCGGAATTTCCGTCAAACCCCTGAAGATTGGTACCGTGTACCTTGAGTCCCAGTACGGGATCAATTGAAACATTGTAATTTTTACCCTGATGTTCATAAAGATGTTGCGGGTAATCAGATGTAAAATAATTGCTGAAGGTCAGTTTCTCACCGGATTCACCGGGAAGGAAATTTTTTTTGTAGTATTCAAGTTCATTCACGAAGGCAGGACTCAACTCACCCCGTTTACTGTCGAGTTCTTTGAGATGTTTTATAATTTCCGAGTGACTTTTGGGAAGTATCGCATCGTCGTAAAAGTTGAGATAACCCGAGATGGAAGCTCTTCTCAGGAAAAAGTAAACCGGATTTTCGGAATTTACGGGCTCAGGCTGGGAAAAAAGTGTGGAAGAAATGAGAAAGGCTATTATAAGGACCTTTTTCAATTCTTATATGTTTCCTTCGTTTGTTATTACAACCTTGGGAGTTCTGAGAATAATTCTTAAATCCGACCAGAATGTCGCCTGACGGTAATAGTCAATTTCCATCACAACTCTTTCCTCGGGTGACAATGACTGCCTGCCGTTTATCTGGGAAATGCCTGTGATACCGGGCTTGAAATTGAATACCTCTCTCTGTTCGGGAGTAAACTGATCGGTTATCTTGGTAAGTTCGGGACGCGGACCAACAATGCTCATATCTCCCAGCAGGACATTTATTGCCTGAGGGATTTCATCGATGGAGGTGCGGCGAAGGATCTTCCCGACTTTGGTCAACCGGGGATCGTCTTTTTGGGTAAAGTCGGGTCCCAATTGCTCGGCACCGTCTATCATACCTCTAAGTTTGATCATTTTAAATGGTTTCCCACCAAGACCTGTTCGATCCTGAATGAAAAAGGCATTACCTTTCGACTCAAGTTTAATAGCAATTACAGCTATTAGCAAGACAGGTGACGACAGAATCAAGGCTAAACTGCTCAAGATTATATCTGTGAGCCTTTTTATTAAACTTCCGGTTCTTCCCATAAGGCTGTTTATTTCTTCACCGTGCCAATTACTTCTTAAGCTATTCTGCAAATCGGCTATTTAATCTCCGTTAATTATCTCAATTTTGTAACCTTCAAAATTAATATTTGTTTTGATTTTATCAAAATCATTTAACGGAATAAACGACCTTATTCTTTTTTTATTTGACCCAAATCATATAAAACTATAAATTTCCGGTAACCGGTTTGAAAATGATCTCCTCAGGAACGATATTTGTGTCGTCTTTAAGGAAGCACACTATAAATTTTGCGAGTGATTCAGGTTGCATCATCCTCTCCCGGTATTTATCCCTGACTTTTTCATGCCAGATCGGTGTCTCCGTGGCTCCCGGCAACACATCTATCACTTTAATATTGTGCTGACGGACCTCCTCCCGCACCACCCGGCTGTATTGCAGCAGTCCTGCCTTCGACGCGGAATAGATGCTGCTCGCCTTCAACACATCCCGGGATGCAACCGATGAAATGTTCAGAATTGTACCCGAACCTCGCTTGATCATTGATGGAAGCACTGTCTGAATCGTGTACACGGAACCTAACAGATTGGTTTTAATAATTGCATCAATCTCCGCAATCGAGGTGTTCACAGCTTCTTTAAAAGTTGTAACCCCTGCACAGTTAATCAGAATTGATGGTGCTTCCCCGTCCAGTTCAGTTTTGAAAAAAGTTTCGATACTCCCTGAAGAAGACACATCACATACGGCAGTTTTAAGATTGGGGGAGTTGACCGAACTAAGAAGCGAATCCAGATTTTCCCTGTTTCTTGAAGTGGCGATCACCCGGAATCCACCGGCAACAGCCTCAGCCACAAGCGCTTTTCCGATTCCCGTACTCGCACCGGATATCCAGATGTTCATCATAATATTCTGGAGTCTCCCGTTCTGATCAGACTAAGGAATTCCACTCTGGTTTTGGGGTCATTCTTAAAAACTCCGTGCATGGTGGAAGAGGTGGTCGAGGAATTTTGTTTTTCAACTCCACGCATCATCATACACATGTGATATGCTTCCGAAACGACCGCAACCCCTTTTGGTTTAAGGTAGGTATTAATCGTGTCAGCGATTTCTTTTGTCATTCTCTCCTGCACCTGAAGTCGTCTTGCGAACACTTCCACAATCCGTGGCAGTTTGCTCAATCCCACTATTTTCCCGTCCGGGATGTAGGCAATGTGGACCTTCCCAAAGAAAGGAAGCATGTGGTGCTCACACATACTGTAGAAGTCGATGTTTCTTACCAAAACCATCTCATCGTACTCCTCATTAAATATTGCACCGTTTAAAACCTTGTTTATATCTTTTGAGTAACCCGAAGTCAGATATTCATAGGCTTTTGCCACTCTTTTGGGGGTTTTCAACAGTCCTTCCCTCTCGGGGTTTTCACCAATCTCTGTCAGTATGTGCTCAACATATCCTTGTACTCTCTCAATGTCCATCTCTAATCTCCAAAATATTCAACGAAATTATTCTCTGTTTCATGTAATTTTATCTTGTAAAGTCTGCCGTTAGGAATTTTATCGACGAGTTGATCCCAAATCTTTACTGCTATGTTCTCTGCAGTGGGGATTACCCCTTTCATGAAATCAACATCCAGATTCAAATGTTTGTGGTCAACTTTACGGATCACATTATCTATGATTATTCTTTTCAACTGCTTCAGGTCCAACACATATCCTGTGCGCTCATCAATCTCTCCTTCGACCACCACTTCCAGAATATAATTGTGACCGTGTCCATGATAGTTGTTGCATTTATCGTAGATTTCCTCATTTTCTGAATCGGAGAAATCAGGGTTGTAGAGCCGGTGGGCTGAAGAAAACACCTCGCGCCGGGAGACAAAAACTTTCGGTCCCATAATCTATTCGCTCAGAGCTTTCTTCACTTCTTCTGTGTGACCTTCCACTTTTACTTTGTTGAACACTTTTTTAATTGTTCCTTCAGGATCAATTACAAAAGTTGTTCTTTCAATTCCCATATATTTTTTCCCGTACATGCTCTTCTCTTTCCACACACCATATGCTTCCAGCATCTGCTTGCTCTCATCGCTCAGGAGTGTGAAATTCAGGTTGTATTTGTCTGCGAATTTTCTGTGTGACTTTACAGAATCACCACTGACACCAATAATAGTTGCATTTACACCTTCAAATATTGAAAGTTCATCTCTGAAGCTGCAAGCTTCCTTTGTGCATACACTTGTATTATCTTTTGGATAAAAAAACAGTACAACACTCTTCCCTTTCAGATCAGTCAGTTTTACTGTTTCACCGTCCTGATTCAAAAGTTCAAAATAAGGAGCCTTATCTCCGGCATTTAACATAAATTCATCTCCATAAAAGTTATAATCAATATATGTTATAACAATCTTTTTAGTGCTTAGTTCAAAATCCCCGCACTTTTTGTCCAGCGGTCGAATCCTTTCTCAAGCTCTTCAAAAGAATTGATTGCAAAGAGGACGGGCTGCAGATGCCAGACTTCATATTCCTGGTGAATTATCCTTTCAGGATCAAAATTGTGAACCACAACCTCACTTCCGAGGGCATGATCGACCTCTTTAAATGAGGAAACTATGCCTGCTCCGTATATCCTTCTTCCGGCAGATGTGTTTATCAAACCAAATTCAACTGTAAACCAGTGAAACCTTTCAAGAAATATCTGTTGCTCCCCTTTTGCCCGAAGTGCTGCCTCACCAAATTTTTGGTAAAAATTTGCAAAGTTTTTATTGGTCAGCAATGGCATGTGTCCAAATATGTCATGGAAGCAGTCGGGGGCGGGGGTATAGTCAATTTCGTGCTTCCCCCTTACATAGTCAGTGGATGGAAAAACTCTTTGCCTCAGCAGTTCGAAAAAGTTCTGCGCCTGGATCAATCCCGGTACTCTCCCGATCTTCCATCCGGTGGTGCCGTCCAAAACGGAACTCAGATGCTTCAAGGAGGGTATCTTTTTATCATCAAAACCCATCAGTTCAACACCCTTTATATATTCTTCGCATACCCTCCCTTCAAGCAATCCAGTCTGTCTCCTGTAGAGTTGTCCCCATGTGTCATTGTCATCATCACTGTATTCAGGTGTGACAATCTGATCTCCGACAGGCGGAAGACCTTCGAGGGTCATCGGTATGCACCTCGGGTCAATCTCCTCATCTGCAGCTTTTTCGTATGCACCTTTATATTTTGATTCTTTTTCATCCAACATTTTTTGATCTCCGTTGTATGTTGTTAAATCCTGTTAACTCATCTCCAGCATTTTTTCGAGAGGTCTTAGTGCCTTTACCCTTATCACTTCCGGCATTGTAATCTCCGGTGACTTTCTCAACATGCACTGATACAGTTTTTCCATTGTATTTAGCTTCATGTAAGGACAGTTGTTGCAACTGCACGATTCATCCTGACCCGGAGCGGGAATGAATTTCTTGTCTTTGACTGCCTTCTCCATCTGATAAATTATTCCGGGTTCGGTAGCAACAATGTATTCGGTTGAGGAATCAGTCTGCACAAATCTCAGAAGTGCGGAGGTGGAACCGATAAAGTATGCCTTCTCCAGCAGATGATCTTCACACTCGGGATGTGCAATCAATTTTGCATCAGGATTTAGGAGCATCAACTCCTCAATTTTCCTCTGACTGAAAGTCTCGTGAACAATGCAGGAGCCGTCCCAGAGCACCATCTCCCTGCCGGTTTTTTTCATTATGTATTTCCCGAGATTTTTATCGGGAGCAAAAATTACCGGCTGATCAAGGGGTATCTGTCTTACTATCTTTTCTGCATTGCTGGAGGTGACTATGATGTCACTTAGTGCCTTTATCTCTGCGGAGCAGTTTATATAGCTTAAAACCAGATGATCGGGATACCTGTTTTTGAACTCGGCAAAAGGTTCTGCCGGACATGAGTCAGCAAGTGAACAACCCGCTTCGAGATCAGGAAGTAACACGAGTTTTTCCGGGTTAAGTATTTTTGCAGTCTCTGCCATGAAGTGTACACCACAAAAGATTATGACATCTGCCATCGACTCCTTTGCCTTCCTTGCAAGTTCAAGACTGTCACCGATAAAATCTGCGAGCTCCTGAATGTCGCCCGTCTGGTAGTAGTGTGCCAGAATAACGGCGTTCATCTCTTCTTTAAGACGGATTATCTCCTTCTCATAGTCGATCGCAGTTTTGTTCTCAAGTAATTCTTTTAACATTATATTCTTTTCTTATTCTCATTTTTGAAAAAATTTTCTCGGACACGGAAATTTATCGATAAATCAGTAAATAAAAACACACCAAATAAAACATTTTATTTTGGCATGATAATTGTAGTAATATAGCACTCGATGAGATGTTCCTTATACCCTCCTTATAGTAACACACACTAACTGCCGGAAATGCGCCCTCTTTTCCGGCAGTTCCACTTTAAACCGGCTTCTCCCTGATTTACAATTTCGTATTTTGCATTATGGATTTTAAGAATTATCGATTGCACATGAAAAAAACATTAACGCTTCTCCTCCTCACCACCATTTCGCTTTTTTCACAGGACAGTCTCGTCTTTGTAATAAGAGTGGATGATATTCAATCACGAAACACAACTTACATGCCTGCCGGCTTAACACCATTTCAGACTGCTGTTGAGATGAGAGGTGGAAAAGTAACCTGGGCAGTGATGCCCCACCGGTTAATTGAGAGCATGAACACAAACGGTGCACTTACAAAAGAACTTAAAAACACGGTCGTCCGCGGTCATGAAATCTCTCAGCATGGTTATAACCACACCTGCCCCCAATGCAACGCAACGGGACATGAATTTTATTGCGTCAGCCAGTTTTACAACCACCCCTATTCCGTTCAGCAGCAAATGCTGCAACAAGGGATGACACTTCTTTTCGATTCTTTGGGATACATTCCGAAATCCTTCGTACCGCCGGGTCATTACGCTGATACCACCACCTTTGATCTCCTGGTTGAAAACAATTTTGAATTCCTCTCTTCTACGGGTGTAACAAAGGATTATATATTCCCCGGACTCTACAACCTTCGAATGCATCAGGAATATACCTGGCAACTCACCGAAGGCACCTACAGATCCAAAATGACTCAGGCTCTTTTTGATATAAGAACCAACGGGATGTCCGACAAGTATTTTGTGATTCTCCATCACGATCCTTTCATCAGACAGGGGTATTTGAATGGAATTGTCGTAAACTGGATGGGAGAACTGATGGACTCCCTGAACAGAGAATTTGGCGGAAAGATTAAATACAAAACCTTGAGCGAAGCAGCTTCCTCTTTCAGGGATGTCGGAACTTCAATTGCGGAAACAAACTCCTCCTCGCCGGAAGGGTTTCAACTCTCGCAGAATTTCCCCAATCCTTTCAATCCTTCAACCAAAATTTCCTACCGGTTACCGGCATCGGGGTTTGTCTCATTAAGGATATTTGACATGACAGGCAGAGAGGTGAGGAATCTGGTAAACGGGTATCAGGAGTCAGGCGAACATTCATTCAATTTTGAACCCGGATCAGAATCAAGCGGGATCTTTATTTATCGACTCGAATTTGAAGGAAAACGGCTTTCAGGAAAAATGCTCTATTTGAAATAGCATCACCCGGGAGGCATTCAAACAGTCGATTTCATGAAATTGATGGAATCGATTACATCGGATTTTTTTGCACTTACATCGATGTGAAGGTCGCCCGGTTCACCGATAAGTACAAATTTTACTTCACCGTTCACCCGTTTTTTGTCACCCTGCATCGCGGTGTAAATCAGTTCGGAATCATAATCTGCAATCGTCTTCTTTACAGGATATCTGCAAAGGAATGATACAACCTTATCAAAAGTGGACTTCGACATTATCCCCATCCTGTTCGCAAGGAATGCCGCACCCCTCATACCGGCGATCACACCAATTCCATGCTTGATCCCAAAGGAGGATACTGATTCTATCGCATGCCCGAAAGTATGACCCAGATTCAGAGCGTGCCTCATCTTCAGATCAAGTTTATCCTGCGTAACAACATGATTTTTGATATTCGCCGAACGGCTGATTAAATAGATAAGATCTTCCTCGGGGATATTGTTGGTTCCATCGAGTTTTTCGAAACAATATTCAAAAAAATCCTTTTCGAGCAGAGCATATTTCAGCACTTCTCCCATACCGCTCAAAAGATCCTCTTCAGGAAGCGTCTCAAGGAATTTCGCCGAGGTTATCACTGTCTCCGGTTCATAAAAACTTCCGATAAAATTTTTGTATTTGCTGTAGTTTACACCAGTTTTACCACCAATTGAACTGTCAACCATCGCGAGAAGTGTAGTCGGAACATGCACCAGTTTTGTCCCTCTCATGAATGTGGAGGCAGCGAATGAACCGGTGTCACCTGTTATTCCCCCTCCAATCACAACAATACAACTTCCCCTGTCCGCCTGATTTTCCAAAAGGAAATCGTATATCCCGAAAAGGGTATCAAACGACTTGTTCTCCTCATGTGCCTCAAGCACAAAGTGATTATTGGGAAGAAGCAGATCACCAAAAAGCCCGGAATAGAGATTCTTCACATTCTGATCTATTATGTAAAAACAACTGTGCTTCTCAGAAAGACTCACAAGTTTCTCCCTGACACCATTCAGAGTTGAAACGAGTGAATAATTGAACGAACCATTTGTGCTCTCTATGGTAATGTTCCTCAAGATTTTCTTCCTTTATCGGGTTTTCCGGTTTTTATTCGTTTTACAATTTTATCGATGCTTTTACCAAAGTTGTCGGCTTCCGTCTCAATGGTAATGTGCGCAGATTCATACCCGGCTTTTCTAACTTCAAACAGGGCAGTCAGCTTTTTCATCCCTTCATCCTCATTCATTTCGGAATCATTTTCGGAACGAAACAGGGGGCGATTGGTCTTCTTTCGAATTCTTTGATATATAACAGAAAGATCGGCTTTCAGGTAGACCAGCAATCCTGAAGCTTTGCAGATTTCGACATTTTCCTTGTCGATCAGCGTACCTCCGCCAAGCGAAATTACTGCACCGGAAACAAGTGTCAGCTCAGCAAGCTTATCCTTTTCCAGTTGCCTGAACCAGACCTCACCTTCTTCAAGAACGATTTTTGCTACACTCTTTTTAACATCTTTCTCTATCTCCCTGTCAATGTCGTAAAAGTCCCAGCCGAGACAGTTGGCAATTACTTTGCCGAGTGTTGTTTTCCCCGTTCCCATAAAACCGGTAAGATAAATTCTTTCTTGCAAATCTTTGCCTAAAGACCGTATCTTAACCCGACAAGGAAAGAAGTCCCCTCGAGAGAAAGTTTTTGATAAAAGGATTTTTTACCGAGACTGACAGGCTTTCCATTGTAGGCTCCGTTTAAAGAAGCGTATTCCCCGTTAAATTCTACTTCCGGATCGCGAAATTTCATTGTAAAAAAAAGGCTGGTTTTAGATTGAATAAAATATTCCATTCCGCTTAAAATATGTATTCCATACGATGCTTTCGATCCTCCGGCTCCGGGTTTGATTCCGGCGACTTCCCTTTGCGAGTTGAAAAAATATAAACCCCCGCCTCCGCCTATGTAAAAACGCCATGTGTCGTTGCTGAATGGAAGCCGGTATTCAAGCGATATTTCAACCGGAACAAATGTGTAACCGTCATTCACCGGTATGAAAATGGTTCCTGATTCACTGTCCACTGTCTGACCGTAATACTCGGTTCGCTTTGAAGAATACTCGACGGAGGCAACGGCAGCAAGATTACCGGTTAACCCGAGACTCACCGAGAAATGAGGGGATAGGAAACTCCCGAACGATATCTCTCTTTCCCGGAGATCGTAATCAGAGACATTGGCATATGGTAATATCCTTGAAGCTGTGCTGTAGTTCAAACCGGCGGAGATACGGATTTCATTCTGTCCATTTATAATAAAAGGCAGGGTGATAATCAAAAACGATGTAATTAAAAAAATTTTCATTTCAACATTCAATTTATGATTATCGCTTCGATATAAAAAACCCCACCTTGACCGCTTGAGGCAGATCACGAGGCGGGGTTAAAATTGTTACATCAGTTTTGAGCGAAGTATTTTACTCTTGCCTCTTTTTTCATATGCTCCATCCATTGCTGGAAAGCAGCCTGACGGCGTTCACCGAGTATCTGATCTCTAATGGTGTTCCTCTGAGCAAGATATTTCTGCTCATCGAATGATTGTCTCATCTTAACCACCATTAAATAATATCCTCTGATTCCCTTTACAGGACCTGTAACGGTATTCAAAGGAGCCTTTGAAGCTGCATGACTGAAAGGATAGTCCATACCGAGTGATGGTATGTTTCCGGCAACGATAAATGAATCAGCGGAACCGAATCTGATATTCTTGTCGAATCCGGGTGCTTTTGCAAGATCATTACCAATCTTTCCTTTTACATCATTCAGAGCAGCAAGTGCCAAAGCAAATTTCTTCTCTTTGATCACCGATGCTTTTACTTCTTCCTTCACTGTATCAAATTTCTTTATACCGGCTTCGTTGACTTCACTGATCTGTGCGACAACCAGTTGATCACCAACAGTGGTTACAGGTGCAAAGTCCTTCAGTCCCTCTTTGAATGCAACAGCTACCAGATTTCTGCTGTAACCGAGTCCGGGAACTGCAGCCACTTCCTCAGTGAAAGGTGTGGTTTCCTGTGCAACAAGGTTTTTGCTCTTGGCTGCTGAATCAATTCCGATTTTCTGTGCGAGTGCCAGGAAGTCTTCAGCATCTCTTCTAAGAATTGTTACTGTCTGAGGTGAATAGTTAAGTTTTTTAACTATTTTCTCGACGACCATTTTCTTTGCAGAGCGCTCTGAAACTTTAATAATGTGATATCCAAAATCAGTCTTTACGGGAGCCTGTACTTCACCAATCGGTCCGTTAAAACAAGCATCCTCAAAAGGTTTTACCATAGCGCCTTTACCGAACCAGCCCAGATCACCACCGTTGGCAGCAGAACCGGGGTCTTTCGAAACTTCTTTTGCAGTCGCTTCAAAATTTTTCCCTTTTTTCAGCTCTTCGTAAAGCTTTGTTGCTGCCTCAAGATCTGCTTTGTCGTCACCCGACTTGTTCAGCAGGATGTGTGATGCTCTCGCAAACATATCCTTGCCTTCAACCACATCAGAGATTTTGAATATACCAACCTCACCATCACCGGCGAGCGGTCCGACAATCTGACCGGCTTTCAAATCACCTTTATAATTCTTCAGTGCTGCGGGCAATGTATTTACAGCGAAAGTATCCTTTGAATAAGGAGACTCACTCTGTGCTTCTACAAAACTCTGAAATGTGCTGACGGAATCTGTTTTTAATCTCTTAAGCACATTGTTTAAAATTGTAAGAACTGCAGCCGAATCTTTTGCAGACGGTACGATCTTAAATGTAACAAACTTCATCTTTCTGTTGGCATCCTGTCTGTAAAGAAAGCTGTTTTTGTTGTAAAACTCTTTAAGTTCGTCATCTGTGGTTTTGATGGTTGAATCAGGATAGACATTAAGATCAAGAAGAGCATAATCTGCACTCATCTTAAGTTCCTGACCTGAGAATTTCCGTCTCATTTCGGGTTCGGTTACAAGAACTCCGGCGCTGACAATAGCCTGAAGCTTCTGGAAGAGGATTTGCTGCTTAATTTCAGCTTCAACCGCAATCAGGTTTTCTTTGTTACGCGGATCTTTCAATGCAGCTTCATACTCTGCTCTTTTGAACACTCCGTTTGAGTCCATGAATGAACGCTTCAGATATTCAGGGGGGTTTTCACCCAGTACAACATTTCTGATCTCGTCATCCGAGACTTTTATGCCGTATTTTTTGTATGCTGCTTCAAGTATCTTTAATTGAACGAACTGATCCCAAGCCTGCTCTCTGTACATTTGTTCATTCGACATGTCAGTAGCCTGACCGCTCTGCTTGAGACGGTTAAGATAGTTCTGATAAAAAGTTTCAAATTCCTGAATGTTAATTTTATCGCCGTTTATCTCACCAATGGAGCCACGGTCAGCGTTCATAAGATTGCTGAAATTCATATCACTGACTACCATGAATAAAATAAATATGCCACCAACTCCAAGAATGAACCACGGAGCTAAACTCCTGATCCTATCCATATAACCCATATTAAAGAATGCCTCCGGGATTTTTTTTAAACGAATTACAAATTTAGTCAGATTCCCCTTCAAAATCAATTTATTTATTAAGATTATTTTATTACTCTCTGAAATGCTGCCGATTTCAGAAAATATTCCCTATTTTTGTCAGAAAGAATTTCCGAGCATTAAAGAAACACTGAATGAACAGACTCCCGGATATATTAAAAGCTGCCGAAAGACGGTTTGTAAAGCATGGCACTGCAAAAACCACCCTTGACGAGATTGCCCGAGACTTGAGAATCGCAAAATCGACTGTTTACCACTATTTCGATTCGAAGGAGGCACTTTTCCTCGCTGTCGTAAAAAAGCAGATAAACGACTATTTCACCGAGTTAAGGGAAATTTTTAACAATGAGGAGAAAAAATTCCCGGATCGTTTCAGAAGTTATTTCTACCTGAAAGCGAATCTGAAAACGAAATACAAACTGATTTACGGGATGATGCTTGCGGAACTCGCTGAAAACACCCTTCAGGGTGAAAGAGAATTGCTGGAATCCCTTTTGAAGGACGAGGAACAGTTGATAAAACTTGTTTTCACCGCATACTTTAACGATGCCTTGAACACACCCAAAGATGATGCCCCTCTGTTGTTCGTAATGCAGACAAACATGCTCCCTTTTCTGAATGATTTCTACCTTTCGGAATCAAAAACACAAAGTGAATCCCTTATGCAAAAGATGCTCGATCAGTTTGAACTGCTGCTGAACAGTCTGAACAACTATTAGCCCTCTTCAGTAGATCCGGGACCGTTTGAACTGTCACCCTCGAAAAACTCGCTGTAATTGTGGCGGACGGTTCTTGCTTCCACAATAAAATAAACATCCTCGGCAATATTGGTTGCGTGATCACCTATCCGTTCAAGCTGTCTGCACATAACCATATAGGCAACCGCCTCATCAATTGAATCCCTGTCTTCCTTCATAATGTCGATAATAAGTCTGTGATTTTCCACATTTATTCTGTCAAGAGCTTTGTCTGCCACAATCACCTTTTTGGCAAGAGAAAGATCCAGACGGATAAATGAATCGATGGAATTCTGAATCATTTCTCTGACAATTCGTGCCATATCGAGAAATTTTATTCTTTCAAAAAATGAGGGTTTTCGACCCTTCAGAAGGAAATTCTCACAAAGGTTTACGGCTATGTCCCCTATTCTCTCAAGGTTATTGTTGATTGTCAGGGCAGACATCAGAAATCGAAGGTCGGCTGCAAGCGGATGATTCAGTGCAAATATTTTCTGGCAGGCTTTACTGATTTTAAGATCGTAGGAATCAACTTTCAGGTCCAGCCTGATCACTTTCTCAGCAAGTTCATTATCTTCAGTGGTTACAGCCTTCAAAGCAGATTCAACCTGATCATCCACGAGACTGCACATCTTAATCATCCGGCGTCTTAACTTAAAAAGCTGAACATCTATTCTTTCGGGCATACCGCTAAACCTTTATCCTTCCTGTCAGATATTCCTCACTGAGTTTTTTCTCCGGTTTTGTAAAAAACTTTATCGTCTGATTGGCTTCAACCAAAGTCCCCTCATTAATCAGCACAGTGTAATCACTCAGGGAAGCAACCTGCTGAAGGTTGTGAGAAACCATTATAACTGTCACTTTTCTTCGAAGATCATAAATCAGGTCTTCTATTTTTTTTGTCGAGAAAGGATCGAGAGAGCCCGTAGGTTCATCGAGCATCAGAATTTCAGGTTCTGAAATCATTGCCCGGGCAATCGTAATCCGCTGTTGCTGCCCGAGAGAGAACCGGAATGCTGATTCATCCAGCCTGTCTTTCACCTCATCCCACACGGATGCCTGTTTCAGAGCAATCTCGACTTTTTCACTTACCTCAGTTTTGTTTTTTATCCCCTGTAACCTGAGAGGGAACGCCACATTTTCAAAAACAGATTTGGCAAAGAGAGCGGGCTTTTGAAAAACCATTGCCGCTTTTCTCCTCAGATTGGCGATATCAGTGGCATCATCCAGGACATCAATCCCGTCTATTAAAACCCTGCCGCTGGAGGAATAGTCGTTTTTCAGTTCGTTTAGCCGGTTTACAGTCTTTAAAAGTGTGGTTTTCCCGCACCCGGAGGGACCGATGAGACATGTTATTCTTTTATTTACTATCTCGAGGTTCAGATCTTTTATCGCATGAACCGGACCAAAGTTTACATTCAGCTTCTCGAATCTGATTTTTATTTCTTTCATTCTCCCTCGCCTCTGCTTGTGATTTTTCTGAATTTATGTCGTAAATAGATTGTAGTACAGTTGCAAACGATTGTAAGGAAAATCAACACGAGTGTACCGGCGTACTGATAAGGAAGTGTGGCTGACTGTGCCGTCGACTGCGTTGAAAGTATGAAAATATTGTATGACAGGTAAAGAAATTGTTCAGTCGGATCTATCAACGGGAAACAGAACCCGGTGACACAAAGATCGAAAACCGGAACCGAAGGGAGGAAAAATGCACACCCCAGAAAGAGGAGCGGAGCGGTCTCGCCAATAGCCCTGCTCACAGAGAGTATTATCCCTGTAAACACTCCTGATATCGAATGAGGGATTAAAACACTCCTCACCATCTGTAATTTTGTTGCCCCGGCACCATATGCGGTCTCACGGTAACTCTCAGGTACTGATTTGAATGACTGATAAGTAGTAATCACCACCATCGGAACGAGCATAAATGCCAATGTGAATGATGCCCACAACATTGACGGCTTACCGAACACAAGCTCAAGTCCAAAAAATGAATCCATCCCTGTCCCGATGTTCAGAACAAAAAATCCCAATCCGAATATCCCAAAAACCACCGATGGCACACCTGAAAGATTATAGAGCATGAAGAGGAAAAACTTGTCAAATGCCCTGTTGATCGAATATTCAGCAAGATATAAAGCTGTGGTAACCCCGACCGGAATCACAAACGCAAGCATAAGCACGACTGTTGCAAGTGTACCAGTGATTACGGTGCCTATTCCACCATTTGCCAGATCACTCGACTGTGCAGAGGTCAGGTATTCCCATGTGATCACAGGAACCCCTTCGATAACTATTTTAAGAAAGAAGAGGAGATAGACAAGCGCAGGAATCAGAAAAAGGATTCCAAAAAACAGTACAGTAAATTTATCAACCGTGCTTCCCTTCCTCATGCTATCTGACCTCGCCGCCTGACTGTTGAATCAACTTTTTGATTAGATATTTTACCAAAAGATTGATCAGTACAGACATCAGAAACAGGATCATCCCCAAAAAAAAGAGAGTTTGAAAATGAGCCGTACCCGAGGAGACCTCCCCAAGTTCGGCAGCAATCGTTGCTGTCATTGTTCTGACACTTCCAAAAGGATTCATCGAAATGTTGGCTGCATTTCCGGATGTCATCAGGACTATCATCGTATCCCCCAAAGCCCTGCCGAATCCGAGAAGTATGCTCGCACTTATCCCGTTCACTGCAGCCGGGAAAACCACACTCCGTACCGTCTCCCACCGTCCCGCACCCAGACTGTATGCCGCTGTCCTTACATGCCCCGGTACTCCCCGGAGCGCCTCCTCAGTG
The DNA here is from genome assembly GCA_020161395.1 of Bacteroidota bacterium. Lineage (NCBI taxonomy): Bacteria > Pseudomonadati > Bacteroidota > Bacteroidota bacterium. The sequence goes on from JAIUOE010000002.1 coordinate 340,786, forward strand.
AGCGAAGCAATCTGCGGGATTATTATAAGTGAGAGTCCCAGTGAAGATAAAAAGGCATTCAACCTGTTCTGGGGATCAAAAAGGGATGAAAAAAATGTGACGCCCACCGTCAACAGGATAAAACCCACCGCAACCGTAGGAAGTGAGGCAAAAATATCGATAATCTGCTTAAGGAACCTGCTGATTGCGCGAGGTGCAAACTCCGAAATGTAAACTCCAATCCCCACACCGAAAATTGAAGAAATTATCGTTGCCGGTATGGCGGTCATTACTGTCCCCAAAATCAGGGGAACTATTGAATACTTCGGGTCTGCTGAAACGGGATACCATTCGAAAACTTTTTCGCCGTTTTTTGTCGAAAAAAGAAGGTCTGAAGGGCTGAGATAATTAAAGACAAGAAGACTTTGATAAATTATAAAAACAAAAAAAAGACCGGTCACGAGAAAGACGAGAACCCCTGTCGATCTGATGAGGAAGGAAGCGAATGAGTTGCCGGTAAGTGCACTCAGTCCTCTTTTGGCTGCAAAGACTGACTTATCCCGGTCAACAGAAAATTTTACAGGTATCCTTCTTTCCGGATCCACCACTACCTCAACGGGATGTAATTCATTTTAGCCACGATTTCCTGACCTTCATCCGAGAGTACAAAATCAATAAAATCCTTTACCCCTTTTTTTGCCTGCGCCGTTGAAACCAAAAGAAGGTGACGGGAAATGTAATACCTGCCTGATCTGATATCCTCATAATTTGGATGATTTGAGTCGACTGGTGACTTTGATTTTTCCCCCGCAGCCGATTTTATTTTTATGATTTTAATTCCGGGTTTGTTTATGAAGTAGCCTATACCTCCGTAAACAATCCCTCTCCCGTCCTGAGCAACGGCATCTGCAAGAGAGGCAGTTCCCTGAAGAACCTGAGTTGACCTTGCAAATTCCTCTCCTCCAAGGATGTTTTCCTTAAAAAAACGGTATGTCCCGCTGTTATTGTCCCTGCCGTAGAGATTGATGGAAAGGTCGACTCCGCCAACTTCCTTGAAATTTTTAATTTTTCCTGTGAAGATGCCTTTAAGTTGAGCCAGAGTAAGTTCTTCGAGATTCAGACTGCTGTTTACCGCAATTGTAATGCCGTCAAACGCAACATTTGTGAGAGAGAGCGAAATCTTTTTCATATCGGCTTTCTCCTTTTCGGCTTTCAGAATCTCCCGGCTCATGCAGGCAATATCGGCTGAACCGTTAATCAATGCTGTGATTCCGTTGCCTGACCCGCCGCCCGTAACTGCAACCCGCACATCCTTGTGCTTTTTCATATAAGCCTCAGCCCATTTTTGGCATAGATTTACCATGGTGTCACTCCCTTTTATATTGAGAGTGATGCCCCGGGTGCTGTCACCACATCCGCTGAAGACCAACCATGAAAAAAAAACAGCAGCGAACAAATGTCTGCCCGCTACTGTTTTAATAAGTCTTTTCAATTTTATGTCCTGTCTAAATCTTCCGTTTCCCGTTTCACCTGTGACAGGTTCAAAGAGAAGAGAAGTCTAATCACTAATAAATTGCCTGACGAATCTTTGTTGAAATATAATCCATGACCCAGACCACCAGGGCAATCATAATTACGATAAGTCCTACTTCATGCCACTGTGCCAGACCCTGATACTGAATCAGCATCGTTCCGATTCCACCACCACCAACCAGACCGATGATGGTTGCCATTCTCACATTTATATCCCATCTGTAGATGGTGAACGAAAGGAACGGCAGGATAATTTGTGGGATCACGGCAAACCAGATTATCTGAATTTTATTTGCTCCCGTTGCAGAAATTGCCTCAACGGGACCCTCTTCTATCGACTCGATGGCTTCGGAATAAAGCTTTGCGTTTGATGCAATACTGTGGATAAGCAGCGCCATCATTCCTGCAAAAGCACCAATTCCTATCCATACTGAAAAGATAATTGCCCAGATCAACGGTTCGATTGATCGAACGAAGTTTGAAACAAGTCTGAGGAAAGCATAAATCAACAGTGTAAACTTGTTGTCGTTCATAAGATTCCTCGCGGAGAGGAAGCTGACAATCAGCGTAATGGGAATCGAAATAAGTGTGGCGATGAGTGCAATGTAAATTGTTTCAATAATGGCAAAAAGTGCCTCATCAAAAATTGCCATTTGAGGATTGAACAGGGCACTGAATATCCTTTGTGCAGCCTGAACACCCTCATCGCTGAACAGGTCGATTATCGATATTTTTGTTACAATCCAGCCGGCAATAAAGGTAATATTGAAAAGGAACCAGCCGAAAATCTCGACTGTGTATTTCGTTACCTTGCCCGGTTTTGCTATTCCTACAAGCCGGCAGGAAAGAGAAGTGCCGGTAAGGCTCCAGATTGTTCCGATAAGCGCACTGATTAGAGCAATTATGCCAATTTCAGTCCAACTGAACGGCAGATCTTTTATCTGGAGGATGAATCTGTTCCAGACTATCCTGTCTATCACCAGAATCGAGTAGAAGACAAAGAAAATATCGAGCAGTGCTGCCTTTATTTTGGCTTTTCTTAAAACATAATCGTTTCTTTTGGCAATTACATCATGTGGATTAACATGTGCCATTATCTTATCTCCACTTCTTCGGCTTCGTCGCCATAAATTGTTTTGAACCATTTTTCATCGATATCGTGTGGCAGGCCCTCGTATATGATCTCGCCTGCCTTCAGAGCAATTACTCTCGAAGCATATTTTCTTACCAGACTCAGGAAGTGGAGGTTACAGATTACCGTTGTCCCAAGTTCTTTGTTAATCTTTTCGAAATAGTGCATTACCGAGTTTGAAGTTGCGGGGTCAAGTGACGCGACCGGTTCGTCTGCGAGAAGAAGTTTTGGATTTTGCATCAGACTGCGGGCAATAGCCACTCTCTGTTGCTGACCGCCGCTAAGTGCATCCGCCCTGATGTATGCTTTTTCCTCGATACCAACGATGCGAAGTGCATTCATCGCATCTTCAATCAATTCGGGAGGGAAACTTTCGGTAATCGTCTGGAAGGTACTCAGCCTGCCGAGACTCCCTGTTAAAACATTTGTAATTACACTTCTTCTTTTTATCAGGTTGAACTGCTGAAATACCATGCCGATCTGCTGTTTCAACCCTCGCAGCTCCTTGCCCGAAACATGTGTAATATCTTTTCCCATGAAGGTAATCTCACCGGAAGTCGGCTCATGAAGTCTGTTAATACACCTGAGAAGGGTTGATTTACCCGATCCGCTGAGACCGATAATTACGAGGAATTCCCCCTCCTTCACATCGAAACTGACACCTTTTAGCGCATGAGTTCCGGAAGGATAAATTTTATGAACTTTATCAACTTTTAATATTGTCACAGTGCCCCCTCGATTTTAAAGTTGATGTCGTCAAGAATTTTTCTAAGCCCGTCATAATCCTTGTCAGTTGTTGGTATCAGTTTTTTAACATTATAAATCCGGTGCAACGACTCCTGACCTGCCTTGGTGGATACGAATTTCAGGAAAGCATCTACAATCTTCAGCTTCATTTCTTCAGGCATGCTTTTATTGAATATTACGGGGTCGTTGGGAATTGGTTCGGTGAGAGCAATAATTTTTATTTTTTCAAATACATCGGGATACTGCGTTACCACCCGTTCCCTTGCATCCCTCAACTGACCTGTCTCATCCTTCGGGGAATAATATGTAGCTCCTGCGTCCACCTGTTTCTGGTAAACCATTGAGACAACTATATCATGTTTTTTTGCAAAAATCGAATCTGAGGGGACAATACCATGTTTTTTTAGAAGTGCGGCTGGAAGGATGTAGCCGGAGGTTGAGGAGGGGTCGACATAAGCAATTTTTTTGCTCATCAGGTCAGTGATGGTATCCAGACCCGAGTCAGACCTCACTATTATCTGACCCCGGTAGAACGCCTCTCCATTGTCTCGAACAATTCGAAGAAGCGCTGTGGCACCATATTTTTTGTTCGCCATGAGATAGGAAAAGGTGTTAATTACCGCAATATCGGCTTTATTGCTTCCAAAACTCTCGACTACTGTTACATAATCAGCCGGCACCGCGGATGTGAAGTAGTAACCCGTCTCCTTTTGGAGAAACTCGAGCAACTCCTTTGCAGTGGTGGTTATCTGTTTAGCGTCAACAGACGGTGTAAAAAAAAGCTTGATCGGGTTCTTCTTGGAACCGAGCTCAGTGCTGTACTTCCCCCACTCCCTTTGCGTGGTTACCACGATAAAAAGAAGCAGAGGTGTAAGGAATAAAAGGATTCGTAAGATTTTCATATTTCATCAAAAAAAAAAAGAATACAATCACGAAATATGCCTTAGATTCCTCTCCTGACAAAGTAATCCTGAAAAATTCCAATGTTAAGAAATTGTTAAGAAATTAAATCCACCCGTTTTTGGGAGAAAATTAACACCATTCCGGTAATATCAAAGGGAGTCTATCCTGTCGCACTCTTTCAATACATGATCGATCCCATAAAGAAGCGAAGCTTCATCTATTGCCATCCATCGATAAAGTTCTTTTATTAGATCATAATTTTTACGAGAAAATGCAGTACTGATGGAATTATGGTGCGGTCGGAAGCAAACAGGCTCATGATGTGCTATTCTGTTCCTGAGCTCATTTATTAGCCCGATTTTATTGAAAACAGCAGAATTATCAATGTTCATCGTTGGAGTTGATTTAGGTTTGTTTGGGAAGACCTTGAGTAATACCCTTCCTCCCGCATTATAAAGAGGTTGTGCGAAAAGATATCTCCAAAAACCGAAATCCATTTTAGACAAAAGTTTTTCATGTTTATAATTAGGTGCAATCTCTGATAAAGCCTTTTGAATAATATTTGCCGTTGTCATACATTTTTGACAAGTAAAAATACCTCCGGGCATAATCGAGTCCCTTAGCCAATCAGAGCCATGTTGACTTATATAAAGCCGGTCGATTGAGTTTCTAAGTGCTATCTCGAAGCAACTTATTATGGTAAATAGTTCCTGAGACAATGTCAGATTCAATCTATACAATCTCATTGCTTTTTTTGTGTTTCCACTAACAGAGAACAAGTATCGCTGCATCCTCGTTTTCGACATTACTCTTTCAAATTCATTATAACGCATAAAAAACTTGACAAACTCCTTTTAATTTGTTATATTTGCAGTCGAAATTATTCCCGGTAGCCCCTGAAGCAATTCAAGCTATCGGGTTTTCGTTTTTAAAGGGTATTTTAGTTCTGTTCTTGATGATAATTCAAATTATGCCAGCTAATTGCAAACTGTAAATGACCTAAAAATCTAAATCGACTAGTGTTGAAAATTAACTTATCCTAATTCCGGGGAATTAACCGTCCAAAATCCTGGTCTTTTGAATTCAGTCCCAAAATGAAAACAGCTTTTTTCTGAGTTTGAATAACTTCAATCAGTTCGTCAACCGCCTCCAAATCTTGTTGATCAAAAAGTAAACTTTCGAGAGTCATAAATTCACTGAAGATATATTATTAAACAGATTGCATTCAAAAAGATCCCCTCACCTCACCTTATAAACCTTCATGGTCTCTTCCCCGAATTGGGAGATGACCCGGACGGCGATTTTGTGATTGTTTTCTTTTATTTTGATCGGGTGTGAGCGGAAACCGTAGAGACGGTCGAACGCTTCCTCATCGATTTCGATTCTGAGGGTGTGTTCTACTTTTTTACGGGTGCCTTCTTTGGCAAGGTTGCTTAAGCCTTTTTTCCATTTGTTGAACTCATCTTTGTTGCCGCCACAGAAGAAAATCTGTTTTACTACGAAATTGCTGCTGTCATAGTCGTCATCAACCATCCAGTAGGCAATGTCGTGCAAATCACGGGGATTAACTTTGTCGCTGATGGGATCGTAAATATCCACTCCGAGTATCTCAACAGTTGCAAAGCCGTTTTCTTCCTCCACAAGGATGTCCGGTTCACCAATGGTGATGAAAGATGCTGCAGATTTGGCAGGCTTCTTTTTTAGGCCGTCTTGTAACAGATCATCGTTCATCCGTACCTTTGTTACTTCGAAAGTGCCCATGCTCATGGTTTGTTGTGTATTGGCAATTTCACTTTCAAAACTGAATCCAAGGATAACAAGCCAGTCTGCATCTCCCAGACTGCGACACTCTTTTATTGCGTTATTCACAGCCATTTTACTTACTGTTCCAAACTTGGGACCAATATAAAAGTATGCTTTTCTCTCCCCTGTACCTGTATTGTAAAATCCCTCTGCATTAATATACTCTCCGGCAAGCAGTTCGACTCTTGAAAATTTTGCGTGCTCGTCTTTTCTGCCGTTCTTTATACCCGCAGAAAGCAGATGATCTTTGATAACATTTTCGAATGTTGAACTGTCTCCCGCTTTCTTTTCTTTTGCGAAATCATCCGGTGAAAGTGGTTCAAAGTTTTGAAGTGTCTCGACGGTAAATGGTCCCGTTACTCGCATAAGATTTTTATCAATTTCCGGTTGGTCATAAAGGATCTCTGTCTCAGGCGGTTCATTGTTTGCAAGGCTTTTTAGAGTTATTCGAGGGAATTTTTTATAGACAAATCCTTGCCTGATGTCTCTTGAAATTGAGTCATATAGTTTATAATACGGAAAGTTGGCAGTAAGTAATCTTTGCTTTGTGATATTCAGCGCAATTCTACTTGTATCAATTGTAATCCATCTTCTTCCCAAATTTTCAGCTACATATGCGGTTGTTCCACCCCCACAAGTTGGATCAAGGATAAGATCTCCTGGATCTGAGGACATAATGAGACAACGATGTATAACAAGTTGATTGGTTTGAACTACATAGTCCTTGACCTCGAATGAATTGACAGTATCAAACCAAAAATTTGTTTCTTCCGATAGATGCCTATCACTTAAAAACCTCTTAAATAACAATCTTTCGCCAGAATTTACTATTCTGTCCAAATTTAATAGTCTTTCGATACCATCTTTAGTTGTTCGCCAGTGTCTATTTTGAGGCGGATAATAAGTATTACCTTGAAAATCTATCCCGAATCCTCCAGTCGGAGAGGGGTCTTGGGATGTAAGATCATCCAAGGCCACAATATTATCTGGATTAAGTTGTACATCTTCTCCCAAATCTGATATTTTTACCAAATTTTTACCCTTTTCGTACCATTTAAACTTGACATCTCGTTCACCGATGTTTTTTCTACGATAGAGTGATCGGAATTTGATCAAATCTTTTTTTCTTGCATACCAAATTATGTAATCATTTACTACGGGTAATAATTCTGAGGTCGCTCCAACAGTTTTTCTAAATGGTATGATACTGACAAAATTTTCGCTTCCAAAAACCTCATCCAACAAATTTCTTACTAAATGAATATTTTCATCAGAAATTTGAACAAAGCAACTTCCGCTTTCTTTTAAGAGATTTTTCGCAACCAGTAGACGATCTCTGAGATAACTGAGATAGGAATGAATTCCCAACTCCCAGGTATCTCTATACGCCTTGATAACTTCCGGCTCACCGGCGAGACTTTCATCACTTCCGTCTTTTACATCTTTACTATTGAGTTTTACCTGCCAGTTACTGTTATATTTTACTCCGTAAGGCGGGTCGATATAAATGGTCTGTACCTGGCCCGCCATTCCTTCTCTTTCAAGAAGGCTGGTCATTACAAGAAGGCTGTCCCCCTGAATCAACCGGTTGGTCCAGCCGTCAAAGTGACGGTAGTAGGAACTGATTTTGTCAAGTTCATCCCTGTCCAGCATGTTTCCAAACATTTCGTTGATGCTGAAAAGAGATTCCTCTTCATTAACGGAATGTTTGAGGCGATAAAGATTTTTAATTATCAGTTCTGGTGTTATGTGTTCATGTCTGTAGAGGCTTCGGATGTCAACCTTGAGCAAATTCTGTCTGTCATCATTACCATACTTGTTCATCCAGAAGAGTTCAGGGTCGTGACCCCGTGTTACGACGGGATTAAGAGGAATCTCAAGTTGGGATTTACCGTTTTCCACAGCATCGTTTGCGAGCTCCAAACCTGCTTCCTCAGTAGAGGGGATCAGCAGCCGTTTTTCTTCTTTATGTTTTATTGAATCAATTCTGTTTGCCATCATAAACTCTCTAATTTTTCAGTCAGTCTGTTTTTAATATCTCTTATTTCATCGGCTATTTCAATAAAATGCCATGTATTGAATCCAAATTTGTCTTTTATCGAATTGGCTGCCGGCAGCCATCTGTTTTCAACGAACCATTTTTTTCCATCCTTATCCTTGCTCATTCCCGTAATTTCGATGATGAGATTTATTGTTTCCCCGGATACTGTGTTGCATACTGCTATGAAATCAGGGAAATAGATTCTCTCCTTCCCTTCCTTTACATAAGGAATCTGAAAAGAAAGGAAGTTGTTTTTCACATAGGAAATTACCTGAGGCATTTCATCCAGTGCTTTTGCAGCGATTTTTTCCCAGTCACTATCAGCAATAACGAAGTTTACATGACTCTTTACGGTTCTGTAAACCTCTTTGCTTGTCCTGCCGTGAACATACTTTGTACTGCCAATTTTGTTATAAAAATTAAGCACGGGTTTAATAAATTCGGAGTTATTACGGTGGGTGTTGATGCCTCTGAAGATATGGTCGACAACCACTTTTGGCTCGAACAGATACACCAGTTTTCTGTATTTCTTTTCCGTGATTCCGATCAGTCTGATTTTATTCTCATACCAGTTAGAAACCACTTCCTTGCACGCCGGGAACAGTTCAAAATATGGGGTGCCATTTTCCTCGGAAAAATGGAACTTGATCAGACTTCTGGTGATGTCATAAATAATTTCCTGGTCTCTTTTTTCTAGGAACTCTTCAAGGGTCAAACCGCTCGTTTCGGGAGAAAAGGCAGTTTGCAGAGTTACATCAGTCGGATATTTTGTACCGTCAACTTCAAAATCGGAAACATCAGAAAAGTCGAATCTGATTTCATCCGTTCCCCTGTCAATTCTGTAACCAATGATATTGGGAAACTCAATTTCATAAGCCTCCTCCCGCTCAGGGATGGCTGTGATAATTGTGATCTCACCGGGATCAACAGGAGGTGATGTAGTTCCTCCCTTCATCATTTTGAAAGGAATACCTATGATATGGGCATATTCGGGAGGGAATTTTTCCACAACAATTTTTCTTTTATCATCGACAGGATTCCCGTCTTTGTCGTAACCTTGCAGAATATAATTTGAGCGTCTTAGTGCCCTGCCGGCAACCTGCTCACATAACAGTTGGGATCCGAAAGCCCTTAATCCCATGATATGCGTAACTGTGTTTGCATCCCACCCCTCAGTCAGCATGGAAACCGAAACGATACATTTTACATGTGCCCCAAGTTTCCCAGGCTTACCCACGGTATTAACCACTTCACGGAGAATTTCGGCATCCGTGATATCTTCCATGCTTCCACCACCGTGTTGCTGTGCATAATCCTTTTTGAATTCATCAATTTCAGATTTGAAAACTCTCTTAAAGTCATCACTGATTTGTCCCGAATCTTCAAGGGCATCGCTGTCGATAAGAAGAGTTGGCGGGCGTTTTTTTGCAAGCCCCGTAATCTCAAAATTATTAAATTCTTCGAATTTGCCATGAGCTATCTGAAGATTTCCCTTTTCATCCGTAAACTCATAACCGGCGAGATATTTATAGACCTCTTTTGATACAGAAGTGTTGTTGCAGACTACAATAAAAACAGGAGGTGCAGTAAGCAGATCCTGTTTCGCCTCATAAGCCTTTCGCAAACCTTCAGCATATTTATTATAATGATCGTGAAATTGAAAAAGAGCTGTTTGTACGAGCAACGGCAATTTCGGAGGTTCTTCAACGAGTTTTACTCCGTCTTTGTTTGCTTCCGATTTCCTTTTCTTTTGCCCCATTTTCGGGAGCTCATCTCTGACATGCTCGTAGATATTGCGAAGTTTGCTTTCTTCAAGCTCCTGTGAGTTGTCGGAAACCGGCAGAAATGGGATTTTAACGAGTCCTGCCTCAATCGCGTCAATCAAACCAAAATCTGTGACAACCCAGCCAAAAAGGCTGTAATCCCGGTAACCTGATCCTCTCAGGTAGTAGGGTGTTGCAGAGAGATCATAGACCCCTTGCAAAGTAAACCTTTTTGATATCTCTTTTATTCCGGTGAACCATACTGCCGCTCTTACATTCTCATTTACTTCCTCATTATCTTCAGTCTTTTTCTTTGATTTGGGGAAATAGCAGTGATGAGCTTCATCGTTTATTACAAGCAGCCTGTTTTTCGATTTGGATTCACCGAGCAACCTGCGAAGTGTCAGCCCAAAATCTTCGAGATTCCCCGAATCCATGGCATTTCCATAAATATCTTTTTTTCCGTCGAAAGGAGTCTTTTTATTTCCTTGAAGGGTTCTTTGTTCGAGAGCGTGATAGTTAGTAATGGTAAGTCTGGAATTCAATCCATTAATGAGGGCTTCATGCTGTCTTGGTACGAGATTTCGTTCACTGTAATAATCTTTTCGTTTTATCCCCCTGTTTATGGTATCAACAAAGAGGACTCCAAGCCTGTCTTTAATGGTAATTCCAGGGGTAATGATAAGAAATTTATCCGCAAAACGGGTATCATTTCTATACTCGTGACGGTTCAGATAATGATAAAGAATGAGACAAGCCATTACCACCGTTTTTCCTGTACCCGTTGCCATCTTAAAAGCAATTCTTTCAAACCTGTTTTCAGGATCAGGCATTTCAACAGAGCGGAATTTTTCAAGTTCCGACAGAACAAAGTTTCCAAAATTCTCTTTCGGGGCAACTTCATTTAGGTAGATGGCTGTTTCGATCGCTTCCTGCTGTGCAAAAAACAATCTGTGTGTGGAGATGCGATCGGGGTTATTAAACCAAAAGTCGAGGAGCTCTTTAGATATACGGGTAGTCCCGTGATATCCATTCTGCCTCCATTTTTTAATTTCTTCCCTTAACCTGTTAATGATGTGGGTCGAGTAATCATCCGCTAACTCAGCACCAAAGAGATTGTTTTGGTTGGTATCGGCAAAAGGAACCGAAGGAACTTCGGGTGAGAAAGGTCTTCTGCCCGGCATGATCTCTTCGTAATTGAGAGTGCCGTTAAGATTAGTATAGTAGTGCCACTTTGGTTCTTCGTATGGAGAATTTAATATTGGATTTGACAAGTATTCACCCGCTTATTTAAATCAAATTTCTTCATCTCAAATTAGGAAATTTTATCTAATTTTTAACAACCTCTCTCAAACAAAATTCAAGCAAACTTATGCAACTACCCCGAATCTCTGAAGTTCCAAATCTCCAAACCTCAACATTACTGCATTACTGCATTACTGCATTACTGCATTATTGGATTATTGGATTATTGGATTACCTGTAGTCCCCCACCATTATGAAAGGAGCCCAGAAATATGGAAATGCATATTTGGGGTTCTTAATCAGTTTAAGTTTGGCTTTTTGAAGAGCTTCACTCTTTGACATCGTTTTCAGGTTGGTGTAAAACTCTGTCATAAGGATGGAGGTTGCCTCGTCTTCCACCTGCCAAAGGGAAGCTACGACTGTTTGCACACCGATTTTAAGGAAAGCGTTTGCTGGAGATACAAGCCAGCCCTTGGCAAATTCCTCACTGATTGCTGTTTTGCAGGCGGAGAGAGTTACGAGTTTATAATTTCTCAGGTTCGTCAATCCCCACACCTCGTTAATTGTCAGTTGCCCGTCGGAGAGTGGATCCTGTCCGGCACCTTTTTTTGCCATGGTCAGAAACGACTTGGTTATTTCACCATAGTTCATGTTTCCATGGGTTGCTAGGTGGAGAGTGTTGAACTGTCCTTTGGCGAGAGAGCGGATTTTCTCCTCGGTGGCATCATCTTTTGAATAGATTTCTGCATCGGTAAACAGTTTTTTCAATCCGTTTACTTCATTCTCTGAAGAAGGAAGTGATTTATCTGCATTGGCGAATGCGATCAGTTTGAACGGAACGGCTTCTTTTGCCATGTTTTGGGAGAATACTTTGAAGGAGGTTACATAGAACAACAGGTGATCCTCCAGCAAGAACTTAACTTTTTCACCCGGTTGCGAGGAGATCAAAGTTTCAAACGGAAGATAATAGAGCTTTCCAAAAGGGACAACGCAAAGCTTTTTCTTCCCCTTGAATATCGATTTTACGGGCTGAACCAGCATCTGATAAAGCTCCATCGCAAGCTTTCTCTGCGGTGCAAGATACATTTCATCTTCCATCGTCATGCTTTTATTTTTAGGTGAGTAGGTGTCAGGATCAACCTCACCAATCTCTTTTGCAGGATAGGAATCCTTCAGCATCGAGTAAAATTCAACGAGTTTCTGCTCGAGTTCATCTTTTTTGATGTTCATCACGACAGCACCGACTGTGTCGGAAGTGGCACCAAAAATGTAGAGGTTGTTGTCGCCCATCAGGTAGGCAAGCACCGCAACATCATCGGGGATGAACTCCTGCCACTCAAGGAAACTTACAGGGTTAATGTTGTCTTTGAAATAATCGTCGAGACCCGGATTTTTTTGCACTGTCTGCATTATAAATTCAACATAACTGTTTTCAGCTACCTCGAGACTTGCCTCAAGACTCGCAATTTTCTCGTTGTTTCTTAGTTCTGCAGGTTTCGACTTCTCCTTTTGAAGCTCCTCTTCCAGACCCGATTTTTTATTTTTCAGTTCCTTCTCTTTTTCTATCGCCTCGTTTTGGTTTTTGTCATCAAATTTTGGAGTTACATTTCCAAACTGCTCTTTCAGCCCTTCATTATAACTCATATCGAGATAATAGAGAGCACTGTCCAACTGCCCTTTTTGGATGAAGGCGTTTATCAGCGCCTCATAAATTTTTACCTTCAAATCACCCGATGAGAAAAGCTTGGCAGCCTTGTCGCCTCCCACAAGTTTCCCCCGGATGTCAGAAAGTACATTCACTGCTTTTCTAAGGAAGGAAATTGAGGAATCCTGATTTTTTTCCTGCTGAAAATTCAGGGCTTTATAATAGTAGGAGTGATAGACCAGCTTGTTTGTCCCCAGCTCCTGCGAGAGTTTAATTGAATTATCAAGAAATTTATTGGAGGACTTGAAATCATTTTTGATGTAGTTGAGTCTGCCGAGCACAAGCGAACTGTACATCAGGTCGTTTCTGTCCTTCAGTTCGGTACTTAGATCATATGCAAGTTTCGCATACTTTTCTGCAAGATCGGTCTTTTTGGTATCGATATAGAGTGATGCAAGGAGTCCGTAAGGAGTGGTCAGATATGTTTTTGCACCTGTTTTCTTGGCATGTTCGATCGACTTTATCAGGAATTTCTCTGCCTCATCATATTTCTTTTGTTCATACAACACCTCACCGATGTTTGAAAGAACCGTCGCCCGGAAATCACCGAAATATTTCAATGAATCGAGTATCGAAAGTGACTTTTGGAAATATGGAAGTGCTGCTGCGTAGTCACCCTGCCAGAAATAGACGGTTCCCATGTTATTCAGAGGTGTCGCTCTGTAATAGTCGTTTTCGAGCGATTTGTATATGCTGTCAGATTTTGAATAGTTATCGATCGAAAGCTGATATTCACCAAGAGAGTTGTAAATATTCCCGTATGAAATGAAAATGCTTGCAAGAGCCCACGGATTGTCGATCTTGTCGTAATAGCTGTAGGCGGTATCGAAAATCGCCTGAGCCTTCTTGTACTCACCCAAAACACGGTTCAGATCACCTTTATAGAGGTAGACATCACCAAGAAGGTTGTTGTTGTTCATTTCCTTCGCCACAGCCTCTGCCTTAAGGAAGTAACCGAGTGCCTTGTCAAACTCTCCTCCGGCAATTGATGCGGAACCGAGATTTATCAGGACATTCCCGATCTCTGCCTTTTCCTGCATCGATTCATAAATCGCAAGTGCTGAATCGAGATATTTACCCGAAATGGCGGATCCGCCGGTTTCAGAGTAGAGTAGACCTATCTGCTTGAAGCAGTAAGCAATCGGGGAATTGTTGCTGATTTCCTTCGCCATTTTCAGGGCACTGTTGAATATCACAAGAGCGGTATCAAAATTATTCCGGTAACCATACTGCAACTGACCAAGGTTTATCATACAGTAGATGGCATCGAGTTTGTCATTCACAAGAAGGTTGAGTTCCAGACTCTTTTTAAGAGCTGTGGTTGCATTAGCCACATCGTTGAATGTCATGTAGGCAAGCCCCTGTTCAAACCAGTTTTCCGCTATTGCATACTTGTCTTTCGATTTTTCCTTTATGGCGAGACTCTTGTTGAAGAAGTCGAATGTTTTCTCGAAATCTTTCAAATATTTGTACATGGCACCGATGTTATCATACACCTCTGCCATCCCTTTTTCATCGTTTTGTGATTTGTAAAGTTCGACAGCCTTGTCAAAATATTCCATCGCTTTGCCGGGATCACCCTGTTTGCTGTAGAGTGACCCGATTTTTGAATAAGAGAAAGCCTGATCTGCCAGGTTTCCTGTCTTTATCCGGTGTTCAATCGCTTTGTTGTGGGCTTTTATTGCATCATCGAACTTGCCGAGATTCCAAAGTGCCTGCCCGATGTTCGACTGACACAGACCCGCATTGTCAAGATCTTCAAGTTCAAGATAAAGATTGTAACTTTTTGTATAGTTCTCGATTGCAATCTGGTATTCTCCGAGTTCGAAATAGGTATATCCCATGTCGAAAAGATTCTGTGCCTGTTTCTTTTTGTTACCCGTAATCAGGCTGAGTTCGTGGACTCTTTTGTAGATATCGAGCGATTTCTGATAGTTACCCATCTTCGAGTAGACATCGGCAATATTTCTTAATACTGTGAGCTTGTCGTCGGAAACAGATGTCCCCTTGCTCGAGTCGTAGGACGCAAGTGCAAGTTCATAAAACTCGACAGACTCCTTATACTTGTCCATGCCTGCGAGCGAGTATGCCTTTCCCCAGTAGGTGCCCCCGAGTCTCTCCCACAGCCAGTCGGAGGGTTCGGTGGCAACCATTTTTTTCCTGATTGCAAGACAACTGTCATAATATGCTATCGATTTTTCATATTGCTCAAGATCGGAATATAATATTCCCAGATTATGCTGATTCATAGCTATATACGATGTGTCTTTTACTAATCGTGCATACTCAAGACTTCTCTTGTAGGCGTATTCCGTTCCTGCCATGTCACCTTTTGCCTTGAGGTAAAGACCTCTTGCAAGGTAAACTCTCTTGATTTTATCGTTGTTTTTCAACCAGTCTGCAAATAAAGTTGCAGCCAGGGAGTATTTCTCTGCTTCATCCATCAGTCCCTTGGGGTAAAGGTCTTCTGTGGAATCTGCAAACTTTCCGGGAATGTCATAATCTGCGATTGAAATGCTGTCGACCTCAAATATTTTTCGCAGATCCTTTTCACCGCTGGCTTTCAGGATCAGATTAGCGAGTTTGGTCTGGCCCGCTATGGCATCAGAGGAAATCCATGAAAAGTAGGACTCGATAAATTTGAAGGAGAGCCCGAGATATTTGGCGGGGAAATCTTTTATAAAATAGAGGAAGTGTTTTACGGTCTCCACATCGGATTTTCTGATCGCCTTGTCTACCGTAAGTCCTTTGAACTCACCTGTTTCTGCCGGTTTTTGATAAGCCGGGTCTTCTTTCACGAGATCATCAATGATACTGTAAATCGGAGGATAATCAGCGAGAAATATTTCAAGAATTTTTGCATCAAGTAATGGATCTGCGAGATAATTCAGTACACCGTAACTGTATAAAATATTTTGGGAATTGTCCCTGAATACGATTTCTGACTTCGCAACATCGAGAAGCGGTGTGGAGTAACCTGTTTTTCTGGCAACCGGAATGTAAGCGTGATCTACAATAAAAAGTTTTTTGTTCTTGTTTACACCGTCGAATAACTTAATCCCGATTTTGCTTTTGTAATCACCAACATCGAGTACCCTTCCTTTTCCCAGACTGAAAACATCGTGGTCGGGAAGTTCAGGATATACACACGCCCACACATTTACTTCAGATCCGGGTACCATGTTATCATATCTCCCGCCGAAAACTGTGGCAATCAGGGAGTCGGCAGTAATGTAATTTATGTCGGAGATGAAAAACACCCTGTTCTCGGTCTCTGTGGATGAAACCTTCCAAAGGTCCTTGTATTTCGGATCCTTCAAATGCCTGGCAAGCATGTCAAGATTGACCATCATCGTCATGGCATTCACAAGGGTGGAATCGATATTCGATTCCTTTGCCAGCTTGACACTTTCCAGATAGCTCTCTTTTGCTTTTAAAAAATCACCTGTGTAAGAATACATGTCACCGAGAGTCTTGTAAGACTCAGCAATTTGAGCTTTGTTCTTTTCAGTCTTTATTTCCTGCTCCAATGCCTGTATTTTTGCGGTTGCGCTTGCAAGCAGAGATTTGGAATCAGGAAGTTTTAATTCATATTTTTCTAGGAGTGTGGCATCTTTCTCCTTGCCGAAATAATTTATTGCGTCAATTATCAGGTCCTCTGTTTTGAAACCGGCGATATATTGTTCATAATAGTAGATGAGATTGTCGTAATATGTATCAACATATTTGTTGAGTTTTAATTCCTTCGATTTTTGGAGAGAAAGCTGAAAGTAGTCGAGAGCGAGCTCGTGTCTTTTCATGTTATTGTATGCCACGCCAATATTGTTAATGGCGATTACATAATTTTCATAATCCTTTTCCTGATAAAAACCCTGAAGTGTGGAGTGCCACAAATTTATGGCAACATTGTATTTTGTGGAGTCGAAAGCTGTAAGAGCCCGGTTGAATATTTTTAGAAGTGAATCGGAACTTTCCTTTTGAGATTCTGCCGTCAGCAGCCCTTTTGCAGAATGTTCTTCCTCCGCTACAGACACTTTTTTGGTCTCCTTGCCGCTGACGGGCGAAGAGCTCAGTTTGTAGCCTGAGACCACAATTATGGTTGCAATAAAGAATAAAAGTGTAACTTGTAAAACTCGCTTTTTCATCTCAGTTCCTCGTTATTTGCCGGGTGATCCAATTAAGATAAATGGTGCCCAGTAAAATGGGTGACTCCAGTCTTTGTTCGTTTTATTGTTTAAAACGGCTATTTGAGCATCTCTCATCGAGAAGAGAAGTGGCTTTTTTTCGTCTTTGTACTTCTCGTAAAAATGTTCCATCATAAATCCGGTTGATCTGTCGTCCACAGTCCAAAGCGTACCCATTACATTGGCAGCTCCGGCATAGAGCAGCGCCCGGGTGAGCCCGGTAAGATCATCAGTTGTCAGATATTTGTGACCGCCGAAAGCTCCAACTCTTCCGGAAAGACATGCACTTAATACTACGAGATTCGCATTAAGTTTCAATTTAAATATTTCCGAGGCTCTCAGGTATCCGTCGTCACTTGCGTTTTTGGTTAGCATGAGATGACTCTTGAGTGCATCCTCCTCATAAATCCCGTGCGTGGCAAAGTGGAGTATGTCATATTTCCCCGCCTCTTTCTTTATCACCGATTCGGTTGCTGCTTC
Source organism: Bacteroidota bacterium (assembly GCA_020161395.1). Lineage (NCBI taxonomy): Bacteria > Pseudomonadati > Bacteroidota > Bacteroidota bacterium. The sequence goes on from JAIUOE010000002.1 coordinate 358,301, forward strand.
ATTTATCAGCAGGAGGGTTTTATTTTTGTCGAAATGCCGCGAAATTTCATTTGCTTCTTTCTCCGCGAAGGGAAGGGGTGAGAATTTCGTGTTTGGATAGATGGGATTACCCACAATCAAAATCTTTCCTTCGTCGGTCTTTCCTGCCTTCAGAAGGAACGGAAGTGAAGAAGCGGAGGGTAAAGTCAGTATCTCTTTTTCTTCAATCCAGTATGTCGGTCTCGCTACATGATGTTTCTTTGTGAGGTCAAGATTTTTGAACGATGAGATCAACGCAGCAAATGGCATCTCGTGCAGGAAACCATGAGGAATTATTATTACTCTGTTATAATTAACGAGGTCTTTGTCCTGCTGATCACCGATTATGGTCTTGTAGAGCTGAAACAGAGCGAGTTGAAGAACCCTGTCCGCATCTGAAGCATACCACATCTCAGCGAGCTTGAGACTGTCGAGCGAGTCATCGTTTCTGTTCAGAATCTTTTGAAGTTCGGTGAATTCCCCCCTCTTGTTCGGGAAAAGATTTATGTCAGTAATAATTTTCGTGACGAGTGAATCGATTTCCCTTGGACTTTGTTTGGATCTGGAAACCGTGATCGAATTCCGGGTTACAAGAAATGTGTAAAATGCGTTCCTTCCAATAAAGAATTCGACAACGGCACTTTTTTCATCGATCAGCTTTTGGAAGTCCTTCAGTTTAACCGTTTCTTCGCTTACAAGGAGATTCAAATCCGGCTGCAATTCCTCCTTCTTCGAATAGATTTTTGAGTATTCATCGAGAAGGGAGGTAAATTTGCCGATTTTGTCCTCTTCAAAATATAACCACAACGAATCCCTGAAAACTGTTTCGATCTCGCTTTTCCTCGACAGCACTTCCTTTAATTCAGCGGGGAGGTTCTCCTCCACTCCGGATGCTTTGGTGGACAACATGTCAATGAAGGATCTGGATTTCACCTTCTCCGCAAGATTGAACATAGCTTCAAAATCTTTGTTCTCATAGAGTTCGTTGATCAGGAGGACATAATAATAAGTAAGATTGTCAAGAAATACTGCCCGCCCCCGTTCGTCATCCAGTTTGGAGCGGTACTCCTCTATAACTGCGAGATTCTCATTTAATAAATTAATTCCATTATTGCGAAATATTTCACCGTTCTCTTTTCTGTCCGACATCTCAAGATAAAGGTAACCGAGTCTCAGAGATGCTATCGCCTTCCAGTAATTATTACCGCTTTTTTTATATCCCTCGATACTCATCTCGATATTTTTTGCGGCACTGTCAAGCTGTCCGGTACTTTGAAATGAAATGCCAAGATTAAACAAAATATTTGTCTTCAGGTTTTCATCCAGTGTGGAAACGGAGAGGTTTCTTGCTTTTATCAGGGTGGTTAAAGCGTCATTCAGCACCTGATTGTAATCGCTGTTGTCAGGATCGGCAGATGCATCAAGTCTGTAAAGTATTCCGAGATTCAGAAGCACAGAGAGTCTGCCGTCATTATTCCCCTTTTTCTCATAAAAATCGAGCACTTCCATAAAAAGATTTTCGGCTTCGGTAATCTTTCCGGCATACGCTGATCTTCTGTCGGTCTCCATCAGGGTGATAGCAAGATTGTTTTTTATATTGTAGAGTTCAGTCTCAATTTCGCCCGATAACGGCTGGTTAAAAGCTTTATTCAAAAGGTTTACAGCCAGTCTGTAAAAACTTGCAGCAGCCTCCAGCTCCCTGTAATTGTAATAAAGTGTTCCGAGTAACTTTACCGACCGTATTTTGTTGTAGTTGTCTTTTTCCTTCTCCGAAACCTTGAAAGCCTCAAAAATAACCTTCTCGGCATCCTTGCACGACGATTTTTCGAGGAGTGCATAACCCTTGTCAACAAGTTTCCCCGCCTCTCCCGTCTGTGCTTCGAGCAAGGGAATAAAAACCAGAATAAAAAAGAAAATTTTTTTCATGTTGGAAAAGTTTCAGATTTTTTACTAAATTGAGTAATACAAGATTTGATTTTACCTTAATTTGTGATCCAAAGCAATTAAACGGTTTTGAAGTGCCTAAATCACAGATCAAGGAAAGATTAAAGACTATTTTAACAACAGAGATTCTAATTATTTCCTTTTGATCGTAGATGGAGTAATTTAGAATTCAATTTAATAAAGTTTATTTAGAATTCAAACTCTATTACATTTCTACGAGCAAAAAGTTTCCCTTAAGTTTATTTATCAACGGAGGACCCATGAGAAATCGAGTGGCTATATTCATCTTTTCTGTAATTATGACTCTGTCCGCGGCAGCGCAGGCACCAAGAGTCGATATACAGATACTCAATCCGCTGCCAACAGTAGATCTTACACAATTCATTAATGCAAAAGATCTGTGCGGAGCACCGGAAGTGTTTCAGGTTAGGCTTGATCCTAAAGGTCAGCAGGGCTTCATAAAAGCTTTCTTCTCCTGGAAAAAAATTGATCAGACAAGTTACGATGAAGTCTATAGAATGACCAGCGATAATTTCACGATCAGGGATTTCTACAGCAACGAATTGTGTAATTCGGAGATTACCGTCAAGGAAGAAAATTCCAACAAAACCCTCATCGACGAGGCTCTTAAAAAAGGTGTGCCGGTAGGAAGCTACAGAATTACCATCGAACTTTATAATGCACAAGGTGTTCTACTTGCTTCAGATACAGAAACCAGGGATTTCACAAACCCTGCAGCAACCCTCGCTCTTATCTCTCCGGTACAGTTGATGTCTTACAGCGAAAACAGTGTGCCTGCATCATGGAACCCGGTAATCGGTGCACAGTCTTACAGAATTAAAGCCGTCAGACTGACATCCATTCCACCTTCGCTCGAATCAGCAATTGAAGACGGTACTCCATGTATCAATAATGTTGATGTCGGACCTGTCACTCAACTGAATGACCTTTCAGTACTCCAGTCGGCAAACCCCTGGAGACCGGGTGACTTCGTTGTTGTAAGAGTAACGGCAATCATTCCCGGAGCAGGTACAAATCAGGAATTGAACAGTAACATAATCCTTTTCCAGATCAGGAATGTTAATAATCCCCAGTCATCAGTTGTTTCACAGTTGATAATGAATCTTCTGTCATTCCTGCCACCAAACCTGGTTACTCCCGAGTTGCAGCAGTTCCTTACACAGTATGGAGCCTCAATCACCGGTTATCAGGGCGATGGTGGACAAAACCTGAATTTGAACGAATTCCTTAATCTCTTAAACATGATAATTGCGAACCCGGATATGCTGATCAATATCCGTCTCGAAGGTTCCGGGAGTTAAATATGAAAAAATATCTGCTAAATTTATCCATACTCGTGGTTGCTGTTTTCTTCTTCTCGGGAGCAACCGAAGAGGTTAATGCACCTGCTGCTGTTGTTACGAAGGTTGTTAACGCCGCCGAATACAAGACTTCTTCAGGGAAGTGGACCGATTTGAAAGTTGGACAGGCTCTCAACTCTGAAGATATGATCAAGACTTCAGGGAAATCTCTCGTCGTTGTCAAGTTTACCGATAACTCGGTGCTTAAGGTAAGAGAGAATTCACAGGTTAAAATATCAACCCTCAAGAAAGACAAAAATGTCTCCAAAACAGTAGATGTTGATAAAGGAGCCGTAAATGCCTCTGTAACCAAACAGGATCAGCAGGATTTCAAATTCAAATCACCGACTCTCGTGGCTTCGGTCCGCGGTACATGGCTCCTCTTTGGAGTGGGTAGCGACACTACAAATGTCGATTTGAAAGAAGGACAACTCTTCTGCGAAGCCCAGCTTGGACGACAGGAATCGGGAGATTTGAAAGAGAACCAGACTGTTACAGTAACCCCGGAAGGGTCATTTAAACCGAGAGAAATGACGGACTCCGAGAAAAAACGATTCGAGAATTCGAACAGGTCAAATGTCAAAAAAGTGGTGATAAAAACACCACAAGGTGACATCGTAATCGAATATCTGGAAAACTAAAGAATATATTTTCAGTATTAAGCCGCTTTTCATATTAGAACCATGTAAAAGCGGCTTTTATTTTTTGTTTTTTTTTAGCTATTTTGTAAATTCCATGAACCGTTAAAGAAATTACCCAACTCCCGTTTCATCAATATCCCGGAGGTTTAATAGAATGTTAAATTACTTTTTCAAAATCAGTTTCTTTTTGCTCCTGCCTGTAGTTATCTTTGCACAGGCAAGCAATTTTGTGACCAGTGTGTCACTTACGGATGCCAGAGAGGGCTCTGATCTCACCATAAGAGCGGACCTGACCAATATCAGCGAAATTTCTGATATCACGATAGCTTATCGTGTATTTGGCACAACAGAATTCATTAAAAAAGAGATGGACCTTTCGGGTGGTAGTGCAAGCATAAATCTGGGTGCTGACGAAATAAGACTGCCGTCTCTCGAATATTATTTTATAATCAAAATAAGAAGCGGTGGTGAAGAAACCTATCCTGTCGATGCTGTCATGCAGTCATATCTGAATGTACAGGTTCAACCAAAGTCAGCGAAAGACAGTGAAGTTTTACTCCTTAACCCAGAACCCGGCACACCAATGACGACCGATGAGGCTCTGGTAACCATTTCGCTGTTGAAAGCCAGCGATGAGGTTGACAAAGGTAAAACCCGTTTTTTCGTTAATGGAGTCGATCTCTCAGATCAGCTTTTTATCGCCGAAGATCTTATTATTCTTGCCGGTGACAAGCTCGTTTCAAATCTTAAAACCGGAAGTTTGAACTCTTTCAGAGTGGAACTCTACAAAAAAGACGGTTCAGCCTACCATGCCTACTCTGCCGGTTTTGAAGTAAAGGAAAAAGCCGGTAACAGAATTCAGGGCACACCTTTTGAATATTTCCTGAATGTAAGAGGTGAGTCCCGAAACGAAAATGTAAGAGAAGTGAACAACTGGTACAATAACATCTCCATCGATGGTAAAGCCACCTATGGTGCATTTGATGCCGATCTGCAGGTTTACGCCACTTCTGAAGAAAAAGATTACTTTCAGCCGTACAACAGGTATAAACTCGGAATTTACAACGAGTATTTCAGAGTAATCGGTGGAGATTATACACCCGGATATCAGTCACTGATCATGAACGGTAAAAGAGTCAGAGGTATAACCGGAAGCGTGCATGCAGGTTTCTTTAATGTTCAGGCTTCCTATGGCGAGATAAACCGTGGAATAGACGGAGGGATTGTCGAAATTTTACCTCCAAACACATCTCTTCTGGGCTCTGATATCCAGCGACTCCCTGACGGAAGAATCGCAAGGGTTAATCAGGGAACATTCAAAAGGGATGTTCTTGCTGTAAATCCTTACTTTACTGCAGGAGAAACCTTTAAACTTGGTTTTACCTATCTTCATTCCAAGGATGATATTGCTACTGCAAAGTATACAAAACAACCTCAGGAAAATGTGGTTGCAGGCGCTGACTTTGCTTTGAACCTTGACGACAACAGAATTCAACTCTATGCTCAGGGAGCCTTCTCCGTCGTCAACAAGGATATCACCACGGGAAACATTGCCGACACGACTATTGACAAGGTTTTTGGTCCCGGCGGTGCATTCAGTGGTAATGCCGGTCAGATAAAGGATATTAAAGACATCATCAGCCGGTTCATCACTTTCAACCAGTTCCTTTCACCATTGAAACCGGATGAACTTTCTTCCCTTGCTTATGAAGTAAGCCTTTCACTCAATTATTTCAACAATTTTTTCAAAGGTTCATACATAAGCAGAGGATTCGACTACATCTCCTTCGGTAATAATTATCTTAGAACCGATGTCTCCGGATTTAATCTTTTCGACCGTGTCTCTCTGCTCGACAACAAGATGTTCCTCTCCCTCGGATACGAGAGACTCGAAGACAACAGAAACAAGACCAAATTTGCGACAACCAAATTCACCAATTTTAATGCATCAGTATCATATTACCCCGCTTTCAATCTGCCCGGAATCATACTTTCCTACTCCAGAAATGAAAACAACAATGGAATCCTAAGTACCGACCCGGATCTTCAAAGAAGAACTTACGGTATTGATGACTATACAAACAGATTCGGATTGCAGGTAACTTACAGATTCTTCGCCGGGTACAACCACAATCTCTCTGCAAATGCCTCAATTTCGAGCAGAAAAGACAACACTATTTTCCAGTTTGATGCGAACAATACAATGCTTGGTCTTAACTACTCGACCGAGTGGAGTAAATATTTACAGTCGTTCCTGAATCTCAATATGAGTAATAACGAGATTGTTCAAGGACCGGGAAGACCGACAGTCAACTTTAACATCACTTCACTTGTTGCCGGAGCAAAATATTATCTCATGCAGAATAAGCTCGTTCTAAACGGTTCAGTCTCCCCCACTTTCGGAGATGCAAAAAGAACAGCAATCGATGTGAGCGCTCTTTATTATGTGCTTCAGAATTTCTCTCTGCAGTTACAGGTAAGATACATACTGAACAGTGGTGATATAATTGACCCTGTAAGAAATGTCACAATTCCGATAGCAAATGATTCTATCATTGGATTAACAACAAGATATGAATTGAGGTAAGATGCAACCCAGGAAAAACAAGTCAGGTTTCGTAACAAAACTTGCCACAGCAGCAGTTGTTGCACTTCTGACAATTCTTCTCACGGGTGACTTTTTTATCTCAATAAAGCCCATCAAAGAGCTTGAACTTAAGCAAATTGATGAGAAATTTACAAAAAGAGGTGCTGTCCCGTTCAAGGACAGCACCTCTAATGTTATTATACTCGAGATAACCCGGAATACTTTTAAGGGCATGCCCGAAAAGTATAAAAAATGGCCCTACCCCCGTGAATTTTTCGCCCGTGTAATTAATAACCTGAATAATGCCGGTGTAAAAGCGATCGGCGTCGACCTTCTTATGGAAAGTTCCAGCATCTTCTCCCATGAAGATGACTCCACATTGATAAATGCCATTCTCGCCAAACACAATGTGGTGGTCGCCGGCAAGACTTTCGACGAGAACAAAAACACCGGAGGCAATGTACAGGTTGAGGTCGAAAACCTGAAGGAAGACTACGGAAGTTTCCTTTTCCCCGTCGACAGTTCGATCGGAATCGTGCAGGTGATAGCAGATAACGATGGTGTTCACCGCCGTTACTACCCCTTTGCCTATTCCCAGACCTCCAAAAAAAGTGTCCCCACTTTCTCATTTGCAGTGTTAAACAAGTGGTTCGGTCTCTCTCCGCTTACCATTTCCGAACTTTCAGGTGACCACTTTAAATTGGGGAAAAATCTGATTCCAAAATACGACGATGTTTCAATGCTGGTAAACCTATACGGTTCATCCCGCACATTCAAGCATGTTGATTTTATAGATGTACTTGATGATTCAGTCTTCAACACCGCTGAGGAACTTGAATACGGTACTTCGTTGAATATTTGGGATGACCCTGCTTCGGGATTGCTCCATTCGGGGATGTTCAAGGATAAGATAGTGCTGATCGGCTCCACACTCGAGGAGGATCGTGATGTTATTCCCGTTGCATTGTCCACTGATGAGAAAGGCGGAAGCAATACTATCTACGGTGTCGAGTTCCACGCCAATGTCATCCAAAACATTATCGATGGAAACTACATCAACAAGTTTCCCTATTGGGCTGAAGTTCTCCTGATAATTGCTTTTGTAATGATCAGTTTTTTCCTGACTTCATCTCTGAGAGATCTGAAACTTCGAATGAGCTGGATCGTCGAGATCGGAAGCGTCTTGCTTGTCTTTCTTCTGGTTTTTGGAATCAGGGAGCTCTCTAACTTTCTTTTCATCAATCAGAAACTCCTCCTCTCGTATGTTGGAATTGACCTCGGAATCATCCTCGGTTATTTTTCGAGTACAGCCTACTACTTCATCCTCGAAAGAAGACAGAAAACACAGATCAAAGGAATGTTTTCACAATATGTCGATAAATCGATGGTTGATGAATTGATTGCCAATCCCGATAAACTTCGACTTGGCGGTGAGAAAAAATTTGTCACGGTCTTCTTTTCTGACATCGCAGGATTCTCAACTTTCTCCGAGAACAAGGAACCGGAAGAGCTGGTGGCATTCCTGAACCAGTATCTCAGTGCGATGACTGAAACTGTTATTGCAAACAAAGGGACTCTCGACAAGTATATCGGCGATGCCGTGATGGCTTTTTGGGGAGCTCCGATTCCGATTGAGAACCACGCCCAACTCGCCTGCAAAACGGCTCTTACCCAGCAGGAAATCATCAAAAAGATGCAGAAAAAGTGGAAAGAGGAAGGTCAGCCGATTATTGATGTGAGAATCGGTATAAACACAGGTGACATGGTTGTTGGAAATGTCGGTGGCACACAAAGATTCGATTACACCGTAATGGGTGACAATGTGAACCTCGCTTCCAGGCTCGAAGGAGCAAACAAAGCCTATGGCACCCACATCATGATCAGCGAGTCAACCTTTGAACTCGTCAACAAGGAGTTCATGACGCGTGAACTCGACCGGCTCGTGGTAAAAGGCAAAACCCTGCCAGTTAAAGTCTATGAACTTGTTGCCGAAGCCGGTGCTGAAATTGATGAGGAGACAAAAAAGGCGATGCAACACTACTGTGATGCCATGTCGAAATATCGTATTCGTGACTTCGAAGGCGCACTCGAACTTTTCAACAAGGCTCTCGAAACCAAACCTGATGACGGACCTTCAAAGGTTTACATCGAAAGGTCGAAACACTATATTGAATCACCTCCTGATGAGAACTGGGATGGCGTCTTTAAACTCACTACAAAATAATTTGTTAAGAGGCGGGGTTATTCTCGCCTCTTCCCTTATTATCACTGCCTGTGCCTCCACGGTACGAATACCCGACAACAGGAACAAACCCGACATCGAGGTAAACAATCCTGAAAGCAATCCCGCCTCCTTCGATTTGAAGGTCGTTTCAACATTTACAGGGAAAGCAACTTATTATGCCGATAAATTTCAGAACCAAAAGACTGCAAGTGGTGAGATTTACAAAAAAAGCAAGTTTACCGCTGCACACAAAGATCTTCCCTTCAATACCCTTGTGAAGGTTACAAATCTGAAAAACGGGAAAAGTGTCGTCGTAAAAATAAACGACAGAGGACCCTTCGGAAGGGACAGGGAAATCGACCTTTCATACATAGCTGCAAAATCGATTGACATGCTCGCCGATGGTGTGGTGGATGTGAAAGTGGATATCCTCGGAAACAACTGATTTTCACCCCGCTCCCCTGGAACAACAAATCCCCTCTCCTTTTTCCTGCTTATTGTTAAATTCACACTTTACAATTTATTTTTTTGGAAAACTCTCTGATTCTCAGGTCACTTACAGAAATCAAGAACTCTGACACAGGATTCCTGCTTGCCTTGCTGCTTACGGCTGCAGTGTCAGCAGTTATGCCTGCAATGGCAGTCCCGGTTCTTCTCGGGGCGGTTCTCTTCTACGCCCTTATTAAAGCGGGAGGTCGAGAGTTTAATCTTGTAGTGGTCATGCTTCTCCTCTTTCTTACCAGCAGCACACTCGATCCTTCGTTCCGTGTGGCAGTAATCGTATGGTCACTCGCATCTCTTGCATGGTTTGCATTCGATGATCCGGAAAAGCATGAGCGGATGAAAATCCCCCGGGGGATAATCCTGTTTGCAGTTTTCACTCTCTTTTTTATTGTACTTTCCTCTCTTGTATCGATAAATCCAATAAAAGGACTGTCAGCGGCATTTCGTCAGGCAGTATTCTTTGTTTTTGCGTTTTTGATCTTCATGAATATAAAAAGCCTGAAAGATGTGTATCTCCTGCAGGCTACCGTCCTGCTCACAGGTTTGATCAACGGATTTGCAATACTCTATTCCATTTTTGCGGGGGGTATCTCGGCACATACATTGCTGGAGGGACCAAGCAGATTTGGCGGGCTCTTTACGAATATAAATATAAATTTTTCGGGTGTAACTCTCGCTGTCTCTTTCCTGATTATCGTGGCATATTTCTTCCTGAAAAATAACCGGAACATGCAGCGAAGGGGATTTCTCCTGGCAATTCTTCTGCCACTCTCCCTGGCATTGTTGATTTCAAATTCCAGAGCCGCACTTCTCGCTGCCTTCGCCGGTGGTATTACATTCTTTTTGATAGTCTTCCCAAAATACAGGTTCCATTTTTTCGGAGGAGTCATCGTGCTTGTTTTGGCTGCTTTCCTCATTCCTCCCGTTAACGAGTTTCTTTCGCTGATGCTCCGTTTTGAGCGATTTTTGAATGTAAGGGATCATTTGTGGGCTATGTCGTGGGAATCCATCAAAGACCATCCTCTGCTTGGCACGGGTCCTGACCAGTTTAAGGACTACTTCTTCAAGTACATGACCGCCTCAGAAGGAAGCTATGCGGAAATGATGATAAAAAGTCTTTACAAAGAAGCAGGTGACAGCGGTCTCTCCCATAATTTTTTCCTCTTCAGACAGACAGAACTCGGTCTCCCCGGACTTCTTTCAGCTTTTTGGCTGCCGGGAATGTTCATTCTATTCGCTGTAAGGGCAATGAAAGGGTTACGAAATACGGACAGGGATGGTTTTATTCTGGTTGCCGCATCTTTGTCAGTAGGTGTGGGACTTTTTGCGAGGTCAGTCTTCGAATCAATAGGAATTCTTACTCACGGATGGCTGATGGTCGACCTTCCGTTCTGGGTTTGCTTTATGGTGATTGTTTATTTTTACCGGAAGACCCGCCAAATCCAAACAGAAATCCCGAAAAGCTCCCCATAGCATAATAGAAATGCATCATAATAAGAATTGACGGGAGGCTCACCGCCGGCAGCCCGTATTTCAGAAACTTGCTGAAACTTTCCACCATAACCGCCGTCAGATAAATCCCCAGAATCATCATGAACGAACCGATGGTGAACAATGCGGTGCGTGAAGAATTGAAAAAATGAAGTATCCCTGTTAACAACAGCAAAGAAATCTGCAAAGTATAGAAGAGTGCCGGAGCAGCCTGTTTAAGACTGTGACTGAGGGGATCAAGTGCGAAATACTTCCCGTAGTCAAAGTTTTGCTTCTTTAGTTTTATCAGGGTTTTCCTGGTTCTGTAATAGTAAACCAGTTCAGGATAGGCGAATCCCTTAAACCCTTTTTTCTCCGCCCTGTGATAAAATTCATTGTCCTGGTTCCTGATAAATTTTTCATCGAACAAACCGACCGAATCGAAAACCTCCTTACGAACGGCAAAGGCACCACTCCCAAATCCGGGAACAGGTTTTGAGACTCCGGATATCCTTTGCCAGTTCCTTCCCAGTCTCGAAAGATGAAACAACTGAATCGACCGTTCTATCATGCTCTCAGCTTTTGGAAAATCGTAACATGGTGAGAATATCGATACCTCTTTGTCCCTTTCGGCAACCAGAGCCAGATTTCTGAAGTAACCGGGATTCAGACTGCTGTGTGCTCCGAGCATCTGTACCAGATCAGCCCCGTGGTCGAGAGCATAGCGGACACCAATATTCAACGCATGGGGGGTGTATCTTGCAGGATTTTCCAACAGAACAATTTCAATCCCGTCAGAGACTGACTGGCTTACTGTCCACTCGATTTCCTTGTTCTTCGAGCCTGATACAACCACGACCGAAGTAAGATAACCGGTGTTTTCTTCCGTAAGAATGTTGTTTAATAAAGTTTTTAGGGAAAGATGGTCGTCGAGAACAGGAATTACTGCAAAAATTTTGATGGCGATATCTGTTTTTGTTAGAAATTTTATTAATTTTCTTTGTAATTTAACCTATGTTTCGTAAATATAAAAAGCTATTAACCATTAATTGTTGAATTCACTTGAAACAGTACAATCATAGCGGCTCAAAAATTCTTGTTGTTGATGATGATGCAACAAATCTTAAGTACCTTCTTATCAGACTGACACAGGCAGGATACGAGGTAACCCAGTCACAATCGGGCAATGAAGCACTTCAGATGCTTCAAACTTTTTTACCTGATCTCATCCTCCTCGATATCAAAATGCCGGGCCTCGACGGTTTTGAGGTTTGCAGGATTGTCAAGGCAATGGAAGAAACTGAGGATATCCCCATAATTTTCCTGACCGCCCTGACTGATACAATCGACAAGATTAAAGGATTTCAAGCCGGCGGTGTTGATTATGTTACCAAACCGATCAACTTCGATGAGCTTAACGCAAGAATAAATGCACACCTCACTCTCATCAAACAGCACAGGGAACTGAAAGCCAGTGAAGCAAAGTTTCAGATGCTCGCAGATTTTTCGTTCGATTTCGAATACTGGCTGAATGACATGAACAAATTCAACTATGTTTCTCCCTCTGCAAAAAGAATAACAGGATATGAAGCCTCGGATTTTGAGAACGACCCTGCACTGCTCAGAAGAATAATTCACCCCGAAGACAGAGAAAAAATCTGGAAGGACATCGAGTCAGGTTTCGATTCCACTGAACCGATTATGCGACAATTCAGAATCGTTACCAAAAGTGGCGAAATCAAGTGGATAGCCCACAAATCCCTCATCATCACAGATAAAGACGGTAAAAACTACGGCAGAAGAGCTTCAAATCAGGACATCACGACCCTGAAACTCGTCGAGGATGCCCTGCGCCAGTCGGAACAGGAACTGAAAGCTGCAAATCATTCCAAGGATGAATTCCTTTCAATCCTCGCTCACGACCTCAAGTCCCCGTTTACAGGATTGATTGGTTTATCAGAGATGATGAACAACTATTATAATGAGCTCAATTCTGATGAAATCCGGGAATTCTCTTCAGGTATTTACGAATCTGCAAAGGTAATCTACGCCCTCATCGAAAATCTCCTTACCTGGACAAGAATTCAGTCGGGTAAACTGGAGTTTGAACCTTCAGAAACCAATTTAAGAGATGCTGTCAGGGATGTGGTTTTCGCGAGTGAAACCAGTGCCCTTAAAAAAAACATCACCTTGCTGAACGAGGTTGAACCGGGTGTCAGCATAATTTGCGACAGAAACATGCTTGATATGATTTTAAGAAACATTATATCGAATGCGATCAAGTTTACATATTACGGAGGTGAAGTCAGGATCTCAGCCGGGCTGGCGGGCAATTTCGTGAATCTTGTGATAAAAGACAGTGGCATGGGAATAACTGCCGAGAATCTTACAAAACTCTTTAAAATGGAGTCAATCATCTCAACCACCGGTACGAACAAGGAACAGGGTTCGGGTATGGGTCTGCTCCTCACAAAAGATTTTGTTGAAATACAGGGTGGTACGATATTAATTGAAAGCGAACCGGGAGAAGGCACAACTGTCTCTATCTCATTGCCGTTACATAAAAAATAATTTTTATTAATGAACTAATTTTCTCCGAAATAAATTAATAATGTAGAGCTTTCTACATCTGTTAATCTTTCGGAGTACTATGTCAACAAAACCGGCTAACGCGGGTATTTGGGATAAATTCCTGAATATCATTGAAAAGGGGGGAAATCTTCTTCCTCATCCTGCAACACTCTTTCTGATTTTTGCCATTCTTATCGTAGCCGCTTCCGGAGTGGCTTCCTGGCTTGGGCTTGAGGTTCAACATCCCGCAAAAGACGAGATGATTAAACCCGTCAACCTCCTTTCGGTTGAAGGTCTTCATTACATCCTTACTTCGATGGTTCATAATTTTACCTCTTTTGCGCCGCTCGGTACGGTGCTCGTAGCACTGCTTGGAATTGGAGTTGCAGAAGGGAGCGGATTGATGGGCACCGCATTGAGACTGATTGTCATAAAAGCACCCGCAAAAATCCTCACTTTTGTAATCGTTTTTTGCGGTGTGATGTCAAATGCTGCGAGTGAAGTGGGATATGTTCTTCTGATTCCCCTAGCAGCTATTATTTTTCTCGCTGTGGGAAGACACCCTGTTCTCGGAATCGCAGCCGCTTTTGCGGGAGTTTCCGGAGGCTACAGCGCCAATCTCCTTCTTGGCACAATCGATCCCCTGCTCGCCGGTCTCTCTCAGGAGGCAGCCCATATCATAGAACCCAACTACTCTGTAAACCCGGCAGCAAATTACTACTTCCTCGCAGTCTCGACATTCATTATTGCAGCAGCAGGAACCTGGGTGACAGAAAAACTTGTTGCCCCACGACTCGGGAAATATACAGGAGACGAAAAACCTGAAGAACTTAAACCTCTAACATCTCTCGAGAAAAAAGGTTTATGGTCGGCTTCTGCTGTAGTTTTTATTCTTACACTGGTGATCATCGCCGGGCTCGTTCCTGAAAACGGGTATCTTCGCGATCCAAAGACAAACGATATTCTAAAATCACCTTTTATGTCGGGAATTGTAGCAATCATTTTTATTGGAGGAGGACTCGCAGGTCTTGCATATGGAATCGCTGCAAAAACGATAAAGAGTGATTCCGATGCCATGAGAGGGATGAGTAAATCGATGGAAACACTCGGATCATACCTTGTGCTGGTCTTCTTTGCGGCTCAGTTTGTTGCATATTTCAATAAAACAAATCTTGGTTTGATAATTGCCGTTGAAGGCTCCACTGTACTGAAGTCACTTAATCTCGGTGAGATTCCCCTGATGATTTCATTCGTTATTCTGACTGCAATACTAAATCTCTTCATGGGCTCAGCTTCAGCAAAATGGGCAATAATGGCACCTGTTTTCATTCCAATGTTTATGCTGCTGGGTTATTCCCCGGAATTTACGCAGGCAGCTTACAGAGTGGGTGACAGCGTCTCGAATGTAATTTCACCCATGATGTCATATTTTGCCCTGATCATAGCAATGATTCAGAAATATGACAAGAATGCCGGATTGGGGACATTGATATCCACCATGTTACCTTATACCGTGGTATTCTTCATAATCTGGTCGTTGTTGCTCGTGGGATGGGTGGCCCTGGATTTACCCTTGGGTCCCGGCTCCCGATTGTATTATCCGTGAGGTAAAAGCTGTTGCAGGATTTATTTTGAGATCCGGGAAGAAGAATTGATTAAATACTGTAGTCAATTCTTCTTCCGGTTTTAAAGTGAGAAGTTACAGTTTCAGTATCTTCTTTATATCTTTCATCGATTTGTTCTGCGAGACGAGACTAAAAAACTGGAACTGTTTTTCCACATGGCTCGTCCAGTATTCCCAGTTGTGGTCTCCGGAATCAGCCAGGTTTATATGCGGAATCTTTCTGGCTGCTGCCTCTTTTGCAAAGGAGGAATTGACTCCAAAAGCAAAATCCTTTTTACCACAGGTAATGAAGATTTTCAGGTTATCTTTCTTCCCTTTGAAACTTTTCAGAAGGTGGATCGCCGAATTCTTTTCCCAAACCTTTTTGTTTTTTGCATAGTCGCCGAGTCTCTTTTTAATTCCCCAGTTCCCGGAAAATTTGGTGATGTCCAATATTCCGCTCATCGATCCGGCAGCCTTGAAATAGCCTTCCTTTTTAAGATAAAACGATATGGCACCATGTCCACCCATACTCAAGCCGGTAATAAACCTGTTTTTTTCATCGACCCGGTACTTGCTCTCGATGAAAGGGACAACCCTTTTCCAAAATGCACTCTCATACTGCAGTTCTTTTCTGTCACTGCTGTTCACATACCAGGAATCATAGTAGCCGTCAGGAAGTACGATGATCATCTTATACAAGTCAGCAAGTTTCTGAATGTCATAATTTACTTTCCAGTCATAAGACGAACCCGCCCAGCCGTGAAGAAGATAAACGAGTGGATACTTGGTATTGTTCTTCCTGTATTCCTTCGGAGTATAGATGAAAAGTTTGTTGATAATCGTCGACTTGTCATCTTTTCTCTTGTCAAGCTGCTCATACTCTGCCTTTGGAGAGAAAAAAGCAAGATTTACGGAATCCTGAGAATAGAGAGTCCCGGCAAATAAAAGGAAAAGGAATAAGAGTATTCTGGCTGCGGGTCTCACTTGTTATTCTCCATCAACCCAGTCGGCAAAGAATACATTTGTATCACCTTTTTCTTTGTTAAATCTGTTGGAGGCGAATACGAGGTGTTTACCATCCTTTGTAAACATGGGGAATCCGTCAAAAGATTCGTTGAATGTAACCTGTTCGAGACCTGTGCCGTCAGTATTGATCAGGTATAGATCGAAGTTCCTCGGGTCTTTACTTAAAGCGTTTGAACAGAAAATTATTCTTTTACCGTCGGGATGGAAGAAGGGAGCGAAACTTGCCTTGCCAAAATTCGTTACCTGAACCTTGTTTTTGCCGTCAGCATCCATCACAAATATCTCGAGTGCTCCTGGTCTTACAAGTTTTTCCTTTACAAGTTCGTCATAATCCTTAAGTTCTTTTTCAGTTTTAGGTCTGCTTGCCCTGTAAACAATTTTGGAACCGTCTCCGGAGAAAAATGCACCGCCGTCATATCCTTTTTCGAAAGTGAGCCTCTTCTGGTTGCTGCCGTCTATGTCCATGATGTACAGTTCAGGATCACCATCGCGGAGAGATGTGAAAATTATTTTATCCCCTTTAGGCGAAACTGTTGCCTCTGCATCATAAGAGTCATTGCTGGTTACCTGACGGATGTTTTTGCCGTCTTTATCGGCAATAAATATTTCGTAGGAATCGTAAAGTTTCCAGACATAACCTTTTGAAAAATCGGGATTGGCAGGGCATTTGGCATCTGCCATATGTGTGGAGGCATAGATAATTGATTCATCTCCGGGCATGAAATAAGAACAGGTGGTTCTGCCATGACCCGTGGAAACCATTTTCTTATCTGTGCCGTCAATATTCATTGTGAATATCTGATCGCACTCCATCCCCTTGGTTTTTGCCTGAAATATCAACTTTTTGTTGTCAAACGAGAGATAGGCTTCTGCATTTTCACCACCGTCAGTGATCATTTTTATATTTTTTAGTCTCTTCTCGCCTTTAAAAACCATGCTGTCGGCATTTTGGGCTGTTGCAGTGATATTGAAAATAACCATTGATATCAGTAAAAGCAGAATGCTCTTCATCTAATTAACCTCGTAGATTGTGATTGTGTTCGAAAAAGTTTTAAGATAAGCCTTAAATTAAGGTTTATTGCGGGACATGGACAAGGAAAAATTCTTTGGCGGCTTTGCCGATTCTTTCAGCCTCTTCCATCGTCATGTGCATACCCGGTACACTTTCATCGTCCTCACCTGCTTCAAGTATTGCAAGGTCGGCTCCTTTGGCGTGGTGCAAAAGTTCGTCACAGTATGCAGTATCACCACCGTAGCAAATTTTCTTGCCGCCGTATCCAAATTTAAAACCGATGGCGGGCACAAGTCGGGTTTCGTTTCCTTTTCCTGTCATTTCGCTGTGCTTTACGGGGAATGGAGTGATTGATACTCCGTGACGGGAGAACCGTTTCGAGTCCATGATTGGCTTTAAGTATATCGGGTAGGAAGTGCTGAGACCGTAAACGGTCCGGAATGCATTATAGATACTTTCTATCTCGAAGCATCCTTCGGGATAGTGGATGTTCATTGGCGAGCGTTTTCTCATAACACGAAGGTAGGTTAGCAACGACCATACACCACCCACATGATCATGATGACCATGAGTAATAAAAATATCTGTGATCGATAAAATCTCCTCCGGGTGAAGTTCTTCATTAAGATCACGAAGTATCCCGTCACCTGGATCGATTACTATCTTCGTCTCACCGGCTCGCAGTAAAATACCCGTGGCAATGGCAGGAATTGAACAAAAAATCTTGATACTGAAATCTTCCTTTTCCCAGAAGATTGGATATTCGGATTTAACCATAAAGAAGCCATCTCATATTTAAATTACAACCATTGCTGTCAGTCCGCCGACAAAAAACGCTATCACCCATGCACTGATCCAAATTGTAAAGCCTTCTTTCCAGCCCCTCTCTTTCAACATCACCATGAATGATGCTATACAAGGGACAAAAAGAGTAATCACCACCAGTGACACGGCAACCTGCATCGGGGTAAGCGACAGATCGAACAGACCCGCAGCTCCAAAATCTCTTCTGACTGTACCCATCACAAAGGCAACAGACGCCTCGGAAGGAAGTTTCAGCCAGTTAACCGTTAACGGTTCAAGGAATTTGGTGAATACTGCAAGTAATCCCGTTATCTCTAAAATTCCAACTCCAAGCGCTCCGATGAAAAACCATAAGGCTGCCTCTTTCATGAAACCGGTCGACCTGTACCATGTTTTTTTCAAAATATTGTCTATCCTCGGTACACGCATCATCGGCAAATCAATCAACAAGGGAGTGCTTTGTCCGGGCAGCATCTTGTGCAAAACTGTTGAAACTGTTATCATCATTGCTACAATTACCGTTGCATACACCATCATTGCCTGAGGACCGGCGGTTCCTGCAAGTACTGCAATAACAGCGAGCTGGGCAGAACAGGGAATAACAAATTGAAGAATCGCAGTGGCGATGGTTTTTTCCCGTTCACTTCCGAGTATTCTGGTGGTAATGGTTGCCATGGTTACGCATCCGAATCCGAGAAGAATCGGGATAACCGCTCTTCCATTCAATCCGATTCTGGAGAGCGACCGGTCCATCATCGTGGCAAGCCGTGGCAAATAACCTGAATCCTCGAGAATAGCCATGACAAAATAAAAAGCTATCACCAGGGGTAAAAGAAGAAACAGCAGATAGGTAATTGTCATGCTGAAAACGCCAAACTCACCAAAGAAGAGTTTTACGATGGGATTGCTGAAATGAAAATCGACCTGAGTGTCTTTGTTTGCGGCAGCATCCTCAAATGATTTTTTCAGCTCCGGTTCGTACTTGATTCCTTCTTTGAAATTAAACTCTTTGGTGCCTGTTGCATTTCCATCCTGATCGAGGGTGGTTACTTTAATATCAACGGGTGTAAATTCACCGACAAAACTCTTTGTGTAAAATTCAAAATACCTCTTCCCTATCGTGTCCTCTGTGAATCCTACAAGTCGCTGTGCAACCAAATCGCCAACCAGAAAATAGAGAACCACCAGTACAACCGCCAGAATCGGTATTCCTGTTACGGGATTTAGTGAAAGGCTTCCCAGTATATTGAAAAAACGCCCTTTTGAAGTGTCTTCATACTCGACATCGGCAATTATTTCATTTACACTTTTTCTTCTTTCAATATAAATGGCTTCACGGTCGTCAGCACTTCCACATTCAAAGCCGTACTTGGCGGATACTTCCTCATCACCTTCAGCTACGAGAAGAGCGACTCCCCTGCCGTGATTATTCACGATGTGCTGGTTCAATCTTCCGGTAATTTCACCGCTGACATTTCCCGTTCTTGCTTTCTCAATTGCCTCAGGCAGACGGTCAAAACCCGACTTGCTGACGGCAGAACTCTCTATCACCTCAACACCGAAAAGTGCCGACAGCCGGGCGGCATCTATTTTTATTTTTTTTCTTTTAACTTCATCGCTGAAATTAAGAACGATCGTAACCTTCTTTCCCATTTCAATCAGTTGCTTTGTAAGAAAGAGGTCCCTTTCAAGATGGAGTGAATTTACAACATTCAGCACTATATCCGCTTCGATGATCACATCCCGGGCAACCCTCTCCTCATCGTTAAATGATGAAACACCATATATTCCCGGGGTATCAAGAATTTCATAATTTTTCCATGTTCCCGTACTTACTGATACGGTGGTACCGGGAAAATTCGATACATCAACATAAACTCCACTCAGATAATTGAAGACAAGCGATTTGCCCACATTGGGATTACCAACGAGGACAACCCTTTTTCTCTCTACAAGTGGTTCGCTTAAATTTGGAGTCTGTAATAAATCTTTCGGGCTTACTTTTATGCCCGTGGCTTCTGTTCTCATTGTCAAAGTTCTTCTGAAATTAATATCTGCGATGCAAGTTCATATCCCAGTGCAATCTCCTGACGGTTCTTCTGTATAACTACAGTGCCTCCCGGCAATCTCTCAAGACAAAATATTCTGTCTCCCTCGCTTATTCCAAATCTGATCAACTGCACTTTCAGCACTCCGTGTGGCAGAGCCATCACAGTAAAATATTTCCCTTTACGGGCAGAATCAAGCGTTCTTTTTTCCATTATACCAGGGGCAATCCGGTTTTTTCTCACACCGGGCAAAAATGTTGTAGGAATAACTCGAGGTCTTAAAACCCAGATTTTCACCGATTTCTTTCGACATCTCTTCGAGCCTGTTGTCAGTAAATTCCACGATCCTTCCACAATCCATACATACCAGATGGAAGTGATTCTGTCTCTTGAAGTTGCTTTCGTAGTAATTTACTTTATTTGAAAAATTGCGGAGGGATAAAAGTTCTGCCTGACAGAGGAGTTCGAGTGTATTATACACGGTTGCCCGCGATACATGCGAGTGGTTGTTCTTCATCGATATAAAAAGTTCATCGGCGCTGAAATGACCATCGAACTCCAATGCCGCTTCAAGAACTTCAAATCTTTCGGGTGTTATTCTGTTGCTCCCCCGTTTGAGGAAGTCTCTGAATAACTCGGTTGCCTGGTTGTTTTTCACTTCTTCTTAAAATTATTTAGATTTAATCTACATAAAAATAACATTTACCCGGCAATTAAACAAATAAAATTTCCATGGCTTGCAAATAGATTTTTCCAAACCCTCCTGTTGAGTGATTTTTATCATATTATTTAATTAATTTACCATGTAAATCATTCAATTTTTGAACCATTAAATACAACTAAATTGAACCCGATAATTAAATTCTTTGTATTACTTTTCCTCTTTCCGTTTTTTGCACAGGCACAGTTTACATCATCCAATCTTCCCATCGTAATTATCAATACCAACGGGCAGATTATTATTGATGATGAAAAAATAACTGCCGACATGGGTGTGATATATAATGGAGAGGGCGTCCGCAATTACATGACCGATCCCCGAAATCACTATAACGGTAAGATTGGTATTGAAATCAGAGGCTCCAGCACACAGATGTTCCCTAAAAAAGGCTATGCAGTCGAGACCAGAGACTCAGCCGGGGAAAATCTTAATGTACAGTTGCTCGGCTTGCCATCCGAAAACGACTGGGTCTTTAATGCCGAGTACAACGACAAAACCCTGATGCGAAACACCCTGGTGTATGATATGGCAAGAAAAACCGGTCGATATGCCTCAAGGTCGCGCTATTTCGAACTTGTACTGAATGGAGAGTATATTGGTACATACCTCCTGTTGGAAAAAATTAAAAACGACAACAACCGTGTCCCGATTAAGAAACTTAACCCGACTGACATCACGGGTGACGCCCTTACAGGGGGTTACATCGTTAAAGTGGACAAACTTGACGGTGAAGACAATGGAGGCTGGTATTCAACATACCCTCCCTACCCGGGTGCCTCACAGTCAATTTATTATCAGTTCCACATACCAAAAGCCTCCGATATTGTCCCGCAGCAGATCAATTACATAAGAGCGTTCGTAACCAATTTTGAAGGCGTCATGGCATCCCCTCAGTTCGAGGACTCCTTATATGGCTACCCTTCAATTATTGATGAAAATTCTTTTGCCGACATGTTCCTCATCAGCGAAGTTTCGAGGAATGTGGACGCATACCGCTTGAGTGCTTTTATGTACAAAGACAGAGACTCAAGGGACAGGAAACTTTTTGCCGGTCCTGCATGGGATTTTAACCACTCCCTCGGAAATGCAAACTACTATAGTGCCTGGCTCGGAAACGGGTGGCAGCTCGATGTTCTCACCGGCGATACGAGTTTCCTCTACAATGACTATTTCCAGGTCCCCTTCTGGTGGAAAAAATTTAAGGACTCCCCAAGATTCAAAGCTAAAGTGAAGGAAAGATGGGCTGTACTTAAAAACACAGCCTTCGATAAAACCCGGATTTTTGGTGTAATAGATTCGCTGGTGACATATCTGAACGAAAGTCAAACCCGCAACTTCCAAAAATGGCCCATACTTGGTCAATGGATCTGGCCCAACTGGTATGTGGGACAAACATATCAGGATGAGATCAACTACCTGAAAAACTGGATTAATGGTAGACTCCTTTGGGTTAACTCCACGATTAATCTCTTTACTTCCACCGAAGATGAGAAACCCCTCCCTGAAGATATTCTCCTCATTTCCAACTATCCGAACCCGTTTAATCCGGTCA
Source organism: Bacteroidota bacterium (assembly GCA_020161395.1). Classification (NCBI taxonomy): domain Bacteria; kingdom Pseudomonadati; phylum Bacteroidota; species Bacteroidota bacterium. Next base: position 380,390 of record JAIUOE010000002.1, read on the forward strand.
CTAATATTGATTATCAGATACCGGGAAATGGTAGTGCAAACATTTCCGTCTTTTCCGCAGACGGAAGTCTCGTTTCCACACTTTTCTCAGGCGAGGTTACAAAAGGGAGATATAAAGTGGAATTTGATGCAGGTAATTTGGGACTGGCATCCGGTTTTTATCCTGTTGTTATTTCCTTTTACCCTGAAAATGGTGTAATGCAAAAGAAAACTGCAAAAGTGATTTTTTTGAAATAATTTTTTTCAATACAAGCGAGGTAAACCCGTTAAAGATGCTCGAATTACGAAACATTACAAAAACATTTGGAAAGACAACAGTTGTTGATAATATATCAATTACGATAGACGAGGGTGAATTTTTCTGTCTATTGGGTCCCAGTGGTTGTGGCAAAACCACCCTCCTGAGAATGATTGCAGGATTTGAGACCCCGACGAAAGGCTCAATTGTATTAAACGGTCTGGATATCACTTCCTTTCCCGCATACAAAAGGGATTTCAACCTCGTCTTCCAGAATTTTGCCCTGTTTCCACATCTTTCGGTCTATGACAATGTTGCTTACGGCCTCAAAGTGAAAAGAATCAACGCTTCAGAAATCGGGGAGAGAGTAAATCAGACGCTCGATTCCCTCGGTCTGCAGGGTTTCGGGAAGAGACTACCTTCAACCCTTTCAGGAGGACAGCAACAAAGAGTGGCGGTTGCCCGGGCAATCATAAACCGCCCTAAAATTTTACTCCTCGATGAACCATTGTCATCACTCGATAAAAAAATCGCTGAACGCACCCTCATTGAGCTCACTGATCTGCAGAAAAACCTCGGAATCACTTTTTTGTATGTCACCCACAATCAGCATGAGGCCCTTTCACTTGCCGACAGAATAGCACTTATAAACAACGGAAGAATTTCACAACTGGCGTCTCCTGCCGCTCTGTACGAAAAACCTGCTGACCGTTTCACCGCCGGTTTTATAGGTAAAATGAATTTTCTTCCCGCCGAGATAATCAGCAGAGTTGATGACCACTATAAAATTAAACTTTTCGACACCCACACTATCAACTTCAAATCCGGTGGTGATTTCAGACTTGGAAACAGTTCATACTTTTGCCTGAGACCCGAAAATATCTCGATCTCCAGAAGTCCGGATGAAATAACAGGAAACTCCCTCCCGGCAGTTCTAAAGCACAGGGTCTATCTCGGTGATTCCATCGATTTCGAATTTGTTACCGGGAACGGCACCTCCCTTCTTGTGAAATCTCATCGCCACCCGGGCAGTGAGAACTTAAACTCCATTATTCCCGGCGATCAGTGTTTCCTTAAGTGGGAAGACTCTTCAGGTTGGATAGTTAGTGAAAACTAAAAAAAGAGATTTCCTTTTTTATCTCGCACCGCCGGGATTTTGGCTGTTCATCTTCTTTTTTATTCCTCTTCTTCTCATTGCAGGATATGCCTTTGCGGTAAAAGATGCATACGGTGGAATAAAGGAAGGATTCACTTTCGAAAATTTCAGTCAGGTGTTTGAACCCCTTTATCTCGGAGTTTTTGTAAGATCTCTTCTGGTTTCTTTAGGTGTAACTGTCACCACTGTGTTACTCGGGTTTCCTGTCGCATATTACTTGAGTTTTACACGAAGCAGGTTAAAGTACTTTTTACTTTTTTGCATTACACTTCCGCTGTGGACCAATTTTCTCGTAAAGGTTTATTCGTTTATAATTCTGCTCGGTGAAAACGGACTTGTAAACAATTTCCTGATCTGGTGCGGACTGGTTGATAAACCCCTGGCTCTGATCAACAATACATTTTCTCTCTACCTGTCATTCGTCTATATCAACCTTCCTTTCCTTATAATGCCAGTTTATGCATCACTCGATAAAATAGACCACTCATTTATTGAAGCGTCACAGGACCTCGGGGCGGGGAGAGTAAAGACTTTCTGGAAGATTATTGTCCCCTGGTCAGCTCCGGGACTTGCAGCCGGAATCGTATTTGTGTTTGTTCCAACTCTCACAAATTTTCTCGTCCCCGAGTTTCTCGGTGGAATCAACAACTATATGATCGGAAATCTGATCACACAACAGTTCTCTCACTCAAGAAATCTCCCCCTCGGTGCCGCCTTCAGTTCGATAATTGTTATCCTCGTGGTGATAGTGACCGCCGCCTACCTGAAATATTTCAATCCATATTCAAAAGATGAGGATTCGAATGAACGGTAACGCCGGTGAAGAACGCTTCGAAAAACAGAGCATAAAAGTCTCCAAAGGAACTGTCCTGACTTCATTTGCCATTGGACTCTTCCTTCTCTTTCCCGTGATAATAACAATGTTTTTTTCTTTTAACGAGTCAAACAGAATTACATCATGGGAGGGATTCAGTCTGAAGTGGTACCGGAGTGCATTCGAGAATATTTCACTTTGGGCTGCAATAAAAAACACAGTGATCGTAGCTGTTGCCAACACCTTTTTCTCTACAATTCTTGGAACCCTGGCTGCATACGGGATGGCACGATATAATTTCAAATTCAAATCAGTCTTCAGAAATTTCATCTACATCCCTGTAATTCTTCCGGAAGTTATTTTCGGAATGGCTCTTCTGACACTTTTCAACGCGCTGGGTTTGGGACTTGGGCTCACCACTGTTATTATATCTCACATTTCGTTTTCCGTCTCATTTGTGATTCTGATTGTGGGTGCCCGCCTCGATCACTTCGACTTTAAACTCGAGGAAGCAAGTCTTGATCTGGGAGCTACTCCCTCCGCAACATTTTTCAAAGTTGTACTCCCTGTCATCTACCCGGGAGTACTCTCGGCAGCAATTTTTGCTTTCACTTTGAGTGTCGATGATTTTATTATCACTTTTTTTACGGCAGGGACGGGGGCATCCACACTACCCGTAAAAATCTATTCAATGATCAAATTTGCGATCACTCCCGAGATAAATGCCGTATCAACAATTCTGATCATACTGACCTCCATCGCACTTGTCTCATCATTTTTTCTGCAAAAATCTAATCTGCTCGAAAAAATCAAACCCCGCTACATAGTTTCCGTTTTTATCATATTTACTCTTGGTATTGCCTCCGTTTCTTTCTGGCTCGGCAACCGTGAGCAGGTGAATGTGTTCATTTGGACTGAATACATCGATCAAAAAATAATAGATGAATTCGAAGCAAAATATGATATCAAGGTAAACCTCGATTATTACAGCAACAACGAGGAGATGCTGTCAAAACTGCAGATGGGATATAACGGATACGATCTCATCTTCCCTTCCGATTATATGGTGGATATCATGTTAAAGAAAGGGATGCTGGGAAAAATTGACAAGACAGCAATTCCAAATTATAAATACATCGACCGTTCTTTCAAATCGGGTTATTTCGACCCAAAAGGTGATTTTCACATCCCTTATGCATATGGTTACATGGGAATTGTTTACAACAGGGAAATGGTGAAAAACCCGCCCGCATCGTGGAGTATCCTTTGGGATGAACGCTTCAAAGGAAAGATCATCATGATGAATGACATGAGAGAGGTTTTCTCAGTGGTGTATAATTATCTTGGGATGGACATCGAAAAAAGAAGTGAAGCCGATCTCGAACGGGCTCTTACAATGCTAAAAAACCAAAAGAGGCTGTTAAAGAAATATGAGAGCAGCGTTGTGCAGGAATATCTCTACTCAGGCGAAGTGTGGCTCGCCCATACCGACCTCGGTACTGCCCTCAAAATTATGCAAAACGACCCGAAATTCGATTTTATCGCCCCGCTTGAAGGAACCAATATCTTCCTCGACAATATGAGCATCCCGGCTCAGGCACCCAACCGGCAGAATGCCCTCAAATTCATAAACTTCCTTCTCGAACCCCGGAACACCGCCCTCAACATCGCAAAAGTTCTCTACCCGATGCCAAATACAGGTGCTGCCGAATTTCTCCCTGAACAGATAAAAAAGAATTCACTCCTCTTCCCCACTCCCGAACAGATAAAATCATTCACCATGCTGAAAGATCTCGGAGACTTTAACACAAAACTCGATATTGCCTGGACAAGGCTGATGAATTATTAGGTTTTCTTCTCTCTCCTCATCTCCCAAATTTTCATATAGGTGAGGAGATTTGTAAGAGCGTGAAGTATTGAGATTATCAGTCCTTCTACTCCGTCTGTGAAACCGCGGCGGAGGATGTAATGCTGCAGGAAAGCTGCGAGAGGATTGACAATGAAATTCAAAGGTGTGGAGCGCTTTGTAAGATAGCTTTCTTCAGCTTCGAGAGTGGAATAATTGTTGATCTTTGCAAAGGTGCTTTTAAGGTCAAAATGGGTGTAGTGAAGTATATCCTTTGTCAGATAGCCAACCTCGCCGGCAACGACAAATCCTTCATGAACTTTTCGATCAGTAAGTCTGGTGAGGCTTTTTTTGAACAGCCGAAGCTGAAATCCGGGGTACCAGCCGCACGATTTTATCCATTTCCCGTTAAAAAAAGTCTTGCGGGGGATGTAAAAGCCATCAAACGAGGGGTCTGCCTGAAGTATGCCAGTGATTTCGTTTTTCAGCTCTTCTGAAACTTCCTCATCAGCATCGAGACTCAGAACCCATTCATTTGTGCAGCTTCTCAAGGCAAAGTCTTTCTGTTCCGAAAAACCTTTCCATTCATTGTGGATTACTTTTGCTCCCAATCCTTTTGCGATCTCTACAGTCCCGTCCTTGCTTCCTGAATCCACCACGATAATTTCATCAGCCCAGGCAACGCTTTTCAGACAACGGGCAATATTTTTTTCTTCGTTGAGGGTAATAATTGAAATGGATATTTTTTGCAAGCTCAGCCTAAAAATTTCTTCCGGGTTTCAGGAGTCGGAATTCTGCACGCCTCTTCCCTGCCGAAAAACCTGTATCTGTTTTTCGCTATAAGAGAATAGACTCCGTTTCTAATAAAAGGGGGAACAATAATGAATATATATAAGATTCCGAAAAAGCCACCCAGTTCTCTCGCCACCCTGAGACCGGCACTTGAACTTGTGTAATGTTTTTCTCCATTCAGAAGTATAAATGTATCAAAATCCGTCTGTGAGAGTTTTAAATTGGAGAGGGTTTCCTGTCCAAGGTCTGACTGAAGCGATGCAAACCGGAATTTATCGTTCTTATCTCTGTCAATTATAAAATTCACCCAAAAATTGCAGAAATTACATACACCATCGAACAGGATTACAAACTTATCTTTTGGGAGATCAAACATCTTCTATCTGTGAGAGTTTGATCATTTCGATTCTTCTTGCAGACGACCGGATAATATGAATCCTGAATATACCCGCGGTAACTATCTCACCCTGTGCAGGAATATTCCCCGTCTCTGCCATTATGAAACCACCAATCGTATTGTAATCTCCATCCGGAATACCAAGATCAAATTTTTCATTAATGCTGTCAACTTCAACATCTCCACCAATCAGGTATTCGTTATCCCCCGTCTGACGGCAGACATTCTCTTCAACATCATATTCATCTTTAATCTCACCAAACACTTCCTCAATCAGGTCTTCTGCAGTCACAATTCCGGCGGTTCCTCCAAATTCATCTATCACGACTGCGATCGAGATTCTTTCCCTAAGAAAATCATTCAGCATATCAACGCTTTTTTTCGTCTCGGGAACATTCAGTATCTGACGGACAATTTCAGACAGATACGCCGGCTGTTTAAAGAGGTCGTAGGCAAGTACAAATCCCGTGATGTTGTCAAGATTGTCTTCGTACACAGGAAGTTTCGAGTAACCCGATTCGATAAATGTTTCAATAACCTCTTCAAGACTGCTGTTTATTTCCACACCCACAATTTCGGTCCTGGGTCTCATTGCCTCATTAACCCGCTGATCCTGCATCTCGATCAGTTTCCTGATTGCCTTCCCTTCCTTCTTGTTCACATTTCCGGCATTCTCTCCTTCCTCTATCAGCAACTGGAGGTCTTCACGACGAACCAGATCAAGAAGTGAATCGGAGGTTGATTTTTTTCGACTTATTAAGAGGGTGAAATAACTTGCAAGCTTGACAAGAGGATAGAACACTATGTAAAGACCACGCATCGGAATAGAGAAAACAATTAACATGGTCGTGCTGAGTTCCCTGCCGATGTATTTTGGGATCAGTTCACCAAAAAACAAGATAACCATGGTGGAAATTATCAGAATCTCAAATTCATTGAAACCAAACCGTTCTGCTAAGAAAATGGTGGAAATGGAGGCAAAAGTGATATTCGCGATGTTGTTGCCAATCAGAAGTGTGGAAAAGAATTTCTCGGGATTATTGATGAAATAATGTGCAGCCTTCGCACCCGGATTGTTCTTCCCTGCTTTTATCTCAATTTTGAGCTTGTTGGAGACAATGTATGCCATTTCAGTCCCCGAGAAGAAGGCACTCATCAAAATCAATATTCCAAGAAGAAGAAGTTGCGTCTCCATCAGTATGTTCTCTTTACCTCGATACCGTCAATTCTCCCCTTATAAGTCTCACCTTTGTATCTGATCTCCAGCTTAAGGTCGATAGCTTTCAAATCCTTCAAGCCGGAAGTGCTGTTCCGCTCTTTTGAGGAAAATCTGAAATTGATAAAACTTGACTTACCCGGTTTCTGAAGTTTGTCATCCTCGGGGAGGATTAAAAACGGAAACTTTTTTAACTCCTTGCCCTCCGCATATATGATGGCATTCAAACAGACTATACTGTCGATTTCAGGTTTCTCCCAGGCAGCAAACATCGCATCTCCTGTGAAAAGAAAACCATTGGGACCACCCGGCATCATGTCAATCCAGGCTTCCGCTCTGTCTATCTTGAGAAAACCTTGGGTAACTGCATTTTCCACCGTCTTCCCGTTCTCCATCGAATTGCTCTCTTTCTCACAATTGCAGCATCCAGCAATAAAAACCATGGAAAGCAGAACCGGCATAAATTTTAAGTTGTGAAGTCTCATCATAAAACCTTGTAAACAATCAGAATTGTAGCCGAAAGATATAAAATTGCATTCAGTATTGTAGGAATATCTTTGAATAAAATTTCAATCGTACTCTCCCCTCTGTTATGAAGATAAACGAGATACATGTATCTGTAAATTCCAAACACTACAAATCCGGTTGTATAGATCAGTTTTTCGGTTCCAAAAGTTTCAACCGTTCTCTGTGAAACAGTGTAAAGGGTGTAAAAAACAATTACACTTCCCGCAGAAACAGCAGATATCTGATCGATGAATCTCCGTGAATAGTTCTCAAGCACCCGTCTGACCGGAACTGAATCCTGATCTTCCGAACTGAGCAGTTCCGACTCCGACATTCTTTTCATCACCGCAAGAAACAGGGAAATGAAAAGTGTAATAAGAATCAGCCAGCTTGAAGCCTCAACTCCTATTACCACAGTTCCTGCCCAAACTCTTAATATAAAACCGCCCGCTATTGAAAAAATATCCAGTAACACAATGTTTTTCAGCTTAAATGAGTAGGCTGTGTTTAGCAGAATGTATAAAATCACTATAATCTGAAACTGGAAATTCAGTTTTAAGGAGAAAAGAACAACAAGGATACCCAGCCCAAGCAAAACAAAAAGGGCATTTTGAACACTGATTTCACCCGACGGGATCGGTCTGAATCTCTTTTTCGGATGCAGCTTGTCCCTGTCCTTGTCGATGATATCATTCAGCACATAGACAATGCTCGAAGCAAAATTAAATGCTACAAATCCGAGAAGTGAAAGGATCAGGTCATCGGGACTAAAAAGCTTCCGGGAATAGACCAGGGGCACAAACAGGAAAACATTCTTAATCCAGTGTGGTGCCCTGATCAATCTCAGATATTTTTTGAAAATCAAAATACCGCTTCTTCCGTATATATTCCGAATGGTTCTTTTAATACATCTATCATCTCACCGAGTGTAACATAGTTTGCCGCAGCTTCCACAAACTCGGGCATCAAATTGTTACCGTTTTCGGCGGCATTTTTTATTGCTTCGAGTGATGCTTCAACCCCGGCACTGCTCCTGTGTTGTTTCAAATCGGCGAGCCGTTCCCTCTGAATCTTTTCCACTTCGGGCGAAATTGTCAGAATGGGAATATCAATTTTCTCGTCAGTTTCAACAAATTCATTCACACCGACGATTATTTTTTCTTTTTTATCCACTTCTTTTTGATAGGCATAGGCAGCGTCCGCAATCTGTTTTTGGAAGTAACCCGTCTCAATAGCAGGAATTACACCGCCAAGTGAATCAATTTCATCAAATATTCTGTTTGCTTCTGCTTCCATTTTGTCAGTCATCGACTCAACCATGTAGCTTCCGGCAAGCGGATCGACAGAGTTGATTACTCCCGTCTCATAAGCTATCAACTGCTGTGTTCTCAATGCAATTTTTACCGCTTTTTCGCTCGGAAGTGCAAGTGTCTCATCCATGGAATTGGTATGAAGTGACTGTGTACCACCCAAAACTGCGGCAAGCGCCTGAAATGCAGTTCTTACGATATTGTTTTCAGGCTGTTGTGCAGTGAGTGTACACCCTGCGGTCTGGGTATGGAACCTCAACCACCAGCTTCTCGGATTTTTTGCACCATATTTTTCCTTCATTCTCTTGGCATATATTCTTCTTGCAGCCCTGAATTTGGCAATTTCTTCGAAGAAATCAAGGTGTGAATTGAAGAAAAATGATATTCTCGGGGCAAATTCATCAATGTCCATACCTCGTTCCATACAAGCTTCGATATAGGCAAAACCATCGGCAAGAGTATATGCAAGTTCCTGAACAGATGTGGAGCCTGCTTCCCTTATATGATAACCGCTCACAGAAACGGGATTCCATTGCGGCACTTCATTTGTGCAATACTCGATCATGTCCACAATGATTCGCATTGATGGATGTGGAGGATAAATATATTCCTTTTGTGCTATATACTCTTTCAAAATATCATTCTGAAGTGTACCTCTGAGACTCTTAAAATCAACTCCCTGCTTCTGCGCTACTGCGAGATAAAAAGCAAAAATCATTGCAGCAGGTGAATTTATAGTCATGGAAGTGGAAACCTTGTCCAAAGGAATTCCCTTAAACAGTATTTCCATATCTTTCAGGGAAGAGATTGAAACTCCGCATATTCCCACTTCCCCTTCACTGAGAGGTGCATCGGCATCCCAGCCCATAAGTGTTGGAAGATCAAAAGCAACCGAAAGACCCGTCTGACCATTTTTCAATAAATAATGGAATCGCTCATTTGTATCCTCGGGTGAACCGAATCCGGCAAACTGCCGCATCGTCCACACCTTTCCCCGGTACCCGTTTGGATGAATTCCTCTGGTGTATGGATACTCACCGGGAAAACTCAAATCGCGATTGTAGTCAAAATTCTCTATGTCATGCGGACCATAAAGCACCTTAACGGGTTCACCGCTCACTGTGGTGTACTTCAGTCCCTTGTCTTTCGAACGGGCAACTTTTTGATTGTACTCGTTCAGCTTTTCGTTGTAAATCGAATTACTCATATTGATCTCCTGTTTTTCGTTTCGTTTTTCTTCCTACTCCCAATTTCAAATTTCAGCCGTCAAGAATTCAATGCATTCAAAATTAATCCCCCTGTGGTTAAAACCACAGGCTATTGTATTTTGTGTCCGTCGATTCATTACCCCTGTGGTTGAAACCACAGGCTATTGTATTTTGTGTTCGTTGATTCATTCCCCCTGTGGTTAAAACCACAGGCTATTGTATTTGGTATGAAAAATCATAACTAATAACTCATACCTAATACCTCAAGATGTTCTCCCAAACCTTCTGTCGAATTCATCAAGTGAGATTTTCAGAACGACAGGTCTTCCGTGTGGACAGACATATGGATTCTCGGTGGCAAAGAGTTCGTCTATCAGCCGTCGCATCTCTTCCTGCGAGAGCCGGTCACCCACTTTGATTGCAGCTTTACACGAGAATGATTTTGCCATGTTTTCAGTGGCATCCAAAATTTTCTCTTCCCTGTTCTCAATATACTGATCAAGAATTTCCAAAAGAATCTTTTCTTCCTCACCCGTCTTCACCTGTGAAGGGATGCTTTCAACAACCAGATCTGTTTTGGAAATTACTTTTACAATAAAACCCAGCCTCTGAAGATATTCCTGCAACTCCTTAACCAGCATCACCCTCGCGGGGTCCGTATGAATCACTTTTGGGAAAAGAAGCTGCTGAAAAAGGGGCATCCCTCTCGTCAACTGCTTTTTTGCCATTTCATATAAAATTCTCTCATGTGCCACATGCTGATCAATTATCATCAGACCCGTTTTAATCTGGCACAATATGTATTTGTTGTGCAACTGAATGATAAAGGGTGTCGAGTCGGTCTCCGCAGTGTCAGCGGGTATTCTCTCAAAAATCTTCGGAGTGTAGGCATCCACATTTTTATCACCGTATGATCCAACACTCACTGACTTACCTCCAAATGCAGTTGCATTTCCCTGACCATCACCCGAACCTGCATCTGCAAATGGATGATTCTCGTCATCGGTCTCTTCCCCCGTTTCTACTCTTCGCGAAATGGCGCCAAATATCAGGTCGATATCGCTGTCATTTATCACGGGACGCTTGGGAATGGAAGAGGAACCTGACCGGAAATCTCTCTCCCAGTTGTTTGCAGATCGTTGAGTGTTTTCGGGTCTGTCACTGAAATCACTTCTTTGCGTTCTGGAATAGTTGTCAAAACCAAGTTTTTCGGTCTCACCAAGACTGTTCACCGTAAATGAAAGTGAAGGGACAAGATCAAATTCCCCAAGACCTTTTCTGACCACTGCACTAACAAAGTTATATATATCCTTCTCCTCATCAAATCTCACTTCGAGTTTTGAGGGATGGACATTTACATCCACCTTGGCAGGATCAATCTCGAGAAAAAGGACAAAAAAAGGATAGTCCCCCTTCTCAAGGAAATTTTCATAAGCATTAAAAACTGCAAAATTCACCTGCTTCGACGAAACAAACCTTCCGTTCAGAAAAAGATACTGGTCTCCCCTTGCCTTCTTCACAAGTGCAGGCTTACCCAAATAGCCTTTTATCGAAAGATAATCGGTTTTTTCTTCAACGAATATTGTATTGTTTCTTACTTTATCCCCAAAAACCTGTGCAAGTCTTTCGACAAGTTCACACGCCGGGAAATCATGCACGAGCGAATCATCCGTAAAAAATTTAAAACTTATATCAGGTCGCCCCAATGCAAGCCTCTGAAATACATCGATTACATGACGCAATTCTGTGGAATCAGACTTTAAAAAATTTCTTCTTGCGGGAATATTGTAAAAAAGATTCTTTACACTAATATCCGTTCCTTTAAAATAACCACCCTGATCCTTCGTGATCGTTCGGCTGTCATCTATTTTAATTACAGTGGAAAGCTGCTCATTGCTTGTTCCCGTTTTCATTTCAAACTGTGCAACAGCAATCATCGAACTTAATGCCTCACCCCGGAATCCAAGAGTTGTTATCGCATCAAGATCACTCTCCACCACAATCTTGCTTGTAGCATGCTTCATAATGGAAACCAGAGCATCCTCTTCGGTCATCCCCTCACCATTGTCGATCACTCTTATGAGAGTTCTCCCGGCATTTTTAATGACGAGTTCGATCTCAGTGGCACCGGCATCAATAGAGTTTTCCATCAACTCCTTCACAGCCGATTCAGGCCTCTGGATGACCTCACCCGCCGCAATCTTGCTTGCTATATTCTCAGGTAAAACTCTTATTTTCATCTTTTTTTGTCTCTTTGCGTTCTTTGTGTCCTCTGCGGTTTCAGATAGTTACACGGATTTCACGGATTTTACACAGACTTCACGGATACTCTCTTTGCGTTCTTTGCGTCCTCTGCGGTTTCAGATAGTTACACGGATTTCAGGGATTTTACACAGATTTCACGGATACTTTCTTTGCGTTCTTTGCGTTCTCTGCGGTTTATTCTATCACCGAAGTTCCGAAGTTCTGAAGTTCCGAAGTTCTCTCGTACCTTGCAATTACAAACTCATCCCGTGCTTCACTGCTTACAAGGTTCCACTCCTCAAAGCTAAACCGTGGGAAAGTCACCTCTCCTTCGGCAGAAAACCTCATCCACGAAATTATCATCTCATCCACCAGTCCTTTTTCGAGAACCTGCCGGTAAATTTCACCCCCGCCAATTATAAACATTTTTTCTTTGGAAATGGTGCTTGCATATTCAAAGCCCTCCTCAAGTGAATGAAAAACCTTCACTTCAGGAAATTTTGGATCAAAGTTTTTATCGCGGGTTATAACTATATGTTCCCTGTCCCGCAGAGGTTTTTTGAAAAAACCGTATGTTTTTCGCCCCATAAGAACGGGATAACCGATGGTGGTAGCCTTGAAATGGTCAAAATCCTCTTTTACATTCCACGACATGTCACCGTTGGCTTTGCCGATTACGAAATTATTTGCCACAGCGACGATAATTATTCGCTTCAAACGGCAACCTCGAATTTAATCGCAGGGTGACTTGTATATCCAACCAGTTCAAAATCCTCGAATTTCAACTCATCAATCGGTTTTTTGGCAATTTTAAGTGTGGGAAGTGGAAGCGGTACCCTCTCAAGCTGTAATTTCAATCCTTCGAGGTGGTCATACTTCTCCTGCGGGGTTCCTTTATCGGCTACATATATATGAGCATCTATAATGGTGTGACTGAAAATCCCCGGCTCAAGTCCCGTTTCATTTGCGATTATCATGGTGAGCATCGAGTAAGCCGCAAGGTTGAAAGGTATTCCGAGAGCTATGTCCCCCGATCTTTGGGTAAGGTGACAGTTCAGTCTGTTCCCCTGAACATTAAATGCAAAGGTGTAGTGACACGGAGGAAGTTTGCTTTTTGTGGCATTTCCCGGTTCCCAGGCTGTTACAATCAGTCTGCGGCTGTATGGATTTCTCTTTATTTCGTCAATAATATATCTTATCTGATCAACCTGCCTTACCTGCCAGTTACCGTTTTCATCCATTTCAGCGGAGGGAAATTTCCTCCAGTAATAACCGTAGGCGGTTTCAAGATTTCCTTCCTCGTCAGCCCAGGCATCCCAAATCTTTGTGTGCTGCCTCAAATTCCTGATGTGGTCTTCACCCGAGAGATACCATAAAACTTCGTGTAAAAGCGATTTCCAGATCATCTTTTTGGTCGTCAGAAGTGGAAATCCTTTTGAAATATCCACACGATAATTCGCTGAAAAATAAGATATCGTATCAATCCCCGTCCGTGATGGTTTACGAACTCCTTCGTTCATTACGAGACGGACAAGGTCCAGGTATTCTTTCATCTTTGCTGTTCTGTTTAGAGGGATTTAAGAAAAAATTAAACCGCAATTTACAAAATTCGGGAGAATGTCTAATGGCAATTACTTACTCTCAAACAGGGTTCAAGAGTTACTTCAAAAGATTATCAACTCTGTTCACATCAGGAACATTTTCGTCACCAAGCAGGTAGGATGCACCTTTTCGCAGCACAGGCAGGTTGATATTAAGTGATTTTCTTCCTTCTTTCCATACGAGAGCGGTTTTGGAGTAAATGAGTTTCTTGTTATCCCCGTTTACTTCATAGATTCGTACTGGCAACGGGAGTCTCCCTTTGTTTTCAACCACAACCGCCACTTCACCATCCCCGGCTCCCTTCCCTTTTGTTTTATCTCCGTCGATTAAACTGTATTTCAATGTCATGTCAGGATAATCCCAGTTAAAAAACCACGATTTAAAATACCAGCTAAGGTCTTCACCATAGAAACTGCTCATGGTATTAAAAAAGTCAAACGGCATCGGGTGCTTTCCGTTCCACAATGAGATATAATATCTCATGGCTTCACGGAATTTCTCCTCACCCATAATATCCTGCAAAAAGAGATAAGCAAGTGAAGGTCTGTTATAGGCTGCCATTCTGTAGGTTTGTCCTTTAAGTTGAATTGAAGGTACCATAGGCGGCACTTCAAACTCTCGTCCGGCGAGTTCGTCGAAAGCCTTCATCTGGTTTGCTACCGGATTGTATTTCCCGACTTCTTTCTGAAATTTGTAAGGAATCATTCTTGCCCAGCCCTCGTCCATAAAAGCATATTTCACTTCATTTGTTCCCATAAAAAACGGGAAATATGTGTGTGCAATTTCGTGAGAAGTGAGCCCCACGGCCGAGGCATACGAATTTTCGGACCCGTCGTTCACCATCATCGGAAACTCCATACCTCCCTGACCATTAAAGACAGTCATCACAGGGTACGGATAAGGGACACCCGGTAAATCTTCGGAAAAATAGTTTATTGCCTTAACCGCAATGTCAGCAACCTGATAAAAATCTTCCGAATTTTCGTTATAAACTGCTGATACAAAAGCTTTTCTGCCTGTTTTTTTATCCACAATCATGGTTGAAGCATCCCATAGATAATCAACTGCAGAAGCAAATGCAAAATCAGGAACGAATTTGGCTTTATAATAAAAGGTGTTTTTCCCTTTTTTCGTCTTCAGGGCGGTTTTGTTCTCATTTGTGATGATGTTTACAATCTTTTCAGAGTTCATAGCCTTTTTCCATGAGTCAAGAATTGCATCTGAATATACTTCTGACGGGTTTTGCAATTCTCCCGTTGCCCAAACAAGGAATCCCTCGGGAACGGTAACTTTTACATCAAAATCTGCAAAATTATTGTAAAATTCCTGATTCATGGTGTAGTTTTGCATGTCCCATCCCTGAAGATCATCATAAACTGACATCTGGGGGTACCAGTAGGCAACGAAGAGGGTTGAATCGCTGTATTTCCCCATTCTGACTCTGGATATCTCCGGAATTTTAGCCTCCCAATTCATTGCGAGCGAAACCTTTGCACCACTTAACAAAGGTGAATCGAGACTTATCGTCATTAATGTGCCAGACCTGTTAATCATCCCGCTTTTTAAATCGATCTCCACACCATCAATTTTCAGGTCGGATATTACAGTGCCGTCATGCACATCTTTTGGATTGATCTGAAAATCCCTCGCCACTCCCTTTTTAAATGCATCCTGATATAATCTCAGAACGAGTTTTGTGAGGTTTTTGGGAAAGTTGTTTTTATATTCGATATTGATTTTTCCTTTTACCACTCCCTCGACGGGAAACAATTCTGCATCAATTTTGTAAGCAACATCGTTCATCACATAATTTTTCCCCGGTTTTCCCTCCGGAGTCCGAAATCCGCTTTCAACCGCCTCTCTGATATTCAGGGGCATATACTCATTTATTTCAAAGTTCTGGGCGAAGCCTGAGAATGACAGAAGAATGATTAACGGAACGATTGCAAACCGGAACATTGTGTCAGTCCTTTTTGGAAATTGAGTCTAATTGATCATAAAAAGCGGGATTGGAAACCGCGACACACTCTGATTCATTTACTTTCCCCCCCTGATTCAGAAGTGCCGCAAGAATTGAAAAAGCCATCGCGATTCTGTGATCGCCGTAGCTCTCAAAAAGGGCAAAATCATCCAAATCCTTTCCGTACAAAAGGAATCCGTCATCATACTCTGCCACTCCCGCACCGCAGAACTGAAGATTTTTCACAATTGCGGAGATTCTGTCTGTCTCTTTCACTCTAAGTTCTTTTGCATTTTTTATCTGAAATCCCCCCTCTGCAAAAAGTCCGGCAATGGTTAAAGCGGGAATTTCATCGATAATAAGGGGAATCTCTTCAGGGTCAATTTCTATATTTATAAGGTCGGATCTTTTAACAAAAATATCGCCCGACTTGCCACAGTTTCCCGTCTCTTCCCTGTCCACAATTATTTGACCACCCATTCGTTTCAGAATTTCGATCGCCATTGTCCGCTCAGGCGTAAGAAGGAGATTTTTAATTCTGAGGGTATCCCCCGCTATCAGGGTAAGAACTATGAAGAACATCGCACTCGAAATATCACCCGGAACCGTAAACTCTCCCGGTTTTGGATAGTATGCTTTTGAAACGGTCATTACTTTTCCCGAGGGGTGTGCCTCCCTTGGAATCCCGAGCATCTCCTCGGTATGATTTCTCGTTTCAAATGGATCAATCAGAGTCAATTTGCCTCTTCCGAGATGTAACCCCGCGAGAATCAGTGCACTTTTTACCTGTGCACTCGCCACTTCAAGAGTAATCTCAGCCGATTTGAACTTCCCTTTACTGACCGTCATCGGGAGGGAGTTGCCCGTAAGCTCAATTTTGGCACCAATTTTCTTGAGGGGATTTGCCACCCTCTCCATCGGTCTGGTTCTGAGGGAATCATCACCTGTGAGGGTTGATTCGAAATCCTGAGCAGAAAGAAGTCCTGCCAAAAGTCGTGCGGTCGTCCCTGAATTTCCGGCATCAAGATCTTTCTCAGGCTTTTTGAATCCCTTAAAACCAACACCCGTTACAACCAGATCCTCCCCTCTCTTTTCGAATCCGGCTCCCAGCTCTTTCAGGCAGTTGATGGATGATTCGACATCGGCACTGTGAGAAATATTCTTAATCACCGACTCCCCTTCAGCCATTGCAGCAAAAATCACAGCCCTGTGAGATACCGATTTGTCGCCAGAAAAGGTCAGTTCACCTTTTACTCTTTGTATCTGCTTGATTGTCTTTAAAGTCATAGTCTTTCCATATTCATTTCAGCCAAAATTCGACTGATATTTTTCTTCTTTTATCTTTTTTTAATTTTGTTTCAGTATTCTTCCACCTGAGGAGCTATTTCTTCATCCACTTCGAAACCATCTCTTCATATTCATCATCCGGAAGCCGGGACTGCTGATAATGTCCTGCGAGAAGTTTCTGCCTCATCGCCTCATAAACAGATACTGCAGCGGCAACCGAGGCATTAAGACTTTGAATCATCCCTTTCATGGGAATGTAATAACTGAAATCCGCTTTGGCGAGTGCATCGGGTGAAACACCTCTGTGCTCATTTCCCATTACAAAAGCAACCTTACGGGTGAAATCGATGTCATAAAGCGATCTCGAATTTTCATCCAGATAACTGGCTGCGATGATAAATCCTTTTTCACGAAGCGAAGTGTAGCAATCATCAACGGTTTTGAATTTTTCAGTCTCCACCCACTTCGATGCTGAAGCTGATGACTTACCGCCAAGTTTCGGGAATTTTTCAATATTGTAGAGGAGTGATACTTTTTTTATGCCCACAGCATCGCAACTTCTTAGAATTGCACTCACATTGTGGGGGTCGTGTATGTTTTCAAGTACTAAAGTGAGATCATTCTGTCTGTTTGCTGCTACACGAAGAATCTTTTCGCGGCGGGATTGTGTAATTTCGCGGGATTTTTCCAATTTACTTTACAATCAGTTTGTAAATACTAAAGGTGAAGTCGCCTCTCGATTTGTCCAGCTTGAGGCGTTTGATGTCATCAATCTTGAGATAGAAAAGAGCAAGTTCGAGAATCTTGTCCATCACTTCATCCTCGGAATGAGCCCAGCTTTCGCAACCGTGAAGTGATGGTATTTCGGCAGTAAAGCCGTCGTCTGTCTTAGTAACTACCAGTTCCAGAACCACTGCCACCGCCCGTCACAATTTTTACGCTGGCACTGGCACCAATTCTGTCGGCACCGCTTTCCACCATCGCTTTTGCATCTTCCGTGGTCCTTATTCCACCTGATGCCTTCACTCCGAGTGTGGTACCCACAACCTGCCGCATCAGAGCGACCGCCTGCACCGTTGCACCCCCCTTCGAGAAGCCGGTGGAGGTTTTTACATAATTTGCACCTGCCTGTTTGCAGATCAGCGAAGCCTTTACGATCTCCTCATCTGTCAGAAGACATGTCTCAAGGATCACTTTTACAATTATTCTTCTGTTTTTCGCAGGAATCACAATCTGTTGAATGTCTTCAAAAACCTCACGGTACATCCCCGATTTCAGCCAGCCGACATTAATTACCATGTCAAGTTCCTGCGCTCCCTCTGCCATTGCCTGCTCCGCTTCAGCCCTTTTTACAGCAGTCGGGTTGGAACCCAAAGGGAAGCCGATAACGGTACAAACTTTTACTCTCGTCCCCCTGAGCAGATCGCTGCACAGTTTTACATGGCAAGGATTCACACATACACTCGCAAATTCATACTGCTTCGCCTCTGCACAAAGAGTTTTTATTTCGGCAATCGTTGCATCGGGTTTAAGGAGGGTATGGTCAATCATCCTTGCGAGTTCGTGATCGCTGAGCTCGTGACCCACACCAATTCCGGCAGAAATTCTTTCCGCACCCGCATTCACAATTTTATTAACTGTCAGAGGTTGTGTTACCACATTTCGTTCCCACCCCTTGCAGGTCTCTGAAGTGCAGTAAAAATCGCTAAGTTTTCTCTCGAGCAGTGCCTGATGCACAATTTTTGAAATTCTGGTTGAATCCATTTTACATTCCGTAATCTTTGAATGCTTTTACTGTGTTTTTTAATAACATTGCGATGGTCATCGGTCCTACACCACCCGGAACGGGTGTAATATACGAGGCGACCTCCGAAACTCTGTCAAAATCGACATCACCCACAAGTCTGTATCCCGTCTTTGAAGTGGCGTCCTCCACTCTGTTTGTCCCCACATCTATAACAACAACTCCCTCTTTTACCATCTCTTTTTTGATAAATTTAGGAACTCCCATTGCCGCTATCAGGATATCCGCCTGCTTTGTGAATACAGAAATATCCCTGGCTGCCGAATGACAAACTGTTACTATTGCATTTGCAAATTTCTTTTTCTGCATCAAAAGAAGTGCGGCAGGTTTGCCGACTATGTTGCTTCTACCCACCACAACCACATGCTTTCCTGCCGGATCAATATCATATCTCTTTAGCAGTTCCACAACACCTGCAGGTGTACACGGCAGAAATCCGGGATTACCTGTTACCATCTCACCGACTGTTTGGGGGTGAAAAGCGTCAACATCTTTTTTGGGATTAACCGCCCTGATTATCACATCTTCATTTATCTGCTTTGGAAGAGGCAACTGAACGAGTATCCCGTGAAAATCACGATTTTCATTGTAATACTCAACAGTCTTCAGAAGTTCTTTTTCAGTGGTATCCTCCGGCAGGTTCACAACAACCGAATTTATCCCGACTTCACCACATGATTTATGTTTGTTTCTTACATAAACTTCGCTCGCCGGGTTATTGCCGACTATTATGACTACAAGTCCCGGAACCCTCCCTGTTTTGAGTCTGAGTTCTTCAATCTCAATCTTGAGTTCGGCTTTGATCTCACTGGATACTTTTTTACCGTCGATAAGAATCATATCAGTTTTGTGCTGTTTTATCAAATTCAGGAAAAATAAATTTCTCTATTTCAACAGTTTTACCTGTTTCGGTATCAATCTTCAGAAAAACTCCGCAGATATGCACATCTTCAAGAGCTGTCTCATATTTTTGAGGTGTCTGATACAAAAATCTGTTTAGCGCGGGTGCCACCTTCATACCGATTACTGAATTGTAAGGACCCGTCATGCCGACATCAGAAATAAATGCCGTTCCCTGTGGAAAGATTCTTTCGTCATTTGTCTGCACATGTGTATGTGTACCAAGTATGGCAGATACCTTCCCGTCGAGGTGATAGGCAAGTGCCTGCTTTTCGGCTGTCGCTTCGGCGTGAAAATCGACAATTATTACTTTTGCCTCCCCCTTTATTTTGTTTGCAAGAATCCATTCAGCAGATCTGAAGGGACAATCTATTATCGGCATAAATGTTCTGCCCTGAAGATTCAAAACCGCAACCTTCCCTTTTGCAGTCTCGAAAATGTAGTGTCCGTTGCCGTGGGCACCCCTCGGGTAGTTCTGAGGTCTCAAAACGCGGGGTTCATTTTTAAAATATTCCTGAGCCTGAGGTTTATCCCAGGTGTGGTTTCCCCCTGTTATAACTCTTACTCCCAAATTGAAAAGTGCCTCTCCCTCTTTTGGTAGAATCCCTTTCCCGTCGTTTGTGTTTTCCCCGTTAACTATTATTGCATCGGTTTTATATTTTTGTTGAAATGTCGGCAGCCATGTGAGTACCATTTCAAAACCCGGTTTCCCCACGATGTCTCCGATAAACAATATGTTGATTGTCGCCATAAATTTCCTTAATCTGAATCCTAAATATAGCAAAAATTAGAGTATCGATTGTCGGGTTGGAACGATATCATATTTGGAACCAAAGTCAAAACTAAAAAGGCTGCCCCCCTGTAGAACTTCAGAACTCCGGAACCCCGGAACCTCAGTAACTCTGAAGTTCTGAGGTTCTGAAACTCTGAGGTTCTATTTCAAAAGTACCATCTTCCGGCTCTGAATATATACGGGGATGTTCTTTTCACTATCTATCACATTGATGCGATAGATATATACCCCGCTCGCAACCCCTCCGGTTTTACTCCCCGGTGCTGCAATATCTTCCGCGGTTACCGTCAGCGAATAATATCCCCCCTCCTGTTCCTTGTTTATCATTGTCTTCACCAGTTCACCACTCGAGTTGTAGATATCAAGCCGTACCCTCGACCTTGTCTTTAGTTTATACTCTATCGTTGTGGAAGGGTTAAAAGGATTCGGATAGTTCTGATAAAGGTGATAATCTTCTGAAATAACATCTCCCTCATCAACCGATACGGGTACTATTCCCGTCTCCTCACTCGCATCACTCTTTAGATTCTGGTTATCCACTGCCTTTACTTTAAAAAAGACAGGTTTGTTGTACGGTTTCTCGTGTACGAAGTTAAACAGTGTATCCGTACCGTTCCAGATCATCTTCGTTGTGTCGGGGGTAAATCCTCTGGTACTGTCGGCATATACCTCATATCTGTTCAGGTCTGATTCCGTGTTTGGTCTCCAAGAGAGTTCATAGATTCCCTGTGTACCCGTGGAGCGGAGTTTCACTCTCGCCGGAACACGGGGAGCATAATCCTGATATGTATAACTTTCACCATACGGTCCACCGTAGAAACCGATGTCGCTTCTCGTTCCGTCCCTGTCAAGTATCGTTGAGTCTCCCGCATTTATAAGGGGGGAATACATCTGGAGATGAAAATCGATGTCGGGAAAGTCACCGTAATCCTTCACAAACATCGGATTAACATACAGATTCCCGCTGTTTACAAGTGGTGGCTGAGTTCCGCTAATCGGGGTGGGTACATTCCAGAAACAGTTGTTGTTTACCTTCAGATTGGGGGAGCTGTTCCAGATACCTTTATCAAACCCGTAAACCACATTATTGGTAAAGGTTACATTGCCGGAGGAGACCATGAAGTCTTTGCGGTAATCCCAGCCGGGACCCTCTGAAATGCAAAATACATTGTTGAAGAATGACATGGTGCCGGTTGCAGGTACAAAAGGGTTCTCATCAGAGTTGTAGGATTTTGTATAAAAGAGATTGTTAGAGAATTCGACCCGGGGGTCAATTGTAAACGCTGTGGTGTATAACTTATTGTAAAAATCAGAGGAAACAAATGGTTTTGTAAATATGTTATTTCGGATAAAAATTCGGGGATATTCCTGGTAATTTCTGATGAAATGAGACATTGAATAGAGGGGATGCACAAAAACATTATTTATTAAAAAAACTGAATCCTCATTCTGACCATCTAAACTAACATCACAAAAAATATCGACATTAATCATAATATTGTCAGATATCACCCCATTACTGAAATGAATCGCTTTTCCGAAATTTCTTAATGTAGAATAAGAAAGACTGCTCCGACTTGCTTTTTGAATGAAACCGGAGTCTAAAAAGGCTGTAGTTATCAATCGGTAATTATCTGAGTTTCTGTTGCCAATTAGAGTGAAATTTTCTACCACCAAGGAATCAGAAATTGAAAATATTGTTCTGTCGAAAAGTGTTGCACCCTCCAGCCCCTGACAGTCAATTATAGTTGAGAGCATCTCCTCACCTAAAATGGTAAGATTCGGGGGAGTCTTGTATATCCGTTCCCTGTACACCCCCGCTCCGACATAGATAGTGTCACCTCTTTGACATACATTCACACATTTCTGAATGCTGTCTGAGGCGGTTGCCCAGGATGTGTAGGGCGGTTGTGGGGCAGGGTTACCCGATTTCACATAGCGGATAGTACCATGCACATTTGTTATGAGACTGCATAGCAATACAGTAAACAGGAATGCAGTCATTTGATTTCTCTTGCAACCGGAATCATCAGGAGACAATCTTTTCGTCATATCTGTCTCCTCTTACCTCTCCTGCTGCAAGATGATATTGTTGGATGATGTCCGTAAAGGGCTCTGCAGTTTCTTAACCGGTTGTACCAGTCCCTCTTTGTAAAGATATGCGATTGATTCCCCGAGTATTTGTATCGCATCATAATTATCTACTGAATTGGGAACCGGTATTTCAATTTCATAATCCTCGACCAGGGATGTAAATGAAGCATTTATATTATCATCTGTTTGTAATGATTTGAGATAATACAAAAGACGGCTCATTCTTTCGGAACTTCCTGTCGGCGAAAAGTAATTTTCCCAAATAAACGAATCTGAAACTTCAATACTCTCAACGGCATATAATTCACGGGTGGTTTTGTTTTCCAATTCAAACTCTATTCCCAGGAGTTTCTTTCCGGAGGTGTGGTTTCCGGCAAACTCAACAGGGGAGGTGTTGTCTTCAAGAAAGCCAAGTTTATAAGAAATGTAGCAAAGATTTGTATTAACCAGTTCCCCTGAACGGACTGCATGAGAGATCACGGAATCCTTCACCAGACCCCCGTCTTCATAGTGAATGATTACTTTTGCAAGACACAGAGTATCATGAGGCCTTCTGATCCCGTCCCCGTTCGAGAGTCTTCTCAAATGGAAATCAACTCTGTACCGGATGGTATCAAGGCACCACTCATTAGCCGGTACTCTGTATCTGGTAACCTGTCTGTAGCCTCTTTCTTCCCTGTACGGAGAGGATTGCCAAACCGAAGGTCCGTATATTATCTTTGAGTTTAAGGGTGCATTCAGGTTGGTCCGGTAATATTTCCCGTCCAGAAGTGTGTCTTTGCCGGATTCATGACGGAGTTCGAGACGATGGGCACTTGCATAGGGATTGAAGGCTTTCCAGGTTTTGTGATATGCATTGGAAAAATAAAAAATCCAGTCCATGCTTTCTATTCGCTCTGCACTAAAGAAATTGAAATTTTCAATCCTGCTCTGGGGAAAACCCGCTACCATCATGAAAACCATCAAAGACAGGGTCTTGACTAAAAATTTGTTTCTTTTTATCATATTAATTCCTGCGAATAAAAAATATCCTGTGCCTGAAAATAAGTAATTTTTTGGAAAGGGAAAGTTTTAGAACTTCAGAACCTCAGTAACTCCGATGCGCCGCGGCGTACTGAGGTTCTGAAACTCTGAAGTTCTGAAGTTCTACTTATTCACCACCATCTTAATTGCAGCCGAGTGGTTACCCGTTTCAAGGCGGAAGATGTAAACGCCCGAGGGGAGACCTGCTGCATTGAACTTCAGTTGGTGACTGCCGGCAGGGGTTTCACCATCGATCAGGGTTGCCACTTCTCGCCCGAGGATATCGTAAACCGTGCCGTTCACCCAACCGGTAACGGGCAACGCGTAACGGATAACGGTTTCAGGGTTAAAGGGATTCGGGTGGTTCTGTTCAAGTGTAAAACCCTGGGGGAGCGTTCCCGTGGTTTCCTCAATGCCGAGCGGTACATCAGCAGTGCCGAGATGAACGCGGTTAAGTATTGTATCATAAGCGGCACGCGTAACCGTGATCGAGTTGAACTGATCGCTTCCCCTGCCGATAATGATACCCGTGTGGAAGGTTGCCGTGCTGCCGGCGGAAAGATTAAACCTGCCCGATGACACAATGTTCCTTTTATCCGCAAGGTGATTATCGATCCACCCGGTATTCGCAACAGGGTCGCCGGAGTAGATCAGTCTGTTATCGATGCCCGCGCATGGAACACCACCTCTTACTTCACCCCACTGCCAGTTGCAGGGATCCATCGGGTCACCCGAGGGGCGTTTCCCCTCCATGTAGTTGCGGAGCTGCGAAGTGGTGAGGAAGTCTCCCTGTGTGGGGTGGGAGCTCAGGAACATTATGCTTCCCGTTACTCCGGAGTTTTTTGCTCCCGGGACATACTGTTTCGGGAAAGGTTTGCCGAAGTGGAGCACCGCGCTGTCGAGGGGGATATCGGTACCGGGATCATAAACACCGTTGTTGTTGTTGTCGGTGAAGGTTTCTCCGGGGATAAAGACCGGGGTTCCGAGCAGGAATGAGTGGAATACCGCCGGAGGGTTGTTGCCAAACTGACTGTCGGGTGTCCGGTTGTAGTAGTATGCCGAGTTTCTCGCCACATCGGTACCCGTGAGGTCGTCGGAGTAGTTCCCAAGGTCGGTGTCGGAGTACATTCCGAATATCATATCCGAAAGATCCTGCACAACACTTCCCGTGTTTTTCACTTCATACCTGAAGAAGACGGCATCACGGATCTCTGCGACATCCGAATGGGGAAAGGCATATACCGTCTGCATCACTTCAATTCCCATCGGGAGAACATCTTTGAACTTCCGGAGGGCGGTGTCGGCGGCATCGTTAAAAATACACCAGACGGAGATCTCACCGAGTATTTCGGGCATGTCCTCGTTTGGATCCCATTTGCCGTTGCTGTTCAGATCGACGGGGTTATAGTTGCCGTCGTTGTTGCCGTCCCAATAACGGGCACCGAGGGCTACTGCATCGCTCCAGTTCTGCCAGCTTGTACCGAAAGCGGGATCGTTGAGGGAGACCACATAAAGCCGGTTCTTAGGGTCATTGGAGGGTGTGCCGGCTTTCCCGGGGATGAAGTCCCACACACGGGCGGCAGACATCACGCCGTTAGCCCAGAGGGTTGAGTTCTTCATGCCCGAGAGGGCAAAACCGCCCGAGTAGATGGTGGAAATGCCGTCATACTTCACTCCCGAACTGCCGTTTACCGTTACTTCACCAACCACACCCCGGTTGTCCAAAGGCAGTTTTATCCGCCCCGTGTTAAGCTCATACACGCTTTGAGCTGTGAGCAGGGTGGCCATGCTTACAAGGAATAACAATGTGCTGTAAAATTGTTTCATTTGGGTTCCTCCCACTCTTTGTTAATGAATAAATTCTTTGTTATGTTATTAATAAAATACATATCAAAAAAAAACAAAGTACCATCATAAAATAGGCAAAAAACAGTGACCTAAAAGTGGGGGAGTTTGTTCAGTTGGTACCACATCACGGTACTCCTTTTGATAAGCCATTTACTGAACACCGGGTCATCCGTCTAATACTTTCCGGCAAGTTGATGACCATTACTCTTTTTTAATTCTCATTTAAGTTTACAATCCTGTTATTTTTCGCTACTGTTTGTTATCCGTTGGCAGCGTTACAAGTGGAGTATGAAATCTCTCCCCGTTGGGCACAGGTATAAGTTTTTAATATCATTCAACTCCTCGAAACAGCCCTGAATGATTTTCTCATGTCGTGTGAATTTTATACATTTGCATCTGATGACACCACAAGAAGCATTAAAAAAATATTTCGGCTACAACTCTTTCCGGCAGGGACAACTCGAGATAATCGAGGCGATCCTGAACAAAGAGAATGTCCTTACGATTCTTCCTACAGGGGGTGGGAAATCGATCTGCTATCAGATTCCGGCGGTTATTTCCAAAGGTTTCTCTATCGTTATCTCACCCCTTATCGCCCTCATGAAAGATCAGGTTGACAACCTGAGAAAAGCTGGGATCACAGCCGAATTTATCAACAGCTCACTCGGAGGATATGAGATCGAGAGAATTCTCCGTGATCTGGAACAGGGACTGATAAAGCTGCTCTATGTAGCACCTGAAAGACTCGAAAACACCTCTTTCGCAGAAAAAATAAAGGAGTTAAAGCCTTCTTTTGTATTCGTGGATGAAGCACACTGCATAAGCGAGTGGGGACATAATTTCAGACCGGGCTACCTTAAAATTCGTGATTTTATCACCTGGACGGGAATAAAAAACATCTCGGCATTTACCGCCACCGCCACGGAAGAGGTTCGCGAAGACATTACCAGACAACTGAACATGCGCGACCCCCTCATCTTTGTGAGAGGATTCGAGAGAGACAACATTTCTCTTTCCATTCAGGAGGTGAAAGACAAAAAAGCCAAAACAGCGGAATTATTGAGAACTTACGGAACCCCCGCAATAATATACACAGGCTCACGAAAAAAAGCGGAAGAACTTTCAGAACACCTCACTATGAGGAAGATAGAAAATCTTTTCTATCACGCGGGACTCCCGAACGAACAGAGGAAAAAGATACAGGACCACTTCCTTTCGGGACGGGTTAAGGTGATAGTTGCTACCAATGCCTTTGGAATGGGAATCGACAAGGAGGATGTGCGGCTTGTAATCCATTATAACATGCCCGGCACTATCGAGAGCTACTACCAGGAATTTGGAAGAGCGGGAAGGGACGGCAAGGATTCTTTTGCAGTAATGCTTTTCGAGAGAGCTGACTTGAAACTGCAGCAGTTTTTTATCGATTCCGCCTTCCCGCGAAAAGACCTTGTCGGAGAGATTTATGATGCCCTCCTCGATTCGGTTTCAGTGCAACAGGGGGAACTCCCCGAAAAGCTGTTAAAAATTGATTATGACCTGATCAACCTGATCCTCGGTAAAAATATAGCCAGAGGCACGATACTCGGTGCCCTCTCAATACTCGAGAAGGCAGGTTACCTCGCAGCCATTTCCGACTTCAGGCAGAAACACTTCTTTTCATACATCCTGAACAGCGAGCAGCTAAAAAAATATACCAAAAACCTCCCCGACAATATTAAAAAGGAGGCAATACTGTATCTGGTGAGGGAATATGGAGCCATCCCTTTCGAAAAAACCGTACTTCTCGACATGGATAAAATGTCCCAGGAAATGTCGGTGGGTGAAAATACACTTCGCGAAACCATGTTCGAACTTGATAACAGCGGGATACTCTCATTCTCCGCTCCCTCTTCAAAAGATACTTTCAAACTGCTCATTCCCCGGATAAAAAGTGCCAAACTTGTTGTTGATTCCAGGTACATGGATCAGAACTACAACAACTCTTTCAATAAGCTGAAGCAAATGGAATCTCTCGTTTACCATACAGGCTGCAGATTTGCATTTATACTGAAATATTTTGGGGACAAAAAGGAATATAAATGCGGGAAGTGCGACAACTGCATGAAGGAGAGCGAGACCCTCCCCGCGGATGCATACCAGTTTATAAATGAGTCGATACTTCGAACAGTGCATCTCTTTTCGGACGGCATCAGTCCTGTCCATATTTTTACAATTATTATGGGGAACTCGAAGTCGGAGGGTTATCAGAAACTGCCCGTTTTTGGCATCTGTTCCGGCTTCAAATACGGACACATCAAACCGGTGTTCAACCAGCTCCTTAATACGGGATATATCTTCGAGAAC
Organism: Bacteroidota bacterium; assembly: GCA_020161395.1. Taxonomy (NCBI): domain Bacteria; kingdom Pseudomonadati; phylum Bacteroidota; species Bacteroidota bacterium. The sequence continues at coordinate 407,771 of JAIUOE010000002.1, forward strand.
CGCTCAAAATCGAACAGGATTTTTCTTTCCAACAAGGGATATGCGGCTCTGGTGGAATTGCGGCTTGTAACCGATGAACAATCAGGCACCCCCACCGATCCCAACACCGATCTCGAACTCTATTTCAAGTTGAAAGCATTAAGGGAGAGAGCGGGTCTAAAATTCTCACAACCGCCGTATCTTATCTGTAATGATGAGGTGCTGCTGAAGTTCTCCCAAATGAAACCGAAGACCAAAGAAGAGTTTCTGGAAGTGGGGGGCTCAAACGAGCGGATGTTCAACAAAATCGGCGATGAAATTCTTTCGGTAATAAACAGTATCACGATAAAAAATGAACAGGGACAAAAGAAAAAACTGAATATACCCGCTTCCCACTTCCCTGTTTGGGAGATGGCGAAAGAAGGGAAAACCCTCGCCGAAATGGCAAGTGCAAAAAATCAGAGTGAGACGGTAATATCGATGCAACTGGAAGAACTGATTGGAATGGATCCTTCGATAGACCCCGAAAAAATTCTCACTCCACCCAGGTTCAAAATAATGTATGCAAAATACAAGGAAGGCTTTGTAGAACTTAAGGCTCTTAAAACAAAGCTGGGTGAAGGCTTCTCATACCCCGAGGTGCGAATATTCCTCGCCCGGTTTAAGCATCGTGAACCAAATTATGGAAAAGGATCGCAGTTGCATTGAGATAAGGCTGAGGGCTGAAGGTCGACGGCTGAATAGCCAATCATGGTAAAAACAGAGTAAAATCATAAAAAAATGAAAAATAATTTAAAAAGTACTTGCATATGTCAAATATTAGTTTTACATTTGAGCATTAGGAAATAAAAATTCTGAATGTCGTTTTTATCAAGTTACTTGCTGCGACAAAAAACAAGAGCTAAAGGCTGACCCGCCTTGAGCGGGTTTTTTGGTTTTAAGAGGTCAGTTGATAGCTGAACAGGGTTTTGAGGACGGTCGTGATTTGTGCGTATTGCAAGCGACCTTAAATAATTTGCTAAAAAGTACCCCGAGATACACCTCCCCGCTTTTTTCGCACATAACTAATTCCAAAAATGATTGAATTTTTCAAAAAAAACAAAAGGAATAATTATGTCCAACGAATTTTATTTTACATCCGAGTCAGTTTCCGAAGGTCACCCCGATAAAGTTGCCGATCAGATATCCGATGCCGTGCTCGATAACTGCCTGGCTCATGACCCGAACTCAAGAGTTGCATGCGAAACACTCATCGGGAAAAACCTGGTAGTATTGACAGGTGAAATCACCTCAAGCCACAAACCCGATTACGAAAAAATTGTCAGAGATACACTAAGGAAAATTGGTTACAGCAAAAATTTCCCCGGAATCGACCCCGATGCCTGCACCGTCATCATCAATATCGTAAAACAGGTCGAAGAGATCAACCAGGGAGTTGACCAGGCTTCAGGTAACACGGGAGCCGGTGACCAGGGAATAATGTTTGGCTATGCCACAAATGAAACTGATGAATACCTGCCCGTAACTTTGGCCTTGTCGCACAGAATATTAAAAGAGCTTGCCCGTATCAGACACGCCGGTGAGGTGGATTGGCTCCGTCCCGATGCAAAGTCACAGGTGACTGTACGGTATGAAGACGGCAAACCGGTTGCGATAAACACAATAGTGGTCTCGACACAGCACTCTGAAAAGATTGCACAGACAGAAATAAGGGATTTCCTGACAAAACGGGTGATTGAAAACGGTAAAATTATCCCGCAGGAGCTTTTGAAGGAGGGATACAAATTACATGTGAATCCGACGGGTGCTTTTACAGAAGGTGGTCCCGTCGCGGATGCCGGACTGACAGGAAGAAAAATAATAGTTGATACCTATGGAGGTGCTGCTCCCCATGGTGGTGGTGCCTTTTCGGGGAAAGACTACACAAAAGTGGACCGCTCGGCGGCGTACATCGCCCGTTATGCTGCCAAGAATGTGGTAGCCGCCGGTCTGGCTGACAAGTGCACCATCCAGCTATCTTATGCAATTGGAGTCACCGAACCAATTTCGATACTGATCGATACCCATGGAACGGGAAAAAACGACGAAAATGAAATAAGCGATGCAGTGAAAAAGGTGTTTGATTTCAGTCCAAAAGGGATAATCGAAACACTTCGATTGAAAAGACCGGTTTATGCAAAGACGGCTGCTTACGGACATTTTGGAAGAGATGATGAAGATTTTACCTGGGAAAAAACAGATAAGGTTGATCAACTGAAAAGTCTGCTGAATAAATAAAAAAAGATAAAATATATTCGCCCCGGGAGTTCTGCTCCGTGGTAACTCCCGGGATTAAATTAACAGATGTTAAGATAAATTACAGAGGTTGCTGATGTATCCAATAAACCGCGTTTTAAAGTGCCGGGTTGAAGAACTTGGCTTGACAAAAAAAGAAATTGCCGAAAAGATGGGCTACAAAAATCTCTCAAAAGGGATTTCAAAAGTCCATGACCTTGTTTACCGTGACTACTACTCCCCCTTTTTCCTGAAACAGTTTCTCGAAGTGGTGCCCGTGGACGAATTTGTCCTCGAGCTTGCTGTGGAAGCCACCGAGTCGATATTCGCCCTGAGAAAAAAAATTGAAACCGAAAGAGACAGGACATACGACTATGAAGAGGCAGTGCTGATTGAGAGAACTGTTGACCCCTACATCCTGAGAAGAACGCAGCGAAAAGTCTCCCCCTGGGCTTTTCAGAATCCGAAGAACAGATGGATGATGCCGAAATTATGTCCCTCGTTCCTCGGAACGATTAAAGACCTTGGCAGAGCCGAGGCACTTGCACTCGTGAAGGAGTTTATCAAGGAGGATTTTGCCGCCACAGGGGGTTCGGTAAGAGAAGCCGGGAAAATAATCTGCTACTACTTTGTCCGCGATTTTAGAACAGCCTGCCAGCTCGATACCGAGGGGAATGTTATCAGACCAAATGTAAGGCTGGTTTCGGGCGAAATCGTAGAGTGGTCACGCTATTAATCCGGTTTTTGAAAAAATAATATTTGAGCATTAAACAGAAGGAGAATTTGATATGTACCCGATAAACAGAATAATTGCCGCAAGAATGACTGATCACGGTATCAGCAAAAGAGAGCTGGCTAAAAAAATCTATCATAAAAAAGCTGAAAAAGGTCTGAAAATCATTAACGATTTTTTGTATAACGACCGCTACAACCCGGAACTTGTGCAGCAGCTTTTACAGTATGTACCCGTTGAGGGTTACATTGTGGAGGCTTTCCTCGAAGCGGGAGAACAGATTAAAAGACTGCATGACAAACTCGCCGAGGAGAGGGCAAAGCAGAGCGAACAAAGAGCCATCAGAAGACAGATGAAAAACTTTGAACCCAAGTTGATAAGAATCCCCGCAGAGTTTGAGGCAACTGAAAAAGCCAAAAAGTCGATGTTTCGAAAATACCCGCTCGAAATTTATCTGTTTACCAGGGATGAGATTCAAAAACGCTCCTGGAATAACCAACTGGAGCTTGTTAAGGAACTGATACTTGAGGATTTTGCCCTCTATGGGAACAAAAAGTTTACCCCCTACGACATTACGGGATATCTATTCCATAAGGAATATTTCGAGAAGTATGAATTTAATGTAGAAGGCGAACTGACATACTTCGACAACAGGTTGGATTAAAATCCTGTTCTCCGGGGCATCCGCTCCGTGTGTCCCGGGGAACTCTTCTTTCTATTATACTAAACCGTTTATATTGGATTATCAACACAGGAGGATTTGAAATGTATCGATTTGTAATGTTTCTTGTCTCGGCAGTCATTTATATATATATCGGTGTGTGGTTTTTCCTCGCAATAGTGGCTTTTATGATTGTCGTCTGGTTCATGTTGATTCTGTGGAACCGGGTGCTCTCCGAGATTTTGCCCCTCCCCGAAATCGGCTGGTTTGGGGGGATAATTTTCACAATTTTTGTGATTGTCATATCGACGACGCTCTGGGGTTTTTGGGTTTTAGCTACTCTTCCCCATGTCGCGAAATAAAAATATTCTCATTATTTTGGTGACGGACGAGACGGCACAATACTATTTACAAATCGCTATATTTGTGCATGCGAACTATAAAAAATCCGACAAAATGAAAAAGCTAATTCCTTCAAAATCTGCCAACTTTACTGCTCTCGTCAACGGAAATGCGTTTTATGTTGACAAAACAGCATTTATTAAAGAATTAGAGCAACTGAGCGATAAATACCTCTTCTTTCTCCGTCCAAGGAGATTCGGGAAATCTTTACTTCTTTCAACATTTGAACATTATTACGGAATTCAACATAAAGACAACTTTGAGAAACTTTTTGGTGGTTTTCACATCGGCAAACCCGGAAACAGTACACCACTAAAAAACAGCTACTATATTCTCCCCTTCAATTTCAGCGGGATAAAAACAGAGATTGAGTCTGAGATTTTTTATCATTTCACAATGGAAGTAAAAGGTTCCGTCGAGTCATTTCTTAAAAGATATGACCTTCTGTCTGAAAGCGACAGGCAGGATATCCTCTCAGTCGATGATGCCATCGCGATAATACGGAAGTTGTTCCATAAATTGGAATCTGCCGGTTTATCTAACAAATTGTATATTCTTATCGACGAATACGATCATTTCACCAACGAACTATTCTCATTCAATGAGGATTACTTTAAAGAAATAGTTTCGGGTAACGGCTGGGTTCGTAAATTTTATGAAGTAATCAAACAATTTACAGGTTCGGGACTCATCGACCGTTTTTTTGCGACGGGAGTCACACCCGTAACTCTCGACAGCATGACAAGCGGGTTCAACATCGGATTGAATATCACCTTGGACCCCAGATTCAATAACCTCGCCGGGTTTACAGAGGCTGAGTTAAAAGAACTTATTATCGGTACAATTTATGAAGAGGGTAAATTTGATCTTGATAAACTGCTCCTCGACATGCGTGCCTGGTTTAACGGGAGCCGGTTCAACCGCAGCGGAGGTGAAAGACTCTACAATCCTCAACTCGTTTTAAGTTTCCTTGCGGCTTTTAGTGTTGGTTACACCTACCCCGCTGAAATAACCGATAATAATGTTACAAGCGACTGGAAAAAGATAAGCAACATTCTGGCTAAACTTCCAAAAAAAGACAGAGATTCGATCGTTGAAGAAGTTTACATTAATGAAGCTATCGAGGGTGGTCTCGCCACTCAATTCAACCTTGAAATGCCTTACAGAAGAGCTGACGCTATATCGGTTCTTTACTACAACGGACTCCTTACCATTGACAAAGAAGAGTACGGCATCATCAGGTTTGTAATCCCCAATTATGTCATTAAAACCATTTATTGGGAATATCTGCGGGCAAAATATGAGATTGAAGAAAATATCGCTTTTGATCTCTCCGAAAAAGCACCGATCTTCAAACAAATGGCAGGTGAAGGTAAAATCGATCTTCTTGTGGAGGAAGTGTCAAAAATCATGGAACCTTTAAGAGACAACGATTTTCAGAACTTCAGAGAGAGCAACATAAAGATGATTGTTATCTCCATACTTTCACTGAACAAAATCTTCATCATCGACAGCGAAAGAGAGATTTCGAACGGTAGACTTGATTTGTTACTCACAAAATATGAACACTACGATTCAAAATTCCAGTTTCTGATTGAATTCAAATATGTCAAGATAAAAGACGAAGCAAAATACGAACAAATAAAGAATGAGGGGATCGCACAGCTTCAAAAATATAAATCATCCGATGAAATAAACCGCCTTGAAAACCTTAAATGCTACCTTGTACTCTTCAGCAACAAAAGAAAGGGAGAAGCGTTTTTAATCCAATAATGCAATAATGCAAAAATCCAATAATGATTGTGGATTTTTTAAATTGTTTACTTCTAAACAGGGGTTTTAAATTTCCATTTTAAGATTGATTCAACCAACAGTAATCTCATTTCACCCGCTATCATCATTTTAGTTCGATGATACATATCTGCTGTACACCACACCTTTAAACATGCATATTTCGCCCAGTTAATAATTAATTTATTGTAATCGATATCCTGTTCTGAAGAGATCAAACAAACAAAACCGGGAGTTCATTATGCGAACCAGAATTTTATCCTTCATCCTTTTTGCTCTGCTTTTTGCAGCTTTTGTTGCACCTGAAATCAGTGCAAACAACACACCAAAAAAATCCGACTCTTACAAAAAAGCCGAATTAAACTACATCCACGGAGTCGAATCAGACAATGCGGGACTGAGAGTAAGTGCAAGTTACTTCCTTGGCGAAATGCAGAGTGAGGCAGCAGTTATACCATTGTTAAGAGTATTGAAAAACTGTACAGATGAGGAATGCAGAATTGCTGCGGCACTTGCCCTTGTCAAAATAGGCGATGCCAGAGGTGTTTACGCAGTAAAGAAGGCTGCTGAATTTGATGACAGTAAACGCGTGAGAGACCTTTGCTGGAAGTTTTACATGTCTACTGTCAAGGCAGGAGCATCCAGATTCTAACTTCGGGACCTCAATCCTGAAGATAAGGCGTGTCCCATGCTTTCCGGGATGCGCCTTTTTTAATATCTGTCCAATTTGAAGTTTTCGCCCAGATACATCTTCCTTACCTCTTCGTCTTCAGCAAGTTCGTTCGCACCCCCCGAACGGAAAATAACTCCCGAAATTAAGATATATGCCTTGTCAACGATACTTAAAGTTTCATGCACATTGTGATCTGTAATCAGGACACCAATACCGCGGTTCTTCAGTCCGGCTACAATCTGCATGATATCTTCAACTGCAATCGGATCAACTCCCGCAAACGGTTCATCGAGGAGGATAAATCCCGGGTCAGTGCAGAGGGCACGGGCTATTTCAGTCCTTCTTCTTTCGCCACCACTAAGCTGATAGCCAAGGCTTTTTCTGATGTGTGTTATTCGAAAATCTTCCAGGAGTGATTCAAGTTTTTCCTTTCGTTCCTGAGAAGTCATCGGAAGCATTTGAAGTATTCCCTTGATGTTATCTTCAACGGAGAGTTTCCTGAATATGGAGGCTTCCTGAGGCAGATAACCAATACCAAGGCGTGCCCTTTTATACATCGGATAGGATGATATCTCGGTATCATCGAGAAAGACTCTTCCCTCATTCGGTTTAATCATCCCGACCATCATGTAAAAAGTTGTTGTTTTGCCCGCTCCGTTAGGACCCAGCAATCCGACGATCTCGCCTCTCGAAACAGATATTGAAACCTTGTTTACAACTGTTCGCTTTTTATAGATTTTTACTAAATTATCGCTGCTTAGATTTTCCGGCATAAAAAGGGTGCTCTACTTCCCGTATCTTGTTTAAAAATTCTCCAAAATGCTCCTTCTTCACGGGAGCCTTCCCGTAATCCATATATGTTGGAAGGAAATACTTCTTTTCGTTTCCCTTCACCAGATTTTCGGGATAATATTCGCTCACCGGATCACCATATAACCGGACATCCTCTACCTTGTTACTGTCAAAAGTAATTATCGCACTGTTGGAACTTGAGCGAATCAGTCCGTTCGGTGCCCCTTCATCGTAAACGAAATAGAAACTTAAAACATTCTCATAGATGTTGGTTTGTTTAAGCCTCCCCTCATCAAAACTCATGACAACATCCTTGCCCGAAACCTGATCATATCTGAATTCACCATTCTTTGAGATGATGAGACTGTTCTTTTTGATGAGTACTTTTTCAGCTTTTTTATTTTTTATAAAAAGATTTACCGTATCACCGGAAAGTTGTGATTTTTCGAACCAGAGGACCGGCGGAATTTTCTCGCCTCCCTTTTTGTAGGTATAGATTGCCTCGGGTGCTTCGGTATACTCGGTATATGAATTTTTCGATGCAAAATCCCCTTTAATAATCACAACTGAATCGTATGCAATCATTTTTACGCTGTCTCTCGTTGTGAAAGATTCCAGTTTTAATGCGCGAATGAGTAGTGTATCGACTGTGCTTCCTGCCGTATCAATCTGCATCACAAATGGTGAACCTTCGACTATTGTGTGCTTCTCAGCTCTGAAGTCCTGTACATGCTCACCAAGAATCAGTGTGTTTTCTTCAAAATTTTTGATCTGGACATTACTCCATGCATCGGTCGTTCTGTTCTTCTGATCGTAAACCAGACTGTCAGCGAGGACAATTGTGGCGCTGTCCATCACAGTAACATTTCTGAAGGCATGTGTGACGAGTGTAATCCTGTTATGCACCAGACTGTCGGCATCGAGAGAGCTCGACTTGTCCCACAACCGCACACCGCCGGAGGCATAGGCAGTCTGTGTATTGCGGAAATAGATCAACTCCGAAGAGGTCATCGTACCTGTGCTGTCGTAGAGTCTGACATTCTTCACAAAACGGGCTTTCGTCTCGGTAAAGAGGTACTCCCCTGTTTCTGCTTTTAGAAAGACTTTTTTGTCATCAAGCTCGACGGGTGTCGAGGCATAGGCTCTGCGGGTATTTCCGTAATAAAAACCCCTGTCCGTTTTAATCGTAAGTGTATCCTGAGTGATTACCACATTTCCAATCAGCTCGGCTTCATTTCTGTCGACAAAATGTACTGCAGAATCACAGGTAATTCTCACATTCAAGTGTGTAATTACCACATCACCGCCGAATCCTCTTATTTTTTCCTCATCGTTTTCCCTGCCCGTCATCCGCTCACCAGATATAACGATTTTCGGTTTGTCCTGAGAGAAAAGGAACACTCCGGGATAAATGATCAATACCGTGAGAATTACCAGAAGTTTATTCATCTCTGAATTCACTCCCCTCGGTAATCAGGGTAACTTTGTAGATTGTATAATTTCTCAATGACTGGTCCGATTCAAAACCGTAGCCTTCAATATCTTCTGTTTTGGTCTTTATTTTCACGAATTCATCCGTCCAGATCTTTCTGTCGGAGTTTCTCCACATCAGTTTTTCCGATTTCAATACCATACCGCTGTCGTTTTCCACCACCACATTTCCATAAATAAAAACATCTTTTGTAACATCGTCAACTCTTCCGCTATCACCCGTAAGCACCGCTTCCACTTTTCCCTTTTCATTGTAAAAATCAACTCTTACCTTGTTCTCCAGAAGTGTTTCATTTCTCAAATAGTAAACCTTTATTACCCCGGAAGTGAGGGTTGCGACAACCTTTCCCGAATCAGTAAAGTTGATGGTGGAATTTATACTCTGCTGATCGGGCAACACCTCGGTTTTGATCCCTTTTTGAAGCGGATTCAACTTTTCGGTACTGTCACAACCGGAAAGGAGAATCAACAGGAACAGCAAGGAAAAAATAACAGATGTCCGACACAAGATACCTGACGGATAAAGTCTGATATCCAAATTCATCTCATTCTCAAGCCCAGATTGACCAGGTCGTGCAGGTGAACTATGCCGACAGGTTTGTCTTCTTTATCGGTGACAGGAAGGCAGGTAATTTTATGGCTTTCCATCTTCTGAAGTGCGAGGGATGCGAGTTGTCCTGGTTTTACGCTTTTCGGATTTTCCGTCATCATCTCTCTGGCAACAAGTCCAGAAAGGTCGGTAGTCCTCTCCAGCAGTCTTCTTAAATCGCCATCGGTTATCACGCCGAGCAGTTTTCCATCATCATCAACCACGCAGGTAACACCAAGTCTTTTTGAAGTGATTTCGAGGATTGAATCCTTGAATGAAGTATTTTCGTGTACAACAGGTATGGCATCACCCGTGTACATTATCTCTGATATTTTAAGTGAGAGCCGCTTACCGAGGCTTCCGCCGGGGTGAAGCATCGCAAAATCCTGCTGGGTGAATCCCCTGAGTTTAAGAAGTGCAACCGACAGGGCATCGCCCATTACAAGTGATGCAGTCGTGGATGCCGTGGGTGCGAGATCGTATGGACAGGCTTCTTCCAAAACCTCTACATCCAGTATCACATCCATTTGCCTTGCCATCCTCGACTTCACATCACCAAGCATGCCAATCAGAGGCACCTTCAATCTTTTTAACATCGGAATCAACATTTGCAGTTCTTCAGTGGCACCCGACTTCGAGAGCAATATCACCACATCCTCTTTTCTCACCATCCCAAGATCGCCATGAAGCGCATCGGTCGGGTGAAGGTAGATTGCAGGGGTACCTGTGGAATTCATGGTTGCCACTATCTTTCGGGCTATCAATCCGGATTTTCCGACTCCCGTCAGTACCACCCTTCCGTCACTCCTCATTATAAGATCGACAGCTTTGGCGAAACCCGCATCTATCTTCTCATAAAGATTCTTAACAGCTTCAGATTCTATCCGGATGACTTCCTTCCCGATTGTGATTATCCGGTCGAGACTGTATCGTTTTTTTTGAGTCTTTGTGACTGATTTCTCTTCGTGCATGGCTTTACCTGACTGCCTCATCAATTTTTTTAATGCCCGTCAGAAATTCCTCGAGCTTCTCCAGAGGAAACTGACTTGCAGCATCACTTTTTGCATTTTTTGGATCAGGGTGAACTTCGAGGAAGAGAGCATCTATTCCAACAGCTACAGCAGCCCGGGCAAGTGGTTTTATATATTCAGGCTGGCCACCGCTCTCTGTCCCTTTTGAAGGAAGCTGAACGGAGTGTGTAGCGTCCATAACAACGGGATAACCTGTTTTTCTCATAATGACCAATGAACGCATATCCACAACGAGATTGTGATAGCCAAAGGTGGTTCCCCGCTCGGTCAGTAAAATATTCCTGTTCCCTGTAGAAGCCACCTTTGCGGCGGCGTGTTCCATATCCTCGGGGGCAAGAAACTGTCCCTTTTTTATATTAACCGCCTTACCTGTCCGACCCGCCGCAAGAAGCAAATCTGTCTGTCTGCAAAGAAACGCCGGAATCTGCAGCATGTCAACGGAGTCGGCTGCCATTACGGCATCTTCAGGGGAATGGATATCAGTGACGACGGGCAGCCCGAGAGTGTTCCTGACGCTTGACAATATCTTCAAGGCTTTTTCGTCACCCGGTCCTGTAAACGAGGAAACACTGGTGCGGTTCGCCTTTTTAAAGCTTGACTTGAAAATGAACGGTATCCCGAGCCGTAAAGTAATTTCCTTTATCTTTGTTGCAGTAGCAAATATGATATCGGAATTTTCTACGACACACGGACCCGCAATGAGCACAAGAGGGTTTCCCCCTCCAATTCTAATATTGTTGATCTCAACCATGTTTACTCATCAAATAAAGAGACCTGGTCTCTCCTGAAAGGTTTGTTAAAATGTCTGTATGCAAATTCTGTGGCAATCCTTCCTCTCGGGGTTCTTTGTAAAAACCCTCTTTGGATCAGGAATGGTTCATAAACTTCTTCTATTGTGTCCTTCTCTTCACCTACTGCCACTGCTATGGTAGTAAGTCCGACGGGACCCCCGCCGTATTTCTCGATTATCGACATGATTATGTCTTTGTCCATCTCATCAAGCCCGAACTTGTCAACATCGAGGGCAGTAAGGGCAGTTTCGGCAACTTCCATATCTATGGTTGCTTTCTTGAGGTAGTCGGCAAAGTCTCTCGTCCTTTTCAGAAGGCGGTTTGCAATTCTTGGTGTGCCACGCGATCTGCCTGCAATTTCAAGAGCAGCTTCGGGGTTTATCTTTATACCAAGTATTGAAGAAGACCGCTCAATGATTCCTTTCAGGGTTTCATTATCGTAATAGTCCAGCCTGAAATTTATCCCGAATCTGTCCCGAAGTGGAGAGGTCAGCATGCCGGCTCTCGTAGTGGCACCCACAAGTGTGAACTTCGGAAGGCTGATCTGCACAGTTCTCGCAGCAGGACCGCTCTCGATCATGATATCAATCCGAAAATCTTCCATTGCAGAATAAAGGTACTCCTCGACTACGGGGGAAAGTCTGTGAATTTCATCGATGAAAAGGACACTTCTCTCCTCAAGTCCGGTTAAAATGCCCGCAAGGTCGCCCGGCTTTTCCAGTACAGGACCCGAAGTCAGCTTGATTGGTACCTTTAATTCATTCGCAATGATATTCGAAAGTGTGGTTTTACCAAGTCCCGGAGGTCCGGTTAAAAGAGTGTGATCAAGGGATTCCCCTCTGTTGTTTGCAGCACCAATAAAGACCTTCAGGTTATCGACTATCTTTTTTTGACCCTGGAAACCTGTAAAAGAGGAGGGTCTAAGATTCCTCTCAAGTTCTTTTTCTTCGCCGGTGATTGTTGGATCGAGAGTTGAATTCTTTCCCATTTACCCTCTCATCATCGAGAAGTTTTTAAAATTTAGTTTGTTCAGGATAATCACAATTAAAATCATAAGTGAAGTGGTTCCGAGTGAAACAAGGAATGATTCCTGGACAGTATAGTCCCTGGTAAAATAAATACTCAACGGAGTGTAATCGATCAATAACTTGTTGATAACATACACCAGCAGTGTATTTCTTGCCATTAAAATAAATATTTTTGGATTCTGCTCAAGAATGATCGAAGTGTGAATGACAGCGATCAGTCCCATGATTATAAGTCCCGCTTTCCGTGAGACTCTGACAACCATTCCTGTTGTAGTGGCACTTTCCAGAGGAAGCGCATCGAATGCAAGCTGCAGGATAAATGAAAAAATAATCAGCAGCAATCCTGCAATCAGCAATTTCCTCACACCTGTAAGGTCCTCGAACGACGAAGGGTTACTCGATATAAAACAACCCGCACAGCATCCCGCTGTAAAATAGAAAGCATGGGGGAAGAATGTAAATGCAGACCCGACAGACCTTGTAAAATAAGCTCCCGCCCACAGTGGAAGTATCCTGCCAACATTCAACAATTCAAACACAACCGTCAAAAGAAGGATCAGGATGGAGACGAATCCTATAATATATTTAATCTGAAAAGGGAGTTTCGATGCCATCCACAAAATGAAAATGGTGAAGAGCATCGATGCACCAAGAATCTGCAGTATGTCAACAGTTAAAAATTGCTGCCAGTCAGCCTCAGTTATGGATTCTCCGTTATACAGCCGTCTGAATCCGTGAAAATTGAGAAGGTATCCTGTAAGAATCAACAGGAATCCCCTTTTTATGACCCTCTTTACCAACGGATTCTCCTTAAAAGGAAGTCCCTGGGTCTTGTAGAGGTACATAAAGAGAGTGCCTGAAGTAAAAATAAAAAACGGAACAATGAGCGTATTGATGTATTGCCAGTAATTCAAAAGGAAATCATTGGTGTTTTTGAATTCAGGTGCAAGTGTATGATCCAGATTCAGCGCAAAAATCAACAGGATAATTGCCACTGCCCTTAGCAGGTCGAGGAAAATGACACGGTTTTTACTCAGGCTTTCTGACATGGTTTCTTACTTTAATAATGCAATCATTTCAATTTCCACTGCGGAATCAAGAGGAAGCCCGCTCACTCCAACGGCACTTCTTGTATGCTTGCCGTTGTCACCGAAAAGTTCAACGAGCAATTCAGATGCTCCGTTGGCAATTTTCGGTTCATTGGCATATCCATCCACACAGTTCACAAAAACCGTTAATTTAACAATTCGCTCAATTTTATCGAGATCGCCGAGCAGTTTTTTTGCAACAGCGAGGCAGTTTATTGCACAAATCCGTGCGGCTGCAATTCCTTCTTCTTCAGAAAGATTGCCACCAACTTTCCCTCTGTAAGCAATCGTCCCCTGCTGAAGTGCGACCTGTCCTGAAGTATAAAGCAAATTCCCGACAATCTGACCGGGTACATAAGCTGCGAGAGGTGTTGGAGCATCAGGAATGACAATTCCAAGTTCTGACAGTTTTTCGTTTATCATAATATTATCTAACTTTAAGTTACTGATTTCATTTTTGTTCAATTACACACAATTCCGGAAAGTATGTATGACAGAGTTTAAATTTAAGGAATTTATCGATATTTTAAGGCGGTTAAGAAAGGAATGTCCATGGGACAGAGAACAAACCAACGATTCGATCAAAATGGCGACCATCGAAGAAGCATATGAAACACTTGATGCCATTAATAATAAAGATTTTAAAGAACTGAAAGAGGAGCTCGGCGACCTTCTCCTCCATGTTGCTTTTCACTCTGTTATAGCGGAGGAAGACGGGCATTTCACTCTGGATGATGTAGTTCAGGGAATTTCAGACAAACTGGTCCGTCGCCACCCGCATGTTTTTGGGAATGTGGAAGTGGAGAATACAACTGAAGTGATGAAAAACTGGGAAGCAATCAAAATGGCTGAAGGGAAAAAATCCCTTCTCTCGGGCATTCCCGTCTCCATGCCTGCACTGCACAAGGCATACCGCATGCAGGAAAAAGCAGCAAAAACAGGATTTGAATGGCAGAGTATTGACGAAGTGAAAGAAAAGATGCTCGAAGAGCGGGGTGAACTTGAAGAAGCCGAGCTATCGGGAGACTTTGACAAACTTGAAGAGGAGTTCGGTGATTATCTGTTTGCCCTCACAAACTATGCAAGATTCAAAAAGATAAACCCTGAAAATGCATTAAACAAAGCGAATAAAAAGTTTGAAACCCGTTTCGGTTTTATTGAACAGGAACTCGCAAAATCAAACCGGATACCTTCCGATGCATCGCTTCAGGAGATGTTCGATCTTTGGAATAAAGCAAAGGAGTTATGAGTTATAAATTATGAATTATGAGTTGGTGGTGAATTAGATTTCCCTGCCGCCAAACTTCTCTTTTATAAAAAGGACATAGGGGTCTGTTTCTTCCTTGTCATGGATGATTTCTTCTTTTTTCCTTGCGAGGGATGCGAAAAACTTCTTCTCTTCTGCGAGAGGAACCTCATTTACCACCGGCTCATCAATTTCTTCAGGATACCCCTCAACCATGGTTTCTTCCATGATGTTCTCGTATTCCTGTTCAATTTCCGATTCCAGTTCCTGATTTTTCAGATCTGAAACGGGAGTTGCCTCTGCTACTCCGGCTGGTTCAGGCTTTTTTTTTTCTTCGTCCTGTTCGGGATTCCTTATTTCTGTTTCAGGTCTGGTAACAGTGACATTCTCTCCAAAATTGGTCTTCGACAGTATCTCCACAAGACCGGAAATCGTCTCAGAAGTCTCAAATCCCGTTATCTGACTCAGGGCGAGTTCACTTCTCAACTTGTGATTTTGCGAATACCTTAGTTCTGAGAGCAATCTGCTTAGATAGTTCATCACCCTCAAGAGGTCACCTTCGGAAAAATATTTTGCGAGCTTCACATATCTCTCGAAATATACCGCAGCACTTTCAATCAGTGAAGTGTCTTTCGTGGCAGCCACTGAAAGAATGTTCCTGAAATGCTCAAGCAAACCGTTAAAGAAGTCGATAAAACTCCAGCCGTTTTTGTAAACACGGTCGCAGACGAAGAATGGCATCTTAAAATCTTTGTTGATCAACCCGTCTGTCACTTCAAAGTAAATGTCTTCATCAATAAAATTGAAAACCTTTATTACGGACGAATAATCAATTTTATCACCCGAGAATGCGGCAGCCTGATCGAAAAAGCTCTCGGCATCCCTCATTCCCCCGTCAGCTTTTTTAGCTATAAGTGTGAGGGTTTTGTCATCAATCTCAATATTTTCTTTTTCAGCAATCTCCCTGAGACCTTCTTTTATGATGTCAAGGGGAATTCTGCGGAAATCATATCTCTGACAGCGCGAAATGATGGTAATCGGTACTTTGTGGACATCAGTAGTGGCAAAAATAAAAATGGTATGCTCGGGTGGTTCTTCCAGAGTTTTCAGGAATGCGTTAAACGATTCCTTGGTGAGCATGTGAACCTCATCTATAATATACACTTTGTACTTGCCGGTAACAGGTGCATATCTGACTGATTCTGTCAGGGAACGGACTTCATCAATTCCCCTGTTCGAGGCGGCATCGATTTCAATAAAATCTATCGACTGTCCTGATTGTATTGCAAGGCAATTCGCACACACATTACAGGGCTCGGCTTCCACCGGATTAAGACAGTTGATCGATTTGGAAATTATCCTTGCAGTCGTCGTCTTTCCCACGCCCCGGGGTCCCGTGAGCAGGTAGGCATGAGCTATTCTTCCGCGTATTATCGCATTTCTGAGAGTGACTGTCACATGCTCCTGTCCAAGAACAGTCTCGAATGTCTGGGGTCTGTATTTCCGTGCTGAAACCTGAAAGCTCATAATCTCTTCTTAAATGTTTGGAATTGTTGTTTTTGACAATAACAGTGCAACAAGCTGCTCAAGATATAATCGGTCAGTATCGTTGAAAGTGGAAAAATCGTAACTGTCGAGATCGAGCACCCCGTAAAGTTTTCCCTCTTTTAGAAGCGGCACCACGATCTCGGAATTGCTCCCTGAATCACATGCAATATGCCCCGGAAAATTGTGAACATTTTCCACAATCTCCGTCTCCCTGGTTACCATTACCTTTCCGCATACTCCCTTTCCCGGTTGAATTTCGGTGCAGGCAAGCTTCCCCTGAAACGGACCGAGTATCAGTTTCCCATCTTTGACGAGATAAAATCCCGCCCAACTGACCCTCGGGAAGCTCTCTTTAATGATCGCAGTGAAATTGGAGAGCGACGCCAACCAGTGATCCGCCTCCTGAATCAAATGAGGCATCTGCTCAAGAAGGGATTTATATACTTCCTCTCTGACTGCAGAAACGGGTAAATTCAACTCGGAACTCATTTAATTGAGACTTTCCGCCGGAGTCCGGCGTTTCTTTTTCACTTCAGAAACTGTTTCGGCATTTTTCTCAATTTTCCCGGCAACTGTCGTTTTCCAGTCAGGGAAAACCCAGTCCAAAGCCTCCTCAACAGTTTCGACCGGAACGATGACAAGGTCCTTTGTGATGTTGGCTCGTATTTCTGCCACATCCGCTGTATTGTCATTCGGAATCAGAACTGTTTTATAACCGTTTCTTCTGGCAGCAAGAAGTTTTTCATTGAGTCCGCCGATTGGTAAAACTTCACCTCTAAGCGTAATCTCACCCGTCATTGCAACTGTGTCGCTCGCAGGAATCTCCCAAAACGCAGAGAGCATCGCCATGATCATGGTGATTCCGGCAGATGGTCCATCCTTTGGAATCGCTCCCTCAGGCAAATGGATGTGTATCTCTTTATTAAGAAGAAAATCGGGTTTAAGACCAAATTTTTCGGCATTCGACCTGATGAAACTCAAACCGGCCTGTGCTGACTCTTTCATCACATTGCCGAGCTGACCGGTAAGTGTAAGTTTTTCCTTGCCGTGCATTACTGTCACATCAACCTTCAGGATGTCACCTCCAACACTCGTCCATGCAAGTCCTGTTACACTTCCTGTTCTCGCACCTTTTTCATAAATATGTTTTTTGTAGCGAGGGGCACCGAGATAT
This sequence comes from Bacteroidota bacterium, assembly GCA_020161395.1. NCBI lineage: Bacteria > Pseudomonadati > Bacteroidota > Bacteroidota bacterium. The sequence continues at coordinate 425,062 of JAIUOE010000002.1, forward strand.
TTTTCCACAATTGCAGGTGTAATGATATTCGGTTTCTTCGAGTTTTTCTCGTGTGTCTGAATCTTTACCACAAAATCTTTGGCAACTTTTCTAAGAACACCCGTGATTTCCCTCTCCATGTTCCTTACTCCCGATTCGCGGGTGTAATTATTTATTATCTCAAGAATCGCCTCATCCTCAAACTTCACCTTGGCTTTCCCCAATCCATGCAGTTTTATCTGTTTAGGAATGATGTGTCGCTTGGCTATTTCAAGTTTGTCAACCTCAAGGTAACTCGAGAGCTCGATAATTTCCATTCTGTCCTGAAGCGGCAGAGGGATGTTATATCTTACATTTGCTGTAGTTATAAAAAGAACCTGCGAGAGATCATAATCAACTTCGAGATAGTGATCGTTGAACGCGAAATTCTGTTCCGGATCAAGTACCTCAAGCATCGCCGAGGAAGGATCTCCTCTGAAATCGGAACTAAGTTTGTCGATTTCATCTAAAAGTATCACGGGATTTACAGTACCAGCCCTCTTCATCGACTGAATTATCTTACCGGGCATCGAACCGATATAGGTCTTGCGATGGCCCCTTATCTCGGCTTCATCCCTGACACCACCAAGACTTATCCTGACAAACTGTCTGCCAAGTGCACGGGCAATCGATCTGCCAAGCGAGGTCTTCCCCACTCCCGGAGGTCCTACGAGACACAGAATCTGTCCCCTCATGTTCTTCACGAGATTGAGTACAGCTATGTGCTCTATTATTCTCTCTTTTGGTTTCTCAAGTCCAAAATGATCTTCATCAAGTATTTTTTGCACATGAGCAATATCGAGCTTGTCTTTTGTCCGCTTTTTCCACGGAACTGCTATCAGCCAGTCGAGATAATTTCTGATAACTGTGTATTCAGGCGACATCGGAGGAATTTTCGAGAGCTTGTTATACTCTTCGATTGCCTTGTCTTCCACTGATTCTGGCATCCCGGCAGATTCGATGCTCTCGAGAAGTTTCGCTTCCTCTGAAAGGGCATCATCTTCTCCAAGTTCTTCCTGTAGAATTTTGATCTGCTCCTGAATTATAAACTTTCTTTGCGTTTTTGCTATGTTCTCCTGAACCTTGTGGTCGATCTCCTTTTCAACTTTAAGAATTTCAATCTCACCACGAAGAAGTTTTATCAACTCATAATACTGGTCTTTTAATTTCCCCTTCCTCATTATTTTCATTTTGCCGTCGATTGCCTGGTTAATGTTCGCAGCAGCAAAATAGAGTTTTCTGTCGGGTTCGGAAATGTTCTCAAATGAGACAAGAGTTTCAGCATTAATATTTTTATTTAACGAGGCATACTCCTTGAAGGCGATTTCAGCCTGCCTTATCAGCGCGGTGATCTCAGCATCGTTCGACATCTGCACTTCCCGCAATTGAATTGCAGCTTCAAAATACTCGGTTTCGGAGGTGAAATGCTTAATCTTCCCCATAACCAGACCGTCGACCACTATTTTTAGCAATCCGTTTGGCAGTTTCATCGTCTGAACAATTTTCGCTATCGTCCCCTCACGATATAACTCATCGGGTCCCGGTTCATCAATATTTGAATTTTTTTGGGCTGCAAGAAATATGAGTCTGTGGTTGTTTAGTGAGAAATTGGCTGCGTTTACAGAGAGGTCTCTGCCAACCAGAACAGGTGAAATCATATATGGAAAAATGACAAGATCCCTTAATGGCAATACAGGTATTATCTCCGGAATTTCGACTGTAATGCTCTGCTCTTCAGGCTCGTTTATAATTTTACTCATGTTTGTCTAATTTGTGAAAAATAACCTGTAAAAATATCAATAAAGATCTGGTTATTCAAGGCACTCTTTTGGGAGTGGATATTATTTTATTTTTTGCGATATTCCACCGCTAATTTGCCTCTATTTTATACACTCAACTGAATAAATTCTCATTTTGAGGCACTCCTGAAATGAGAAACAGCAATTTTGGGGCAAAAAAAGAGCTTTTCCTTTGGTATGATTTTTGCATCAAAATTGAAGGTTCTTAAACAATTAACCATGGATAATATTATGAGGTCTAACAAGATCACTCTATACAATTTTCTTTTTGTCTTTTTGATGTTCTCCCCGACATTGTTTGCCGGCAGTAAAGTGCTGGATTACAATGTGACGCTTAACGGCGTAACCTGGGATGTCACCAATAACAGGACAACTTTTACCTATCTCGTGGTAGGGGATGGTTCCGGAAAAGACCTCTCTCACTGGGTGATAGCGCTTTGTAACAACCATACCGGGGTAACGGGTTCACCAAGCCCGACTGCCATCGGTACCGACCCGACCACACAATTATACGGATTTAAGTGGGACTGTGGACAGAAAATTGGTCAGTCGAAGGTTTATACACTTGTCGTGCCGGGAATCTGGGATACAGCCCAGGTGCAGATAGCCGCCAAAGCCGGTCAAAATATTGATTACGGTACTGTAACCGGGCCTGCATGTACTGCTTACAACCCCAAGGCTTCGGTAGGAGACAGGGTTTGGCTTGATACCGACAAGGATGGCATTCAGGATGCCGGAGAGAGTGGCGTGTCGGGTGTTACGGTTAAACTTTACGATTGCAACAACAACCTGATCGCAACCACAACCACAAATTCAAGTGGCAATTACCTTTTCAGCAATCTCATCCCCGGAGATTATTATGTAAAATTTGAACCATCTTCAAGTTATGTTTTCACAGATCAGAATGAAGGTTCAGACGATTCAAAAGATTCAGATGTCAGTGAAGCCACCGGAAAAACTGGCTGTACTACACTCTCACCCAACGAAAATGATCTTTCGTGGGATGCGGGTCTTACCACCGTACCGCTTCCTGAGGGAAAAATTGGCAATAGGGTATGGAATGACCTGAATTTCAATGGTGTCCAAAATGATGGTGAACCAGGTCTCGCAAATGTTACCGTTAAGTTATACACTTGTGATGGTACTCTACTGAGTACCAAAGTAACCAATTCCAATGGAAATTATCTTTTTGAGACACTTCCGACCGGATCATACTACCTTGAATTTATAAAACCAAACGGTTTTGTTTTTACAACAAAAGATGCCGGATCTGACGATGAAAAAGATTCAGACGCCAATCCAGCAGACGGAAAAACCGCTTGTTTCAACCTCCTGACAGGAAATGAAGATGAAACCCGTGACGCCGGTCTTTATGACCCTCTAACTATGAAGGGTTCTCTTGGAAATCTTTTCTGGAAAGATATCAATGCAAACGGTCTTCAGGATAACAACGAACCGGGCATAAGTGGTGCTACTGTGAAGTTGCTCAATTGCAGCCTTAATCAGGTGGCTACCACAACAACAAACAGCAGCGGAATTTACTCTTTTACCAATCTCACACCCGGTGATTATGTTGTAGAATTTACACTTCCATCAGGATATGTTTTTTCTCCATCAAACCGTGGTTCAGACGATAACAAAGATTCTGATGTCGATCCAAATACAGGCAGAACTGTCTGTATCACTCTAGCCCCCGGTCAAACCGACCTCACATGGGATGCCGGAGCTTATGTGCCTGTAACCTGTGCCACTGACTGGTCAGGCACTCTTGGACCCGACTCTGCAATCTGTCTTTACACTCCCCAGTGGATTACAATAACCGGATCAGTCAATTTGTTGCCACCGAATACCCGTGCGCAGCTTCAACTCTCCTGGAGAGTTGTGAAACCTTCGAATGTGAACAACTGCCCTCCGGGATTCGACCCTTGCACACAGGACCATTATTCACAGAAATGGATTTACGGTGACACCACATTCACAATGCAAGCCTGGTGGCCCGGAATTTCACCAACCGATACCCTGGTTGAGATTCACTATGGAATGAATATCCTCGACTGCGATGGTAACCCGATTAAGAACGGTATTGGCAGAGACCTCTACTGGTATCCCTGGGTATGTCCACCACCGAATTCTCCGGATGCCGATCTGAGCCTGATTAAATCGGTTTCAAATCCAACTCCGCAAAACGGTGAAACTATCCAGTACACTATAGTTTTGAACAACGCAGGTCCCGGAACCGCAACCGGAATCAAAGTTAGCGATGTTCTTCCCGCAGGTATTGTGTATGTCAGCTCCAGCCCGACAGTTGGAAGTTTTGATTCCAATACCAATCTGTGGACAGTTGCATCACTCGCTGCAAATGCAAGTGCAACACTTGTTATTAATGCACGGGTGAATATCAATCTGATGAACTCACTCTCATTCGACCTTGGAGTGGCAAAAAATTACAACCTTTTTGTACTGAACGACTATACTGCTCCTTCCTCTGATACAGAGGGCAAGGTAGCTGTTGGAAATGACTGCAGAATAGGTAACTACAGCATCGGTGATAAACTTCAGAATTCAAACGGTACCGAAGATGTGCTTGTGGTTGGTCATAACCTCTACTTCACATCAGGCAGAGTTTACAACGGTAATGTGGTGTATGGAAACTATGCCGAAGTAACTCCCTACCTTGCCACAATCACTGAAGGTACGCTCAGAAAAGATTCAGTTATCGATTTCCCTGCCGCATCAGCTTATCTGTTGAACCTTAGCAGTCAGTTTGCAGCCTATGGAACAAACGGTTCTGCCGGACTGCAGTATGGTAAACTCTCATTGGTCGGATCAAATCCGTCATTGAATGTTTTTAAGATCTGGGCTGACACACTTTCGATGGCAAACGATTTCGAGATCAGCGTTCCCAATGGAGCTTCTGCCCTCGTGAACATTTTTGGATCGTATGCCAACTGGAAAGGCGGACTGAATGTTTATGGAACTCCGTATTCGAATGTTCTTTACAACTTTGTTGAAGCCGATTCCATAACTATCTCCAATATCGATGTCAGAGGCTCTATTCTTGCTCCAAGAAGTGATGTGAACTTCATCTCCGGTGTACAAAACGGTCAGATGGTTGCAAAGAATGCAAAAGGAAAAGGTCAGTACAACCTCGTACTCTTCAGAGGCAATATCCCCGTTGACACAACTGTTGTGAATACCGCAGAAGTGGTTGCTGTTGTTCAGAATGACCCTGACTCACATCCGAACAACCATAACAAAAATGAAGATGACATGAGCTCTGCTTCCATCGTTATCAACAGAGAAGTAAACAACACTACGGGTTCTTCTTACAATTGGCAACAGGTATCAACTGTAGGATTCAACCAGATTATTCTTACTATGGTTACAGACCAAAACGGCAACCTGCTCGCAGGAACCTTTGGTGGTGGAATCTACAGATCGACAAACGGCGGTGCAGAGTGGACTTTGATAAATTCAAATATGCTCTCTGTCTATGTCTGGTCATTGATCTCGGTTCCGGGTGGAAAAATCTACGCCGGTACTGAGTCAGGAATCTATGCTTCAACTGATAATGGTAATACATGGTCTGTGGCAGGTTTGAGTAACCGTGATGTAAGAGCCCTGCTGCTTGGAAACGGCGGAACAATATACGCCGGTGTCTGGGGAAGTGGTATCTATTATACCGATGACTTCGGATCAAGCTGGACAGAATTCAGCACCGGTCTTACCGATCTCGCTGTTCATGCACTTGCTAAAAACAGCAACGGTGACATCTATGCAGGTACAATGGGCGGCGGAGTTCACAAACTCTCCCTCGGAAGTGGCGCATGGATCCATCTGAATTCGAACCCTGTAAGCAGATTCATCTGGTCACTCACCGTTGACGGTAACGGTGTTGTTTATGCCGGAACCTATGGCGACGGTGTAATCAGAAGTGAAGATGCCGGTGCTTCATGGCAGAGAATTTCCTCAGGAATGACCGCTTCGCATATCTATGCAATTGGTCACGATGCAATGAACAATATCTTTGCAAGTGCCTGGGGCTCGGGTGTTTATATGCTTCCTGTGGTTGTCTTCAGAGGACTACCCGATTTCTGGATGGATTTTGGTCTGTCAGGGAAGAATATCTCCTCGATAGCTGTCAATTCTTCAACCAACCAGGTGGTTGCAGGTACTGATGCCGGTGATATATATAAAACAGACATTATCCTGTCCGCCAAGGAAAATTCAACAGTTCCGACAGAATTCAAGCTGTTCCAGAATTATCCGAATCCGTTCAACCCTGCCACTGTGATTGAGTTTACTCTTCCATCAGTTCAGGATGTTAAACTGGTTGTGTATAATATCCTTGGCCAGCAGATTCAGGTTCTGAATAATGGACAACTGAAACCCGGATATCATAAATTTACTTTCGATGGCAAGGGCCTTGCGAGCGGTGTATATTTCTACAGACTCGTAGCCGGTCAGTTCAATGAAGTGAAGAAAATGATTCTCCAGAAATAAGCAGATGAAATTCGGATATCGCTTTTTAATTCGAAAAATCGATACCTGACTCTCAATAAATTAGATCTTAAAAGCTGCCCAAAGAAATTTGAGGCAGCTTTTTTTTGTCCCATTCGTCATTTATATCCTCCATTCATCCATTTTTTTGCTTTTTTCCTTGTTATAACATCTTTTAATTTCGCTTTTTTGTTATATTTGCATCGCAATTTTTTATTTACATAATAAACAGTTGCACACAGACTTAACGAAAATTTAAACTATTTGCATATTAAATGAGTAAAGTCTAATTTACATTGAAGCTTTTTTTGCTTTTTGGAAACTTAATTCCATTCAACAATCCACAATAAGGAGTTATTATATGAAACAAGTATTTGCATTTGTTCTTTTAGTTGCATTTCTTGCTACAGTAACCAATGCCCAGTCAGGTTTGGTACCTAAAGAAAAAAGTGGCGGCTACGCCAGAGTACAGGCAATGGGCGGAGAAGGTGGAACAAATCCATTTTTAGTAGACGCTTTTAACATGACAAACAACCCTGCTTTTGCCAAATATTATGGCAATTTCCTTTGGGGTGATATCGGTGCTTCAGCCGCTGCTGCTAATGACGGTGATGGTCAGTTCGCCGGATTCAACTTTGCACTTGACAACAAACTTACACTCGGTGCCATCCTTGCAAGAAACGACTTCAAGGGTGCCGGTATCTCGAGTGTTTCGATGACAAACAGCCTCGTAACCATCCTCAATGGTTTACCAGGAACCGGAAGAAATGCTGTCAACCTCGACAACAACTTCCAGCTTCTCGGTGCTTATGCTCTTTCTGATGCTACAGTTCTTGGTCTTGGTGTTTCCTTCGCTTCCACACAGAACGATTTGACACCTGCTACTGGTACTGCAGACAAATCTTCAGCTTCACAGCTTGGATTAAACCTCGGACTTATTCAGCATTTCTCAAAAGATAACGGTCTTGATTTCTCATTTGCTTTCGTTTCCGGAAGTGCCAAGAATGAAGCTGCCAAGACAAATAAAGTTTCTGCTTCAACCATTGGTATTGGTGCAAGATACTTCCACAACATTGGTAAAGGTTTCTCATTCGTTCCTGTAGCTTCATTCACAACAATGAGCGGAACTGTTGATGTTGCCGGAACCAGCACCGACATGGATTCATACAGCAACCTCGCTATTGGTGCAGGTCTCAACTATACCGCAGGCGACCTTTTCCTCGCTGGTGGTGTTAGCTTCGCTACAGAATCATGGACTGCCAAATCAACATCAACTTCACCTGAACTTACAAGAAACCATATGTGGTTCCCTGTTTGGAATCTTGGTGCAGAATTCAAAGTTACCGAATGGATGAAAGCAAGACTTGGTTACAAAGTTGCTACCAACAAAGACAAAATGGAATCAGCAGCAACCGCAACAACCAAAAATGAAACAGTTGCTACCATGTTCGACAGAACCGGTGTTACACTAGGTCTCGGATTCAAATTCGGTGCCTTCAACCTCGATGCAACAGTTAATGACGAAGTTTTGAGACAAGGTTTCAAAAACCTCTCAACAGGTGCTGTTAATACATTTGGACATATCTCTGCAAGCTACGCTTTCTAAGATATTACTCAAGTTTATTCACCAAGGCTGTCTGAAAAGGCAGCCTTTTTTTATGTTCATTCTGATTAAATTTACTCTCGCTTTTTTTTAAATTTACTCTCCCCTTGTGCAAAATGAATGAATAACTACAAACTTATTATCCAATACGACGGATCAAACTTTAACGGCTGGCAGATTCAAGCCAAGGGTAAAACTGTACAAGGCGAAATCAAAAGAGCTCTTGAAGTCCTTCTTAAACATGAAGTGGTGCTAACAGGCGCCGGCAGAACAGACACGGGTGTGCATGCCCTCGGTCAGGTTGCCAATTTTAAGAGTGAACAAACTCTCGATTTTTATCGATTCAAGCACTCGCTTAATTCGATGCTCCCCTTCACAATAAGAATTAAAAGCATGGAAGAAGTCCCTGAATCTTTCAATTCAAGATTCGATGCTCTGTCAAGATCGTATATCTATTTTATCTCGAACTCCCCTTCCCCATTTAACTACAGATTTGTTTTCAATTACCATTATCCTTTGGATTTGTCACTTTTAAACAATTTATCCCGTCCGTTGACCGGTACGCATGATTTCTCCTCTTTCACTAAATACGCCAAAGACCGTGAAAATTTCGATTGCAACATAAAGACACTAAAATGGACACAGATAAAGGATAATGTAGTTGTCTTCATAGAAGCTGACAGATTTTTGCACGGTATGGTAAGGGCTATAACAGGTACGGTGTTGAGACTGGCAAAAGTAGGCGGAACCGAAAATGACATGAATGACATCCTCAATTCCAAAAACAGGGAAAAAGCGTACGGCTCGGTGCCTGCAAAAGGGCTGTTTCTATACAAAATTAAATATCAGGTATAATATTGCTCACATTCAGAAAATCAGTCACGATCAATTCAGATAAGGAAAAAATATTTAATTTTCACCTTGATACCACAAATATATCTGTGATCTCTCCCCCGTTTCCAAAAGTAATAAAAGTGGAAATGAGCGAAAAGCCACTCATTAAAGGTTCGAGTGTCAGTCTCGAAATCGATTTTCTTTTCTTACGGCAGGAATGGCTGATAAAAATTACAGAGGTAATTCCCGGCAGGCTGATTACTGACCTGCAGGAAAAAGGTCCCTTCAAATTTTGGGAACACAACCACAAATTTTCCGGTGATAACGGTGCCGTTGTAATGTCGGATGAAATTAGATTCCTTCCGCCGTTCGGAATATTTGGGTGGCTTGCTCTTCCTTTTGTATATTTACAACTCTATTTAATGTTTTCTGACAGACATCGAAGAACCAAAAAATATTTTGAGAGGTAACAGAATTTGGATTTTTTCGCAGAGATTCATCCAAAAGCAGTTCACTACCCGGTCGCTTTGCTCAGCATCTATCCGCTGCTTTTAATTATTTACAACTTTTACAAAAATGAGGTTCTTGCAAAATCATCACTTTTGATGCTTGCCGGTGGAATCGCCGGTGTGGTATTTGCCCTCTTCACAGGAAACAGTGCGTTTCAATCTTTTGTGCAGGCAAATTCGTCACACCCTCAAATAAAGATGATTACCGAACTCATAGAAGTTCATGAGGATTTTGCAACAGCACTTACTTTTGTCTTCTCTGCTGCCTTTGTTCTTAATTTTCTCTTTTTCGTAAAAATGTACATCAAAAAGGAAACTGATTCGAAGTTTGTCGTAAATGCACCGCGGATTCTTCTTGCCTTATCGGCACTCGGACTCTATTTCCTTTATAAGACAGCCGAGATCGGCGGAAAACTTGTTTTCGATTATGGTGTCGGCACCAAAAATTTCCATGTGAATTAATGAAAAAACTTACCTTTTTCCTTTTGTTACTTTTATCCTTTAATGCCTTTGCCGGTGATCCGGGTGAAAGCAGAGCGAAGGGCTATTTCTTTGCCCTTGGGGTTGGTCCCCGGGTTCCTTTCGGCAATTTTAGCTCCAAAACCATAATGGGTTACGGATTCAACGCCGAGCTGTCGTATGTGGACAACAAAATAATGCCCTACTTCATCTTTGGAAGAATTGGTTTTGAACAGTTCCCGGGCAGTCAGGACTTCTATCAGGATACAGAATATTCCCATTACAGCATGCAATACCTCCCCCTCTCAGTGGGAGTCAGGCACTACTTCCCGCCGATTCTGAAGAATGTTTTCCTGCTTACCCCTATCGCCGAAGTTTCAGGGTCGATGGTTATCTTTCAGGAACTGCACGATTTTAAACAGGGAATTAATAAAAACGGTTACATCGAAGACGGTGTCCGGTTTGGGGGAAGTGCCGGATTTGGAGTCTCTGCGTTTGTGCTTGAGGCAATGGCATCCTATAACATTTATAACGACAGTCACTTCATTTCGTTTGATTTGAGGGTCAGACTTCCTTTGTTTGTTTCATTCTAATCAGGAAATTTCAAATGAATTACAATTTTCTTCTGTTTTCTCTCGAAAACAATATCGCCACAATTACAATTAACAGGCCGGACAAACTAAACGCCCTCAACGGCGATTTGTTGACCGAATTGGAAAATCTCATCGATCTTGTAAAAGAAAACATTGAGGTCAAAGTGGTTATTATTACGGGTGCCGGTGAGAAGTCATTTGTCGCAGGTGCTGATATTTCCGAGCTGGCAAAACTCTCTGTTTCAGAGGCAAGAAAATTTGCTCTCAAGGGTCAGAGAATTTTTTCCAAAATTGAGACTCTCGGAAAACCCGTTATTGCAGCAGTAAATGGTTTTGCATTGGGTGGCGGCTGTGAACTTGCCCTTGCATGCCATATTCGCTTCGCCTCTGCTAATGCCTTTTTTGGTCAGCCGGAAGTGAACCTTGGCACTATTCCGGGATACGGCGGTACTCAACGGCTCGCCAGACTCGTGAACACCGGAAGAGCTCTTGAAATGATTCTCGGCGGCGACAGAGTCTCAGCTTCCGAAGCCTTTGAAATGGGGCTTGCGAATAAAGTATATGAAAAAGAAGAACTCCTCTACAAGACGATGGAATTCGCCCAAAAACTCGTTCAAAAGCCCGGTCATGCTCTGAATTACGCACTTGGTGCGGTTCTCGCCACTAACGAGCTAAATCTTGATGCCGGACTCGATTTTGAAGCATCCCTATTCGCCTTGAGTGCGGGAACGGGTGACTTTAAGGAAGGGACTTCTGCTTTTCTTGAAAAAAGGAAGCCAGAATTTAAGGGGAATTAATTGCCGGGTTCACACAGTTGATCAAATTTAAACTCGTAATTATCGTTCTTTTGGTGGTTGCCAATATCTTTGTCTTTTTCAATTACAAAGAGGCAAAAACTGCAGAGAAAAAGGTGGTTGAAGAGGCTGTTCCGGTCAAAAAAAGACCACTCTCTCCCTTTATTGTCGATTCTGTTGTAAAGGCAACCCTGACCGAGTTCTCAATCCCCGATTCTTTTTATGTGAAAAGTAAAAAGAAAAAGAAAATCCACAAACTTTTTGTACCGGAAGATTTGCCTCTTCCGACAATTGAAAATATCATATACAACAAGCTGGGTGAATTCGAAGGAAAAGTTAAGGCGGGCTATAGTAAAAAGGAAAAAGGAACTCTCTTTTCGATCCCTTTTAGTGATACTCTGGACTATGCATTTTTGGTACAAAGGAAGAAGGGGTACACCAGACCTTCCCCGGTCATTTCAATTGTAATCAGCGGATACGAAAAATCTGCCGAAGAAACCAAAAAATATCTGAGAGACTACCCTGAGCCATATGTCATTCTGCTGAAACCCACAAAAAGTGTCCAGGTTTTATCGAAAGACTTTGACGATCAGCAGCTCCCCTACGCCGTCCTCGTGGGAAGTGAAGATGCCGATCTCGAATTTCGAATATCAGAAGACCATCCTAAAAAAAGAATTGAAACAACAATATCCGGTCTCATTAACTCATTTCCGAATGCAGCATTCTTCTATGTCGATCATTCCTCGGCTCTTGGCAATTCTGTAATTCTTCCCTTTGTCAAAGAAAAATTTGAATTGAAAAAGAAGCTGCTGATCAAATCGAATATTTTCATTCCTGTAAGTGGAAACGATTCAACGGAGACTGTGAATGCTTTTAATGAAGAATATTCAAAAAACAGGAAGAAACACAATCTCGTATTTATCCTGAAACCTGAGTCAATCATCTGGCTCGAGGGAGAGATAAAAAAACTCCGTAAAAAAGGGGTTAAAATATCAGGAACATTCGAGACAGGCGGACAAACAGCCCCTGCTACTCCCTGATTACTACCATACCTTTGTCATTAACTTCTACCACTCCCCGCATTAACGGTTTGGGGATGGTCTTTACAATTTCCTCCATGTCACCGACAAGCACAATCTGCATGTTTTCGAGCAGCATATATTTGTTGGCGGCAGTAATTGCCTGATCGATGTTTATTTTACCATAGCCTTTTCTGCTGACACTGAAGTAATCAAGAGGCAAATCCCGTTGTACGAGAGACCTTTGCAGCGCAGAGACCATGCCGTAGGTCTCAAACATGAATGTATCACTCCGGGTCGACTGGTTTTTAACAAACTCGAGCTCTTCTTCGGTTATATTCTTTCTGATCAGATTCATTTCTTTCAGGATTTCAATAAGTGCCGCTCCGGTATTTTGTGTATCCACTGAAGTACTTATGATATACTGACCCGAATATTTCATCATGTACATAAATGAGTGAATCCCGTAGGTGAATCCCTTCTCTTCACGCAGGTTCTTAATGAGTCTGCTGTTGAAGTGTCCCCCGAAAATATTGTTTACCAGAGTGAATGCCAGATCATCAACTGAAAGCTTCAGTGGATCCAAAGGAAAACCACCAAGCATTTCTGTTTGTGGAGCATCTTTTCTGTCTAAAATGTAGATCCTGAGATCACGAAGTGAGTAGTCTGTGTCAACCTTTTCGCAATTGTGTACTCCCATTCTCCCTTTAAAGTTTCTCTTTATTGCGTCTTCCACGGTGGACCATTCAAGGTCTGTGACGACTGTAAATACCGGTTTAACGGGTTCAATTCTTTCTGCATGGAAAAAGGTGACATCCGAAAGCGTCATTTCCTCAATCGATTCTTCGGTTGCAGCCTGAGAAGTATAAGCATTAGGTCTCCCCTGCACGATTTTACCAAACAGTCTCCATGCCATCGCCTGTGGCTGGTTTTTAGCCTGCTGGATTGCATTTCTGATCTTGTCTCTCTCCCGTTCAAAATCCTCAAGTTTGAAATGTGGATCGTAAACCACCTCGGACACTATTTTCATCATCAAATCGAGGTCATCGGAGAGTCCGCTGATGCTCACCTCAAAATTGTCACTTCCTGCCATTATACTGAGTGACAGTCCCCTGCTTTCGAGAAGTGCATTAAGCTGCAGAGAATCCCACTCTCCGGCGCCTTCATCGAGAAGTGCCGCAGTAAGTTGTGCAAGCCCCTCTCCGCCAACGGGATCATACTTTGATCCGGCTTCCACAATGAAAGTCACCACGGTTATCGGCAGACCCTCTTTCCTCTGAAATATCACCCTTGAGCCATTCTCGAGGAAATATTCCGGGAATACAGGTGGAACATAGTCATTTTTTATCGCAGGAGCAGGCGCCTTTGATCTGTCCAATGTTTTTATCATTTTCCACCTCCGGGTACAATCAACAATCTGGCATAATTTTCAGTTGTATATTTTAGTGCCACAGCTTTCAATTCATCTGCATCGATGGATTCAATCGTATTCAGGATATTCTCCATCTCATTTGGATTACCTGTGTAAAAATTGTACTCGTTCATTCGCGAAGCAATTGCATTCACACTCTGCATATTATAGATCGCTTGAACTTTATAGTTATATTTAATTCTTTGCATCTCTTCTGCTGAAATTTCGCTGTTCAGCGCTTTGTGCAACTCATCAATTATCTCCTTCTCCATCTCTTCCGGATCAATTCCGGGTTTCACAAGGGCGGTCAGAAGGTTCATACCGTGATATTTCCCGGTGTAGTTGGAAAACTCGATGTTTTGAAGAGACTCATCTGTAAAGACAAACTTTTTGTGCAGACGGGAGTTTTTTGATGAAGTCAGGAAATCGCCTGTCAGAGCAAGAGCTATATCTTCGCGGGTAAATGCAGTTGTTGAAGGCCAGGCAAACATCAGTTTTGGAAGGTAAACTTTGTCGACAAATACTTCTTTTACGGTTTCCCGGAGTGAAAATTCTTCCACTTTTCCGGGTGCAGGTGGAGGGACAGTACCTTTTATTTCACAAAAATATTTGTTTATGAGTTCTTTTGCGTGGTCAATTTCGATATCTCCGCCAACCACAAGAGTGGCATTGGAGGGAGAATAAAATGTGTTAAAAAATTCCCTTACATCATCCAAATCAATCGATAAAATATCGTTCATGTATCCTATTACGGGTCTCCGATAAGGGTGACCTTCAGGATACACAAGTTTCAACAACTTCTCGAAACCAAGACCGTAGGGTGCGTTATCGTACCGTTCCAGTCTTTCGTTTTTTACTACATCTATTTGATTTGAAAGTGTTTCCTGAACAAGTGCTGGCAGGAACCAGCCCATTCTGTCTGATTCGAGCCACAAACCGAGTTCGAGGTGTGTGGATGGTAGTTTGTCGAAATATACTGTCCTGTCGAATGTTGTGTTGGCATTCAGGTTACCGCCGGTCTCCTGAATATAGTGAAAATGTTTCCCTTTCGGAACATTTACAGACCCCTGAAACATCATGTGCTCGAAGAGATGCGCAAGTCCCGATTTACGGTTTCCTTCATTTGCACTGCCGGTTTTGTAAAGCAGGTTGATCGAAACAATCGGATTTTGATTGTCCCTTGAAAGAATTACTTCAAGACCATTGTCCATGAAATATTTCTCATAATTAATGTTAATCATTTTACCCTCATTAGTTGAGTATTTTTAGAATCCTGTCTCCTCTTATTGATCCCAGCAAACGGAAAAGATCGCTGAACGGGATCTTGTTATCCCAGGAGAACAGGACAAAAACCGCCTTGCCAACGATCATATTGCGTGCAACGGGACCCCAAAATCTTGAGTCAGAAGAGTCATCCCTGTTATCACCCATCATGAAATAGTAGTCTTCCTGGAACTCGTACTCATCAACTGCCTTGTCTTTTATAAACACCTGACCGTTGGTTATCTTTACCACTTCCTCACCAAATTCCCTGTTGATGAAGTGCTGCCATCCGATTGCGGACTGAGGCGTAAGTTTTACCTTGGCGCCTTTTTTAGGCACAACAAAAGGACCAAAATTGTCAGGGTTCCAGTTCTCGTAACCCGGGAACATGTATGCAGCAATTCTTGGATCGTTCTGAGAAGCCCCGTACTGAATGTATGGTGGAAGTGGTGCCGGTTTACCGTTTACAAATACTACCTTGCTACGAACGACAAGTGTGTCCCCGGGCAAGCCGATGCATCTTTTTACATACTGAATATTCTCAGGATTCGGTCTGAATTCCCCTTTTTCGCCGGGGAAATCGAAGACAACAATGTCACCTCTGTCAGGGTCTGTAAAGATATCCCAGCGGAAGTGAGGTATTTTAATCTCTGTGTAAGGAATGAATTTCGGTGAATTGATTCCGTAGATGAATTTGTTGACAACAACAAAATCACCCACTAAAATTGTGCTCTCCATCGATGGAGTGGGAATTCGGGTGTTCTGAAAGAAAAATGATATAATAAAGAGTGCTGCAACAAAAGCTTGAAGCAATGACTTCAGCTCTTTTTTTACATTCAAGATTTTTTCTCCAAATTAAAATGTAAATTTACGAAAAGAGGAGTTATTAAGAGGTTGAAAGTTTTGTGACCTTCCGGTTTCAAGCCCGGTTTTTCAGACTTTTAAGCAATATTTCGTTGACGACGGCAGGATTTGCCTTACCCTTGGTTTCCCTCATGATTTTACCCACAAAGAAACCTGCTACTTTTTCCTTACCGCTTAAATACTCCTGTACCTGTGCCGGATTTTCGTCGAGGAGTTTTTCAACCACCTGCTCAAGCTCAGCGGTATTCGATATCTGCATCAAACCCTCTCTCTCCACAATTGTCAGAGGATCCGTCGGTTCCTGCAGCATGAAGGCGAATACTTCCTTGGCAATCTTACCTGATATGACCCCCGAAGTGATGAGATTCACGAGTTCTGCCAGTCGTTTTGGTTCTATGGTGAACCCGGTAAGTAAAATCTTTTCCTCATTGGCAACCTTCAAAGCTTCAGTCATTATCCAGTTGCTAATCTCTTTGTAATTTTGGGTGTATTTTACACATTCTTCAAAGTAATGAGTATAGTCCGGTTGTTGAGTCAGAATTGAGGCATCATATGGAGGAAGATTGAAAACGGTTTCATAGCGAATCCTCTTTGCATCAGGAAGCTCCGGCAGTGATGTTTTTACCCTCTCAAACCAGTCATCGTCTATTTCGAGCGGCATCAAATCCGGGTCAGGGAAATATCTGTAGTCATGGGAATCCTCTTTCGATCTCATCGGGGTTACAATTCCTCTGTCGGCATTCCATAGCAGTGTCTGTTGCACTATTTTTCCGCCATCCTCGAGAATGTCTATCTGTCTTTCAATCTCAAAATTGATTGCCCTTTCAACATTCCGGAACGAGTTCATGTTTTTTACTTCTGTTTTGGTGCCCAGTTTTTGTTCACCGCGCAACCTTACTGAAATGTTGGCATCACATCTCAAAGATCCCTCTTCCATATTGCCATCGCAAATGCCGAGGAAAAGAAGTGTCTGTCGCAGCTTTTTAAGATATGCGGCGGCTTCGGCACCACTTCTCAGATCAGGTTCACTCACAATTTCAATGAGAGGAACTCCACACCTGTTGACATCTACAAGAGTGCTCTCTCCCCTGTCGTGGATTGATTTTCCCGCATCTTCCTCAAGATGAGCTCTTGTTACACCAATCTCCTTTATTGTGCCATCTTCCGACTCGATTTTCACAACACCCCTGCCGACAACAGGAAGCGAGAACTGGGAAATCTGGTATCCTTTTGGCAGATCAGGATAGAAGTAATTTTTTCGGGCGAATATGGAATGGCGGTTCACTTCAGCATCGAGTGCAATCCCGAGCCTGATGGCAAATTCGACAGCCTGCCTGTTTAATACCGGCAGAGTTCCGGGATGTCCGAGACAAACCGGACAGAGATTACTGTTCGGGTTTTCTGAAAAAACCGCTGAACAGCCACAAAATATCTTTGTTTTTGTTTTGAGTTGTGCATGAACCTCCAATCCAATTACAGGTTCATATTTTTCAAGCAGGGAGTGAAATGTCATGCTCTATTTTTTTGAGTAAATGGCATTCCCGTAAGGCGAAAGGGTTAATTTTATCCTGTCCTCGAATTGTTCAGTCTCTCCGGAAAATGCCTCGGTGTAAACTCCCGAGTAATTACCCAACTGAAGTTCAATCGTTTTTTCTTCTCCGGATAAATTGAAACAGGCAAGAACATAACTGTCGTCAGCTTCACGCATAAATGCGATTACCTTACCATCAAGATTCTCGTCGAGTCGAACCAGATCACCACCTTTAATCCCCTTGTATAAAGCAGGATTAACTTTTTTAAGTCGCGAAAGGGTCCTGTAGAGTTCTGTCATTTTATTTTTTCCGTTTTTATTCATCAAATCAAATCTTCGTATTTTTGCTGTTGGAATGTCTGAACTGATATAGCTGTAACATTCCGGCTGAACCTGCGAATCGTTTATTTTGAGCAGATCAGGAACTTAAGGTTTCAAGATACTGTTGTATAATTTATATGGTTTATGCTCAAAAGTAACCTGCTAATTTAACGATATTGGCTAACATAAAAAACAGCTAAAATTAATATTTTTTTTAGTAGGGAATTAATAATTATACCAGAATTAGTAATAAATTTATATCTTTACATTTGAGAATCAGAAAATTTAATTCGCTCTTTATTAATAATAAAACCGTTTATTCAGATGAAAATTTATTTCAGAGAAAACCAGTTAGCCTACTTAAACCAGATTGCTGCGAATACAGTGGGTCATTCCAACTTTACTCTCCTCGTTGGTAAAAGAAAAGTTGGAAAAACCACACTGATAAAACAGTTTCTGAGAGCAAATGCCGGTGCTTACTTTACTATAAGTAACAAATCGTCATTCCTGCAATTACAGGATATTTCAGAGTATCTGAAATCTTATACATTTCCCGACAGTTTCATACCTAATTTCCAAAGTTGGGGTAACTTCTTCGAATTTCTGTTCTATATCGCTCGAAACAGACCTGTTAATATAGTTATTGATGAGTTTCATAACTTTGAATTGATCGAATCTGAAGCTTTTGACGAATTGAGAAGAGCCTGGGACACACACTCGAAAAATTCCATGCTCAACCTGATCGTTGTCACTTCAAATATCGATTTTATGAAAAGAAAATTTGAGGGTGAAGACAGCCCGTTGTTCCGGATTAACAATCACTTTATCAAACTTACTCCTTTCCGCCTCTCCGATGTGATTGTTATTTTCAGAATGAACAATTCGAAATTGTCAACGAATCAAATTATCGACCTTTACACTATTTTTGGCGGTCTCCCAAAGTATTACTTTCTTATAGAGAGGCACCACCTGTGGAACAAAGACCTTGAGACCATTTTGAAGGAACTGGTATTTGTCGATTTTGCACCTCTCGCCTACGAATTGAAGGAATTGCTTATCAATGACTTCACAAGAGGCAACAAAATATATCTCTCAATCCTGCAGGCAATTGCCGCCGGCTTCACAAAGATGTCTGATATTGCAAAAACCGTAAACATTCCGGTTACCAATCTGACAAAATATCTTTATGAACTCGAAAAGAAAAAGAGACTTATCGAGAGACAGCTCCCCGTGAACACGAGTGATGATGCAAAATCTAAATTCGGAAGATATTTTATCAGAAATTATTTTGAAAATTTCTGGTTCAGATTTATCCAGCCCGACATTATCAATTTTGAAATGGGCGAATACGACAAGATGCTTGTTACCATCAGTGACAAACTGGGTGAATATGTAAACAGCAGACTCGGAATATTCGTGAGAGAAATCTTTCACGACTATCAGAAAAGCCCTTACATACAGTATCTCTTCCCGTTCGAAATCACGAGCGTTGGTTCTGTTTGGAACAGAAGAGACACAATTGAAATTGTGGTGGTAAGCGAATCTGCCCGTGCCGTACTTTACGCAAACCTGGTTCTTCAGGATGAACCGTTGAACAAGTATGATGTAAATCTCGCTTCAACGCAGTTCTTCAAATTCAAAAACCTCTATTCCAACTATTCGAAAAGGTATCTTTTGATTACGAAGAATGGTCTGGATGAGGGTGCTGAAGCATTCTGTAAACAGAAAAACATTTCAACAATCGACATAAATGTATTCTTTGATGCTCTCGTCAGCGACACAGTTGATGCAGATGCACAGATAATCGAAATTGTCCTTTGATTAACTGATTCCCCCGTATTTTGAAGCTGCCCTGACCCGGCAGCTTTTTTTTTATTCCAACTCTCCGTATATCAGAATGTCTGTCAGATTCACCCCTGTATGTCCCGTCCTGACTGCAGATCCTGTCCTTGCAATCCACTCACCGGAATTGCTGGAATTAAGATAACGGTCAAAATCAAGACCTTCTTTCAAACTCTCCGGAAAAGTGTCGCCATCGATAACAGCTCCGGCAAAAGAGGTCGTGCCATCTTTACCATCTGTACCAGCGGCAAGAAGCACCGCTTCCCTTCCGGCTATGAGTCTTGAAAACCTCATGGCGAACTCGCATGCCCTTCCCCCGGTTCCCTCTCCTTTTACTGTCACACCCGGTTCAGCTCCGGCTATGATCAGAAAAGGCAATCCTGAGATTCTCCGCCTCTCTTTTGTTATCCTGCACTTTTCAAAGAAAGCAGTAGCCGCCTCTTCAACATTGCCTGTTAGAGGATCGTCGCAGACCACAAATTCCATCTTCGATTCTGATGCAAAATCTGCCAGAGTATGAAGAAATTTTCTGTTCGAATCGATGATCCTTGTTTCAGGGATGAATTTTGATTTTTGGATGGATGCATCTGTTTTTTGAAGAGTTTTTAATATCCGGTCGATAAATCCGGCATCGGTATCATCCGAAAACCTTTGCAGAATATCTCTTGTCTTTCCGGTATCTGCCTCGGAAGGAACCAGCATCCCCGACCCGATAACCCTCACATCATCGGACAATACATCCGAAATAATGAGATTAAGAATATGTTCTGTATTAATAAAATTGAGCAATCCCCCGCCCTTTATTTTTGAAACAGAAGTCCTGACCTCGTTCAAGTTTTCAATTTCGATCCCCCCGTTCATCAAAATCGCTGTGAGCCGGCGTTTATCTTCAAGAGTTATACCATCCACCGGTGCAACGGCCATTGCTGAGGTGCCACCCGACAGAAGGTAGATTAAGAGGGAATCAGGCGGGACGGTTCTACAAAACCCGATCAGTCTTTCACCGGCAAAAAGACTTCTTTCATCAGGAAGAGGATGTGATGAAACCAGAATTTCGAAGGGGGGAATTTCCTGCGGTTCGTCTGAATTGGTGATTATCAGTCCTCGTGAAACTCTGTCACCAAAAAATCTGAGGGCACCTTTGGCCATGTCAACAGCAGATTTTCCCGTCGCGACTATTTCAACACTCTTGTAATCCTTAAGCTTCGAATGGTGTTCCCTAAGAGCATTATAAACGATTACAGAAGGATTGTGAGAGACTAACGCCTCCCGGAATATTCTTTCGACCTCCTGCTTCAAAGCAGCCGTTTTACTATACGCGCTCAAGCATTTTCTTTCGAATATTCTCCAGAGTTCCTGTTGCCTCGGTCGTCATTTTAATTATCTTCTCAAGAATCAATGACTGACCGTGCTTGTTAATATCAGGCTTTTGAAGATTCAGATGAAATTTCTCCATCAGCGGAATAATCTTTTTTAATCCCATGTATGAAAGAACGGGTTGAAACTTGTGGCACAATTCTCTGGCCCTTTTAATGTCATCATTCCCAAGGGAAGATTCCAACTCACGAAGTAAAGGTCCGGAATTTTCGAGAAAACTCTTGACAATATCTGAAGCAAAAAGAATGTCATTATTAGATACTTCCTTCAGGTATGTAAGATCGACAAGCTCATCAACAATAAAGATATCATCATCTGATCCGTTGTTAATGAATTCAAAACGGGGTTCTTCAAACAGAAAGGATTGGACAGCAGCAATCAGTTCCTTTGAAACAATCGGCTTTCCTATGTAACCATTCATGCCTGATTCAGCCACCCTTGCTTCACTTTCAGACCTCAACGCTGCCGTCAATGCTATTACCGGAGTGCGACTTTTCGGTTCCGGAAACATGTCCCTGATTCTTCTGGTGGCTTCGTAACCATCCATAACCGGCATCGATATGTCCATTAAAATCAAATCATAATCGTTTGCAGCTACTTTTTCTATCGCCTCCTCACCATTCCAGGCATGATCGAGAAGCAGATCGAGGTTTGACAGAATGCTTTCCACCACTTTCTTGTTAATTTCATTATCCTCCACAAGAAGTACCTTTTTCCTTCCCTTCGATTCCTCTGACAGGTTTCCTTTTTCCCGGTCAGAATCTGAGTTTTTCAGATTTTTCGAACCCGAAACCGCCTCCTTCGTAATTGAAACCTGAATCACTCCCCTGTAGAGGTCTTCATCGATCGACAGAATAAAAAACTCAAATCCTGTACCGTCAATTTCTTTGTAAAAACGCAGCGAGCCGGCTCTTAGTGATGATTTTATCCAGTCACAAAAATAACCTGTGAAACTGTCTGTTTCACCATCGGGAAATTGAATATCATCATCGAAAATGAATTTGTGAATGGAAGGAAAGTAGCTGAATCTTGCTGTTGAAATGACTTGTTGCATTCTGCTTCTCTATCTTTGGAGCAAATAATAATCTTGAGGGTAAAGATAAAAAAAAGGCTGCTAAAAAGCAGCCTTTTGGGGGGAGTTTCGTATGTTAAACACTAGCAGGGAATCATGTTTAACTACGATGTAAACTTAAGGGTCAATGGGCATTTAATCAATCAAGTTTCGATAAACAGCCCTTTTTACTCGACAAACACCCTTTTTTACTCGATAAGATTAGAAAAAATAGTATTTCAAGGTTGTCCTTAAATTCCTCCCGGTCTCAGGCATTATACTTTTTACCCTCGAAAGGTGATTTCTGTACTCCGCATCGAAAATATTATCGATGCCGATAGATAAAAGTCCGGTAAATCTTCCAATGGAAAATGACCTGTGGAAGTTGGTGTTTACAGAGATGTAACCGGCAGTTGGTGTCTCAAATGTATCTGTCTCCTCCTGTGCAGCAGCAATTTCAGCAGAGAGCTCAAGCGTTGTGGCTTCAAACATTTTATAACTCGCCTCAAGGTAAAGTTTTGCGGGGGGAATCTGTGGCAGTTTCCCGCCATCAGCCATCTCTCCCCGGGTAAAACTTGCTTTCACTAAAAAAGTAAAGGAAGGGGAATATTTTAATTCAGACTGAAACTCCACACCTGAGATTTTAGCAGAAACACCCTGGGTGGTATACACGGGAAGAAATGTCTGGTAGTTTATTCTCCCTGTGTTCCTTGGAATTATGAAGTCAGCAAGGTTGTAGTAATAAATATTTACGAGTGTGTAAAAATTATCGAGCTTATAATAGGAGAAGAGTTCTATCCCCGCCCCTGCTTCAGAGGCAAGATCAGGGTTGCCGGTTTCATATGAATAAGCTGCCAGATGTGGTCCTTCGGAAAACAACTCTTCGATAGTGGGAACCCGGGATGACCTGCTAAGGTTAACACCAGCAAACAATTCGTCCGTTATTCCGTAAATCCCCGACAATGCAAGCGAATATGTAACGAAATCCCTCTCCCTGATGTCACCGATGTCGGCTTTTTTAGCCTTTTCCGGTGAGATAATGTCATAGTTAACCCTCCCTCCAAATTCAATGCTAAGCCCGTTATAATTGAAAGGCTGCCAAAAATAGAACGAAAGGTTCTTCGATTGTGATTTTGGAGTAAAGACAAATCCGCCGGTTTCAAAGTCCCGGTACTGCCCAGAGGCACCTATCACTCCGTCCTCATTGAACCCAAAAAGGTGATGCTCAAAATTCATGAACCCGGTGTAGTCTGTTATACTGAATTCAGCGCCAATCAGGTCGTTCCTTTCATATTCCTTGTGCCTGTAAAACGATCTGTTCACATGAAAGGTGGCATTGTGAATCAGTGATGAATTTACATTGAAGGAGGCTTTTGCCGAGTAAACATTTCTGAAAATTGATATCCGAACCCCGTTCGGATGAGCACCAACAAAACCTCCGGGTATGCCGTAATCCATTTCCATGCTCCGGTATGAGTAACCCGCATATCCAAAATCACCAAGATATGATGCTCCCAGAGACATTCCGGTGGCATCGGAAAATGAGTTTTTAAGGTTTCCGGCAGGTGTTCTCAAGTCACCTGACTTTCTTGAAGTGATGCTCCCTTTAACTACCATGCTCCCGAATCCGTACTCGGCATTCCCCCCAAACAAAAGTCCGTTGTTGGCACTTTCGTAATACGACCCTGCAGTGCCGGAGAATCCATCTGACTTTTCCACCGGAATGTCATGCCTGATAACATTCACCACACCACCGATCGTGACGGGAGAAAAAATAATTGTTCTCGGTCCCCTTATGATGTCTGCTCTTGTTATGGAGAAAGGTTCAATTGTAAGGGCATGATCGGGTGAAGTGGCACTCAAGTCCGTGGTTTTTACCCCGTCTTCTGCAAAAAGTATTCTGTCACCACCAAGACCCCTTATCACGGGACGGGCAGGTGCAGGTCCCATTGAACGAATTGCCAATCCTGCTTCATTTTTCAGGGTAGCAGCGAGTGTAAGTCCCAGATTTTTCTGCAAATCAACCCCCTCAACAGAACCTTTCAGGTTGTCAATCTCTTCAAATTTTGAATGAGAATGATTGCCCGTGACAAGCACGGTTCCAAGCTCGAGATTCTTCGGGATCAGATATACCAGCAGATTGAAAGGTATACCATTGTCGGGGGTGGTATGAAATGTATATGTAGAATAACTGATGTGAGTAATGTGAATCACAGACTTTCTATTTTCCGGGAGCATGATCTCAAAAAAACCGTCTTCATCAGATATCACGCCTGACTTCATTCCTTCTACACTCACAGAAGCGGCGGATACCGGCTCCTTGTTGTATGAGTCCAGTATTTTTCCCGTCACCGTTATCATTTTCATCGATTGTCCCGAAACCTGACTGACATAACCCGCAGTAAAAAGGAGAACTAAAAAAATAATGCTGTTAATTTTCATGTTAAATCTAAGAGAGTCTATCAAAATTTTATATTAAAGTGTTGAATTAATTAAACCTGATAAACTCCCTTTTTAGTAATGTTGTTAAATCAGTTCTATTGAACAATCACTTTAATATTTCCTGAGCGAAAATCGTTGTGTCCTTCATGCGTAAGATAAAACTCAACGGTAGTCATTCCTGCCTTTTTTCCGCGGAAATGAATCTCATATTTTGCATCCGGTTCATCCTGATGCTGCCATATTTCCACTAATGAGGTGTCTGCAAAACTCCAGTTCAGTTTCTTCGCAGCATCTGCCGGTGGATTGATTATGTTTTTATTCGCATCAAAGAATCTTACATTCATGTGATCTGTGGAGTTACCGAGAGGTACTTTTATCGTATCGGTGGAAACACCTCTGAAAATGGATGCCACCGGAATACCTGAGGTGGAAAAATATACTCCCTCCGCTGCAAAATGCTCTTCCTGCGGTACAAGTACATTGTCTTCTTTTTTACATCCGGAATAAAGACCAAGCATGGCAATAACAGCCGTAAAAAGTAATTTTTTCATTTAATTTCTCTTTAGTTATGTTAATAATACAATCACACAATGTCCCGGCATCCATTATGTTTGAAAATGGCAGGACAGAACAAGACTGTGATTGGTGTTCAAAATAGCTTAGGGGAAAACTAAAGAGCCGGAGGTCCTCTGAGAGGCGAGATGTTAAATTTTTGACCGCATACTTCATCCTGCTGCCCGGTCTTTACAGGAAGCGACAGCTTTTGGAAATGATCAGTCGAGAATTTACTTTCTGTAAGTGCCGGATTTCCTGCAAACAGCAGGAGCAGACATTCGGAAGCAATTACTGATGAGTGATGTGTAATTCCATTGTGGTGATTTTCAATGAAGACAGGATGGGAAAACCAGTTCTCCTCCATCCCGTGTCTGTGAAACACGGATGTCAGCATCACTGCCAGGTAAAGCAGGAGGACGAGACTGTTTTTCTTTCTGTCAGGCATTTTCTTCAATCCGTCCGGATTATCCTTTTTCTGTTTCAAAACGCCAGCCTAAGATACCACTGTCAAGGTTATAGACTTTAGTAAATCCGTTTTGACCCATGAACAGACCTGCATGAAAACTTCGGCTGCCACTTCTGCAGTAGAGGTAATAGCTCTTTTCCCTGTCGAGTTCAAGAATCTCCTGCTGAAATGAGGGAGAATAGATATCAATATTTAAGGAATTCGGGATTCTCTTTTCACTGTTTTCTTCCGGGGTCCTGACATCAATCAATACTGCATCAGGATCGTTTTTGTAACCGTCCAGAAATTCGGACGGAGAAAGATTTTTTACTACTAACATTTATCTCTTCACATGGTTTATATCAGATAACAAATTAACCGTTACTTATACTTTATAGTTCCTTTCGGTCAACTCATAAAGTGTAGAGGTTAGATTCTGATATTTCCGATAAGATTCATAGATTTTTTTACTTGCAGGTTCTGCCTCTGTCATTTCAGAAATCACTTCTGCTGTCTTCTCTTTCAGTTTCTGTAATACTTCATCCGGGAATTGTACCAGTTTCACTTCGGGATCATTTTTGATAAGCTGAAGACTTTCTGCATTTTTGGCAACCATTTCAGCCGTGATCATGGTATCTATATACCCTGCTGCACCCTTCAAAATCGCCTTCAGATCATCAGCGAGGGAATCGAATGCCTTTTTGTTTATCATAAATTCGGTTGCTCCCGCGGGCTCCTGCCATCCGGGATAATAGTAGTATTTCGCAATTCTCTGAAATCCCATTTTATAATCGTGAAAAGGACCCACCCATTCGAGTGCGTCGAGTACTCCCCTTTCAAGATTTGTGTAAAGCTCTCCTCCCGGGAACAGCAGTGCACTTGCTCCCATCTTCGCCATTACCTTACCACCAATTCCCGGTATCCTCATCTTTAGGCCGTTAAAATCATCAACACTTTTTATCTCTTTCCGGAACCAGCCACCCATCTGACCGCTCGTGTTACCTCCGGGCATCGGGATGATCCCGTGCTTCGCATACAATTCTTCCCAAAGTTGCATGCCACCACCAAAATGGAGCCATGCAGAAAACTGCGGAGCATTCATTCCGTATGGCAGTCCTGTAAAGAAAATTGCCGAGGGCTCTTTCCCTGCCCAGTAGTAGGAGGCACTGTGAACCATCTCCACATTTCCCTGCTTCACAGCATCAAAACTCTCCATTGCAGGAACGAGCTCACCACCACCGTACACCTTAATCTTGAGCCTTCCCCCTGACATCTGATCGACAAGCTGTGAAAAGAGCGTCATCATCTCACCGTAAACGGGGAAATTGGGGGGCCATGTGGTAGCCATTTTCCACTTGATACTTTTTCCGGAAAAACCGTCGGCTTTGTTGTTTTTTCTCATACAGGAGGAGAAAAAGGCAGGAAATGCAGCGGCAGTACCGACAAGTGCCGCCTTCTTAATGAAATCTCTTCTTTTGCTCATATTTTTATGCAGTTTTTGTTTTTTTAATGATCATCAAAGTTGCATCATCGTCCCACTTCACCCCGCCACCAAATTTATCGGCTTCGTCGAATATTATCTCAATAATTTCTGCAGCAGGTTTCCCGGCGTGCTTCTTCACAAGTTTTATAACTTCCTTAATAGTAAAAAATTCCTCATTCGCATTCTGTCGTTCAATGATCCCGTCACTGTAAAGAAGGAGGATATCTCCCTCATCCATGTGTGCAAATGAGCGTTTTATACTTATATCAGGAAATGCTCCGAAAATCAACCCTGTTGGATGGAGTTCTTCAATTCCATCTTTCTTAAATATCAACGGCGAGGGATGTCCCCCGTTTGCATAAAAAAGATTTCCGTTGTTTTCGAACTCGGCAAAGAAGAGGGAAATGAAACTTGTTGAGTATGACCCTCTGTAGATAACTTCATTCAATTTTTTTAATGTGTAAACCATCTTCATGTGTTTCTCCACACCCATTCGCAATCCCGTCACCACATCCCTTACCATCAAAGCAGCGGGAAGTCCGTGTCCGCTCGCATCCCCGAAACAAATACCAAATTCATTGGCATCAAATCTGAAATAATCATAAAGGTCACCCCCCACAAGTTCTGCCGGTTTAGATCTTGCTGCAATCTCCCATCCCGGAATTGCAGGAGGCACCGATGCCAGAAGCGATTGCTGAATCCTCGCTGCCTGCTCCATCTCACCGATTACAGCCTCTGAAAAGAGTCGGTAATTGACTGCCCTCCTTACAGCGTTTAGACAAAATTCTATCTCTTCCCTTACCCACCCGCTGCGAAGTTCGAAAACAAAAATATATTTCCGTTCGGGACTGTTTACAACCACCACCGCGGGAACAGAATATCCCTCCTGGTCTGCCGGTTTAAATATCGTAATGGTCGCGGGATCATCAAAAATATAGAGTCTGGTCTTCAAAACCAGTGCCACTTCGGAAAGATCCACAGCCACTTTGTGAGCATAACTGTTCTCATCAAGACCGTCGGGATAAATCAATTCGAAGTTCCCCGTAACCTCTTCGTAAATCCGCCCGTTCCCTATTTGTAAATCATTTCCAAAAACCGTCTGAAGTCTGGTTACTATGTTCACTAAAAAATCCTGACCGGTCTTTTCTTTTCCAATGCCGGCAAGCAGTGCGTCTAATTTTCTGTAAAAGTATTTTGGTTCTAACATTTTAATTCATCTTTTTTGGTAAAAGGGGAAATTTGCCCCTTATAAATATAGGTAATTGTCCTTTATTTTTGAGAATTCAGTCACATAAAATTCAATCTTTAGCGAAAAAATTGTTAAATTGTAAATTGATTTTGTCATATTTTCACTATCCGGAACAATTTTGGCACGCGAATCCACATTCGAACAACTACGGAAATTTTTCGACATTATTGGAGCTCTGTCCCTTTTTACACACAGATTCTTCATGAATGTCCTTAAACCACCTTATGAATTCGCCGAAATTGCCAAGCATATGTACGAACTCGGAGTGAAGACATTCCCGATAGTAAGCGTGACGGGTGTAATCATCGGCGTGGTGCTGACTTTGCAGTCTCTCCCGATTATGATTAAATTCGGAGCCGAGGCTTTTCTGCCCTACATGGTAACCCTTTCTGTCATCAGAGAATTGGGACCGGTGCTTACCGCTTTGATTTTTGCAGGGAGGGTTTCAAGTGGAATTGGTGCCGAGCTCGGGTCAATGAGAGTAACAGAACAGATTGATGCCATGGAAGTCTCCGCCATCGATCCCTTCCGTTTTCTTGTCGTAACCAGAGTGATTGCTACAACACTTATCCTACCAATACTTACTGTTTATGTCGATTTTCTGGCAATTGGAGGCGGTTTTTTTGCTTCCTTTATTTCGATGAATACAACTTATGACCTGTACATGTCACAGGTAATCGAAGTTGTAAAGTTTGGTGACATTATTCCCGGCATCGGGAAGACTGTTGTTTTCGGTTTCATCGTTGGCATTACAGGCTCATTCCTTGGATATACTGCCGATAAAGGGACGGAAGGGGTAGGCAAGGCATCGACAACCTCGGTGGTTTATTCGTCGTTGCTGATACTTGTTTTTGATATGATTCTCGTTCAAATAGCGTTGTGGTTATGGCCCGTAAATTAGTGGAAATTCACGACCTCCATAAAAGTTTTGGGGAACAAACTGTGCTCGGTGGCGTCTCTTTGGATGTAACAGAGACCCAAAATCTTGTTATATTTGGTAAATCAGGCACCGGAAAAAGTGTATTGCTCAAATGCATGGTTGGTTTGTTAATCCCCGACAGCGGAAAAATTACGATCAACGGAATCGATGTGCTCAATATCCCGTTGAAGCAGATGAATGAACTAAGGAAAAATATCGGTTTTCTCTTTCAAAGTGCAGCTCTGTATGATTCAATGTCTGTAAGGGAAAATCTGGCTTTCCCGCTTATAAGAAATTTTAATTTCACGCAAAAGGAAGTAACTTACAAAGTCGAACGGGCATTGGATATGGTGTCGCTTTCCTATGCAATCGATAAAATGCCCAGCGAACTTTCCGGAGGAATGAGAAAAAGAGTGGGGCTCGCACGCTCCATAATTACCGAACCGATGCTCATGCTTTATGATGAACCAACTACAGGTCTCGACCCCATTACAACAAAGGAAATCAGTAAACTGATCCGCGATCTCCAAAAGGAACTCAAAATGACCTCGATTGCCGTTACTCACGACTTGATATGCGCCCAGATCATCGCTGATCGCGCAATCGTGCTAAACGATGGTATCATATTGTTTGAAGGAGATCTGGCGACACTGACCACGCTCGAAGATCCCTTCCTGAAAAACTTTTTTAGCCCCGAATATTTAGAGGAAAATTATGGCTGAGCCACATAAATTTTTACGACTCGGTATTTTTGTATCTATCGGAATGATTCTGCTCTTGATAGGAATTTTTTATGTCGGCAGTAAACAATCACTTTTTACTCCCACATTTAAGGTAAAAGCCTATTTTACCAACATTGAAGGACTCAGAAAAGGCGCACCAGTCAGGATGTCAGGCATCAATGTCGGGGCTGTGGCAGATATCTTTTTAGCACCAGACACCTCAGGGAAAGTGCTCGTGATACTCGACCTCGAAAAAGATGTTCAAAGGTTCATTCGCACAAATACACAGGCTTTTGTGGAAACAGAGGGTCTCGTCGGAAATAAGGTTGTTAATCTTCAAAAAGGAACTGCCGACCAGCCCGCCGTCGAGGATGGTGGTACTATCGTCGGAATGAATCCCCTCGGTCTCGGAGCCATTCTTAGCGAAATCACCGAAATTCTCGGTTCCACTAAATCGATGAGCGCCGATCTCGCCGGAATTGTAGCCAAAGTAAATTCAGGAGAAGGAACCTTCGGTAAACTTATTAATGACGACCGCCTCTACGAGAATACCAACAGAATCCTCCTTACTGCAAACCGCGGACTCGAGGAAGCCGTCTCAAAATATGACACACTTGCCTCAATCGTAAGTGAACTGGGTAAAAACATAAACTCTGTGGTCAAAAATGCAGACCGCGTGATGTTCACAATGGATACATTGATGGCACATGTCGACGGTGTGATCAAGGATGTTAGAGCAGGAAAAGGAATAGTCGGTAAACTCGTTACAGATGGCAGCGATGTGGATGTATCGGTAAAAACCATGCTTTCTGAGCTCGTTGGTATCACAAAAGAAGTAAGAGTGGGTGCAGGAAGATTCGCCGAAAACATGGAAGCCCTCAAACGCAACTGGTTATTCTCATCATACTTCGAAGAGAGAGGCTACTACGACAAATCAGGCTACGAAGTAAAACTCGAAGACTACATCGAGCAGATAAACAAAAAAATCAAAGATCTCGACGACAGAATCAAAACCCTCAAAGACCTGGAAAAGAAAACCACTTCAGCAAAGAAATAAAAACTGAAAAGCTGAATTAATGAATGACTGAATCACTGAATAGCTATATTATTGGATTATTGGATTATTGGATTATTGGATTATCTGCATTATTGCATTAAAAAAAAGGCTGCCCCTGAACAACAGAGACAGCCTTTTTTATTTAATTCCTGTGTGGTTTTATGCTTCAGAGAAGGCAGGAACCTTTGCTTTTGCGAGTTCGAAAGCGCCGAACATCACGCCGGTGTAGAAAAGATCACCAATTACGCTGTACTGGAAGAATGGTATCGCTGCTGTGTAGCACTGAACCAGACCTGCCATGTCCATCGAATAGAAACCGCCTGCAAGCCATACTGCAAAGTTGGTAACCACGAAGAAAATTATGCTGGAGGCAAGCGCTGCTCCCGCGGTTTTTACAACCGAGTTTTTGTCACGGAGCAGGAAACCAATTCCGACTATAGCTGCAAAGCTTAAATATACCGCCCACATTGTGCTGTGAAATCCCAGTACCAGATCGGAAAGTATCATGGCAAGAAACGGTACTGCAAATGAGAGCTTTTTATCACTGAAATACGCTCCACCGAACAACGCCATGGCTGCAATCGGGGTAAAGTTTGGGAAGTGTGGAACCAGACGCATTCCGGCTGCTATCACCACCATCACAATGGTTAATATCAATGTGTTTTTGTTTTCAATTTTCATTTTATCTCCGCTATCTCAATAAATTCTTTTATCGTAAAGATGTAATTTAAACTAATTTATTCTAAAAATAAAACTAAATTCAAATTATCTGTAATTTATTATGGCTATGCTTCCGGGATTTAGTCCTGTATCAAATCTTCTGATTTCATTTCCCTGCAGATCAAAAACCGCCACCTCACCATTTTGTGTAAAATCCTTCGGATTACCGAGATACAACAACCTGTCAATCGGGTCGAAACTCATTGAATAAATAAAGCCGTAAATGGTGTTAACCTGCATGCCCTGAATTACCAATGTAGAACCGGCAGATAAATTATTCAAATCAACTTTTAAAACTCCAAGATTATTGGTCAGATACATTACATTTTCAGGTGTAACAACCGCATCTTCGGGGTTCTGTGTAATTACGAGTGAATCCATCACTTCGAAACCTGAAGGATCGATTTTGTAAAGTGCCCCGCCAATATTGCTGGAATCATACCTCCCCTTGCAAACGGTATAAATAAAATTGTTGTTGTCCTTCACAAGGTTTATCGGATTTGTTCCTACTTTAATCGTCTTCACGACTGCATCGGTTGCCATATCGATCACGGAAACAGAATTCCCGCCTCCAAGTCCTGAATTGGCAACAAGAAGTTTTCCATTATGTTCGAGGATTCCTTCCGGAAAACTGCCGACAGTTATCTCCTTCTCAATCGAAAGAGATTGTGTGTTTATTTTATAAACTTTTCCTGAAAAACCTGTTATGTAGGCTGTAACAGAGTCTTTTGCATAAATTCTACGCGGACCCGAAAACGCTCCAAGATCGATACTTCCCTTCGACTTAAAGGTATTAACATCGATAATCTCAACTTTGTTCGAAACATTTACGGTTATAAATCCCGTCTTTCCGCTTATAATGATCTCGTTTCCGGTATCACCAAGTGGTTTCCCGGTATTCGCCGTCTGGAATACATTCTGAAAAACCTTTTTCGATGTAAGTTCGTAAAATGAGAGCGACGAGTTGTTCTGACTGTAGAGCCCTTCATTCAGAACATAAACTCCTTTATTCACCTGTTCAACCGGCACAACTGGATTTGTCGAAGTGTCGCTGCAACCGGTTATGGTCAAAATCGCCACGATTAAAAATGGTATAAAAATTATTTTCCTCATGTTAGTCCTGTATTTTTGTAGTGAATGAAAAAACGATTGATCTTAGCGGCATCGGATACGACTGAATAATCTTGTAATTCTCGTTAAACAGATTGTAGAATGAGACACTTATTGCCTGCCGTGCATTTAATAAATTAAAAAATGTTGTGATGTGGAGGTCGAATACACTGTGGTTTTGAATAACGAAGTAAGGGTCGTTGTCAGAGGTAAAATATGAACTCCCGATAAACCTGTGATCCAGCACCACTTTAAAAATGTCCGAATTATAAGACAAGGAACTGATCATCCTCTCCCTCGGCGTATAAACAAGCTGTTTACCGTCGCTCCTGTCACCACTTCCAAAATTCGAGATATTACGGGCAGAAAGCCACGAAAAAGCAAAATCAGCCCTTAATGCATTATCAAAAAAGGTGAGGGAGAGAGCCAGGTCGATCCCCTCCGACTTGACTTTCGAGATATTCCTCGGTATCTGAAGAGCAATTATCGAGGGCACCCAGATTATCTTGTCAGCAGTCTCAAGACTGTACCATATTGCTGAAACACTCCTCACAAATGGAAGAAGATTACTAAATTCAATACCTGTCTCAAGTCCGGTTGTCTTTTCAGGATTCAGGCTCCCTGTCGAAAGCAGTGAGGAGTAGTAATATTCGTTGTAGGAAGGTATCCTGTCTGTCGAAAAGAAATTAAATTTCACTCTCAGACGGTCAAAACCTGCTGGAACTAATGTCAGTCCCCCGTTCCAGTTGATGCCGTTTTCATTTCTCTCGCCAATCCCCTCCTGACTGAAAAACTCCCCGTTTACACCTCCCGTGATGAAGAGACCGGCTAAAACTTCGGGCAGGATTGCAGGCTCCCAGTCAACTTTTGCAAGCAGCCTGTTTACCCTTCTCTTTACAAATGATTCTTTTCTGTAGTTGGAAAGCACTGTTTTGATGTCAGCGAGCTCACCCCCCTCAAACCCGTAACCACCGCTCAGTGTTACACTTCCGAGTTTTAGCCAGCTTTTGGCATTGAAAGAGAGGTTGTTCAGGGTGGAATTGTCGGCACCATTCACCTTGTAGTAAGCCCTGTTAGGGTCGTCGAAATTCAGGCGTTGATGGCTGAAACCGAGTGAAGATTCCAGTCCCGAATTTTCAGCGATCGCGGTGGAAAATCTTAAAATTGTGAGTGTCCCTTCTGTGGTGTTCGTTGCCCCTGATGAGGAAGTATTGTTCGAAACCACAAATCCCGGTACTCCCGCCTGATAAAATCCATAGTTGGAATAAAGATCGATCGCGGTGCTGCTCCCTGTGTAACCTGCCGATAGAGAGATAAAAGATCTGTTGAAATGAGCGTTTTCCCGTGTCAGTTTCGTTCCGTTAAACTCATATTCAAATCTGTTTGCCGACCAAACCCTTTCCGCTGAAACCCCTGCATAAAACCTGCCGAAAGAGATATTTCCACTCCCGGAAAAGGAAACCATCCCGGCATCATCAATTTTTTCTGTCGATATGAAGGAATAATCCCTCTTGCCCCGTGTCTCAAGGTTAAGCACACCTCCGGCTGAAATTTCGCCTTCACCCGATGCAGAAGTGGAAAACTCGGCAGCCCTCAATTCATCAGTAAATACACCCGAAAGATCAAATCCACCTGTCCTTATATCGTTCACCCTTACTCCGTTAAATAAAACCAGACTGTTTTCTGCACTCATTCCTCTGAATGAAATCTGCTTCAACGAACCCGATCCTCCGTAATCTTTTATCGACAATCCGAAATCCCTGCTGATTATGTCAGCCAGAGTTCTGTATCCCTCACCTTCCTTTGTTTCCAGATCGACTTTCTTTGTGAAACTACCCCCCTTTTCGCCGGAACCCGTTATCACAACTTCATCCATAACAGAAGAGGCAGCAACAAGTTTTACCAGATGCAGTTTTTCACCGGGGATTATTTTGAATACAGATTTGAGCCACGAAACATGAGTTACTGTCACTTCCAAAGAGGGATCGAAAGATGAAATGTCTGCAATCCCCTCTTCACCCGTCACAACAATTTTCACACCATTGCTTACAACAGCACCGGAAACGGGAGCACCACTGACGGAATCAACCACCAGTACAGAGGTCTGGGCAAATAAAATATTCGCACATATAAAAAAGAAAATCAGATATTTCATGTTTTGTGAGGTGGAACGGGGAGTATAAAGAAGTGTAAATAAGCAGGAGCCGTAACTGTATACAAGCATACAGCGAACCAATAACGACCTTTTACGCGAAGGTTGTTACCTGTTTATTTACGGCAGGTCTCCTGGCTCGAGGTAAATTGCCAAGCCTTCCCAATATATCATGGTGGCTTAAATGGCAAACTGGAAATGCTATATCCTCACACAGTTGCGCGACAGCGCCGGATTCTCACCGGCTTCCCTATTCTTTCTGCTCCCTGCAGAACACCGTAAATTGTTTTTAAGAACTCCACAAATGTACAACCTTTTTGGGAGAAAACAATAAGTACTTGAGTACTTGAGTGACTTGAGTGACTTGAGTGACTTGAGCACTTGAGTAACTCGAGTAACTTGAGTAACTCGAGTAACTTGAGTAACTCTGGTCTCTCAAGTCTCTCTGGTTTCTCAAGTTTCTCAAAAAAAAACCCGCCACTCTTTCGAATGACGGGTCCAACTGGTTAGGTTTTTTCTTTTAGAGTAAATCTGAGATTTACTTTGTCACTGTATTTCTATTTACCTGCGGCATATGCAAGCACTTTGAAGAACACCTGATATGTCAGGAATGCAGCTCCTAACCAAAGGAGGGTTCTCACGATCTTGTCCTTTTTCTTTCCTTTGTGGTAGAGCTTGTCGTAGTCACCGTTTTGACGGTGGTAGTCACCGTTCTTGATTGACCAGTTATATAAATGTTCGTTATTGATCATTTTGTTCTCCTGCTTTTTACTTAATTAATGAAAGTTTTTTGGTTGAAACGAAACTCTTGCCGAGTGCATCAGTAGCTATCATTCTGTAGATATAGATTCCCGATGCCATATTGTGGGTATATGAATCTATCATCATCGAATAGTAGCCTGCTTCCAGTTCCTGACTAAGAAGTGTCGCCACTCTTTCTCCGGTAATGCTGTATAGCTCTATCGTAACCTTTGCATCCATTGCCAACTGATAGTCAACCTTCGTGGACGGGTTGAACGGATTCGGATAGTTCTGGCTTAGTGCAAACTCTGTCGGTACATCAATAGTAACTTCCACTTCATTACTGTATGAAGTTGTGCCATCGTTGTCGATCTGTTTCAGTCTGTAGTTATGTTTTCCGGATGAAAGTTTCTTATCCTCATAAGTATAATACTTCGGTGAGTTTGATGAACCAAATCCCTCAACAAAACCGATCTTCTTCCAGTCGCCGTTTTTGTCTTTTCTCTCAACTTCGAAACCGGAGTTGTCTGTTTCAGTTTTGGTTTCCCATGTGAGATTCACATTGCGGCTCTTCGCTTTTGCAGAGAAGTTTACGAGTTCAACAGGAAGAGGGACACTAGCCTCATCAGCACCCATATAAGGAAATGTAGCGCTTCTCGACTCATTATCTATATCCTTATCTGAGATGGATAAGATTGGTGTTCCAATCAGGTTCAAATCACCAACAGAAGCTCCACCCAAATGAAGGTCTGTAGGGCTCAGAAACTGCGTTGCTCTGGTCACTGAATTATTATCCCCGGCGGATGAATTTTTCCACTCAGAAAAATCCTTTAAAACCGATACCCACTCTCCAATAGAAGCGGAATTGGAGGAATATAAATTGTTATAATTACTGGAAGTGGCAGTCCAGCCAGTTGCAGATGAAACACCAATTGCAAAATGGTAATTACCGGTGCCTCCAGTTCTGGTATTTACTAAAATATTATTTCTAAGATTATCCGTAGATGGAGTTACTGTTACCGGTCGACTGAATGAATAACTGTTGTTCGTTCCCGAGCCTGAATGAGATCCACTAATAACTACTGTGTTATAGTAGAAACCATTTGTGCCTGAAGCTGAGGTATCTGCGATACCACTTATTCGTGCATCATTGGAAACTGTTTCACCAACTGTAACCATATTGTTGATGTAATTGGCAGTACCGGCCAATATCAACATACCCCAAACTCTTGATGAATTCAGGCCAACACCAGTTGCAACTGTAGTTATAGTATGCACTCTATTTCTTTGAACAATTGCATCGGTCGCAGCGGTTGGAATTGAGATTACAAATCCAGCAATTGTGTAAGCCCCAGATGTATTGTTGGTGTGCTGAATGTTATAGACTCGATTTGAATCCAAGATATTGCCTGTGGTGGCTGTAGGTGCAAAAACAATTCCGGCAGGGAAAAAGGAGGTAACCCCCGAGGCTGTACCTGTCGAGTTCGATTTTATGTCCCGAACAACATTATTCTTAACAATCCCAGTACCGGATGATACAATAATTCCGAATGCCCTGTCACCACCTGCATCCCAATAATTGATGTTCCCGATCTCATTATTCTCAATTCTGCAAACACCTGTCCCCGAATAACTAATCATCTCTGAGTCGTAGCCCAACCTTATCGTGTCTGGGCTGGAAGCATTTCCTCCTATAATATTACCGGCGGAAGATCCAATTTCCACATTCCCGGCAGAAACACGAATCATTCTGGCTACACCTGTAGAATTATCACAAAAGATATTCGATAAAGTATTACCATTGACCTTTGAAGCAGTTACGGCTCCGACACTTAGTTGGATCCCAACAAAAATACCTGTGGTGCTTAATGGCGAGCCACTTCTATCAATTGCCGCACCACCTATACTATTCCTGTTAACAGTGTGGTTGTTCCCGGTTCCAATATTTATGCAAGTTAACGCAGTTGTTTTTGAGCTAACTTGAAATATGTAGTTTGAATCAACATTCCAATTATCACCTGCTGATGATAAATTGACACCAGAGCCGGTAAAATTATAGAACTGATTATTTCTGATGATACCAGATGAATTTAATGTTGAGGATGAATAGATTAGATTAACAGGTAGAGCAGTTAAATCTGACCGGTCTCTGACCTTGTTATTTCTGATCTCATTGAAAGAATTACCAACGGTCCCTGCTCCAAACATCACAACACCATTCGTTGTAGTGGTATTTCCACCCTCAACAGTACAATACTTGATAGTGTTATAGGTTGCATCAGAAGCAAAATTGATGACAGGGGCTGTATTTAGTGAATTCCTAATTAGAAATGAAGAAGGAGACTCAGACCCGTCTATAGTCACATAGTCAGCACCGTTAAGATTGAAGATAGCTGTCGAATTGCTTCCGGTGATGGTAACATTTGTACCTGTTTGCGGTTTAATCGTTACAGTATTTGTTGCAGAACTACCGGAAAATTGATTAATGGTCAGTGGGAAAGTCTCGGATGTAGAATAGCTGGCATCGGTTAAGATAAACCTCACAGAACTAGAGACACCTACTGCGTTTAACCGGTTAATGGCAGTTGACAGTTTATCGAATGGGGCGGTTTGTCCGGTTCCGACAAGGTAATCTCCTGAGAGAGGACCTGCAACTGAAAAAGTTGTGGTTAATGTGTCATTAGTTGGAAATTCATCTCCACTAAGTTCTGAAATAACTTGTAAAGTATATGCTCCTGCTGCAAGACCATCAGTTCCTGAAGAATTAAAGTCAACCGATAGAGATGCACCAGCTGTCAAACTCGATACAGTAATTACTTCATTATACACTTCACTGACGGCCGGTAATGGACCTTTGATGATCATTCTGACATCAAAGCCGGATTGATCAATTAATCCATAATTCTTAAAAGTTGCTCGTGGGGTAAAAAGTTGACCTTCAATTTGAGTACCGCCGGCGGAAGGCGTAACGAAGGCAAGTGAACCTATGTCATTATTATAAATCGGTGTAAAGTTACCCTCGTAGGCACCGATATCAGGATTGGTAGCGTTCCTTGTTGTGTTGTTAAAATCTAATGTTATAGAGACTGGAGTACCCCCGTTGGCAATAAAAGTGGGTACACCCAATTGAATATTCAAATCATATGTACCACTCGTACTGACAAATGGAACATCCTCTGTTTTTGCATTTGTTTCTCGTGGTGACACTAACCATGCTCGATAAGTCGTCAATGTTTGATACCCGGTGGTAGCATCATATGCGAGTAAATTTTTTGAACTTGCTGTTCCAGCAAACAACAAATTGTTGTTAGATGTAGTGGCAATCTGTGTTCCGATTGTTGCTGTCGTTTTATAGAATGCTACCGCTCTGGTTGCCGTACCCGTAGGTGCTGTGGTACTTTTATTAACAAAAATGTTGTTCCTGGAATCAAGAATTGTCGATGTACTGGAAGCCATGTATAAACACGCTGTCTGAAAAGATGTTGTAGTCAATGTTGAGGTTGCATCAAGATATACAGTGTTATAGTATAAATTAACCGTAACTGCTGAATTAAGCTCTATACCTCGAATTCCGGGAGCCCCGGTGCACGCAGGATTATTCAACTGATATATGAGATTGTTATTGCAATTTATAACCCCGGATGCAGATGAAGCGAGCAGCATTCCACGAGTCGATCCAGAACCTGTAGAAGCACCTGTTATCTTAAAAATACGGTTCCTCGATATGTTAAAAGGTCCCACCCCAGCTGCTCCATTAGTCCATAACCCATAAACAACTTGAGTACCAGTAGAGGATGAAGTAAAATCGTGAAGTATGTTTTCACTGATAGTGGTTGTTAAGTTTGTAAAAGTACTGTTAATGACTATTCCTGCCAAATCATTAGTGGATGAAGTGCTTGTGTTAACGAGATTTCGAATTTCACACTTTTCCACTTTGACATTATCCTGACCCAGTAACTCAACACCCCTTAGCCCGGAACTCTGACTTACTGTTGCATTTCCAATGTCATTATAACCTGTTGCTGCACCACTAATAGGTGAGATGTACGAAGGATCGGCAGTAATAGTGTTATATCTGTCACGATTTGTTGAACTACCTCCTGACAACAGGATTCCTCGATATGCATTTTGAGACGACACATTTTTAACTGTGTTATAGCTGTTGTTTCCGTTCGTATCTGTTGGTGCTGTCCAAGCATGAATTCTAAACGCAATGGACGCGGTGTTTGAAGAGGATGCGGTATTTTTCAAGTTGACGTTGCAGTTTATCACATTATTGAATCTTGCACCGTTTGTTGAGGTTGCATTGACCATGTTCAGACCAAATTCGACAGTTGTTGATGTACTCCTCGTTATAAAGTCAAGACCGTTTATCGTTACGAAATCTGATCCGAATAACATAAAAAGTGCATCCCCTGCTGTACCTGATGCCCCTGAACCTTCATTAGTAATTACCGGATTAGCACCCACTCCTGATTTTTGAAAGGTAATTGTACTCAATGATGTTCCGGTTGCCTTTAGAGTATCTACATAATTATCAAATGTTTGCCCCGCAGCAATGTTGAAAGTCACAGAACTGGAAATTCCATGCGCATTGAGAGCGGAAACAGCTTCACTCAGACTTTGAAAGTTAGAGGAAGATGTCGATGAGGTATTGTCAACGGTATATGAACCCGCAAGCGGAGTTACTGCCTTGGAAAGCAAAGTTATATTATCTACCGCTCCGGCCGGACTAGAGCCACTGGTTGCGTCATTTTTCCAAGAAAATACCAACCTTTGAGTGGTTCCTGCAGCTGAAGCAGGTATAACAAAAGAGTAGGTAGTATAACCTGTTTGTAGATTAATATATTGATTTCCAAGTCTTACTTGAGTGGCCGAAGCAGTCAATTGTGTCCCGGCGACCGGAGTTACAGTTGTGGGGATTAAAAACACCTGAACAAAATCAAAAGTGCTTTCACCAACCCCTTTATAATCAAATGTCAAAGTAATTGCTGTTTCGCCAACCGGGAAAGTCACATCTCTATAAAAATGATTTGTTGAGGCACTTGTTAAAGTATAGTTATTATTGACCCCTAAATCATTGGATATATAAGCACCATTCGTTCCACTTTTTTTTGTGGCGGTACCAACATACCATGGATTCGCAACGCCATTTATTTCAGTCCACCCATTTGCAGCGAATGATGCACCGCTTTCAAAGCCACCATCTCCTGAGGGATTTATCAATACTGTTTGAGAGAATAGATTTGGACTTAAAGATCCCATTAAAACTGTCACCCAAAACAAAAGGGAGCGACAATTAATTTTGTTACAATAAATGAATGTGTGTAACCTTTTTTTCATAAGATAACCTAACCTGTTATTATTGATGAGAAAACTTTTCTATAGTCAGCTGAACCACTTTGATGGGGCTGTAGAGAAGCAAAACGAAACCGATCGTGACAAGGACCGGTATGAGAACTACAGTAGCGAGCCAGCTCCTCTTCCCTGCTTTAGCCTTCGCAGGGACAAGGGGTCTGTCGTAAACTTCGTCAATCGAGTATTTGTATGTAAGCATTTATATATACTTTTTGTTATTAAACATAATTCTTCGCTTCAACCGGGGGAACCGGATTACACATAAGTATACAGTTATTGAGAAATTATTAAGCAGAAATCCGGGGCATAAAACACCGGTTAAAGCATAACAATTGGCAAATCAAATTTTGACTGAGAGTTGGATTTGTAGAATGTCTCTTTGTAGATCAGGTTACGATTACGGGGATTTGAATATTAAAAAGGAAAGCGAACCACGCCCCGAAAGGCGATTTAGAAGCTTTGGTGCGATTTTTCCCTCACGACACTAAACTTGACTCGTAAGATCGCTTTCCAAATTAAAATAAACAGGTGACATTTTTATCTAAAAGAATCGGACTCCTTTGTTGGTGATTGTATCCAGTTAACTAAACCTCACATAACCTGAATGCAAGTTACCAAAAATTTATTTTAAAGTCAATAGGTCTGGAAAATATTTTTTTGAGAAACTTGAGAGACTTGAGTACTTGAGAAGCTTGAGTACTTGAGTCTCTCCGGTCTCTCCGGTCTCTCCGGTCTCTCCGGTCTCTCCTTCCCTTTCTCCCTTTTTCTTCGTATATTTAGGGTTAAAATTTAAAAAAGCCCATGAAAAGAAAAGACCGTCTGAAAGATCAGATAAAAAAGTATCTTGTACCGGAAAACTTTATAAACAGAGACCTTAGCTGGATTGAATTCAACAAAAGGGTTCTCGAGGAAGCTTTGCATCCGGGACTCCCGCTTTTGGAGAGAATAAAGTTCATTTCGATCTTTTGTTCCAATCTCGACGAATTTTACATGATCCGTGTTTCGGGTATAAAAGAGCAGATTGCTGCGAACATTGCCGAGATTACAATTGACGGTCTGACACCTCAAAAAGCACTTTATGAGATCGACAAAGAAGTGCGTCCCCTGGTGGATGATCTGCTTGAATACTGGAATCATACCATTGTTCCGGAGCTCGAGTCGAACGGTGTGGAAATTACCTCGACCAGTAAATTAACCGGACAGGAAAAAACAAAGCTGAACTCGTATTTTGAGAATCAGATTTTTCCCGTGCTCACTCCCCTTGCACTCGATCCGGGGAGACCTTTCCCCTACATATCAAACCTTTCCCTCAGTCTTGCTGTTACAATCAAAGACACCGACGGTGAACTGCAGTTTGCGAGAGTGAAAGTGCCGGCGATACTTCCCCGGTTGCTGAGGATCGACACAATTCTGGCAGGCCCCGAAGGTAACGGAAGTGCGGGCGAGATCCGGTTTATCTGGCTCGAAGACCTGATAAAGGCGAACATCGGACGACTTTTCCCTAAAATGAAAATTCTGGATTCCTGCTGTTTCAGGATTACCCGTGATACTGATATCGAAATTCAGGAGGATGAAGCCGATGACCTGCTCGAATTAATCGAGGAGAACATCAAACAAAGAATGTTCGGAAATGTGGTCAGACTCGAAGTGGAAAAGGATATGCCGGCATATATCCTCGAGACCCTTGTGTCAAATCTTGAGATTAAAAACTCCGATGTCCATCCTCTGCAACCGCCTCTCGGTTTGAGCGATGTCATGAATTTATACGGGCTTCCACTTCACCAGTTGAAGGAGAAACCATTCATTCCCAGAGTTCCGAAGGTTTTTGAGGAAGAAAAAAACATCTTCTCAGTGATTAAACAGCGGGATGTACTGACGCACCACCCCTTTGATTCATTTAAACCCGTTATTGATTTTATTAAACAGGCTTCGCAGGATCCTGATGTTCTTGCGATAAAACAGACGCTTTACAGGGTTGGGAAAAATTCGCCCGTGATCGATGCCCTCATTGAAGCAGCGGAGAACAGAAAGCAGGTTGCGGTTCTTGTTGAACTGAAAGCCCGCTTCGACGAAGAAAACAATATATACTGGGCGAAACAGCTCGAGAGTGTCGGTGTACATGTGGTCTACGGTCTTGTAGGACTTAAGACACACGCCAAGATGACACTTGTTGTTCGAAGAGAACAAAACCAGCTTAGCCGGTATGTGCATGTTGCAACCGGAAATTATAACGCCAGCACGGCGAAATTGTATACAGATATCGGCCTGTTTACCTGCAACGAGGGAATTTGCAACGATATCAGCGACATATTCAATATCCTCACCGGTTACAGTGCTCAAAAGGATTTCAGGGATGTTAGTGTTGCCCCGATAAACCTGAGACAAAATATAGAAGGACTGATTTGTCGCGAAATTGCCAACGCAAGGGAAGGTAAAAAGGGACGGATAATCATTAAAGTCAATTCCCTCGTCGATCCCGACATCATTGGCTACCTTTACGAAGCTTCGCAGGCAGGTGTGGAAATCGATCTGATTGTAAGGGGGATATGCTGCCTCGTCCCGGGAATTCCCGGCATTTCCGAGAATATCAGGGTTAGAAGTGTGGTCGGCAAGTTCCTCGAGCATTCAAGAATTTTCTTTTTCCACAACAATGGCGATGAAGAAATATTCATCACCAGTGCCGACATAATGCAAAGAAACCTCGACAGAAGAGTCGAACTAATGACACCAAT
Source organism: Bacteroidota bacterium (assembly GCA_020161395.1). NCBI lineage: Bacteria > Pseudomonadati > Bacteroidota > Bacteroidota bacterium. The sequence continues at coordinate 468,535 of JAIUOE010000002.1, forward strand.
TTACGACAAGTCGATCAAAAATTATTTAAGAAATACAATTCTTGAAGTGTATCTGCACGACAATGTGAAGGCAAGGATACTCTCAAGCGATAAAAAATATTCGTATGCCCCTCAACAAAGTATTGAGGAGCTTTGTGCACAGGAATGGCTGATGAACCAGCAATTCGAATACTCAAATTACTAAAGGACAAACATGGCTGTAAATAAAGAACAGATTCTTAAAGCTCTAGGAACTGTAAATGATCCCGATCTGAAAAAAGATCTTGTAACCCTAAATATGATTGAGAAACTCACCGTTGAGGGGAATAATGTCTCTTTTGATGTTGTTCTTACCACTCCAGCGTGTCCCCTGAAAGAAAAAATAAAAAATGACTGTATCTCTGCCATTAAAAGCAGTGTACCTGAAGTCGGTGAACTGAATATTAACATGACATCGAATGTGACTTCGTTTGCTTTCAAAAAGAATAATAACGGTTTCCTTTCGAATGTTAAAAACACCATTGCTGTAGCAAGTGGCAAAGGGGGTGTTGGAAAAAGCACAGTGGCAGTAAATCTGGCTGTTTCACTCGCTCTCGACGGTGCAAAAGTGGGACTGATAGATGCTGATATCTACGGACCTTCAATTCCTCTAATGCTCGGAATTAACGAAAAACCTCTCGTAAGACAGGTTGACGGCAAAGTGAGAATCCTCCCGTTGCAGAAATTTGGTATCCAGTTGATGTCAATCGGTTTCCTTGTGGAAGACAATGCCCCTGTTATTTGGCGCGGACCGATGGCTTCGGGAGCTGTAAGACAGTTTATGACCGATGTTGACTGGGATGAGCTCGATTATCTCTTTTTCGACATGCCTCCGGGAACAGGTGACATACAACTTACACTCTGCCAGACAATCCCACTGACGGGTGCCGTGATTGTCACCACACCTCAGGAAGTTTCCCTCGCTGATGCAAGAAAAGCCGCTTCGATGTTCGAGAGAGTAAATGTCCCCATCCTCGGCATCGTGGAAAATATGAGTTATTTTATTGCCCCTGATACAAACATAAAATATGATATCTTTGGAAGTGGCGGTGGTGAAAAACTTGCTGCAGAATGTAATTCGGAATTTCTCGGATCCATCCCAATCGATCCAAGGATCAGAGTGGGTGGCGACAAAGGAATCCCTGTGGTGTACGACATCCCCGACTCCTCCGAGGCGAACATCGTTACCGGCATTTCAAGAAATCTTGCAGCACAGATTTCGATCGCCAACTCTAACTCAGCAACACAGAAACTCGAAATAATTTTAAGTGACGATGACCAATAACCTGAATCAGAGAATCCTCGACGCACTCGAAAAGATCAGACCTTACCTCAAGGCTGACGGCGGCGATATCGAACTGGTAAATGTTACTCCCGACGGAATTGTAGAAGTGAGACTGACAGGGGCGTGCAGCTCCTGTCCCATGTCTCAGATGACACTTCGCGCCGGTGTGGAAAGAGCTATCATTAGAGAAGTACCGGGAATAAGACGAGTTGAGGCTGTCGCATAGTTTTGTGGAACTGATTTGATCTTTTTATGGTTACTACATTAAATCAACTATTGTGGTAAAATGATCAAAGATGTACACTATTGGGATTACTTCAATTCCCTCACCCAAGGTAACAAACACCGGTGCAGAGAAATTGTAGTATCCCTCGCTGAAGAAAAAACTGATATCAAAGATATCTACATTAACCTCCTGCAGAAATCCCTCTACAAAATCGGGAAAATGTGGGAAGAAGGCAAAATATCCATTGCCGAAGAGCATGTAGCCACCAAAATAACCGAGTATCTGGTGGATATTTCCTGCGAACTCTACGCTAAATCACCTTCGAACGGCAGAACCATTCTTCTTACCGGTGTGGACAAAGATTTCCACGACATAGGTGCCAGAATGGTAGCGAACATCTTCGAACTTCAGGGATGGACTGCGGTCTTTCTCGGAGGAAACACCCCCAAAAGGGAAGTTCTCAACATGATCGAATCCACAAAACCTGAAATTGTCGGCATCACATACAGTCTCTATATAAACTTTTTAAGATTCATCGAACTTCTTGATGCCATCAGCACACAGTTTCCAAACCAGAAAATCCTCATCGGCGGCCAGGGTCTCTCATCCGACACCAACAACACCCTCGCCAAATACCCGAATGCCGAATACATCTGCTCCCTCACCGAGCTGGAGAAAAAACTGGTTAAGTATTAGTTATGATTTATGAATTATGAATTGATGGTAAATCAAGGCGGGCGGTTTCCATTTTGATTTACACGCACTAATAACTCATAAGTCATAATTCATAACTAATATCGGTTTTTTCTCTCCCGAATTATTCTTAAATTGGGTTTTCAATAATTGATCATATTGTAAAAATACCGAGTCAATTAAATGATACCCGGACTTCAAAGCCAGTCATTTTTTAATTTCATGGTGACAGTAGTGAGTGAGTTTATTTCCAAGAGAGAAATAAAGCACATCACTTATGCTGTCGTTTACCGGCAGATACTGTTTACCGGATTTGAAGCTTTGTCTATCATCACTCTTGCGGCTGTTGCTGTGGGTGCTGTGATCATCATTCAGGGTAACTCGGTTCTCTCCAATTTCTCACAAAGTCCGATGTATTACACCATTCTCGTGGCGATTATACCGCGGGAATTAAGTACTCTTCTTACAGCTCTTATTGTGATTGCCCGTTCAGGTACTGCCATTTCGACAGAGCTCGGGAACATGAACATCAACAATGAAACGCTGGCGATCTACTCATTTGGCATTTCACCGGTAGCCTATCTCGCTGTTCCCCGTGTAATCGGGATGGTAATTTCTGTAGTATGCCTTACAATTTATTTTAATGTTGCTGCTTTCGCAACGAGCGGATTTGTGAGTTTTCTTTCGGCTGCCGTGATTCCGACACAGTTCCTTTATGATCTTTTTACCGCGCTTAGTGTTACCGATCTTCTAATCAGTGTGGTTAAATCGGCTTTCTTCGGATTTTTTATCGGAGTTATTGCGTGCTATAACGGCTTCAAGGTGCAAAAGGCGATTACAGAAGTGCCGCAGAGAACAATAAAAACAGTAGTTAACTCGGTGGCAACACTCGTAATTCTGGATATTACCGTAACTGCTTTATTCTATCTTTTTCTCTATGATTAGTCTTAAGCTCGAAAATGTGACATGTACCCGTGAGGGACAAACTGTAGTAAGCTCATTTTCTGCCGACCTGACGGAATCAAAACTTACTGCCATTCTGTCGGATTCCGAGGAGTCTGCCGTCGCATTTCTTCGTCTTGTTGCAGGTCTGCAAAAGCCTCCAGCCGGTACCCTGATATATAACGGAGAAAATTTCTACGATAAAAGCCCGGAAGATCAATCTAAAATTTTACGACACAACAGCTACATTTTCGACTCAGGGGGAGTTGTTTCAAACCTGTCAGTTTCCGAGAATATTCTTCTTCCATTCGATTTCATAAATTATTCGGTGCCGGAAAAGGAAAAATTCGCAAAGATTGATGAATTATTAAAATTTTTCGAACTCGATTCAGAACTTCTTCAGAAACGGCCCTCGATGCTTACCAAGGGAGAGATAAAACTGATCAACTATATCAGGGCGTATCTTATCAGTCCTGAGATGGTTTTTATCGAATCACCTTTTGCAAGGATGATGAAACAAACAGCCGGTTTAATCGAAAAAATAATTGTGGAGACAGCTTATGAAAAGGGTATTCCCCATTTCTTCTCGAAAAACAACAATTCAAGTCTTGTTGAGAAAGCTGACACAATAATTTTAATAAAAAAAGGTGAAGCAACACTTCACAAAAGAGGTGTCGACTTCACCGACAAGTTTGACTACCCGAAATTTTACGATCAAAAAGAGATCAAATAATATGTCAAAATTACGATATACAAAGATCCTTGTGATCTCATTCATTGCACTCGCTGTTTTTGCCGTGGCAAGTCTCACTCTTTCCATCCTGATCAGTGAGAAGGTTTTTTCCACCAAACTTAACTTTCGGGCAAAATTTTCTGATGCTACCGGTTTGAAAGGGAATGTCCCTGTTATCTTTAAAGGTTTTAAGATTGGCTACCTCAATAATCTTACTCTTGGAGCTGATAACAATATTTATGCCGATCTGAACATCTATGAGGACTACAGAAATCTCATCAGAGACAACTGCATTCTCTATAAAAATGTGAATTTCATTACTTCAGTTACAAATATCCTCCTTCTCACAGGTACGGGAAAAAGCAGACTCCTCGAGCAGGGTTCCATGATTCCGGGTTTTGATACACGGGAGGGTAAAGCCATGCAAAGGCTTCACAATGTGGAATATCAGGGAGAGGTGATAAATGCCTTCATGTTCAAGATAGAAGCATTTTTGGATGAAGTAAATCCACAGATTTCCCCCGGTGCCGGGGAGGCAAATTCCGGTATAATGAATGCACTTAAATCGATTGATTCAACCTTCGGGAAGATTAACTCGATTATCACCAATGTTGACAAAACTGTTGCTATGGTGAAAGACGGTCTTGCCGGAAGCAAGTCAGGTGTTTTTGGCGGTATGGCACAACTCGACAACCTTATGAGCGAACTTGTTGCCACCACAAAGAATGCCCGCGGTCTGATGGGGAGGCTCGATGCCACATTGGTCAATTATCAGAGACCTGACAGCCTTGCAATCAAAATGATTGACCCTACCGGAGAAACTTTCCTGAAGCCCGTGAAGACCTCTCTCAACTCAATAAACGAGCTTCTTCCTGAAATCAATAAACTCCTTGTGTATTCAAATGACCAGACTACTAATTTATCCCTGATTCAGGAAAAAATAAAAAAAGTGCTCGATGATCTTCAGGTCACACTTCAGATTATTAATAAGAACCCGATTATAAATTTTGGCACAAACATCAACAACAAAAAAGTTGAGCAGGGAAAGAAGAGGCCAAGATGAAAAAAATTCTTCTCTTTTTAGCTCTGGTTTCTCCCCTCTTTCTGTCGGGTTGCTTCTCTTCAACAGTGATTGATGAACAGAAGACAGCATCGCAAAGTGACGGGGACGATTTCTTCAACCTCGCAAACGACCTGATAAACCGGAACAAAACGGGTCCGGCTCTTATTTCCCTTGATGAGGCTTTCAACAGCTATTCACTTCTCGATGATGTTTCCGGGAAAACAAAAGTTCTTCTAAAAAAGGCAAACATCTACGCTTCGATGGGTGATTACAAAAAGGGAGACAGCATCCTCTCAGCGGAGTTTCTTTTATTGCCCGGCAGAAGTGATTCGATAAATTACCTTAATTCCCTCTCGGAATACTACTACACTTCGCAAAGATATGACAGTGTTATAGCCCTTTCGAAGAAATTCAAGGAACAGTATTTTTCCTCTTCACTCGCTCTTATTTCAACAGCTTATCTTGCGCTTTCAAAATTTGCAGTTAAAGCTGATTACGGGATCGAACTGACGAATCTCAACAGTGCTTTTGTTGCTTTCGACCGTGATTCCCGATACCCGGGTGACCAGCTGGCCTTTTCATACTACACACGGGCGTTTATTGCTTTGGCGGAAGGTAAAACCGAAGAGGCTTCGTTCTGGGGTGGAAAGGCGTATGATCAGGACTTGAATAATGAAGACTATCTCGCCATAGCTTATGATTTGGAATTCCTCGGAAAGGTAGCTGAGAAGAAGGGTAATCCCGATAAGGCATCCGGTTATTTCAAACGGGCATCTGATTCTTACTTTGCACTCGGTATTGAGGAGCCAGCAATCGTCTGCGAGGTGAAAAGCCTCATTCACCGGTTAAATACAAAAGGCGATAATCCATTTCTGAAAAATCGCCTCAAATTTCTTAAGGACAGAATAAAAGATCCAAACCTGCTGGGTGAGATCGAAAAAATCGTCCCTAAACAGTAAGTTTTTTACTTCCCGTTTCAATTCGGAAAAGCACTTCATCTTTTCCAAGAGCATCGAGTATCTCGAACAGTCCTGGACCCGATGACACTCCGGATACCAGAAGCCTTACGGGGTGTATCAGCTTTCCTGCTCCGACACCGTTTTCCTCTGCTGCGCTTCTGAGAGCTGTTTCCCAGTCTTCCTTGGAAGGTGCATCCATTGCATTTATTTTTGCAGAATAAGCCTCCATCAATTTTGGAGTATCTTCCTTCCAACCCTTTTGAACACCCTTTTCTTCATACGAATCGGGACGGGAGAAGAAATATGGTGCATTTACGGGAATCTCTTTTATGAACTTCACTCTTTCCTTCATACATGAAACGACCTTGGTCAGATAATCTTCAGTAATTTTTTCTGTCAAAGTCATCTCCTGAGCTATCAGTTCTTCGCGGAGCAGACGGGCAAGTTCGTTATCAGTCTTCGATCTCAAATGTTCCGCATTCAGCCAGTCGAGTTTCTCGAGATTAAAAACGGCACCCGATTTGTTTATTCTCTCGAGCGAAAATGAAGCGATCAGTTCATCCATATTATAGAATTCCCTGTCGTCACCGGCATTCCAGCCCAAAAGGGAGATAAAATTGATCAATGCCTCTTTCAGATATCCTTTGGCACGGTAGTCTTCAACCGCCACATCACCCTGTCTCTTGCTCAGCTTTGAACGATCGGGATTCAGAAGAAGCGGCAGATGTGCAAATACAGGCACTTCCCAACCGAATGCTTCATAGAGGAGCACATGCTTAGGAGTCGAGGGCAACCATTCTTCACCGCGAATGGTGTGTGTAATCTTCATCAGGTGGTCATCAACCACATTAGCGAGGTGATATGTCGGAAATCCGTCACTTTTTATCAGAACCTGATCGTCTATAATTGAAGTATCAAAATCGATATTTCCTCTTATAATATCCTTTACGAGTACTTTGCTGCCGTGTCTGACATTCATACGAACAACATAGGGGATACCCGAAGCAAGTTTTTCTGTCACTTCCTCTTTGGAAAGCTTCAGGCAGTGTTTGTCGTAAACAGTCTGTTCGTTCCGGGCTTTTTGAGCCTCTCTCAGAGTGTCGAGTCTCTCTTTGGAGCAGAAACAGTAGTAGGCATGTCCCGACTCGAGAAGTTTGTCCGTGTGTTCTTTGTAGATGTGCGGCCGTTCCGACTGTGTGTAGGGCCCGTACTCACCCTCGATTCCCGGACCTTCATCATAATGCAGGCCCGACCACTCGAGAGTTGAAATAAGATTTTCCACGGCTCCGGGAACATACCGCGTGCGATCGGTGTCCTCAATTCTGAGGATAAACTTTCCACCCGATTGTCTGGCGAAAAGGTAGTTGTAAAGTGCGGTTCTTAGTCCCCCGATGTGTAAATAACCGGTAGGGCTGGGGGCAAACCTTACCCTTGGGTATTCTGATATCATTTAACGCTTTATTCCTGTAGAATTCACCGGTTAAGCCGGATTGTTTGTATATTTCTTTACTTTTTCAATAAACTCAACGCTGTCGATCGGTTTTGGGATATAATCTGTTGCACCGGCGTCAATACATTTTTCGCGGTCACCTTTCATTGCGAATGCAGTAAGAGCGATTATCGGAGTATCTTTATACTCGGGCATCTGTCTAACCCGTTCGGTCGCTTCAAAACCGTTCATGACCGGCATCTGCATATCCATCAGGATGATGTCATATTTCATCTTTTTAGCCTGTTCCACAGCCTCGGCGCCATTTTCACAAACCGTTACATTATTGAAACCGTTCTTTCTGAGAAGACGGGTAACAATAATCTGAGAGTGTTTGTAATCTTCCACAAGAAGAATTACGGGACCTGTTGGCTCGGGAGCTGCTGCTGCCTGACCTGTGCCACCTGAAGCGGCACCACCGGTATTCGAAACAGGTTCGGTTCTGTTAACCATTCTGCTTATTGTATCAGCGAGGTCTTCAATTTTCGTACTTTTTTTGTCGAGAAGCTCTGTGAAAAGTCCGTTAATCTTTGCGAGGTCTTCCTCATAATTCTCTTTGCCGGTGTAAATAATGATCGGCAGACTTGCAAAACGGGAGTTTGATTTAATCTCTTTTATCAGCTCAAAACCGTTCATCTGAGGCATGTCGAGATCGACTATCGCCAGATCGAGGTCCATGTTGGCAATCTTTGCAGGTACTTCGTATGAGAAGTTTTCAGCGACAGGATTGAAACCTGCCGACTGTATCGCCTCTTTTACAAGATTTAGAGTGTTCAGGTCATCATCCACGCAGAGGACATTGGCATCGCGCCTCAATTTGTAGCTCGTCAGCACTTCAACAAGGTCTTTATAGCTGATCGGTTTTACAAAATACTCTACCGATCCCATCAAAAACGCCTTTTGCTGCTCGGCTTCGACTGAACAGACAATCACAGGCGTATGTCTGTGAAGCTTGTTTTCCCTGATTTTCCGGAGGAGTTCGAGCCCGTTTATATCGGGAAGTGTAACATTAGTAATGATCGAAAGGAAACTTTCATTCTCAAGAATCTGCAATGCCTTCAAGCCGGCATTTACGATTGTGGGTTCATATCCCCATTTGTTGAGATAATTGCTGAGAAGTTTCGAAGTGGCGTAATCATCTTCAATGACAAGAACACGGTTGTTCTGGCTTGCGGGTTTGGGAAGTGATTCCATCTGGCTTGCAAACATCGAACTGCCGGTAAGCAGAAGATTTATGGAAATACTGACTCCCTGTCCACTCTCCTTGCCAATTATGAGTTCACCTTTAAGGCTCTCAATGTATCTTTTGGCAAGATTGAGCGAGAGAGCTGAAACGCTGGTCAGTTTTCCTCTGCCGTCATGAATCTGGCTGATCCGGAATGCATCCTTCAGTTTCTCAGGAGGCATCATTAGTCCCGAATGATATACCTTGATTGTCAGAATCCCACTCAAGGATTCGGTAGCTGTTACTTCGATTCTGCCGTAAGGATTTTCATTCAACAAAAATGCAAGGATGGATGAGATTGCAGTTTTAAGTTTCTGTTGATCAGATTCAATTTCCTTAGGCACTGCTTCACCTATTGCAAACTGGAGTGAGGTAACATTGGCATCTGTTTTTTCTTTGAAACTTTTCTCGATTTCATCCAAAAGTCCCTTCAGTTCGAAAGGAGCATTCTGGACAACCGCACTTCCCGCGGCAACCTTTGAAATATCGATCAAATCATTAAGCAGACTGGATATCTTCTGAGCGTTATCCTTTATCAGCTTGACATACTCTGTCTGAACAGAACTCAATTTGTCATCATAAAGAAGCGATGCAAAGCCAAGAATGCTGTTTGCAGGAGTCCGAAGATCATTCGAAACATCGAGCAACAGTTTATTTATTGATGAATCGGAAGTGTAGGTGACGAATTTCGCGGAGCTCAACACTATCAGCAAAAATTTCCCGAGAACTTCTATATTATCAATGTCACTTTGACTGAAAGGCGACTTCCGGGTCAGTTTCAAAACGAACTGTTCCTCTGAATTCCCCTTCATTTTCAGGCATCCCTCGTACACCAGGAAATCGGTTGACTGAATCTGACATTTTTTGTCAATATCAAAAGAAGAAACACCCGATGAAGTGTCGTGAAGCTTGCAGACACCACAGACTGATTCACTTCCGATGACAAGGCTCTTTTTTACATTGTCAGACTTGCCAATTAGCACCAGTTTATCGTTTACAGGTTTGAAAAGGGCGGCGGAGTAAAACTCAAATTCAGCAGAGATGAAGTTGCATAACTGATTCAGGAGGTTTTCCCCCGTGCTGTCAGACTGAAACAACTGATTTATTGATTTAAACAAGGATATGATATTCGATTGCATCAGGCATACCGGGGTTCATTAATGAATTACATCAAGAACACAAATTAAACAGAAATTTAGAGAAAAAAAAGTACACTATGAATTTAAACTGTTTCAATCAGTTTTTTTACAATATCCACCGAGGTTATACCCTCCGCTTCCGCACTGAAATTAGGGATAATCCTGTGCCGCAGTATCGGATTGAGTACCGACTTTACATCATCTTTGTTGGGGGTAAACCTTCCATACAACACAGCTCTGGTTTTTGCTGCAAGTATAAGATATTGTGAGGCTCTCGGGCCCGCTCCCCATCTTACCCATTCCTTGATGAACTGAGGTGAATCGGGAGTTCCCGGTCTGGTACTGTGAACTATTTTTGCTGCGTACTCGATAATGTTATCAGCTACCGGTACCGAACGAATCAGCGACTGATAAGAGAGTAATTCGGAAGCAGAAATAACAGGACTGACCACCGGCATAAATGCACTTGTGGTCGATTTGATTATCTCAACCTCTTCATCGTAAGAAGGATAATCGAGCCACAAATTAAACATAAACCTGTCGAGTTGTGCTTCAGGAAGAGGATATGTCCCCTCCTGTTCAATAGGGTTTTGTGTGGCAAGAACAAAAAAAGGTGTTTCAAGAGAATAAGTCTTCCCGGCAACCGTCACTTTATATTCCTGCATTGCTTCGAGAAGTGCCGCCTGGGTTTTTGGCGGAGTTCTGTTTATCTCATCGGCAAGAATCACATTCGAAAAGACCGGTCCGGGAATGAAACGGAATTCACGCCGTCTGGTAATCGGATCTTCCTCAATGATGTCGGTACCTGTAATATCAGAGGGCATCAAATCAGGTGTGAACTGAATCCTGCCAAATTTCAGGTCTGTGGCTTCAGCCACCGTTTTGATAAGAAGAGTTTTTGCGAGACCGGGAACCCCAACCAGCAGACAGTGACCGCGGGAAAGGAGTGAAATTAGAAGCTGTTCGACGATGTCTGTCTGACCGACAATTACCTTGCCGATTTCAGCTTTAACTGTGTTAAACTTCTCGTTAATCTCCCGTACGAGTGTTACTTCGTCCAATTCAACCCCTTTATTTGATCTCCCAAAAGATTTTTGTTTTCAAATCATTCAACCATTCCTGCTCAAGTCTCTTCTGCTTGTACATGACTGCCAATTCCTTAATCTCATCATAATCTATTTCAAGGTTTGGCTCGTGTCTCGGAATTCTTGAATCAAGCTTTACTATGTGATAGCCATATTCATCCTGTCCGTAATCGATTCTTTTAGGGAAACTTATTTCGCCCTCTTTGATTCTGGCTACCGTTTCCTTTAAAGCAGCATCCAGTTTATCAATAAAGAATGTGCCGAGTACACCACCCGATTTGGAGGTTCTCTGATCCTGGCTGTATTTTTTGGCGTAAAACTTAAAATCACCTTTGTCTCTGACCAGGGTATCACGAAGATCGGTGAGGAAATTGATCAGTTCATAATCTGTCTGTTCATCAGGTTTTACTCTCACAAGGATGTGACGAGTCTTAATCTGCTCACCTCTCCGGTCGAGTAACTGTATGATGTGGTATCCGGCAGGAGATTCAATCACACCTGACATTTCACCAACTCTCAGTCTGAATGCCACCGACTCATATTCGGGGAAGAGCATACCTCTTGCCGTAAATCCGATATCACCACCATTGACGGCACTTCCCGGATCATCTGAATATCTCTTTGCAAGTTCTCCAAAATCAGCACCGTTTTTCAACGAATCGAGGAGTTTGTTGGCAAAATCAACAGCAATTTTCATGATCCGTTCCGACTTGGAGGGGGAACGGAAGATATGTGAGATTTTTACCTTTTCAGGGGTTGTGCCGAGACTGTCGCGATACTTCGCAAAAAACTCTTCCACTTCCCTTCTGCTTACTTCGATTGTGCCAAACTTTTTATCCTGAGCTTTTTTCATCAGCAGATTCTTCTCGATCTCGGGCTCAAGTTCTTTTTTGATCTGTGCCATCGACTTGTTGTATGTTTTCTCGACCGCTTCCTCGGAACCGAACTGCTTTATAAGCTGAGAAACCTGATAAGTCATATACTGATCAATTTCGGGTTTGGTTACGATTATCGAATCGAGAATCGCATAAGCATAGAGAAGTTTTTCCTCTATCATACTGTTAAGCACTGCAGCAAGAAAAGCAGGATTGTCAGGATTTTCACCTGTCCTCTTTGCTTCAATGGCAGCACGGAGCGAAACTTCACTCTGGAGAATAACATCATTGTCAACAATTGCTGCAATTTTTTCTGCAACCTCTTGTGAAAAAAGTGTTCCCCCTCCGAAAAGGAGAAGGAACACCAGTAAAGCTTTTTTAAGCATTAATAGTCTCTGTATAAAATAATTGTTAGTTCTTGAAGGCTTCTTTCAATGCATCATAGAAATAGACCGGTTTATATTTCGCTTTGAGCGAATTGATATAAACATTCTCAAGATTTTTCTGTTCCTGCTCATTGTAACCGCTTAATACTTCCGGTTTTGCTTCCTCGTAAGTCTTAGTGCGGCTTTTGTCTTTTTTGTAAACTTTGATGATCGAGAAACCACCGTCAATGCTGAATGGAGCGGTAATAAATCCCTCAGGGTGTTTATTAGCTTCCTGATAGAGGTTGTTGAAGTTAACATCCTGAAGTGGATGTTTCCCCATTTTGCCTCTCATGTTGCTTCTTTCGGTGTATTTGCCGGCGAGTGACTCGAAGTCAGCTCCGGAAATTGCTTCTTTGTAGATTGATTTCGCAAGTGAATCGGTTTTAACAAAAATTTCACCAAATTCAACTCTGTCGGGCCAGTTGTATCCTGCTTTGTGAGCATCGTAGTACTGAACGAGGTATGTGCTGTCGCTTTTTATTTTGTTCCAAACCTCCAGTTCCTGAAGTTTGAAAATATAGATACCGTTTCTGTAGTCTTCCATCAGTCTGGCGAAATCTTCATTTCTTTTCGGCAGATATTTTGCATCTATTTCGAGAACCTTGTCGTTCGCCATCTTCACAGCACCTTCACTCAGCATGCTAAAAGTGAAAGGTTTACTTATGAATTCGAATCTTTTGTTCATGTTGGCTACAAGCGAATCGAGCGGGTATGTCACATTTTCAATAGTGAAGGCAACGGAATCTTTGTAGTCGTTTCTCCACTCTGCATTAAAATAACCTTTGGTAATGTCGACTGTGTCACCGATCGATTCGAGAAGGGCAAACAACTGTTCGTTTTCAGTGAAATTGTATCTGTCTCTGGTTTTCTTCAGGAGTTCGGCATATTCGTTGTTATACCTGATCTGGCGGTACATTTTCTTCAGGTTTTCTTTGTCTTCGTCAAAGGAAGGATAAGGTTTGATCTCGGTGACCATGATCAGATGAAGACCGTAACCTGTTTTTACTACAGGGGAAAGCTGACCAAGTTTCAGGTTGAATGCCGCTTCATCAAACTCGGGTACCATCATTCTTCTCTCAAAAAACCCGAGGTCACCTCCGGATGATTTTGATCCAGGATCATCTGAATAAACTCTTGCCAGATCGCTGAAATTCTCACCGTTTTTCAATCTCTGAACAACTGTATCCATTCTTGCTGTAGCATATGCAGTATCCTGATTACCGTTCGGATCAAGATAATTGATGAGTATGTGACTTGCCCTGATCTGCGGAACTCTGTCTCTGATCTCGGTTACTTTAATCAGATGGTAGCCAAACCTTGTAGTCACCACTCCAGGATACACCTGACCGGGTGCGAGTGTATAGGCTGCATCTTCAAATTCAGGAACGATCATTCCCGAAGTGATATAATAAATATCTCCGCCATTTTTGGCACTGTATTCGTCTTTTGAAAATTCGGCAGCCAGTTTCTCAAAACTTTCACCTGCATTTATTCTTTTTAAGAGTCCCTCAAGCAACAACTTGGGTTCCTCTGAATCCAATGAATCAGGTCTGGTCATAATATGACTTACTCTGAGTTCTTTTTTTCTTCTTTCCCACATCTGTTTAACTGCGGGCTCTATCAATTCTTTCTCAACAATGTAGGTCTGACCAACCTGTTTGAGGTAATCATCAAGTTCCTGATTCATTGCCTGATCTTTATCGAATCCCCTTTCGACACCATCCAGAAGTTTCATTTTGAAATTGGTATAAACCTCAAGGAAATTTTTCAGTTTTTCCTGATCATCTTTCCTTGCGTTTTCAACCCCGCCAACTGTCTTGGCATATGCTCTTTCAAATTCAGAAAGTGTAACTTTATTGTTTTGTTTGTTCGCTCCGGTGAATTCAGCCACTGCGGTCTGTCCACCACCTGAACATGCTGAAAGGAAAAATCCGGCAAGTAATGTCAAGCTAATAAACAATGTTTTTTTCAACATTAACGGCTCCCGATTATTTACAGATTACCCGGAACTCTCTCCGGGTCTGTTCTATTTATGGTTTATAAATGATTGTTTTATTTAATAATTATAAAAAATCGTGACAACAATGTTACCGAATTGCAGGCTCAAAATCAAGGTTAATAAAAAGTTACTTTGAAAGAACAATCTTTACAACTTTTGAGCTTTTCGAGGTTTTTAATTTTACAAAATAGACTCCCGAATTCAATCCACCAGCTTCAACATCAATTGTGTGTCTGCCGGGTTCGAAAAATCCTCTCCCGAGTCTTTTTACTTTCTCGCCCGTCGCATTATAAAGATCTATCGTCAGTTCGGATATCGATGACAATTCAAAATCAATTTTCGTTGAGGGGTTGAAAGGATTCGGGTAATTTCCGTAAACTCTTATGTCTGAAGGCGTTTGAGCCGCATCATCGATGTTCATGGCAGGAATTGAGTTCAATGCTGCAAGTCCGTTTATGATCCCCCAGCCATACTCTCTGTTTGGATTCGAAGCGTTGTCTGCTGTCGAGCAAAGCGAGTTCGCAAGTTCCACAGGAGAGATGTTTGGTCTTTGGGAAAGGATGAGTGCCCCCACACCGGCAGCCAAAGGACATGAGAACGAGGTACCTGAAGATTGTGAATATCCATTCAGTGTATAAGAACTCGCAACCCTGACTCCCTGACCCATCGCCATTATATCCGGTTTTATGCGACCGTCAACTGTCAAACCGACGCTTGAGAAATATGCCCGTGCACGGGATGCATCGACAGCACCAACTGAGATAACACTGTCACCATCTGCTGGTGCACCAAGAGTATTGTGAGTTGCATCCATTCCTTCATTACCGGCAGAAACAAAAACAGCTATCCCTTTTGAAACAGCGAGGTCAGCAGCTCTTGTGATTCTTGCCGTGTTTCCATCCATATCCTGCCATGTGTAACTCTGAAACGGAGGGTCATACTCAAGGTATCCAAGCGATGATGTTGCCAAATCGGCACCGAGGCTGTCTGCCCACTCGATACCTGCTATCCAGTTGTCCTCTTCTATTGGAGTTTCACTGTCGGTATTTTCAGTCTTGGCAAGGAGATAAGAGGCACCATATGCAGGACCGATCAGTTTCCCCGGTTTGTATCCGCCAATTGCCGAGAGTACATTCGTTCCGTGACTGCCGCTTCCCATATCAAGACTGTCACCAACACCACCGTCGTTGTTCACAAAATCCCATTTGTCCAAAATTGTCATTTGCGAAAACGATTCATGCTGCAAATTGTTAAAACCGGCATCCAGAACACAAATAGTTACACCCGCACCTGTGACACCGAGGTTGTGCATCGCCGGCACCGACATCATCTGATTTTGTGTCAGGCTCTGACCGTAATCAAGATCAAATTTATCTTTATTGTCAAGGATCATTTTTGTCTGATCAACAGAAGGAGCCTCGATAAGGTCACTAGAATACTTCTTGGAAAACCGCACAACAAGATCAATATGACTCACAAAAGGAAGTTTTTCAATCTTCAGTACTTCCGACTTTGCAACATACATGC
The DNA here is from genome assembly GCA_020161395.1 of Bacteroidota bacterium. Lineage (NCBI taxonomy): Bacteria > Pseudomonadati > Bacteroidota > Bacteroidota bacterium. The sequence continues at coordinate 484,221 of JAIUOE010000002.1, forward strand.
TGACACTGTTCAGCCATTTTGACTTTCCTTTTACCTGCAACCCCATCTTCTGAAACTCGTCGATGTATCCGGAATAAACCGGCAGGTCGGTTTCGTCAATTAAATTTTGCTCGCTCTTGAATTTTCGTCTTCTTTCAATCGATTTTTGTGTAACCACAAGTGAAGGGTTTTTAAGGTACTTTTCGGTGGAAGGACCCTTGTCCTTGAAAAAGACCCAGCAGAGAACGGAGTCTGTGTCAGACATCCTTCCAACGACCGTCTCCATCGATCTGGACAGTTTTGAAGTGGAATAATTTCCCTGAAATGCAATCAGAACAAGGAAAAGGAAAGGGATGAGAGAAAGTTTTTTCATTATTTCAGTAAACTTAATTTTTGTGTGTAAATTCTATTGCCGTCATTCAATAAAAGAAAATAATTTCCTGAAGAAAGTCCGGAAGCGTCCAACTGTATTTTACCCGTTCCGGCTGAATATGTTCCTTCTGTTACCATTTTAACCAGTTCTCCGGATGAATTATAAAGCTTTAGCGAAATAAATTTTTCAACCGGAAGTGTAAACTGAATGGTAGTTACCGGGTTAAAGGGATTTGGATAATTTCCGAGAAGTATGATGTCTGAGGGGACAGCACTTTTGCCGTCCTCAAGACCTGATGGGACATTATCAATCGCTGCAACAGCATTCATTATTCCCCAGCCCATCAACCTGTCGGGTGAGTTTGGCTGAGAAGCAGTATTCCGTAAAATCTGTCTGATCTGGATTGGATCCAGATTCGGGTTCTTTTGAAGCATGAGAGCAGCTATTCCTGCTGCAATCGGACATGCAAGCGAAGTTCCTGAAGTGTAGGTGTATGAGGTTCTACCCCCTGGTGCAGCAGCATAAACCGAAGATCCAACCGCCATCATGTCAGGTTTTATTCTTCCGTCAAAAGTCAATCCAACGCTGCTGAAACCTGATCTGGCTCCCTGTGCTGTTATGGAACCGATCGAAATTACAGAATCACCGTCTGCTGGTGCTGCGAGAGTATTCTGCGTCGCGTGAAAACCGTTGTTCCCGGCACTGTTGAATACAACAATTCCTTTTGACACCGCGAGATCGGCTCCCTTTGTAATGCGGGCAGTATTTCCATCCATATCCTGCCAGGTATAACTGGTAAACGGAGGGTCAAAATCGAGATAAACAAGTGAAGTGGAAGTGACATCTACACCAATTGAATCAGCCCACTCGGCAGCGGCAATCCAGAAATCCTCTTCTGCAGGTGTTTCTGAATCGGTATTCTCGGTTTTCGCAAGAAGGTAATTTGCCCTGTAAGCAGTTCCGATCAGCTTGCCCGGCTTGTAACCACCAATTACAGAAAGTGTGGAAGTGCCATGAGAACCGTTTCCCATACCACCATCGCCAACATCGGGGTCGTTGTTTACGAAATCCCATGTGGAAACTATCCTGAGTGAATCATACACCTCGTGAGCAAGATTGTTAAATCCCGCATCCATCAGACAAATAAAAATACCTGATCCGTCATATCCCATATTATGTGCGGCAGGGATCTGCTGAGGAGCAAGCTGGGCAAGTGATTCACCATAATCAAGCGCACTGGTAGTCTGATTAAAGAAATTTCCGTTAAAAAATGAATTATCAGTTTCTTTGCTAACCTTGGAAGCGGTTCGTCCCTTGGCAACAGGACTGATTTTCTTCACAAAATTCTTTTCTGCAAGTTGAATCAGCATATTTCTGTCAGCATTTACAGTGACCGAATTAAACCATTTTGATTTGCTTGTTATTCTGATTCCCGATGCTTCCAAATCCTGCAAGTATCCCATCCACAGCGGAAGATCGGTCTCATTTATGGCATTACCTCTGAGAGCCCGTCTTTCAATCGATCTTTTGCTCAGAAATGATTCCGGGTTCGAAAGCATGTTCAGGTTTTCACCTTTGTCGACAAGATCCACCCATACCTTTACCGATCCGGTATTCCCATGGTTTGCCAGCCAGCCATTCAGTTCGGGGGAGAACTTTCCGGCGATGCTGCCTTGAGAGTAAGCCAGTACAGGAAAAATAACGATCAGAAAAAACTTTTTCATCTTGCTTTTTACTTTACTTTAGTGCTGTTTTTGATTGTACCCGCCACTTCTACAACATTCAAACCACCATCAGGAGTTTCAACTGCAAGGATCATACCTTGTGATTCGAGACCCATCAGCTTTGCCGGCTTAAGATTGGCAACCACAATCACTTTTTTGCCGATTAAATCTTCAGGATTGTAAGCCTTTCCGATCCCGGCTATCACCTGTCGCTTCTCTTTGCCGAAAGAGACCTGTACCTTTATCAGTTTCTCACTTTTCTTCACTCTCTCTGCCTCAACTATTTCGGCAACACGAAGATCAGTTTTGAAAAAGTCGTCGATGGAAATTGATTCAATTTTTTCAAAATCCTCTTCTTCAACAGGTTCAGGAGCAGTTTTTTGCTTTATCTCTTCAATTTCACTGTCTTCGATCTTCTTAAACAAAATCTCGGGGGTTCCGAGCACTTCGCCTTCAACAAGATTCAGCTTTCCGGCATTCAGCCATTCAACAGATCTTTTATTGAGCATCTTAAGAATTTTTGCCGATGTGTTCGGGATGACCGGCATAAAAAGTTCTGCCAGGGTGTATATCGTCTGAACACAGAGATGAAGTGTTGTTGAACACCTTTCCCTGTCACTTTTCAGAGTTTTCCAGGGCTCGGAATCGTTGAAATATTTGTTTCCGGCTCTCGCAAGATTCATCACTTCAAGGGTTGCATCCTTGAATCTGTATTGCTCCATCAGTTCAGCTATTTTAGACGGATGATCCTCAAGCATGTTCAGAAGCTCGTTATCCCTCTCGTCAAGCGTATACAGAGGCGGCACTTTACCTTCAAAGTTTTTATGGATGAAGGTTAATGTCCTGTTTACAAAATTTCCGAGTATATCGGCAAGTTCATTATTGTGTTTTGCCTGAAAATCTTTCCACGAAAAATCGGTATCACGGTACTCGGGTGCATTCATCGTAAGCGTATAACGCAAAGAATCAGCCTCAAATTTTGCGAGAAAGTCGATAACATCAATGCCCCATTTCCTGCTTTTGGAGAATTTTTTCCCTTCAAAGTTCAGGAACTCATTTGCAGGCACATTCTGTGGGAGAACGAATTTTTCAGAATGTCTGTCGTTCCATGCCATTAGAAGGGCAGGAAAAATTATTGTGTGAAAAACGATGTTGTCTTTCCCGATAAATGCCACATATTTAGTGTCGGAGTCCTGCCAGTAATCACGCCAGCCATCTTCTTCACCGCGATGTTTAAACAACTCTTTTGTAGCGGAAATATAGCCAAGAACTGCTTCAAACCAGACATACAAGACTTTATTGTCCACACCTGCTATCGGAAGCTTCACTCCCCAGTCAAGATCACGGGTGATGGCTCTGTCCTGCAAACCGGCAGTAAACCACCCTTTGCAGTATTGAAGAACATTCTCCTTCCAGCCGTATGTCACATCCATCTCGTTCACATACTTTTCAAGCCTCTCCTGAAACTTTCCGAACGGGAAAAACCAGTGGGAGGTCTCCCTCAGCTCAGGTCTTTCTCCTGTTATTTTGCTGACGGGATTGATAAGTTCCGAGGGATCATAAAGAGAACCACAGTTTTCACATTCGTCACTTCTTGCACTCTCATTTCCACATTTCGGACAGGTACCTTCAACATATCTGTCAGGGAGGAACATCTTTCGGGAATTGTCATAAAACTGCATCGACTTCTTTTCAACGAGAAGTCCGCTGTTATAATATTCGAGAAAAAATTCAGTTGCCGTTTTGTGATGCTCAGGAATGCTTGTCCGGCTGTAGATGTCGAAACTCATCCCGAATTTATCGAAAGACTCTTTGTTTATTGTATGAAAACGGTCAATAATTACATTAGGTGAAACCTTTTCATTATCTGCGGTTATGGTTATCGGTACTCCATGTTCATCAGATCCGCAGACAAATATAATGTCTCTTCCTCTAAGACGCTGATATCTTACATATGTGTCTGCAGGAAGATATGCTCCTGCGAGGTGCCCAAGATGTATTGGCCCGTTTGCGTAGGGAAGTGCGGCGGTTACCAATATCTTTTCGTGACTCAAATTCTTATCCATAAATTTGTTTTTAAAAACATTAAATATAGTGAATTTTTGTGCAAATCCGTTGGGTCAGTCTCTTCCGGGAACAATTCCCTCTTTGAGATTTTCCCGTCCTGTGTCGTTCAATTTCAAATATTACTCTAATTATACCTATTTTTGACACCGAAAATAATTTTAACACCGAAACAATTTACAGAATGCCCAGACTCGTTTTTTTCATATTCCTTTTGTCCGTTTTGTCATGCGCAAAAATATTCCCTCAAACCGTTGAATTCCTGCCGGGGAAGAGGCTCTTTAACATGCTCAAAGCAGCTGATACCGAGCCGAAATTTGGACTCACATTCTTTCCCGATGACAGATCGATGAAGGTGGATGTGGGGAACGCATTCGATGCCATTTCATTCAAAATTGATTCCACCTCTACGATTAATGCAGGCACCGAGTTCTTCGCTTACGCCAAAGTTATCGAGTACAGGGATTATCGTTTGCAGGTTGCGGCGATTGACGGATATTTTGGAGGAAACATCTCCTGGCTCAAACAGATATCCGGTACACCCCACTTCATAAATGCCCGCTTACGGTTCATCCACCGCAGTGCCCATTTGGTTGATGGTGCGTGGGATCCATCAAATAATTCATGGAAGGATGCCGCAGGTCCCGTACCTTTCGCCGATGACTTTTTTGAATTAAATCCGGGTATCCAGTTTAAGTTTTCCGGTGCTGATCTAAGAGTTTACGGAGGAATAACCTATTCCATTCTGATTAGACCAGTCGACCAGAAAAGAACAAGTTTTTCCGTCGGTAGTGAATTATTTATTAACGATGTGTTGTTTACCCTTTTGAACAGACCCGCAAGACTCTATGCAGCTTATGACTTTAAAATGCGGGGACGACCCGAATACACCCCTTCGCATTCATTGATGACAGGGTTGAAGCTCGGTGAAAAAGCAGGAACAGGACTATCCATTTACGCTTTTTATTACTCGGGATACGACTGGTTCAGTTCTTACTATAAAAACCGTCTGACAAAATTTGGACTTGGTTTTTTTATTGATTTTAACCCCTAACAGGAGTTGTTACGGAAAAAATAATTGAAATAAACGGCCTCCACAAAAAATACAAGGATGTTTATGCCGTTAACGGTCTCGACATCACCGTGTATGAAGGAGATGTCTTTGGCTTTCTTGGTCCCAACGGAGCCGGCAAAAGCACCACGATAAGAATGCTGATGACCCTTATCTTCCCTACTGCAGGTGACATCAAACTGTTCGGAAGGGACATCTACAAAGAAAGAAAATATATTCTTGGCAGAGTTGGCGCCATTGTTGAGAAACCCGATTTTTATGGTTACCTCACAGCCTACAAAAATCTTGAGATTCTTGCCCGCACTTCAGGATATCCTGTTACAAAAAAGAGAATAATGGAAATTCTTGAAATGGTGGGACTTGAGAAACGCTACTCGTCGAAAGTAAAAACTTTCTCCCATGGTATGAAACAGCGCCTCGGAATTGCACAAGCCCTGATTCACGACCCGAAACTCATAATACTCGATGAACCGACAACAGGACTCGACCCTCAAGGGATGAAGGAGATTCGCGAACTCGTGGTCTCTCTGAGCAAAGATCATCAAAAAACAATCTTTCTCTCCTCCCATATTCTTTATGAAGTGGAACTGATCGCCAACAGGATGGTTATCATCGATAAGGGAAAAGCCGTCATTGAAGGATATGTAGAGGATCTGCTGAATGCCGCTGAGACCAGAGTAAATATCGAAGTAAGCAACCCTGAAAAGTCGGTGCAAATCATCAATGAGAGCGATTTTAAAGGAAGAATTGATGATGTTTCGAATTCAACGATTATTATGTTCATGAAAAAAGATGAAATTGCCCCGCTCAACAGAAAACTGGTGGAAAATGGAATAGAGGTAAGCTCATTAATCCCTACAAGATCACTTGAGGAGTACTTCTTAAACCTGACAGGAAAGGGAGAATAATGATCGATCTCGTAAGAATTGAGCTTTATAAAATTTTCAGGAAGTGGAGAACTTACATCGGCTTCATAACCATTGCTATAATTGTCTCAATTATCGAAATAGCAATGCTAGTTGAGGGTGAAAGCTACCTTAAGTTTCTGACCCAGAATCTGCAGAACATTTTTGTTTTCGAAGGAAATTTCCTGAATGGTTACCTGATGTCGTTCCTTGTGCTTGGAGCACTTGCCATTCATATCCCGTTCCTGATAACTCTTGTAGCCGGTGACCTCCTCGCTGGTGAAGCAACTTCGGGAACATACAGAATGCTGATAACGCGACCTATCACGCGAAACCAGCTCCTTACAGCGAAGCTTATCGCAGCCACCATCTATACAAATCTGATGGTACTCTTTCTTGGCGTTATGTCGCTGGGTCTCGGAGTCATTCTCTTCGGAACAGGCGAGTTGATTGTCATCAAGGACATACTGATTATCTTCGCGAAGGATGACATTCTGTGGAGGTTTGCAATTGCATATGGAATTGCAGCTTTAAGCATGATGGTGGTTACATCGATGGCGTTTTTCTTCTCCTCAATGGTTGAAAATGCAATAGGACCGATCGTCAGCACAATGGCGGTTATTATAGTATTCTACATTCTATCAGCCATCAACATTGAAGTGCTGCAGGACTTAAAGCCATATATGTTTACCACTTATATGCAATCGTGGAACATTATATTTACAACTCCCGTAGAAATGGATGAGCTCTATCAGGCAATGGGAATCCTCTCGTTTCACATAGCTTTGTTCCTCGGCTTGACTTATTATTATTTCAACAAAAAAGACATCACTTCCTAAGAAGGTTTACAATGACAAATAAAATTCTGTTATTATTTACTCTTTTGCTTTTTACTGCATTCCCGCAGACGGAAGCGGAAAAGATACTCAACTCTGTAAAGAAAAAATTTGATGCTGTTAAGGATTATCAGGTTGATGTCAGGATAAAAATAGATGTGGAATTTCTGAAAGTCCCTGACAACGATGCAAAAATATTTTTCAAGGCTCCTGATAAAATTAAACTTCAAACAGGCGATGATTTTGCTTTAATTCCTAAAGAAGGACTCAACTTTAATCCTGCCAATTTATTGAACGGGAAATATACAGCCGTTTATGAAGGAGAAACCAAAGTAAATGGAGCTGCTCATTACATAGTAAAAGTGATTCCAACCGGAGGTACCGGAGATGTGGTTCTCTCTACATTATGGATTAATAAATCGACTTTCTTCATCTCAAAAGTTGAAAGCACCACCAAAAACAACGGTACCTTCCAGATAGATATGGTTTACCCAAAGGAGAGTAAATACCCGCTTCCTTCCAATATGACTTTCAGTTTTGAGGTAGGTAAATTTAATCTTCCCAAAGGTTTTGGGGGCAAGAAGAAAAGAGAGACTACTGATTTGAGGGCTCCCGGTAAAGTTTACATTACATACAAAAATTATATTGTGAACAAGGGGGTTCCAGACAGCGTGTTTAAAAAGAAATAACGGTTCTTATGCGGCCGGTTGCTCCCTTGCACCGGTCTGATAAAATTCATAAATTGCCGTGTCCAAATCGGAATTACTGCGATGCATAAATATTTGACCCTCATCTCTCTTTGTTTTCTCTTGTCTTCAGCGAAGCTTGTTGCTCAGAATGACTCATTAAAAGCCGTGGAAACTTTTGCAAAAGGTGTGGAAGCATACGATGCCCAAAAGTTTGATACTGTCATTGTTCTCATGAATGAAACACTGAATCTGATGAAGGGTTACAGTTTCTCTTCAGATGAGGGGCTGGTAAGATATTTCATAGCAGAAAGTTATAAATCCATTGGTGAATATGATCTCGCAAAGTCATATCTCGAATCGGCTCTGAAAATTTTTCAATCGTGGGAAAATGAAGCCGGGTTCGGATATATTTACAAGTGCTACGGCGATATCGAAACCCTCCTCGGTAATTATTCTCAAGCAGTCGACTACTATTACACTTCTCTTCAACACCTCATTGTAGTCGAAGATCCCTACACAAAAGGGTATGTCTACACTTCGCTTGCCAATCTAATACTCAACCGTGGCGACAATGAGGAAGCTGCCGGACTGTTCGCAAACGGAGAAAAATTGTATAAGGCAGCCGGTTATGAACCGGGCCTCGGTGACATCTATTACGGCTATGGCTTGATTGCAACCAATACAGGCAAAAATGTCGCAGCCGATTCCCTGTTCGATATCTCACTCAAAATTTTCTCCAAATACAATATCCCCCTCGGTGTAGCGAACGCTTACTATGGCAAGGGTATTGTAACGATGAACCTTGGGAAAAACAGCGAAAGTATCGGTTACAGTTCGAAGGCACTCGAGCTTTATCTCTCCTCAAATTATCCCCTCGGCATCGGCAACTGTTTCACAAACATTGGAATGGTGAATATAAACATCGGTAAATATGAAGTGGCGGACAGCAATCTTCGAGCCGCTGTTCCATGGCTCACCAAAATCAATCATCAGATCGGACTTGGAAATGTACATTACGGTCTCGCTGTAATTGCTCTGAATCTTGGCAATAACAAGGAGTCGTACGACAACTACTCACAGGCACTGAAATATTATGAATTCACCGGCTACTCTCTTGGACTTGGCAGAATCTATCATGGGCTCAGCACTCTCGCTCTGAATACAGGCGACAACAAAACTGCCGAAGAAAATGCAAAGAAAGCCGTTGAGTACTACGGTAAAGCAGGTTTTCCTGTAGGAATCGGGCAGGTCTACGAAAACCTTGGTAATATCTTCATGAACGCCGGGAACATGCCAAAATCAGAGGAAAATTTCCAAAAGGCTCTGGAATACTATGAAAAAGCCAATTATCCCATCGGAATGGGAACCATTTGGTTCAGCCTCTCACAAATCAATTTTATGAAGGGCGATTTTGTTGAGACCCGAAAAAATGCCGGACTTGCAATTAAATACTTCGAACTTGCGGAATATCCGCTCGGACTCGGAAACGCAAATTTCATTCTTTCACAAATTGCCCAGCAACAGGGAAACTATACTGAGGGAATAGACTATGATTTGAAAGCCCTCGACTTTTATGACAAAGTGAATTATCCACTTGGTATTGGAAGAGTCTGTTACTCAATTGGAACCGCCGCATATCTCCTTGGAGAGTATGAGGAAGCAGAAAAACAATACAAAAATGCTCTTGCAGTTTTTGAAGAATCGGAGTACAATTTCTTTAATGTCATTGTCTCCTTCGCATTGGCTGATCTCTATCTCGGGTGGGATGCCAGAGAGGGACTTACCCTCCCCTACCTGGAAAAAGCAATGAGCTATTTGGAAAACTTCAGGGCAAATCTTGTTAGGGAAGAAGACAGGACAAATCTCTTCGAAAAATTTTCAGTGTATCTCGATTTTGCTGTCCGGGCTGCCATTTCCATTAACAACAATGAAGCTGCTTTCAGATATCTGGAAAATGTCAAGGGACGGTCGCTGGCTGATATTCTTTCTGAAAGAAAAGTTGACCTCTCTGCGAAAATTGACCAGAGCCTGCTGCAAAAAAGAAATATCCTTGAAAAACAGATTTCTGCTATTAAAACAGCACTGAATACTAATGCTGCCTCTGATGCTGCGACTCTTAAAGAGGAACTGAAAAAACTAAATGATCAACTCGATGAATTAATTTTCAAGATCAAGTCAGGCAGCCCCGAGCTCGCTGCTCTCGAATACCCCAAACCTGCTGAAACAAAGGAAATACAATCCAAACTTCATAAAAATGAAGTGCTCCTGCAATACTTCAATGCAGAGTCGGGTTGCTGGGTTTTTGTGATCACCCCGAATGATTTCCAGCTTGTGAAGCTGGACTCTTCGGATGCTGCCGTAAGAGAAAATGCTCTCGCTCTTCTTGACGGACTTAAAAGGGATAAATTTAACGCAAAAAAATCGAAGTCAGAAATGGATGCAGAAGAGGAACTTTCACTTGAAGCATCTCATAAACTCTACGATCTGCTGATTAAACCGGTAGAAAGTTTTCTGACATCTGAATCAGACCTGACTATTGTTCCCGACGGAATTTTGAATCTGATTCCTTTTGAAACCTTAACCAGGGATACCACATATCTTATCGAAAAGCACCCCGTCAAATATTATCAGTCAGGTACTCTTCTTAGCCTTATGAGAGGAGCTCTCAAAAAAGAAAGAAAAAGTTCAGGTTTTGCCGGTTTTGGAGACCCTGTTTATGACATCGAGAATTTTGAAAAAGGGATGGAGGAAAGAGGTGTAAAACCGGGTGATGCCGGAAGAGGTGCCGGTGATCCTGAAGCAAACAACGATTTAAGCAGAGCGGGTCTATCTCTTTTCAGGCTCAGAGGTACAGGAGAGGAAATTACTGCAATTTCAGAACTGTTTGCCAATGCCGGACAACCTGTAGATATTAAGCTAAGAACAAGTGCCACTGAAGAAAACGCAAAGGACACAAATTTGAAAAATTTCAGATACATCTCTTTTGCCTGCCACGGCATCGTCTATCCCGGATTTCAAAGTCTGGCGCTTTGCACAGTAAAAGATTCAACAAAAAGCTCACAGGATGGATTTCTCACCTTTGAGGAAATTCTTGCTTTAAATTGGGATGCAAAAATGGTGGTACTTTCAGCCTGTGAAACCGGAACAGGTGACATGAAAAAGACGGAGGGAATTATCGGTCTTACCCGTGCGGTGATGTATGCCGGTTCTGATGCAGTCCTTGTCAGCCTCTGGACCGTTTCCGATAAAGGCACCAGGGATCTAATGATCAACTTTTTTGGAAATATAGTATCGGAATCCATTCCAACGGATCAGTGCCTCCGACTCGCAAAGCTTGAGCTCATAAAAAAAGGTGCCACACCTTATGTATGGTCACCTTTCATAATGTTCGGGGAGTGAAGACTCCCTATTCAGCCACTAACAATCGTAATACATGTCGTATTCATAAGGATGGGGTCTGAGCGCCATCGGCTTCACTTCCCTGTCCATCTTGTAGTTGATCCATGTCTCAATAACATCTGAAGTGAAGACATCGCCTCTTGTGAGGTAATCATGATCCTCGGCAAGAGCCTGAAGTGCTGCCTCAAGTGACGGAGGTGTTGATGGTACATCCTTCAACTCCTCGGGTGACATGTCATAGATATCTTTGTCAAGCGGATCACCCGGATCGATACGGTTCATAATTCCATCGAGTCCTGCCATCAAAATTGCTGCAAATCCCAAATACGGGTTGCCCGAAGGATCGGGACATCTGAACTCAACTCTTTTGGCTTTCGGTGACATATTGTACATCGGAATTCTGATTGATGCACTTCGATTTCTCTGTGAGTAAGCAAGATTAACAGGAGCTTCGAATCCGGGTACCAGTCTCTTGTAGCTGTTGGTTGTAGGATTTGTAAATGCAAGAAGTGAAGGAGCGTGTTTCAGCAGTCCGCCAATAAAGTAGAGAGCCATCTCACTCAAACCGGCATATCCGTTACCTGCAAAAAGAGGTTCGTTGTTCTTCCAGAGACTTACATGTACATGCATACCACTTCCATTGTCACCATAGATTGGTTTTGGCATGTAGGTTACAGTTTTATTGTTTTTTGTTGCGGTGTTTTTTACCACATATTTGAAGAGCAACAACTGATCAGCCGCTTTCAACAGGGGCTTGAATTTCATGTCAATTTCGCACTGACCACCGCTCGCCACTTCATGATGCTGTGCCTCAACTTCAATACCTACATTGATAAGATTCTGCACCATTTCATTGCGAAGATCCATCAACATGTCAGTTGGAGGAACCGGAAAATATCCTTCTTTATATCTTGTCTTGTATCCGAGATTTGGATTTTCCTGTCTTCCTGAATTCCATCTTCCTTCTATCGAATCAACTTCAAAATAGCTAAAATTGTTGCCAACTTCGAATCTCACATCATCAAAAACAAAAAACTCCGCTTCAGGTCCATAGTAGGCGGTATCAGCAATTCCGGTCGATTTCAAAAAGTCAACTGCCTTGTTCGCAATATATCTCGGGCAACGGGAATATTTTTCTCTCGTGGCTGGTTCATAAACATCACAAATCAGGCTTATTGTTGGCGCTTTGACAAAAGGGTCGACAAACATTGTTGCGGGATCAGGTAAAATAAGCATGTCCGATTCGTTGATCCTCTTCCACCCTCTCAAAGAAGAACCGTCAAATCCGAAACCGTTATCAAATGACTTTGAGTCAAACTCCTGTATCGGTATGGTGACATGCTGCCACTGCCCGGGGAAATCCATAAATTTAAGATCCACAAACTCAATGTGGTTATCCTTCGCAAACGAAAGGATATTTTCGATCTGAGATGATCTGTCGCTCATATTAAATGTACCTTATTAATTGGGAAAAATGAATGATTACAAGTTTATTTTTGTGGTTTCTTTTAGAGTCGATAAAACAAAGGAAGTGCGGGTTGAGAGCACCCCGGGCCACTGCTGAATTTCCGCCAGCAGTTTTTCCAGTGATTCGGAATTTTTTACAACAGCTTTCAGGATATGGCTCCCCTCTCCAAGTATCGAATGACATTCGAGTATGTTATTATGCTTGGATGCATTCTCGATCAAGTGACTGTACTGGGAGGATGATTCCGATATTACCGTAATGAATACCATTATGTCATAACCGAATTTTTTTCGGTCTATCTTTGTGTAGTATCCCTGAATTATCCCTTTATCCTCAAGTTTGTGCAGGCGGTCACTTATTGAAGGAATGGACATCCCAAAAACCTCGGCAAGCTGGCTACGGCTCGTCTTTGCATTGTCCTGTAGAATGTTCAGAGCCTTAATATCTATTTCGTCAAGCATGTTCTATTATCATTTAGTAAAATAAATTTTCTTATCCTTAAATATAAAGGATTATCCAGATATTTACCAAATAATATTAGGTAGAAAGCGAAAATTATTTAAATAATTTTAACAAAATTGAAGCGCAACAAAAAATACTCAGGTACTCAAGTACTCAGGTTCTCAGATACTCAAGTACTCAGGTTCTTGTAATCCCAAAAGGTGTGAAAGCATTCCTTTCTCTTTTTACCTGATCAAAAAGATCGAGGTTTTCCTGCGGGCGGGGTTGGAGTTTGTGATTGAGGTGGTATTGTACAGCGATATGATTTAATGATTTGACTTTTATCCCCAGAAGTTCGAGCCGGTATTGTATGTCAGAGTCTTCACCCACAGATGCAGCTTCGTAGCGTTCATCAAATCCATTCACTCGAAGGAGGTCTTCGCGGTAGAGGCCAAAGTTACAGCCGACAATTCCCCTTTTCTTCCTGTTAAAGAATTTAAGAATCTGCCGGTTTTCAGAATAAAAACCTTTTTCGACATCGAATGAGTCTCCGAAAAGTCCATCCAAAACAACTTGAGTAAAATTTTTCTCAAGCCATCCAGCTTTTACATTTTCAGGTGTCAGTTGCCGTGTAATCTTGTCAGAGAGGTTAACTCTTCTCCCCGTCAGAGCGACACCATATGATCTGTGGTTCAGATATCCAGACACAAATTTTGCATGTGGAATACAATCGCCATCCACAAAGATTATATAATCTGATCGGGCTGCCGTAATCGATTTATTGAGGATTTTGTTTTTTCGGAATCCTTTATCGGGATGCCACAGGTGGAGGAGAGGGAAAGAAGTGTTGCCTCCCATTTTTTCCACATGCCTGACCACATCGGGAGGCGAACCATCGTCGGCAATTATCACCTCAAAATCTTTGTTGTCCTGTCTTTCAAAACCGGAAAGTACAAGTTCGAGATATTTCAGATTTTTGTAAAATGAGATAATTACCGACGATGTGATTTTCAACTATTTTAATCCTTTTACTGCACTTTTATGTATCATGTAACTCATCATTTTCAGTTTTACATAGTCTTCCCTGTACGACATGTAACCGGGATTTGGTGAGTTGAATGAGCCGGCAGCAGATTCCCTTATCAGAAACCAGGTGACTCCATCTTTCTCAGTGGAACCGACACAATGAATACCATGATCATCGGTGGTCTGTCCATTCAGGAAACGGAATATTCTCGAATCTTCATTGATGTCAGCGGGTTTAATATCAAAATCAGGGATTATTCCCACCCCTTCAAATCCGTTTATTCCCGGCTCTGAAACATCTCCTGCCAGAGCTACGGTGTAGCCTTTTTTGACAGCATCTTTCAGGGTTTGCATAAAATCATCGAGGGGAATGTTGTAGTAGTCGCTGTTTCTCCACCAGTTATCAGGAACATCATAAATGATATATGAACCATAAGGCTGATTTTTAACGGAAATTAAGGCGACATAATCATCCGGATTGATCTGAAGATAATTCTTCAAAAATGTCTCAGGAGTGTAGGTTTTTCCTTCATAATCAAATTTGTCAGGTGGAGCTCCCATATATTTATTGAGGATTGCCTTCACATTGTTTTCAATGAATCCCTCAGCCCATGTGTTATTTTCTTTGGCTTTGGTCAGAAAGGCATAAAATTCCTCGAACAGTTTTTGGTGATCAATGAATTTTTGTCCCGGCAACATCCCCGAATAAGCCGAATACGGGACTGCGCCATATTTCTTAAAATTTTTCTGAACAGCATTCCCCTGAGAACCCTCTCCCAATGCAGAGTTACCCCTTTCCTGTGCGTAGCGGAGAGCCTTCTCGACATACTCCCAATAAACGGTATAGAGTTCAGAAATCTGTACTTCCTTACCTGTCAGTCTTTTTACTTCCGATTCGAAAAATGAGGTGGTCGAGAAACACCAGCAGGTACCCGTTCTTCCCTGGGATTCGGGCTTGTTGTGCCAGGCAAATTTGAAATCGGCCGGACCGGAAGGTTTGCTTATTCCGGAAAAATCAGCTTTCCAGGAAGGCTTTTTAAGTTTTGGATTAACTGATTCCAAATAAGTATCTATCCCCTTTTGAATCGTATCCCAGTATCCACCCTTTGCTTCATAAAAAGTAACTTTGGTGGAATTGTTCTGAGCAAAAATTGCAGGAACAAAAAACATTAAGACTAATGCCGAAACGAATAACTTTTTCATCTGCCTACTGCCATAATAATTGAAAATTGTCTTTAAAAATAAGGATATTTCAGTAAATCAAAGAGTATCTGATATTTTCTGCCGGTTCTCATTAAATCAGTCTCATCCGGGTTCCATTCCCTCCCTCTGTCTTCTCTGCGTGCTCTGTGGTTTATTCCTTCAAACCCAATCCGTGTCAATCCATTAAATCAGTCTCATCCGTGTTCCATTCCCTCCCTCTGTGTTCTCTGCGTGCTCTGTGGTTTATTCCCCCTCAACCACAGCAAAATCAGATTTCCCCGTGAACACTATAGCAAATGCCTTACACATCATACCCTCCGCTTCAAGTTTCGCTTTATACCTCGAAACCTGTTCAGCCGCTTTTATCTTCTCCATTTCAAGATTCTCCTTGCTGCTTTTCTTCAGATATTTTAGTTCAAGCAGAAAATTGTCCCTACCGGGATTCAGCTTTGTCGGGAGTAAAACTAAATCAGCATATCCTTCGTTATTCTCCAGTTCGCTCTTTACAAAATAGGCGTTGTTTCCCATCAAGAGAGTCATGAATATCATCTTGATGTTCTTTTCGCTGAATTTCTGCAGATCGCGGTTGGAGAGGTTTTTCAGAACTGAATGAACATACTCCACCAGCTTGTCAATCTTCCCTGACTCCGACATCTCAATCAAAGCATCTCTCACTGGTATACTGTCATATTGTATCTTATGCCTCGTCTCAAAAAGATATCTGAAATATTCCCAGTACATCACTTTTATTACATAATTTGGTATCACATAATCATATACCTGAAACCTCTCTCCTTCTATGGTCAGCAATCCGTTATAAAACAGGAGGGAAACTGCTTCGGTCTTTCTGTAGGGTAATTCAAAATTATATTGGATCGTAAGTCTTTCAGAGAATCTGTCAGTCTCCAATACTGTGGATATAACTTCATCCGACTCTTCCTGAGATAACGGTGCAAGTATATTCGCAATCTTTTTGTAATCCGATGTTACATTTTGATCTGCCATTTCCCGCGGATATGTAAAATTTCTGCTGAAGTTGGAAAGAAATGTGATTACCATTTGAGGATTATACAGTCTTTCTGATGAATCGGGTGAGAATCTGCTTCCGTTGTACCAGGATCGCATATCGGAAACTACGATATCAACATCAAATCTGCCTTCTTCGTAAATGGTATTTTCAATCATCCCTCGAAGTTCGGCTTCAGTGAATCCTGCCAAATTATGGAATTTATGGTCGAGTGTAATGTTTTGTGCGACATTAAATCCACTTGTCATGCTGTCCAAAGTTACTGGTGTAACACCCGTCGCAAAGAACCGGTCAATTATCCCCTCACCCATGAACTGCTTTATTACTTCATAGAATTTCCGTACCCATCCGTTCCGGGAAACAATCTCTTTGAAGTGATCCTTATTGAAGGAAAAAAGTTCATTTGTGAAGTGGTCGTATTCGTCAATTAAAAGATATATTTTTCCATCTGATTTATACTTCCTAAACAATGTCATAAAATTTCTCAACAGTTCACTGCTACCGTCTATATTCAGATTTTGATTAATCTCGATATCTTCACCGATACCATATTTGTAAAGGAAACTTTTAAGCGCTGTTCTTATTTCCACTTCAAACTTCCGTTTGATTTCACTCTCTACATCTGTCTCTATTCCACTAAAGCTAAAATTCAGGATGTAATAACTGTTCCTCAACGGTGTAACATTTCCCGGTTGTCCAATAAAGTATTGCCCGAACAACTCATCAAATTTCTCTTTATGTTGAATGCCGTAGTAATGCTCGAGCATTGAAATAAGGAGTGATTTTCCGAATCGGCGGGGACGAAGAAAGAACAAATACTTAAAGTTAAAATCCTCAAGTTGCCTGATGAATTGAGTTTTGTCTATAAAATATGCACCTTCTTCAATAAGACCTGCATAATTCGGTGTTAATGACGGAATCTTCTTCTTCATTTCTCGGCTCATAAAATTTCTTGTTATTCTTTCACGAATATAATAATTTTTGTTTCAATGATTCTTAAAATGAAAATTGCAAACTGATGAATCTTACTCCATTTCGTTGTTAGAGTAATCAAATGTTACACCCAAAGATAAAAAAAAGCCGGACCCGCTTCCGGATCCGGCTTCAACCATCATAAATAAGGGGATTATCTTCCTATTTCATCCAATTTTGCTTTTTTAGCAAGAAGTTCTTCTTCACTTTCCTGTCTGTCAGGATCGGGAACGATTGCGTCGGACGGGCAAGCAGGAATACACTGTGGTTCATCGTGGAAACCAACGCATTCAGTACATTTATCAAAAGCGATATATGTATGATCATCATTAAGAGCAGGATGTGATTCGCCACCGAGGTTCCATTCGTCGCCTGCTGCATATATTGCGTTATTTGGACATTCAACTTCACATGCCTGGCATGATATGCAATCGTCAGTAATTAAAACTGCCATGATACAATTCCTTTAGTTAATTTTATTTGTTCGTGTGTGTTTAATAATCAATCCAAAACCAATCGCAATAAATTAAGCAAGTTTCGTGCCAAAGGTGGCAAATACAGATAAATAGTCCTGTTTCATTGGATAATGCAGGTTTTTACCACAAAAATATGTTTAAAAGAGCAAAACAGGAACTTTTTCAAGCTCCTGTTTTTTCAAAATGTAGAATAATTCCCAAAAATAAAAACCGATTTTCTCGTTTTTTATAATCTGAGAGAAATCCCGCCGGTAATATTCCTGCCCGGTTCAATCAATCCAAGTTGATAAACCCGGTAGTGATCGAAGATGTTATTCACTCTGAAAAAGATATCAGCCGAATAACCGGCAGTGATTAGAGCATAAGAGAGCCTGATATTAAAAACTGCGGATCCGGCGATTTCAATCTTTTCGGAAGGCTTTGCCGGGTTTGTTTCAACCTGCTTGCCGGTGAATTCAGATTCAAGAGCAATCCCTGCCCTCGGAAATGGCTTTATATTGATGTTTATCCCGCCGAGCAATTCTGGTTTGTTATCAATTTTATCCTCATTCACACCATCAGCCTTGCCGGTTGCTTTCATCCAGGTGAGATTCCCTTCAATTCCGAGAAAGCGGGAAATTCTGTAATCGAAGACAAACTCGGTTCCAAGAATGGTTGCGTCAGCAAGATTGACTCTCATTCTCCTTCTCTGAGGATCTTCTGCGGCAGTCAGTCTTATCTGTGTCACAAGGTCTTTATATGAGTTGTAGAATCCTGATAACTTCAGTAAGATTGACTCCCTTCTGAAAAGCACTCCGAAATCAGTGAGAGTCCCTTTTTCAGGTTTCAGATCGGGGTTTGCCTTAAATCTGTTCAAGGCGCCTGAAAATGATTCCCGAAGCGACGGGAATCGATTCCTTATTGTCACTCCCGCAAAAATTTCCCATTCGTGAGAAATGTTGTACGAACCTGAGAAGAAGAATCCGGGAGCATTTGCAGAAGTGTTGCCATATTGGGTGAAAGCACCGGTCTTGTTTATCATACTGATATCATAGAGTCCGCCTGCCAACAGTGAAAAACTCTCTTCCCTGAAGGCATATTCAATTCCGGTACTCAGGAAACTTTGAGAATAATCGTAGTCAGAAGTCTGAACGCCTGAGGCATTCGTTATTTTTTCGTTATGCCCGGTTGCAGAAAAATTCAAAACACCCGTAAATGAGTGATTCTCATTAACACGAAAAGTGGAAGCCAGTCTGCCGCCAAGAGTCAGGTCTTTATCCTTTTGGGTCTCACTGACTTTGTTGTAGTTCAAATCAGAGAAGGTCTCAATGGTCTGACCAAAATTATCGAGCCACAGCACAGCCGTCAGGTCCCACCTTCGCGATATTTTGAACCGGGAGTTGGAGGAAACGGTCAGTCTCTGCCAGTCAGGATATTGCCACAATCTTGCATCAGCAGTTGCAATATGAGTCTCAGGAGCCACACCCTTCGAACCCGAAACAAAATTCACAGACAACCCCGTCTTGATGTTCTCGTTGAAATGCAGTTCTCCTCTTGTGTAGAATGAGAACCTCTTTCTCTGTGTGTTGGTGATGAATTTTGCATCCCTGTCCTGATTACGAATATCTGCCGGGGAGCCCGCAGGCATAATACTCCCTTTCGAGTCAAGATATGATGCCGAAGCTAAAAAATTAAAATTCCTGTACCTCAGATCATAAGAAGCAGATCCCGACCATGTCTCGGAATTTGAACCACTCAACGAAACAGTTCCCGTACTGCCATCGGAACTTCTTTCATATGTGTTCACATTTACGGCACCACCGAGAACATTCGCACCATAAAGAACAGATCCGGCATTTTGGCTAACTGTTATCTCCCCGATCACATCAAGAGGAAGAAATGTTAGATCAAACCTGTTGTCCCAGGGAACATTGAATGGTACTCCGTCAAAAAAGAGGCCAAGCTGTCTCTCACCTGCGCCCCGTAAAAAGAGGATCGACTCACCACGGGAGTTCGTTCTGATCCTTCCGGAGGGGATGTTTTTTTGAAGTTGAGAGAGGTCAAGCGCATCTGCATTCCGCAATTGTCTGAAATCTATCTTCGTATTTTGGGGAAGTGGTACTTCCTCTATCTTGAAGCCTGTTATTTCAATTTCGCCAAGGTTATAGGTTTTCACAATACTATCCTGCGGCGATTGCGCATAAATCGCCATCACCTGCATTAAAATCATTAATGCGGTCAATTTTTTCATAAAATCTCCGATTGTTTAATTAAATATTAAAACGGCTGTTTCAGGAGAAATATCTTGGGGGGTGTTCAGGAAGGTTTTTGATACCCGTCAAAATTGCGGGCACAGAAGTATGGTTATAATTAATGTCGGATTCAGTAATGCATTTCACCTCAATTATCGAACCCGTACTTATAAAAATATTTGACAATAATTTAAATGCGGCAAAATTGAACGGTTTGTTCGATTTATTGTGCCGGGCAAAAGCAGCAATCAATTCCTCTTCCTGCTTGTCGTTCACACAATAATACTTGATCGAATCCCCCTGTTTCTCACTTCTGACCACATCAAACATCATTCCATTAAACCGGAATTCCTTGTCATGAATGAACACTACTCCGGCTTTTTCACAGGAAATTTTATCTGCAGGGAATGTAAATATGTGGAGCCGGGAGGTATCAACCTGAGAAAGAACGAGATTTTTCATCTCCTTTTTTATCTTTTTCTGCATGAATACAAACAGAACCGGAACTCCGAAAAGGTTCAGAAACATTACTGTGAGTAACAGCATCGCAAGAGATTTCCTCCTGCTACGGTATTCAATCATCAAAAAAGAGTCGGATCCTCTTCATCACCGGGGATGTAATGACATTTCCTGCAACGGGCTTCATAACTGTCAGATGCACCTATTAAAACTCTGTCACCTGAGGCTGTTTTTCGCTGTGTTCTCGAAGCAGGACTTCCGCAAACCACGCAAATTGCCAAAGGTTTAGTAACAAATTCAGCTATTGCCATAAGCTCCGGCATTGGGTCGAAAGGAATGCCTTTATAGTCCTGATCCAACCCGGCGACAACGACCCGCTTTCCGCTGTTTGCCAGATCGGTGCATACCTTCACCAAATCACCACTGAAAAACTGTGCCTCATCAATCCCTACCACCTGAGCATCTCCAACAAGATCATAAACTTCATTTATATCATTGATATTAACTGATGGCAACGAGAGTTCACTGTGAGAAACAATTGATTCCTCCGAGTATCTGTTGTCGATCACCGGCTTAAAGACCAATACCCGCTGTTTCGCGATTTTTGCTCTTCGCAATCTCTTAATCAGTTCTTCGGTCTTTCCGCTGAACATACAACCTGCAACCACTTCTATCCATCCGGATTCTCTTGGTTGCATGTGGGGGAATTCATTCATCATGTGCGATACAATTTTTCCATTTTGTGTGAGTGAGTTTGGGGTACCTCAGAACCTCAGCACTTCAGAACCTCTGTATCTCCGGAGTTCTGAAGTTCTGAATCTCTGAAGTTCTATTTAAGGTGTTCCCCGCCAAACGAGTGAGGTAAAATCTCATCCATCGAGAGGATTTTTATTTCATCTTTCGAATTTATCAAAACGATTTCGAAATCCTTACGGCAAAATTCCGCAAGGAATTGCCTGCAGGCTCCGCAGGGAGTACAGAAATCATCCATGTCACCAACAACGGCGATCGCTTTGAAATTCTTCTTCCCTTCTGTGATTGCTTTCACTATGGCTGTTCGTTCAGCACAGATACTTAATCCGTAAGATGCATTTTCAACATTGGCGCCAAGCACCACTTCACCATCGCTGGTAAGTAGTGCCGCACCTACTCTAAATTTGGAATACGGGGAGTAACTTCCCGACTGAGCTTCGCGTGCTTTCAGGGCAAGTTCTTTGTGATTCATTTATTGCCAGATAAAAAATGGAGGAATCATTAAAATACATGCCAAAATTATGAAAATTATTTCAAGTGGCAACACCCAAACTGCCCATTTTTCATAAGGAATTTTTGCGAGGGTTAAAATACCCATCGTTACCGCTGATGTAGGGATAATCATATTGGCAAATCCCTCACCAAACTGGAATGCCAAAACCGCTGTTTGCCTCGAAACTCCAAGGATATCACTTAACGGAGCCATAACAGGCATTGTAAGAGCGGCCTGCCCCGAACCCGAAGGCACAAAGAAAACAATCACTTTCTGAACAAAAAGCATCACTATCGAAGACCCGATTGGATGCAAGCCATCAAGGGGGGCTGAAAACGCATATAAAATTGTGTCGATTATTTTTCCATCTGATGCGACAATCAAAAGTGCTTTTGAAAGTGCAACTACAAAAGCGGTCGAAATAAGGTCCTTGGCTCCGGCGACAAAAGCGCCTGAAATTTCATCAGCCGAGAGTCCGCCGACTATTCCTGTAATTATGCCGGTTGCCAGAAAAACAGCACAAATTTCTTTTATATACCAGCCATAATTCAGCACACCGAACACAACAGTGATTATTCCGAGAAGAAAGGTTATCAGTACAGCGGTATGCCTTTTGTCTATTCCTTTGAAATTATCAAGCTCTCCAAAATGGAGGTCTTTTTTCTTTTCGATATCCTGTTCGTAGGTTATGCTAAGCTTTGGTTCGTTTTTGATCTTTGCTGCATATCTCATCACAAAAAATATTGAAACAGAAGTGCATATAACCCAGATTATCAGGCGGTAACCAATCCCCGACATTGGAGGCAGTCCGGCAATCCCTTGTGCAACCCCAATGGTAAAAGGATTCATGAAAGCAGCAGCAAAGCCTGTGGAGGCGGCTACAAATGGAATTGCCACTCCGGTAACCGTATCGTATCCCAAAACTAATGCAAGCGGAATAAATATCATAATAAATGGAATTGTCTCCTCACTCATGCCAAAAGTGGCACCCCCCAACGAAAAAATCACCATGAAAATGGGAATCAGCATCTTCCTTACAAAATTCGATCGTTTGTGTGCCTTTGCAAGCGCCATAATACCGGCATCGATTGCCTGGGTCTTCTGGAAAACATAAAAAGCCCCCCCCACGAACAAAATAAATACAATTATCTCGGATGCCGCCATAAATCCTTTTATGGGTGCAAGGAGAATATTTAAATTGAACTGTGACACGGGGGTTATTTCCTTGTATGAACCGGGCACAACAAGATTTACCGACTGACCGTTTATTTCTTTAACAAGTCTGTCGTATTCACCGGCGGGAATCACCAGTGTGAGCGCTGCTGTAATCACAAGTAGTGAAGTCAGAAGAACAAGGGTGTTTGGAACTTTTACTTTTAGCTTCATTTTGACGCTTTTTTTATTAATTACTTGACATTTATTGAAGGAATAGTTAAGTTATTTTTTCGACCTTTAAAATTATTAAATAAAGATGATAAAATGAAAACATTTGTTACATTTTTTCTCCTGACTGTAAAATTTTTTTCACAATCATTGACCTTCCCAGTCGATACACTGGTGGCTGACGATAAATTTAACAACCGCCAAACAATGATTCTTGATTCCGACGGGAAAATCAGACTGGTCTACTCCGGTCAGTCAGGCACACAAAGCAATACACGGGAAGTTTACTTCCTCGAAGAAAGAGCCAACGGGCAGTTCAGCAAGGAGCAGATAACAAATAACAATGTCGATGAAAATTATCCGACTGTTTCTCTTGATGCTGATGGTATAGTGCATATCGGAATGATAGGCAGGGATGCCTCATCGAATTATCAGGTTCTCTATTCAAACAACCGAAGCGGAACATTTTTCCCGCCGAGATTTATCACAATTGGAGGTGAGAATAAAGCCACCCCTGCCTCATGTGTCGGTCCCGATGGTAAAGTTCATTTCTTATATTATACCTTCACATCGAATCCTGACAAAGTATATTACAAGTGGTTCAACCCCGCAGACTCCACTTCATCCACTGATATTTATCTTGCAGATGGTGAAACCTCGGGTGACCTGGATGGACAAATTCTTTTTGACGGAAACGGAAAAATGCATCTGGTTTTTAAAGGAGGAAATGTGGGTACCGGGATATTGAGATACTTCAATGATATCAGCGGAACACTTACGGAATATTCCACCGGAGTGACGGCGAACATCTCAAATCCGAAACTGGTAATTGATAAAAGCAACAAAGTCCATATCATTTTCAGAAACGAGTCGCAAAGGGCACTTCAGTATATTAACAATGTTGCAGGTGCTTTCTCAACACCCGTGAGCTTTACACCCGCAGGGCAACTTCCTGCTGGATATGCAAATTTTGCAATCGATGATGAGGGTACCCTCTTCTTTGTTTATCAGTCATCGCAGTCAGCTTCCGGGAAAGGCTTTTTCCTCAAATATCTAAAAAACGGCACTTTTTCTGATACGCTTAGGATTTATGATTTGACTCCGGAGTATGTTACCAGAAATACCAGTGCAGTAGTTGCCAAAGGAAACGGAGAAATCGCAGTCACATTTTCACCTGCCGGGGTTCGAAATTCTGTGGTTTTTTGCGATATTCTTATGAAAAGAGGAAAACTGTTTAAGGAACCGCATATCGTTGTAAATGATTCAGTGATAGATTTTGGAAATGTGGCTGTACAGCAACACATGGAGAAACAATTGCTCATCAAAAATACAGGTGACTCCACCCTTGTAATCAAGAGCTTCCAATGGAACAGCATTGAATTTGCAATAAGACTTGACTATCCCGAACAGATAGCACCTGGTGACTCCGATATTGCGACTTTTGCATTCCATCCTCTCACACCGGGACCCAAAACGGATACTTTGTATGTTCGGTCAAACGATCCGAGGGACTCTGTAATAAAGGTCGTTCTGAAAGGTTACGGATCAGCTCCACCTCAGATTTCACTCTCAAAAGACTCCCTCTTTTTGTTCTACTCGACAGGATGGCATACCAGAGATTCTTTTTATGTAAGAAATACAGGATTTGACACACTGAGAGTTGATACTGTAACAGCAACAGGCTGGTTCGATTTTTTCAAAAGGATAGAACCTGAAAGCGCAATTGTTCCGCCGGGTGATTCAGTCCGATTTATCGTTGAACTTTTAATTCCCGTCTTTACGACTCCACCGGTCTTTACGGATACTGTCATTGTACACTCCAATGACCCGCTTAAGCCAAGAGTGTACCTGATAGTAAGATGGGAACAGCCACAATCTGCAGAAGATGAACTGCTGCCTGTAGAATACTCCCTGGAGCAAAATTACCCGAATCCCTTTAATCCGGAGACGATTGTTGAATTTTCCCTGAAAGAATCGATTCCTGTCAGGCTGGAACTGTTTAGTCCAGAAGGAGGACTGATAAAAGTCCTGATTAACAAACAAATGGAACCCGGGCGGCACTTCATAACCTTTAATGCTCAGGATTTACCTTCAGGAGCATATTTTTACAGAATAGCTGCGGGTGATTTTACAAAAACAAAAAAAATGATTCTGCTGAAGTAGAAGATTTTGTCCGCCGGGATATCACTGATATGCTTAAATTTGAAGACGGTTTTACAGAAAATCGGAATGTCCTGTGATTTGCAAAAGGAATTGGATGGTTACAATAAACGATAAGATGTTTTTTTGATAATTCTCGGAATCGACCCCGGAACGGTGAAGTGTGGGTATGGGATTATTTCCAAAGATGAGAACCTGCGGAAGTGCCTCGGCTACGGCATCATCAATGTTCCGTCGACACTAAAAATGCCCGATAAGCTTGCCTATATTTACAATGAGATTGATAATCTTATAAGGCAATACAGCCCTGCTGAGTGTGCAGTGGAAACTGCATTCTACGGTAAAAATATTCAGTCTGCCCTTAAGCTTGGGTACGCACGGGGAACAGCGATTATCGCAGCAGTTAGAGCCGGACTGAAGATTTCGGAATTTTCCCCCAAGGAAGTGAAGAAATCGGTAACTGGGAAAGGTTCGGCTTCAAAGGAACAAGTGGGATTTATGATTAAAACCCTCTTGAACCTTGGCGCAGTGGAAATCCCGCTCGATGCATCCGATGCCCTTGCAATAGCCCTTTGTGCCTCTTTTCAGGAGAGTGGACAGGCAACCAAACCCAAATCGTGGTCAGATTTTATTAAAAACAATCCGGATAAAGTTTTATAATGATTGGATACCTGAGCGGAAAATTACTGATTAAAAAACCCACCCAGCTCCTTATTGATGTCAATGGAGTCGGTTATGAAGTGGCAATTTCTCTCATGACTTTCGAGAGAATTGGTGATTCTGCGGAAGCCTCCCTCTTCATACATACGAATGTAAGTCAGGATGCAATTACCCTCTTTGGCTTTATATCTGAAGATGAACGGGAGATGTTTCGACTGCTGATTTCCGTCTCGGGTGTTGGACCTAAAACAGCTCTGGCACTTCTTTCTGGTATAAGAGTTGATGAACTCCGCTTTGCCATAGAGACAGGAGACACTCACAGAATTCACGCGGCGCCCGGGATCGGTAAAAAGACCGCCGACAGACTCGTCCTGGAATTGAAGGGGAAGGTATCCTCAATCCAGTCCTCATCCACAACTGTGTTCTCTCAAAGAGGAGCACGAGCCGAAGCCCTGACCGCACTGATTACCCTCGGTTTCAACCAAAAGTCGGCAGAGAAGGTTGTGGGTTCATTGTGCGATGAAAACCCGTCGGCATCGGTAGAGGAAATCGTGAAGCAGGCTCTGAAAAAACTGACCGGGTTACAATCTCCCTATTGATTTAATTTCCTTATATTTCGGTTTGTTTTATTTGTAATTTCAAGCAAAATTTATCTTTGTATTAAACTACCTCTGAAGAGAATAAAAATGAAGAAATATGATATTTGCGT
Source organism: Bacteroidota bacterium (assembly GCA_020161395.1). Taxonomy (NCBI): domain Bacteria; kingdom Pseudomonadati; phylum Bacteroidota; species Bacteroidota bacterium. The sequence continues at coordinate 510,723 of JAIUOE010000002.1, forward strand.
TATAGGCGGATGCGGTCATGTCGGCTTGCCTTTGGCAATTGCCTTTGCTGATGCCGGAAAAAATGTCGGGATTTATGATATTAATTCCAAATCGGTTGATTTTGTTAACAGCGGCAGAATGCCTTTCGATGAACCCGGTGCCGAACCCCTCCTGAAAAAGAATATTGGTAACAGACTGATTGCCTCAACTGACCCCTCAACAATAACTCAGGCTAAATTTGTTGTGATTATCATCGGTACCCCGGTGGATGAACACTTGAATCCTAAAATGGATTTGATGGAAAGAGTTTCCGAGGAAGTCCATCCCTACATCACCGATGATCAGATAATTATCCTGAGAAGCACTGTTTATCCGGGCACTTCTGAAAGATTCAGACAGCTTCTTCAACGACTCGGAAAAAATACTCCGGTCTGCTACTGTCCTGAAAGGATTGCAGAAGGAAAAGCGATGGAAGAACTCGGGTCACTGCCCCAAATCGTTTCCGGTTTCGACAACGAAAGCGTTGAAGCTGTGAAAGAGCTATTTTTGAACATAGCTTCAGAGATTATTGTTACACTTCCAAAGGAAGCCGAACTTGCGAAACTTTTTACAAACTCATGGCGCTATATCTCTTTTGCCGTTGCAAATCAGTTCTACATGATGGCAGAGGATCAGGGGGTTGATTTCAATAACATCTATAATGCCATGACTCACAACTATCCAAGAACGAAGCATTTCCCAAAACCGGGATTTGCTGCCGGTCCCTGTCTTTTCAAAGATACGATGCAGCTTTCAGCCTTCAACAACAACTCCTTCTTCATTGGTCACAGTGCCATGCTGATCAACGAGGGTCTCCCAAAATTCATGGTTGAACAGGCTAAAAAGCGATTCGATCTTAAAAAGATGAAAGTGGGCATCCTGGGTATGGCTTTCAAGGGCGAAAGTGATGATCCCCGTGAGTCGTTATCCTATAAACTTTGGAAAATAGTGAAAACGGAAGCTGATCAGGTTTACGCTGCCGACGACAATATTAAAGACCCAAGATTCCTCTCTGAAAAGGAATTTATGGAAACCGTGGATCTCGTGATAATCGGAGCTCCTCATAACAGATACAAAACTTTTTCGTTTGGAAACATGGAAGTTTTGGATATCTGGAATATCATTAACAAATAAACCGGAAAACTGAAAATGAAAATACTGGTTACGGGTGCAAAAGGCTTCATCGCAGGTTATGTGATCGAAGAACTTCTTGCCAATGGATTTGATGTAGTTGGAATTGATAATTTATCAAAATATGGCATGGTTGAAAAAAGTTATGACAACCATCCAAGATATCAGTTTGTTTTGGGAGATGTAAAAGACACTCCTCTTATGAAAGAGCTGCTCGAGGATTGCGATCATTTTCTCGCCGGCGCTGCCATGATTGGTGGAATTTCTTATTTCCACGAATTTGCATATGACCTCCTCGCTGAAAATGAAAGAATAACTGCATCATCATTCGATGCCGCCATTTGGGCATTCAAAAACAAAAAACTTCAAAAAATTACGGCTATGTCTTCTTCCATGGTTTTTGAAAGTGTTAATCACTTCCCCACTGAAGAAGGTGATCAGCTAACCTGTCCGCCGCCTCTCTCAACCTACGGTTTCCAGAAGCTCGCTGTTGAATACTTCTGCAAAGGTGCTTATGAGCAGTACAAACTGCCATATACAATCCTTCGCCCCTTCAATTGCGTTGGTATCGGTGAAAAAAGAGCCCTGTCAGACAAGGAGATCACTTCAGGTAATGTGAAACTTGCCCTCAGCCATGTGGTGCCTGATTTTGCCCAGAAGATACTTAAAGGGCAAAATCCCATGCACATCCTTGGAAACGGAAACCAGGTCAGACACTATACTTACGGTGGTGACCTTGCAAAAGGAATCTATACAGGTATCGTCCATCCCAAAGCTTTGAATGACGATTTCAACCTCTCCACACCTGTGTCAACAACTGTGCTCGAACTTGCCGAACTGATGTGGAAAAAGATCAATCCGGACACACCTTTCAATTATGTAACGGACAACGCCTACTTGTACGATGTTCAAAAACGCGTTCCTTCGGTTGCAAAAGCGAAAAATCTTCTCGGATATGAGGCATTGACACCACTCGAAGTCGCCCTCGACGAGATAATTCCATGGATTAAACACCAGATTCAAATCGGCGGCATTTAACGAATGGTTGAACCTCCAATTCTTGCACTTTTAATTCCGGTTTATCATGAGGAGGATAACATTATCCCCCTCTTCAACCGGATTGCTGAAAGCATCAAAATACCGGTAAAGATATATATCCTTTATGATTACGATGGTGACCCCACCGTGGGAGTAGTAAACAGTATCAAGGATTCTTTTAAATTTCCTGTCGTCATGGTTAAAAACGAGATGGGAAAAGGGGTGTTGAATGCTATTAAAACAGGCTTTAAAAGTTTTGAAGAGGAGGCATGTGTCGTGATAATGGCTGATGGATCAGATGATCTGAATACCATCAACGGTATGTACGGTCTCTTTTGTCAGGGATTCCATATCGTCTGCGGATCAAGATACATGCGTAATGGAGATCAACTCGGAGGTACCTGGTTCAAAAAGACTCTCTCACGAATAGCGGGTATGTCGTTGTATTTCATTACACACCTGCCTACACACGATGTGACCAACAGTTTCAAGCTCTATTCCAAACCCGCTCTCGAGAAAATTACTTTCGAAAGCTCGGGGGGATTTGAAATTGGTATGGAGATAGTGGTAAAGTCTTTTGTTAATAATCTTGCCATTACTGAAGTGCCTACAACCTGGAGAGACAGGTATGAAGGCACTTCAAAATTTAAACTGTGGTCCTGGTTGCCGAAATATCTTAAATGGTATTTCTTCCTGATTTTAAGAGATAACAGGCTTTATTTCAAGAAAAAACCCGTATACAATAAAATCAGACAAGTCGGATACTGATTCCCCGGGTTGAAGGGACTTATTTGACAATAATCCTGGTTTCAGACGGCAAATAATTCCATTGACCGTTCTCTTTTACCAAAATCCTCCTTACATACTCCCCTTTTGCAAGATTCCTGAAGGGAATTAACGCAAAGAAACCCGGAGCCGTATCTTTTTTGCTGTTCCTTTCTGAGCACTCATAATATTCGGAAAACCCGCCATTTTTTAACTCAACAAGAACTTCCGTGTTCACAACATTTTCCCCGCCGGAAATTTTTCCTTGGAACATGTTGTAGAACTGCGTTGTATAGTCATAGTCATATTCGGCTGTCAGGCTTGTTTTGCCGGTGGAAGTCCCGGGTGAAGCAACAACACTGGAAATTATCCCATCCAGTTTCTCATACGGGAAGACTGGATAGTTGTTGAAAGGAGTTATCCCAATCCTTGCCATCACCGCCGGATACTTTGAAAATTCGGTCGAGTCGGGATACACTGACAACAGCAATTCTCTGTTACCCGACATTTTGTAATATTCGGAAAGTGCAGGAAGTGTAGTCCTTTCATAATACAAAAATCTCCAGCTCGCAGAAAATGAATTTATCGCACCTGCAAGCATCACAAGCACCACCACGATAGTCAGTTTGTTTTTTTGATTTGAGATAAACCCAAAGAACCGTGATACGGTCTTCTCACCAAACCTGTCTGAATTTAATATGATCAGGAAAAGTGAAAGATTCGCAACCCAAAACAGTGCTGAAAATGAAGCATACCTTGAAGAAACCGATGTCTCCAGACCAAAACCAATCCTGCCGAACGCAATAACAGCCCCTGAGAGAAGTACCCACAGTGAAAGGGCAAAAAGGAAAAGGAGTCCGCCACCGGCGGATTTTCTGTGGCGAAACAACTTTACAGCATTGAAAAGGAAAATGAGGAGACCTGCAAAACCGGCACCCAGTGACAGACCTGCCAAAATCTTATTCGCGTAAAACGGATAAACTATAACCTGACCAATGAAAAAAAGAAAGAACACCGGCAATTTTGCAAGATTTGGCAATAAGTTTGCCATCATTGAATTGCCGCTCTCTCCCCGGGAGAAAGTTGTAAAGAAAAGAAGTACGATAATTGCCATTCCTGCCAGATAAATAATTATTTTTTTCTTCCTGTCTTCTTTTTCCGATGCATCAAAAAAGAGCAGAAACCCGTTCACCACCAGACCAATGATACCGTTTCCAAATGAAAAGGTCGATATTCCTGCAAAAATCAGGGATAAAACTGTGTTTGAAGTGGAAGACTTTCTTACAAAAAGAAAATATGACGACCAGATAAAAAACACGATACACATGATCAGTTGTATCTGCCAGAATCTTAGGAAGTTTTCCCATTGCAGCAATGAGAAAAAAAGAAAGGAGCCTGCTGTAATCGCAATTTGACCAAGCCTGTTATGTGATTCCTCCTGAATCTGCACTTTCCATATCAAGCGATACCCTGTGAAAGCAAAGACGATTGTCAAAACCAGCAGTGGCAAAACCTGAAAATTAAAAATGGTGAGCATGCCGACCATTACCAATTTTGGGAAAAGAATCTGATGATCGTTGTGCGGTTTCAGCCAGTCACTCAAACCGGCATTTCCTGATGCAAGTTTCTCCCAAAAAGGTACCAGTGCCAGCTCGTCCCAAACAAAAAAATCGACATGGTACGAGATCACGAATGTGAAAAGCACAATCAGTGGTATCATGGCAGTTAAAAAACTTACCTGCTTCTGCCGGTTTGTTGTGCTCCCCTCCATTTTCTTGAAGAGGAATTGAATCAATTTACCTGATGAGTTCATAACAAATTAATTTTATGAAAAATTACTTATTTAACCGTTGCCCTGACAACGGGAACACCTTCCACATATCCTTCAAGCACGGCACCGGAAGTTACTCTGCCGACACCTGCCGGTGTTCCGGTAAACACAAGATCACCCTTTTCGATTGTCATCATTTTTGAAATTTCAGACACTATTTCTACAGGTTTGAATATCATAAGATTCAATGGTGCATTCTGTCTTAATTCACCGTTCACATGGAGCACTATCTTTGCATCCATTGACAGATCAAGATCTTCCTTAAGAATAAACCCGGATACAATCGCTGCATTGTCAAAACACTTTGCCTTCTCCCAAGGGTGTCCCTTCCCCTTTAGTATATTCTGTTGATCACGGAGTGTCATATCAAGACCGGTCGCATAGCCGATTATTGCCTCCTCAGCCTCAGCCGGTGAAACATTTTTGATATCCTTTCCAATAAGAAGTACCAGTTCAGTTTCATAATTCATATCATCCGAGTAGGGCGGCACTTCGATTTCCGCTCCCGACCAAGCAAGGTTCGATGAAGGCTTCATGAAAAAGAGGGGAAAATCAGGCACCTCATTTCCCAGCTCTTTTGCGTGTTCTTCATAATTTCTTCCTACACACAGAACTTTACCCGGAAAAAAACTGCCTGCTTTTGTTTTTATTTCGATTGTTGACATTTTGTATCCTATAAAATAATTACTGAGTTGATACCAACCCTGAACGACCGTTCTTGGGTATGATTCAGCCTGAAGCCAAAATCGAACCTGACGGGAAAGAGTTGATGAAATATTCCAAATCCAACCTCGTACAAAGGTGAGGTGAGTTTTTTAAAGCCCCCGGGCATAAGAGCGGCGGACTGACTGTTATACTCAATCATGCCCGCATTCAAAAATGCTGTAAACTGCAAATTAAGCTTCTTCAAAAATGATATTCCGGTCAGTCTGAGAGGCAAATCCGACAGATTTTGATCGATAAAAACTGTCCAGCCTCTGTCACCGATATACTCACCAAGGTCGAGAGTCCTGAATGTCTGATTCTGTGCTGTTGCATTGATATTGCCCGGAAGCGAGTTCAACATCTGCACGGGAATTCCACCATCTGTTGTGAAAGCGGACGCCCGGACGGTCATAGTGGTATTAAGTGAAGTACGCAAAAACATCCTGCCCCAAACAGAGTATTGTTTATACTCGATCCCCGAAGAGAGTTCCGCGGGCGCATATTTTATCCCGGCTCCCCCCGTGATATGGAAATTTCCCCAAAGCCGTCTTCTGTACATGCCATCTTCGATATATCTTCTGGAGTCAAATCTTAGGCCGGCAGAAATTTCATTCAACCTCATTTCCGTAACGGGCAGGTTAGCCCTGTAGAGTTTATCACCGTTGAAAATTGATGCATTTGAATTAACGATACCGGAATTATCGGTTCTGTTCAGAAAACCAAGATCGATATTCAATTCCGGAAGTATCTCACCCGAATAATCAAATTCGAATCCTTTTGAATAATAATAATCGTTAAAATCGTACTTCGAGAGAAGTGTACTCACCGAAGTGAAAATTTTCCCGTAGTCATTGTTACTTCTGAAAAGAGTGTTCAATTTGTTGAACGCCTCAAAATTAAATCGATGAGTTCTGTAATCACCAAGAAGCCATGTAACATTCAATCTCTGTTTGAATTTTTCATCATTGATACCGTAGCCAAGATTAAGCTCAGCCGTAAGTCTGCTGTCGAACATATTCGCAGCCGTTACTCTGAAATCCACAGTATGCCCTTCCACCGGATTAAAATGATACATCGCAAGTGGTGCACTGACAGAGAAATTATCATTAAACTGAAATCTCTCCGAAAGGAGTGAGAAGTTGTCCCAAAAACCTGTCGGCTGGTTTTGCAGTGAATCTATTCTCCGGTAGGCGCTTATTTCCTCCTGAGTGTTCGGAATCCCCTGATAAATACTCCAGAAAGAGGAGTCTTTTTTGTCGGCATCGGGTACAACGGTAATAAGAGCCTTGTCAAACAGATCATCGCTGAGGGGTAAATTAATCTCATAATTGGTAAGTGAAGTGTTGAGATCGAATCCGGCTCTCAGGAGACCAAGATAATTTACTTTTGCATTTATCCTGTAATCGGACGGCATAAAAATCTGCTCTGAACCATACTCAAAATACTGTTGATAGAAATTAAGAGTATCAAAAAAATTTGCTACCGTCCCCGTCCTGTTGGCTGTAAGTTCGACTTTTATCAGGTCGAATGACTTGTCCAGAATATACAGATTGCCGATAAACCCGGGATCGGCTGGGTCGTCAGGTTCGATATGTATCTTGAAAACATTTTTGTGGTCGATGGAGAGTGTATCTTTTATGTAATAATAGTAGTGTTTTGTCGCATTGTCGGCGATGGGACCGATAAAATTATTATTGCCAAAAAAGATAATCTGATCCTCATAGAAATTGGCGATAAATCTCCCGCCTGTAAGTATGTTCGCGAAAGGCGGAATATTGGCAGACTGCCTTCTCCCGAGAATTATCTCCTTGTAACTCGAGGGAGCTTTAAAGTATGATTCAGAAACATTTTCAATAATTCCGCTGATCTTCAAAGCGGATGTGTCGGAGGCAGTTCCCAGAGAGAGTGCTGTGCCTGCACGATTGCCCGATACATTTATGTCCTCGGTTGTTTTAACCGATACTTTAGTGTAAGCTGAAAACTTATAGCTCTTCAGGAACTCCTTTCTCTTGTTTTTCCTCTCAATTGCCTGTCTTATTATACCAAACGCTGGATTCTCGCCGGGAAAAACGGTTATTTCCTTAAGTTCGACAAGCGAACTCTCAAGAGCAAAATTGATATTTGAAAGATTACCAGTCGCATCCACCTCTATTGTCTGAGTAAGGTAACCCACAAACGAGGCGGCAATTTTATATTTCCCCTTTTTTATCAGGAGCTCATATATGCCATCCTTGTTCGAGGTTGCTCCTTCCTTTGAGCCCAAAACCCTGATGGTTGCGAATGAGAGCGGATCGCCTGTCTTTGCGTCAACTATTGTTCCTTTGACCGAGACAGACTGAGGAAAAATAAACGATACCAATCCAAGGAATAAAAAAATAAAAAATCCGGTTCTGATCATCTGATTCTACTCTTGTTCATCATTTTTTATTAAAATCTTTTTTACTGCAAGTACGAGTCCGGTCGAAAACCAAACCATTGTGATTATTTCATGGTCGCCAAAATTAAACTCTGTCAGTCCTGCACCAAGAAAAGCTGCTATACATGCAAGACTTCCCATCACAACCGCACGCTCAAAGGTTTTCAATTCTGTCTCGTTATACACTCTGTACCCGTACCTGATTATCACAAAGAACAAAATTATCAGAGAAATTATTCCAAATCCGCCAAGTGTGGCAAGGATATGGAAAAAGTTATTGTGGAGGTGGCCCTTTATCTCTTTTTCATGAGGCCGGTTATATTGTTTAAATATTTTGGCAAGGTCTATATCCCCTACACCAAAAAACGGGTGGTCTTTAAAAATCTCCCAGCCGATCCGCCACATCGAGAGACGGTTTCTGTTGGACTCTCCCGTCAAGTCAAAGAAACTCAGAATTCTGCTCTTTTTGATATCGGTCATGCAGATATATTTTTCTGATGCCGAGAGCGAATATGGATAAAACCCTGTGTACGCAAGTTTCCTCAGAAAAACAGTCGTGTCACCGGAGAGACTTACATTATAAAGATTCTTGTCGTTACCGACAATATAAACTGAATCAGTCCCCGTTGCTACCGTTGACCACGATATTCCTTTACAATCTGTATTTGGCGGCAGATACTTTATATCCCCCGTTTCGGGATCTGCAAGATGAAATCCCTTTTCGAAATAGTAGAGAGGTTTGCCTTTTATATAGCCGACAAAATTTGTCCCTGATGGAATTTTTTTGGCATACTTGACTGTGTCATACGGCATGCCGTTACTGTCGAGTTTTATTGTTGTGTGAGAATAATCGGAGTAGATCAGGTTTATACTGTTCGAATCCGCAACTATACTGATACCTCCCGCAAACCGGGGAAACCGCAGAGGTTTACCTGTATCTTTTGGTGTTTTATAAACCGAGATGCCGCTGTCACCTTCGAAGGTGTAAAGCATTCCTTTGTTTGTGGCAAGTCGTCCAAGGTTACCCGGGGAAATGAATTCTTTTTCGATTTTGAAAGTTGTCCCTTCTTTTTGCAAAAGCAAAATCCGGTAATCACTTAGAAATGCAGCGAATTTATCTCCCCATTTTACTATTTCATAAACAGGACCGGGGGTTTCGAGTTGAGACACAAGAGAATCTTTTTTATAGACCTTTAGACCATCCATGTAGTCGGATACCACAAGTTCATCACCGATTGGTTGAACCTTATATGCCAGACCCGAAGTATTAAACTGAGTTATTTTTTCCCCCTCAAGATCAAAAATATAGACTCTCGATTCATTCTTAGCCAAAAACAACAGGATTATGAAAGAAACAACTCCCAAAGCAATTATGATATAATTCCTGTTGAGAAAGAGCATTACTAAAAGTCCGAGACCCAACCCTATCCAGGCTGTTCTCTTAAAAGTGGCAAGAAGTGAAGCAAATGAGATAAGGGAAAGGATCAACCATCCCGCCTTCCACTTCACTCTTTTTTCATTTAAAAACAATGAAAACAAAAAGAGTGCGGTGAATGAGGTCAGTTCACCTGTTGTTATCGGGTGCAACAGCACACTGGGTCCTTCGGAAGTATATTTATATAAATCCCTGATAAAATACTCGATCGAAAATCCGATATACAATAAATCGGATCCCAGGGCAAAAATGAGATAAGTGTAGAAAAATATCCTCAGTTGTCTGGCATCGCCGATTCCCGCGGCAATTGTATACATTATCGGAAGAAGAATCACCCTTTTAAAACCAAATTCAAGTGCTTGTGCCTTGTTTTCGGTGAAAATGAATGAGAAAACCTCTGCAGCCACAAAGAGGAGAAGCCAGGGCTCAAATCCAACCTTCTTAAAGAGAGAATTATCCCCTCTGAAGTATGCTGTCGCAAGCAGTACCAGCGCAATGTAATATCCCAACTGGTTGAAGAAGAGGGCATTCGTCAGCGTGCCTGCAAACATCAGAAGGGAAAAAAAAGCTGTCTTTTTGAGTGTTGAGTTAAGCGGCATCAAAAAATAATTAAAGGTTAAATAAAAGAAAACCTGAATGCAAAAACTTTGTCATTCAGGTTTCAAAATTACTTTAATAATTGCAATTTGGGTTACTTTTTAAAGACTCCCTCAATCACATTCCCAAAACTGCCGTTGGGAGCCATTATTTTAAGGAAGTTTGTAACTGTCGGAGCCACATCGGTGATCTCGACATATCCTCGGTGTTCCCCTTTATTGACACTCATTCCGTAAAAAATTAGCGGGACATGGTTATCATATTCATAGGGCGCACCGTGCGATGTTCCCTTATTGTCGTGATGCAACCATCCGGGATTGAAAACCAGCCAGGCATCACCACCTCTTTTTTTGTTGTACCCAAAGAACATCCTCTTCCTGAGAGGATCATTAGAATTGGTGCCGTTTTCCAATCCTGCCACCGGAAAAACATCCCTTATCTCCGGGAATTTCATAAGCTCGGGAGTGATGATTTTTGTCAACTCTTCTACAGTCGTCTTATATTTGGTTACAACTTTGTAATCAAAATAAATCTGGAAATTTTTAATTTCCAGGATAAATTTAGTCTCCGGATCGGGATTAAACTTTGAGGCGAGCACTTTTTCAGCAGCTTTTTGGTAAGCTGAAAGGTCGATCAATCCGCAGTCGATATGATTCTGTCTGACATAACCCGGCACTTCGGATCCCCCATGGTCCGCAGTCAGAAAAACCAGATAATCCCCTTTCGGGAACTGTTTTTTCAGGAATTCCAAAAATTCCTTGATTTCCTTATCAAGTTTCACATAACAGTCAGCAGTCTCAATTGCCTGGGGACCGTAACGGTGACCAATGTAATCGGGTGAAGAAAAACTAAGTGTAAGGATGTCGGTGTATTCACCCGCTCCCAGTTTTTCCTCCTTTATTGCTTCAATTGCAAACTCTTTTGTGAGTGTGCTTCCGTGGGGAGTTCCCTCTGCTGCACTGAAGTTCCCGAGTTTTAGTGTTATCGCAGGAATATCATGCGGGAAAACGGGTTTTTCCTCTCCCGGGAACAAACCTTCAAACGGGGTGTCATCCTCGGAACACATTGTGTACCTCGTCAGCGGGTAGGTCGTCTCCCATTTGCTTTTCAAAAGTGTTTCGGGCCTTCTTTTTGCATTGAAATCAGCTACCCACTTTGGCACCTCTTTCATATAATATGTACTGGATATCCAGTTACCAAGTATCTCATCAAACCAGTAAGCTGCATTTGCTGACTGCCCGGCAGGAAGGATCGAGCTTCGCTCTTTTATAGCTATTCCAATTGTCTTCGATTTGAATGAATTCGAAATCCTCATTTCATCAGCTATTGTATTCACAAGAAGTCGTCTTGGTGAGTACTTTCCCTGTTCCGGTGTACCACCAACGGCAGTCTCATTGTTATCCTCTGCACAATAAACAGACTTGCCTGTCTCCCGCTCATACCAGTAATTGCCGATAATTCCGTGCATCCAGGGCGAGGTGCCCGTAAAGATTGATGCATGACCCGGTCCGGTGTAGGTGGGCATATAATTGTAATGTGTGTTGGAGCAACTGTATCCGTTTTTTACGAGTTCTTTGAATCCACCCTCGCCAAACAGATCCCAGAACCGGTACAAATAATCGTACCTCATCTGGTCAATCACTATCCCGACTACAAGTTTCGGTCTCTCTGATTGCTGCGCATTTGCTGAGAAAACCAAGACCAATATAAATAAAGCTAATTTTTTCATCTCATTCCGTATGTTTTATTTATCAAAATTGGCAAATCCCATTTAAATTTAATATTTTATACTAAAACTAATTAAATTTTATGGCAAAAACTATGAAAAAATGGAGCCTTAAAGGCAAAAACGCTTTTATTACCGGTGGCAGCAAGGGAATCGGGCTTGCAGTCGTCGAGGAGTTCCTGACTCTGGGTGCAAATGTTCTCACTGTCGCCCGTAACGATGATGATTTAAACGCACTCAAAGCGGAACTGAAAACAGACAAACTTGAAACGATGGTTTGTGATATTTCTGTGAAGGAAGACCGGACAAAGGTAATAAAATACCTCGGGGAAAAACTGGATTCATTGGACATCCTGGTTAATAACGCGGGTTCCAACATCCGTAAAAAAGTTCATGAGTATTCCGACGAGGAAATTAAATATCTTTTTGAACTCAATTATTTCAGTTGTGTCGATTTCTGCAGAGGTCTTTTCCCGTTGTTCAGACTTTCGAAGTCTGCTTCCATTATCAACATCACCTCGGTGGCGTCCTTTTTCGACGACTCCACAGGATTTCCATATGCATCCTCGAAATCCGCTGTAAATCAGTTTACCAAATCCCTTGCTTCCGAGTGGGGAAAACACAAAATCAGAGTGAATGCTGTGCTCCCCTGGTTTATTAAAACCCCGCTAACCGAGGGTTACCTGGCGAATGAAGAGAATTACAAAAAAATCATTGAACGGACACCTCTGAACAGGGTCGGAAATGCTGATGAAGTCGCATCACTGGTTGCCTTCCTGTCGATGGATATTTCATCTTATATAACCGGTCAGACAATCTTTGTGGACGGTGGGGTGAGCGGGAGTGTGTTTGGGAAGTAGGTTTGGATAAAAACAAAAAAAAGAGGCTGTCAGATCTTAAAATCAAGACAGCCTCAAACATTTAGATAAAGTGGTCTGTGGCGTAAACCGGATGGATCATACACTCATCCTCTTCCGTACCGTAACAATGGCTGCATTTTTCTACCGTAAACACAAACTTGTCTTCCTTTTCCGATGCACCAATGAAATTAAGTACGGCTTTGCAGCTTGAGCATTGAACTATATGATACCTCTGAGATCTGCCCGAACACTCCGGACACAAATAACCAAGTTCTTCGTCGTGTAAGCCCGGCTCCAGTACGAAGAAGCTTCCACATTTTACATTATTACATTTAGCAAAATGTTTAGCATTTGTAGCTCTTTTCGCGATAGCTCCTCCATTTATTTTCAAGCCTCAACTTAACTGATTTGCCTCACATAAAAATATATAAAAATTTATACCTGTATATCGATTTTGTGCTTGCAAGTATTAATTTGTTCAATTAGAAGCGCAGGCGACAAATTTTGGACTAATTTCCCGACTTTAATTTTTGAACCTCTCCCGAAAGAATTCTGAATTTAATTTAGCGATTCAAAGACCACAACGGGGAGATAAATTCAACAAGTATGATTATTTTAAACGATTAAATTTTTTAATTATTTTCAAGATACCCGGAGAGTCAATGTCGAAAATCGCATGTTTTAAAGCTTATGATATCAGAGGAGTCGTTCCTTCTGAATTGAATGTTGAGCTGGCATACAATATTGCCAGAGGATATAAAAAATTCACCGGCTGCAAGTCGGTTGTAATCGGGCGGGATATAAGAAAATCGTCCGAGGAACTGAGCACAGCATTAGTGAACGGGTTTCTCGATTCAGGTGTGAATGTAATCGATATCGGTTTATGCGGAACTGAGATGGTGTACTTTGGTACATCATATCTGAACGCCGATGGCGGTATCATGATAACCGCATCCCACAACCCCCCTGAATATAACGGTATGAAGTTTGTCCGTGAGAGATCGATCCCAATCAGCTATGATTCAGGGCTTAATACTATTGAAGAAATTATCACTTCGAATGCTTTTGATCCCCTCCCTTCGGCGAAAGGAAGTTACTCCCAAAGAGACATCGCTGAAGAATTTGTGATACACCTCGGCAGTTTCTTTGATGTGAATAAAGTTAAAAAAATGAAAGTTGTGGTTAATGCCGGAAACGGATGTGTCGGACCGATGTTGGACAGACTGGAAAAAATTCTCCCCATCGAGATGATAAAGCTCTTCAATGACCCGAATCCCGATTTTCCAAACGGTGTCCCGAATCCGATGATCGAGGAAAACCGCAAACCGACCATTGATGCAATCATTTCAAACAAAGCTGACCTCGGCGTTGCATGGGACGGTGACTACGACCGCTGTTTCTTCTTTGATGAGTCAGGAGAGTTCATTGAAGGATATTATATCGTCGGAATGCTCGCAAAATCGATACTTAAAATGAATCCGGGCGAGAAGATTATCCATGACCCGAGACTTGTCTGGAATACCATCGAAGTCTGTAAAGAAGCCGGCGGTGAAGCTGTTCAGTCAAAAAGCGGACACGCCTTCATAAAAGAGAAAATGAGAGAAGTGAATGCAATTTACGGTGGTGAAATGTCTGCTCACCACTATTTCCGTGACAATGCCTACTCCGATTCGGGGCTGATCCCGTTCCTGCTGGTTATCCAGTTGATGTCTGAAGAGGGAAAATCGCTTTCGCAGCTCGTTAATGAAATGATCGAAAAGTATCCTTGCTCGGGTGAAATCAATTCAAAAATAGCCGACGCTGCCGGAAAACTTGAAGAGATAAAAGCCAAATACAGCGACGGTATTTTCGATTATACCGATGGTGTTAGTGTTGACTATGGCACATGGCGATTCAACCTCAGAATGTCGAATACCGAGCCTATCATCAGATTGAATGTGGAAACAGTCGGAGATATCCCGCTGATGAAACAAAAAACAGATGAGTTGCTTGCGATAATCAGAGGATAATCTTAATCACATTCCTAAAGTAGTTTATCCCCGGAAGTCGAAACTTTCGGGGATTTTTTATTTCTTTTTGTCGAGGCTTTTAAGTTTCCAGACCAGTCCGGAGATAAAAGCGAAAAACATGAGTACAATTATTGAAAAAGCGATCCCGGCACCTTCAGTATTAAACCCTAAGGCCTTGACCCCTTCTTCCGGGTTGGAAGTTATGAGTACCAACTCATAAACCCAACGGCTCAACCAGAATCCTGCAAGAATATGGATACCTGAACTCTTCATTGCCTCGAAAGTCTGTACCAAACCGGCAAAAATCACCACAGGTATCAGAACTAATGGAAGAATAGTGAGAGCAAACGCCTCCGTTTTGGAAAATGAAGATAACAAGAGCCCCAGTACAGTCGAGGTGAATGAAGAGAACAGGAGAATGAAAAATAGTTGAATATCATTTGCAAAATTAAAATATGAACCTGTGATAATTAAGAGTGAAAAAGTCTGAACAACCGAAAACATAAAGAGCACAGCAAGTTTTGAAGTCAAATATGCAGGTATGGAAAGATTTACCATCCTTTCCCTCTTGTATATACTTCGCTCGTTTACTATCTCCCTTACGGCATTTGAGCAACCTAACCAAATTGTAGATACAACTAAAATAAATAATGCTTTAAATTCATCTCCGTTTTGTTTAAATAAAAGATTGATGAAAAGAGCGATTAGTGGCGCTTGAATCAGAAGAAAGATTAAATTTATTGTATCCCGCATTTTAATCTTTAAATATCTGGAAGTCAGCGTAGTCAGTTGATTAAAAATGTCAGCCGTTTGTGGAACAGTTTTGTTTTGTGTTTGGGGTTTTCTAATTATTGTGTCAGGATTTGCAAAATTATCGAAATACTTGGAATTTCTAAATTTCTGTTTCCACTGATCGGGTGCGAATTTATCCAACTCATCAAAAATTTTAACAGGATCGTCAACTCCAAAGTACTCATTTACTTCGGAAGATGGTCCAAAAAAGGCAAGCTTTCCGTTCTTAGCCAAAACAATCACATGAGTAAAAAACTTAAAATTTGCCTCGGAAATATTGTGAGTGGTAAGCAGAACAGTTCTTCCTTCATCAGCAATCCCCCTTAGAATCTGCATCACCTCCCTGTCTGATCGGGGATCAAGACCGGATGTTGGTTCATCCAGCACAAGAATATTAGGGTCGGTCATTAATTCCTGAGCCAGATTTACTTTTTTCCTTTGTCCGCCACTAATTCCCTTTTTCTCAGGAGAACCAATCTTCACATTTTCTGCTTCCTGGAGTCTCAATTTTTTAATAACTTTCCCGGCTCTCTCATCAATTTCAGTCTCCTCAAATTGATGACCCAGCCTGAGCTTCCCGGTGTAGAGGAGTGACTCGCGAACTTCCAGTTCTCTGTGCAGAATATCATCCTGCGGGACATAACCGAAGACACCTTTAAAACTTTCAGGATTCGCCACAAGTGATTCCCCGTTTATTTTAACATCACCCGATGAAGGTTTGTTAATTCCGCAAATAAGATACATCAATGTGGTTTTACCGGCACCCGATCCGCCTATTAATCCAATGAACTGGCCCGGGGAGATATTTAGACTTATATCATCAATCAGTCTTTTTTCGCCTCCATAATAGATCAAATGTTGTGCTGAAATAGATATCTCATCAAGGGATTTTTTGGAACCACCCAGAAGTGAATCAAGAGAAAACGGGACTCCACCCACTGTAAGAATGTCCGAGGAAATAATTTTTGATTTTAATACTTTAATCCCGTTCAGAAATGTGCCATTGCTGCTGCCAAGATCTTCCACGAACCAGGAATCACCTTCCTGATAAAGCCGGCAATGCCTCCTGCTCACCTTGATATTATCGATCACTCTGTCACAGTCGGGATTTCGACCAATGAAATATTCCTTTTTACCTGTGTTACCCAAAGCCGCTTTTGATGGAGGAGTATAACCGCCGGAAGTGACGAGGTTTTGCCAGTCCAGTATGTGAGATTTTCCAAGAGTAACGGTATCCCCCTTCTGAAGTGTAGCGGAGGTGACCCTTTTCCCGTTGATATAGATTCCGTTTGTCGAGTTTTTATCCCGGATCGTACAGATTCCGCCATGGATTTCCAGTTCACAATGGAAATTCGAAATCCCTGATCCCTCCAGTTTGAGAGTATTCTGTGGATTCCTGCCAATCCTAATCAGTTTTGACCCGCCTGATGGCATGGAAGCTCCTGCCTGCATGGGGGCTCCACAGTCGGCACAGAATTTTGCCTCATCGTTGTTGTTGCTGTGACATTTCGGACATTGTTTCATGGTCTTAGTATCTCCTTAATATCAAATTTCCCGTTATAATTTAGGGGAATTGTAGCTGTTTGATCAAATATTTTTATCCTCAATTTCCCTTTTACTGTGTACGCGACCTTTCCTGCGGAAGTGAAAAGCCCGAACAGGGTTGAGGGACCCGATGAGAGAAGGTCGCCGATATAACAGGCGGCGTTGATAATTCCTGTGGCATTTTTTTCCAGCTTTCCGACAATCAGTGACTCTTCAAGTGAAATTTTCCCGGCAGGTTTGTTTCCGAGCATTACCATTCCGCTGTCAACTCCCGAAATTTCAAAATTGACATCGTAAGGATTATTTACCTGAACCGTCAGATCAAATTTAATTGAATCCCCCTCCAGGGAAATGTCGCTTATTTTTTTAATGGAAACAATGGAATCATTTACGGGTGAACCTGTTTTATTAAAGAGGGAATCTTTGATGTTCAGGGGGACCGGAATGTCAAAATCGACAGGGAGGGTAATAAAAGAAAGTCCGGCTACTGCATAACCACTGACGCTCAGGCGGGCTGTATCACCCATGCCATTGAAGAGTTTCAATGCCTGATTGATGTTCAGGGTGAGGTTTACCCGCATATCTGCAACCGAATCTGCCGGAAGCACCACCTTCTGATCTACGGCAATGTTTCCGATTTTCTTCGAAAGATCAACAAGGTCAGCCCGCAGTTTTTCGAGTGTGATATCGAAGAACACCTTGTTCCTGATACCAATTGTTATTTCAGCCTTAAGTGTTGAGTCTTCGATCGAAATCACACGGAACGAACGAAAACCCGCATACTCAGGTTTGCCAAAAGTCAGCAGTGCAAAAATACCGCCTGCAATTAAAAATAAAGCCACACCACCTGTTATCAGGAAAATCTTTTTCCTGCTCATAACTGCTCCCTTTTATTGCATGTTTTCTATTCTCTTTGCTCTTTCCAGTGACAAAGGATGCGATGCGACAAAATCATTCACAGGGTCTCTGTCGGTTTCCTTGAAGAGCTCTGCGAGGCGTTTAAAGAATGCTATCGCTCCAAACTTCTTGTATCCCGCCTTCTTCAGGAGAGTTACCCCGTATTCATCAGCCTCATACTCATCATATTTGGTGAAAGGGACATCATAAACCGATTTCATTGCATCAACAAGCATCGCAAGATTTACATCGAACTTCCCGGCGATATAGGTCAGCTTTATTTTGTTTATGCAGTGTTTCTTCTCGATGTGTCCGAGTTCGTGAGCTATAACAAAAGCGAGTTCATCCTCACTTTTCACGAAATTCAGAATTCCGGTGTTCAGGTATATTCTGCCTCCCGCAATTGCAAAGGCATTAACTTCCTTGTCATTCACAATTTTGTAATTATAGTTTATCCCTTTTCTTTCGACAAACTTCAGGATTTTCTTGAATACTTTATCGACATCCCATCTCTTTGTAGATCCGGCAGCCATGTTTTTATCGATGTCGGCAGCGAGTCCGGCACCAATATCATTCTCTTCGGCATCACTGATATCCACAATGTTCAAAGTAATTTTTGTAAGGTCGTTTATGGTTCCCGTGATCTCGTCAAAAAGACTCCCTTGAGAAAAAGTGATACCCGAACCCAGAATCAGGAGAAAAAATAACTTTCTCATTTTTCGATCCCTATTTCAACAGATTAAAAAATCCGGAAGTGTTGCCTGTGTTTAGTGTGCACTCCCACTTTGACTCTCTCTTTTCAAATTTCAGAGTCCCGGGTATGTCCTTTTGGATACCAACGATCGGAACAGGTTTGTTGAGGTCAAACTTGAATTCAACCTCAAATTCCGTTTTTTGATCGTTTGTGTACCCCTCCTTGATTTCGCGGAAGTTGATCGCGTCATATTCCTGTCCGAGCAAACCTTTCACAGAATTCCGGACTTTCTCATATTCTTCTTTGTAAAGTGAATTTGAGGGCACATCTTTGCATCCCGAAAGGGTAAGAATCATTAGAACAGGGAGAAGCAATTTCACCAATCTGTTTTTCATACTAACCTCGTTTTTCAGTTTTATTCTTTTTCTCAATAATTACCTGATATATCCAAAGAAGGACTGCAATTACTGACAATAAAATCGTTAGATACGGTACAACAAATGCACTGTTCATGAACAGAGTGCTTTTCTTCAACAACGGAACATCCACCGTGATCACGGCAGTCTCATACATCCTTGTCGCAGTTTGCGTTGTTCCCGACTGATTAATCAGGCACGAAATGCCGCCGTTTGCTGCCCGAACAAATGCCCGGTGATTTTCAAGCGCCCGGAGAGTGGAAAATTCTTTATGCTGATATGGTCCTGATGTGTTGCCGTACCAACTGTCATTTGTAACAACTGCAAAAAATTCAGCACCCTTCTGTGAAAACTCTGTCACAAAATTAGGGAAAACCGATTCGAAACATACAAGAGCACCAAACTTTACCTCCCGCTTGCCGGTTGATGTCTTTACATTAGCAGAAAATACCATCGACTCCTGCCCCACATTCCAACTGCTCAGCCCAACTCCCCATTGCAAAACATTTCCCAAAAAAGGAAGCTGATCGATATAAGGGGTTCGCTCGCCAAAAGGAACGAGCTTTACTTTCCCATACTGCTGAACGGTCCGGTCACCGGGGGCAAACAGCAGAACTGAATTATAAGTCGCATATTTAATGTCACTTCCCTTGTAGGATTTTACATCGGGGGGAAGCTTGTCACCGGGTTGAAACATTTTAATATGCGGCATACCTGTAAGAATATAAACTTTGTTACTGTCGGCATAACTGTAAATTCTTTGTACCTGAGCGTCATACTGACCGTTCATGAGATAGACGGGCAACGCCGTTTCGGGCCAGATAATTAGTTGAGCTCCCTCTTTAACCGCCTTGTCTGAGAGGGTAAAATATTTATTCAGAATGTCATCAAGATTGCCACCTGCCCACTTTTCGTAGGGATCGAGATTTGGCTGTACCAGTCCGGTTCTTAGAGTCTCCTGTACCGGCTGATCATCACGGGTGACGATTCCGTAAAAAAGGGGAACAAGTATAAGGACATTCAAAATCCTTAGCGCCATCCTGTCGGTTTTCTTTTCAGTACGCCATTTTTCCCAAATCCGGAAGAGGATAATATTTATATAAAGGAGCAGCATCGTAACTCCGAGAGCTCCGATGATATCGCTAATCTTGTAGAAAACCGGGAAATTTGCCAATGAATTTGAAAGGGTAATCCATGGGAAGTTCAGGTCGATATTCATGTAAAAATATTCGTAGAATGCCCAAAACGGGGGAAGTAACCAGATCGCCTTCTCCTTCCCGACAAATTTCGACCTGGACAGGGCATAGTAGAGAGTAGTCGGGATGATAAAGAAAATCGGGTTGGCAAAAAGCATCAATCCCCCTCCAATCATCAGAAATGGATCTTTGCCTACAGTGTAAGCCCCGACCCAGTAGAGGGAAACCAGTCCGGTTACAAAACCAAAAAAATAGCCCGCCCTGTTTAAATCGATGAGTTTCTCCCGTCTCGTCAGGACATAAAGAAACGGGACAAGTGCAATGAAAGCGGTTACCGGAAATGGAAAAGGTGGATACGCAAACCCCATCAAAACACCCGATAGAACGATCATAAACCGTTCGGAGCGGAGTTTTTGCTTCTCTTCGGGAGTTCGCGGGATCCGTTTAAACAGGTTCATTACCTGCCTCTGTCTTCTGAAGCAACACTACAGCGTAAGCCACGGCACCCTCTCCCCTGCCAATAAAACCCATTTGCTCTGAAGTGGTGGCTTTGATAGAGATATCATCCGGGCTACATTCAAGGATATCCGATATCATCTCTTTCATGGCAGGTACATACTTCGCAATCTTTGGTTTCTCGAGCACAACTACAGAGTCGCAGTTTACAAGTCTGTAGCCCTTCTCTTTAACGAGTTGATACGAATGCTTCAAAAGAAGTTTGCTGTCGATATCTTTGAACGCAATACAGGTATCAGGGAAGTGCTTCCCGATATCCCCAAGTGCAAGCGCCCCCAACAGGGCATCCATGATTGCGTGTAACAACACATCCGCATCTGAGTGTCCGAGCAGACCAATTTCAGAAGGTATTTCTACTCCCCCGAGGGTCAGTTTCCTTCCCTCTTCAAGCTGGTGGACATCGTATCCGTTTCCGATTCTAATTTTCAATGTCTAATCTCAAATTTAGTAAATTCATTATTTGCTTTTTCTTTAATTACTGTCACAGATTTCACATTCGATCTCATCGGACCTTCTTTCGCTTTCTGATGAAGTGCCTCAATCTGCCATTCCTCTCCCTCTGCCACTATTTCGACATCACCCGACCAAAGGTTTCTCACGAATCCGGTCACACCGATATCTGTTGCTTCCCGATAAATAAAATATCGAAAACCAACTCCCTGAACAAATCCTTTGACAACCATTGCAGCCCTAATCATCCGCAACCTCGTCTTTCTTGAAGACCTCTGTGAACAACAGCCCAAAAAAGATTATTCCTGCCCCGATCAAACCAAGTTTCGTGAACTGTTCACCGAGCAACAAAAATGCAATCACCGCGGCGAATATCGGCTCAAAAGCATAAATAATCGCTGCCTTCACAGGGGGTACTTCCTTCTGATATTTTGTCATCATCGTTATGTTAAACAGTGTTGCAAAAAGCGTCGTGTAAATCAATGCCAAAACCACATCGATATCCGGTGAAAATTTTATGACCTCCACCCCTGTAAAATGGAAAACGGGCATAAGCAAAATGGATACCACCGCTGTGAATGCCAGTTGAGAAAAGGTTGTATAGAGATAATTATTCCTCTTCGTAACAACATCCAAATACACTATATAAATCCCGAATGACATAGCACAAAGAAGAGTAAGGAAATCACCAAAATTAAATGTGCTGCCGAGCTCCGTCAACACACTGATTACATCCCCGTCCCCGCTTGAGAGGAATATAATCCCGACTGCAACAATCCCGATCCCAATGGAATTCACAAGTGACGGTGGTCTCCGCTCAATAATTGTTTGAGCAAGAGGGGTAAATATCACAAATGTGCCTGTAATAAATGCCGACTTTGATGCCGTTGTATATTGCAGTCCAACCGTCTGCAGAATAAACCCGAGAAAAAACCAGAATCCAATCCAAAAACCGTCAAGAAGTTTACCCCTGTCAAGTCCCTTCAAATGTTTATAAACAAACGGAAGAAACACAAGGGACGCAAACCCAAAGCGGAGAGAAACAAAAACAAACGGTGAGACATGATCGAGTGCATTTTTGATTAGAGAAAATGTCCCGCCCCATATCACAGTAAGCAGAAGGAGAATTAATTCTGCCTTAAATTCACGAATTCTTGAACTGTTCATCCGCCGGGTCAATCCCCGTCATCTGTCGAATATCCGAAATACTTCAGATATCTGTCGTCGCTCCGCCAGTTTGATCTTACTTTCACACGGATATCGAGATACACCTCCCTGTCAAGAAATGATTCGATACCGGCTCGCGACTTTTCACCAAGTTTTTTGATCATCGAACCCTTTTTCCCGATAATGATTCCCGCTTGTGAATCCCTCTCGACATAAATCATTGCGGCAATAAAATCCTTTCGTCCCTCCCGTTCTTTGAACTCCTCAATCACCACTTCACAACTGTAGGGAATTTCCTTTTCATACAGTTCAAAGATGTTTTCCCTTATAATCTCGGATACAAAAAACCGCTCGTTTTCATCGGAGAGGTCGTCCTCGGGATAATATTTCGGATGTTCGGGAAGGTGTTCAATAAAGAACTCTTTGATCATCTGAAGATTGACACTTGCCAAGGCAGAAATCGGTACCACTTTGTCGAATTTCTTTGTCCCCTCGAAATATTCGATGCTTTCGATGGTTTTTTTCTCATCGATGTCTATTTTATTTACGCATGCGATTTTGGGGACATTCACTTTTTTTACGAGTTTAAATATCTGACCAATCGCAGAATCCTCCTCCTCGAGAGGTGGAGCCTGAGCATCATGGAGCCATACAATTATATCCGCATCCTGAAGGGAAATATTCACATAATCCATCATTTTTTCCTGCAATTTATATCTCGGCTCGAGGATACCGGGAGTATCAAGAAAAATGATCTGGTAGTTTTCCTCTGAAAGAATACCAAGAACTCTTTTGCGTGTTGTCTGGGGTTTTGAAGTGGTGATTGAGATTTTCTCACCGAGTAAAGCATTCATGAGGGTACTTTTACCCGCATTGGGTGCTCCCAGAATCGTAACATATCCCGCTTTCGTTGTCATGACATCTTCCTTTCTGTAATTTGCCTGAAGCTGAGCATCATCAGTAGGGGTAAATTATGAACAGTATCAAAGAGATAATGCCCAGTGCCCACATACCGGTTGATATTTCGGAACTCCGTTTAGCCGCAAGCTTAAAAATGATGTAAACAATGAATCCACCTGTCATCCCTATCCCTATATTATAACTGAATGCCATCAGAACAATAGTAACAAATACGGGTACCGCCTCACTAAAATCTGTAAAATTGAGATGTGTGACCATGCCGATCATCAACAGACCCACAACCATCAATGCCGGTGCATAAGCGTAAGCCGGAATCGCCGCCACAAATGGTGAAATAAAAAGCGTCAGTAAAAAGAGAAACGATGTAACCACCGCGGTAAGGCCTGTTCTCCCCCCTGCTTCAATTCCGGTTGCAGAGTCGATGTAAGCTCCGGCAGTTGTGGTTCCAATTATACCTGCAAGAGTGGTTGCAATCGCATCACTCAGCATCGGTCTCTCTACATGAGGCAGTTCACCCTTCTCATCCAGTAAATTACCCACCATCGAAAGCGCCATCAGGGTTCCAATAGTATCAACAATGTCCATTACAACGATCGTTAAAATAATCGATGCAAAACTCCATTGAAGTGCCCCTATCAGATCAAACTGCCATACTATCGGCGAAATATCGGGTGGCATGCTAACCCATCTCTTTGGGAGATCCTCCAATCCCGTAACAAACCCCAGAAAAGTGATTGCGAGAATTCCAAGGAGAATAGCTCCCTTCACCTTTTTCATCATCAGAAGCGCAATGACGATAAACCCGAGTATAGCCAGATAGACCTCGGGGTTGTTCAGATGTCCGATTCTAACAGGTGGACCACCTGCACTTTCAATTATCCCCGATTTGATCAATCCGATAAAAGTTAGGAAAAAACCGATTCCCACAGTGCATGCAAGTTTCAGCGAAGTCGGTATCGATTTTGCCAGCCAGCCCCGCAATCCTGTTACCGTAAGGACAATGAGGATGATACCGCTGATCAATATTGCACCAATGGCTGTTTGCCAGGAATGCCCCATTATTTTTACAACAGTATATGCGATAAAAGCATTCATCCCCATATATGGAGCGATTGCAAAGGGTCGTTTCGCATAGACTCCCATTAAAAATGTGCCCAGAAAAGCTACCAGAATTGTGGCAACCATTGTCGGTTCCTCAGGAATTCCGGCGACAGCCAGCACTTTCGGATTAACGATAATGATATACGAAATGGTGAAAAAAGTTGTAATACCGGCTAATATTTCTGTTTTTACGGAGGAGCCGTGTTTTTCTATTTCAAAGAACGATAAAAGGAATTTCATTTACTTTATTTTTTTTAATCAGTTATTGGGAAATGCAATTATTCAGAGAAAAATTTCCCGATCACCTCGGTTGTTTCTTCATCACTTAAAAGGAGAATTCTTGAGATCTCCCTGGCTTTTGCTTTAATTTTTTCTCTGTCTGTCAGCCCGGCAGACAAATGTTCGAGGTATTTTACGAGTACAAATTTCCCGGCAATTTCACAAAGATTCATCACAAGAACCTCGTCCAGTTTCATCTTGCTCCCCAGTTCCATAATGAAATCCGCTTCCCGTCTGTCAAGCTCCCTGTCGGTTAAGGCTATTGCCCAAGCGAACAAAATTACGGCCTTTTTGAATTCAAAGCGGGTTTGTTCGTCGCACTCTTCCCGGGTTATCTCATGCGGTACTCTTATGTCACTCAGATCCCTGGGTACCGGAAAAATGAAGTCAAAGAGGAAAAGCTTTTCTATTTCCCTCAAAGTTTCGTCCGCTCCGGCAACCATCAACAGAACTCTGGAAAGGAATTTCTTTTCCGAATCCACCAGTGGTTTTCCTTCACGGAGGATTTTCTCGAACCCGTATTGCTTCAAGTCCTCCGGTATCCGGTTCGCAGTCCACGATTGTGACTCCTCGTCCCATCTGAAATGAGAACTAATGGAAGTGAAAGCGAGAACTATACCGGTATTAATGGCATCCTCCGAAGGCTGACTTACACGATTATGGAGAATTGCCTTTGTATCAAAAAACTTTTCATCATCGTAAATTCTGCTTCCAAACCTGCCGTTTATTATTTTCTGAAATATGCGGGACATCGAGTGCCTTACATTATTAAGTGCACTCTCTTCACTTCCTCTAAAAACAGGTTCATTAATAGTGGTGGGAATATGGGACATGGCAGCAAACTTCTGTCCCGTGGAAGCACATTGAAAAATGCAAAGAATTAAGTCGCCATCGAGTGTGTAACTCTGAAGGAGGGGTTTTACATTGGTAATATTTGCCTGTTGCAAAGATTGTTCTCCAATAATTCAAAATCGTTTAAGCAAATATTTGAAAAAATATCGGGAAAATCAATTAAATCTACATCAGAAGTGTGGCTAATGCCTCATGAAGTCTGATTCTGAAGTTTTTTATTCCCTCTTTTTTCCTTGTCGGATAGACCCTGTTTGTAAAAAGGATGACAGCAAATTTTTTCCGGTAATCAGCCCAAATGGATGTGCCGGTAAAACCTGTATGTCCGAATGAGTTCTCAGCAAACGATTTTCCCCCTACACCGGCATGTTTGAAGTTGGTGTCCCATCCGAGTGCTCTTGATGAATTGTTGCTTTGACGGGTAATAAATTGAGTGATTGTCTCCTGTTTCAGATATCTAACACCGTCAAAAACTCCTCCGGAGAGAAACATTATCATAAATTTTCTGATGTCTTCAACGGTGGAAAATAAGCCCGCGTGCCCCGTCATTCCTCCGAGTGCAAAACAGTTTTCATCGTGAACCGATCCTTGTATCAACCTGTTTCTCCAGAAATCATCTATTTCTGTCGGTACGCAATATGGAATGTCGACCTGCTCGGGATTATATTTTGTGCTCAACATCCCTATCGGGCTCCACAATATCTCCCTCATAAATTGATCGAGATTCTTTCCCGCAACTTTCTCGACAAGTCTGCCGAGCACGATCATCCCAAGATCAGAATAAACAGTTTTCGTACCTGTCTTATAATCCAGATTCAGTTCGCAAATTTCATTAAATATTTCGTCAGGACCCTTCACCGACCTGAAAAACTTACCCGAAGCAGGCAGACCGGAAGTGTGGGTTAGAATGGTTTTTATTGTAACTTTTTTTTTATTCACAAACCCGGGAATATATTTTTCGACAGGATCATCGAGCGAGATTTTCCCCTCCTCAAGCAGTTTCATCACTGCAAAAGTGGTTGCTGTCACTTTTGTCAGGGATGCAATGTCATACATCGAATTTGTTTTTACTGAGAAAGATGAGGGCTCATATGTGAATCGCCCGTACGAATTCTCATAGAACAATTTTCCATCCTTGATTATGGAAATTGCTGCCCCGGGAAAGATGGAATCCTTTATTCCGCTGTTTACCAGCTCATCAATTCTCTTGTACTTGTCAGAAAGTCCCTGGGTTCTGCCCTGTTCTTTCAACAAGTCGATTCCACTCCCTCTTTTAAATTCGGTGCCGGGAATGGATACCGGAAGTCTACCCGAGATATTGTTTTCGCCAAAAACAGCAGCCGCCAGCGCTTTCTCACCCGCAATCTCGGCTCCATAGTTCGTCACAAATACATCAACCTGGGGAAAATTCAACAAAATGTAGGGATGACAGTGCGCCAGCAGAATAACTTTTTTCCCCTTCTTCAGAAGATCCTGCACTACTTTTATGGTCGATTTTTCCATGTTAATCTTCCCTGTCGCATTACGGATCTGAAGATAAACAGAGACTATCACCTCTTTGGTACCTGTGAGTTTCTCGGAGAGAATTTCAAGATCTGTATCATCAGGTTTCAAAGGTAATTCCCAGGTGTCAATATTTTTATTTCTGGAATTCAGCTCACTGAGGAACGACTTATAATTAGGGAAATCACGCCCGTCCTTAATTACCAGATGAAAGTATTTTTTCTTTTTGTCCAACGGAAACAGACCCGGATTTGATTTCAACAGTGTAATCGACCTGATTGCAAGGTCCCTTGCAATCTCATCCACCTCCCGCTCGGCATCAAGTTTCGATACTTCTGAAATCGAAGCGGGCTTGCTGTCGAAAAGTCCGGTCCATCTTTTCGCCTGCAACACTTTTCTAACTGAAAGGTCAATTCTGGATTCCTTAATCTCTCCCCTCCTGACGGCTGCAACTATGGCAATGAATGCTTCCTTGGAATCGAGCGATGCCATGATTACATCCATCCCCGCCTTTATCGTCCTTACCGCTGCCTCTCCGGGTTTGTTATACTTGGAAACAGCCTTCATGCTCATTGCATCGGTATTTGCGATACCCTTGAAGCCAAGCTGTTCCCTCAGTAATTTCGTTACAATGTTGTAGGAGAGTGTTGCAGGTGTATCGGGTGTATTTTGTGATTCCACTCCAAGATGCCCGACCATGACACTGTAAGCCCCTTTCTCGATGCATTTTCTGAAAGGAAAAAGTTCGGTCGAACGAAACTGTTCATCAGTACCTTTTATTACTGCGAGATCTGTGTGAGAATCGGTGGAAGTGTTGCCGTGTCCGGGGAAGTGTTTTAAAGATGAGAGTACACCCCCGGCATGAAGACCCTTCATCATCATAATTGCCAGTTCAGCCACCTGTTCTGGGTCCTCACCAAACGAACGGACATTAATGATAGGATTTGCGATATTGTTATTGATATCTGCAACGGGGCTGAGATTCCAGTTGACCCCGAGAATTTTTGAATCACGGGCAATCCTCTTTCCCATTTCATAAACAAGGAGAGGCGAGTTTGCTGCTGCCAGTGCCATGTTGAAAGGATATGATTTTGCACCGGGAATCCGCATCGCAACTCCCCTTTCAAAATCTTCCGCAAAGAGTAAAGGAATTTTGGAATACTGCTGCAATTCCCTTATCAACTGAGCTGATTTCATCATGCTCGAACCGAAAAGGACAAAGCCGCCAGGTTTATAGTTTTCGAAATGCTTGTTTTCGAGATATTCCTTTGTCATTCTCCCGGGTTGAACTGCAGGAAACAGCAACTGCCCGACTTTCTCCTCCAGCGTCATTTTTGAGAGGATGGAATCGATGAAGGGGTCAGGTTCAGTCGAGAATATTTCACCGGGGTCGGGTGTCTCTTCCAGCTTGCTGTAGATATCATCCGCAGCTACGGCTGTTTCCGGCTCACTTCCATCAACCACCTTTTTTTCACAACCGGTGATCGAAAGAAAAAGGAGCAAAAGAAGCGTCGAAAGCCTGACCATTTTGCTGTCCATCGTCCGTGACGGGCTATTTTTTTCCATAATCGGCGTCAAGCGGAATCAGCCATGTCGCAAAGAGGCTTGGGATTGCCGTGAGTAGCACAATCATGAAAAAGTTGGAATATCCCACCGTCTCCTCCAGCCAGCCGGACCACATGCCCGGAATCATCATACCCAATGCCATAAAACCGGTGCAGACAGCGTAGGAGGAAGTTTTATATTTGTTGTCGGAAACATACATCATATAGACCATGTAGGCTGCAAAACCAAAGCCGTAACCAAATTGCTCAACCACCACCGCAACTCCGATGATAAAGATATCATGTGGAGGGGTGGCAGCCAGATACCAGAAAGCAAGAATCGGGAGGTGCATCGCTACAAGCATGGGCCAAATCCATCTCTTAAGTCCATGTTTCGAGATTGCAATACCACCGAGTATACCGCCGATGGTGAGGGCGATTATACCTGCGGTTCCATACACAACAGCAAACTGCTCATTACTCAATCCCATACCACTTTTTGAGACGGGGTCTTTCAGAAAAGGAGCAACCATTTTCACAAGCTGAGCTTCAGGCAGACGGTAAACGAGGAGAAAGAAAAGTATCAAACCAATTTTCTTCTGCTTGAAAAATCCTGCGAAAGCCAGAAAAAATTCATTCAGTTTATTCTTCCCCTCTTCCACTCTCGGTGAATCATCAGCGGGATAAGGAAGCATAAATTTGTGATAAACAAAGAAGAGAAGGAACAGACCTGCTGCAATTCCAAAAACTATCATCCAGGCAGGTTCTGCTTCACCTTTGAAATAATTTTTGGTGAAATACCCGGCAAAGAACACCAGAACACCATTTCCGAACAGTGTGGCAGCTCTGTAGAATGTGCTTCTGATTCCGACAAAAAACGATTGTTTGTCCTTGTCCAATGCCAGCAAATAAAAACCGTCTGCGGCAATATCATGAGTTGCCGATGCCAGTGCCATCAGGGCAAGGAAAATCATCGAGGGCCAAAAGAAATCCTCAATCGGTAGTGTGAGGGTGAAAGCCACACCGACAAACCCGGCTGCAAGCAATCCCTGCATGGCAACCGTCCACAACCTCTTCGTTTTTACAATATCAACAATCGGACTCCACAGCGGTTTGATAACCCATGGAAGATAGAGCCAGCTTGTAAACAGTGCTATATCTGTATTTGAGACCCCTAAATCCTTGTACATCACGACCGAAACTGTCATCACAATCACATAGGGGATGCCTTCAGCAAAATAGAGAGTGGGTATCCATGACCAGGGGTGCCTGTGTTCTTTTCTACTCATATTATTATCATTCCGGGATTATAAAAATGGTTAACAAATCAAAAAGGATGAAACTGAAATTGGTTTAATGTTTTTTCATCCGGGAGAATAAACTGTTTCTAAAGTTTGCCACTCTGAGCCAGCCAGACAGCTCCCATTACGGGAGGATGGTCTGTTTGTTTCAATTCCACCTGCGGAAGCCTCTCGGCGAGTTTTGCTTTGAACATCTCTGAAAATTTATTTGATTTCACCAGTACACTTCCGACGAACGAGAGTCTCAATGGCTCATCACCAAATTTTTTCATCATCGCCCTCACATGGTCAATCAAACCGTCAGATTCTTCATCCAGAATTTTGAGAGCGATGGCATCCCCATTACCGGCAGCTTCAACCACCAAAGGCGCAACAGATGCGATATCAAAATTATTGGTATAAACTGCGGTGATCAGGTCATTCGGCTCTTTAAATCCGAATTTTTCTTCCACCAGTGTTTTTATCAGGGTGTCTTCACCTCTTCCGTCAATAGCTCTTCCGGTGGCTGTAAGACCCCTTTGCCCGAGTTTAAAGCCACTTCCTTCGTCACCAAGAAATCTCCCAAGTCCGCCAACCCTGTAGATATCTCCATTTTGATTTTTGCCAAACATAATGGAACCGGTACCTGCAATGAGAATTGCTCCACTAACGCCGGGAAATGCCGTTTCGAGTGCGATTCTTGCGTCTGATACTATTGAGAAATTTTGGAAATGGATATTGTTGGAAAGGAATTTTTTAATTACTGCCTCTTCGAGCCGCTTTGCATCTGCAACTCTGCCGGCACCTGTGGTTCCGAGTACCGTTGCAACGAGGTCGTTGTAATCAAGTTTGTTGGTTGAAATGAAATCGTTGATAAGATTGAAAAGTGTCTCTGAAACGGCTTCTACCCCGTTCATAAGGAAGTTGGAGTTTCCGCCGAAACTCTCTCCAATCTTGTTATTTTGGTCGTCAAGACAAAAAAGATGTGTCTTGGTACCGCCTCCGTCTATTCCTATGTAAAACTGCATCATCTATTTTCTTATTTTTGGACAATTCTTTTTTAAATTCTTGTCTGAAAAATAAGAAATGATGGTCTCATAAAGAAATAAAGAGACAATTATTCTGACATCAAATAAAAGATTCCGTAGAGCGCGCTAACTAACAGGGTTATCGAGATGGTAACAAGAAGAACTTGTTTGGCTTTTTTCTTCCTTTCCTGTTCACGGAGGAAACGATTCGTCTCAGTGTAATCGCGCTTATAGTCACCTTTATTTATGTCCCAGTTTTTATGATTTGGGTCTAACATAAAATATCGTTCAAAATTTAAGTTGATCAGGATTTAATCTGCCTGAAAAGTCCTGATTCAGATTAATAAGATTTTCTCGAACCTAAAATAACATTCAAATCAAATATGACCAAACTTGAAGAACATTTTCTCTCCTTTCGCCGTAACACTTCCGGAAACGATGTGACAATCAACACGATTCAGGGAAAAAAGAAGCTCATCTATGCCGACTGGATAGCGAGCGGAAGACTATATCTGCCAATCGAAGAGGCAATTGCCGGCAGGTTTGGTCCCCTCGTAGGGAATACCCACTCCGAATCAAACTATACGGGTTCGGTGATGACAAGGGCATATCACCATGCCCACAAAAAAATCAAAGAGCATGTAAATGCCTCCGGGAAAGATATCATTATTACTGCCGGTTCAGGAATGACAGGCGTGATCAACAAATTTCAAAGAATACTCGGTTTAAGGGTACCCGAGTTGTTGAGGAAATTTATCCACATGGAAGAGACTGTGAAACCGGTGGTCTTCCTTACTCATATGGAACACCATTCCAACCAAACTTCATGGCTCGAGACCATTTGCGATGTGGTTGTGGTTCCACCTGCTGAAAACGGACTCGTTTCCGAAGAAAATCTGCAAATGGAACTCGAGAAATACCAGGACCGCCCCGTGAAATTTGGGGCTTTCAGCGCGTGCTCAAATGTTACAGGAATAGTAACTCCATATCATAAACTCGCTAAAATAATGCATGAAGCAGGTGGATACGCTTTTATCGATTTCGCTTGCTCCGCTCCCTATGTGGATATCGATATGCATCCGGCAGACCCGGCAGAGAAACTGGATGCCATTTTCTTTTCTCCTCATAAATTTCTCGGTGGACCCGGAACCCCCGGCGTGCTGGTTTTTGATTCGGAACTCTACCACAATACTGTGCCCGATGATCCGGGTGGAGGCACAGTCGACTGGACTAATCCCTGGGGTGAATACAGATTTGTGGATGATATTGAAGCAAGGGAGGATGGCGGAACTCCCCCGTTTCTCCAGACTATAAAGGCTGCAATGGCTATCATGCTGAAGGAAGAGATGGGAACTGAAAACATTATTTCCCGTGAACATGAGATGCTGCCGGGATTCATGGAAAAACTCGACAGGATACCCGGACTCCATATCCTTGCAGGCAACCACCGCGACAGACTCGGTTGTGTGTCATTCTACATGGATAATATCCACTATAATCTGGTTGTGAAAATTCTCAACGACAGGTATGGAATTCAGGTCAGGGGTGGTTGTTCATGCGCAGGCACTTACGGACACTATCTTCTGAATGTCGATCCCTGGATGTCTAAAAGAATTACTGAAAAAATCAGCCATGGCGACCTCTCCGAAAAACCCGGATGGGTCAGGGTATCAATACATCCAACAATGACAAATGACGAAATTGACCTGATTGCCGAGGCAGTTTCCGAAATAAGGAAAAATATAGACCGGTGGTCGTCAGATTATAAATATGACAACCACCGCAATGAATTTGTAAGCAGCGGAGGGGATCCTGTCCTCGAGGTTGGTGACCTCTTCAGGTTTCGCTGACAGTCACTCTATTTTGTGTAGCCCATTCTGTCAAGAATAAAAGCGTACTGGTAAGCCACTTCCTTCAATCTGGCATATCTTCCCGAGGCTCCACCATGACCGGATTCCATATTCATTTTCAGAACGGTTATGTTGTCATCCTTTTTTAGCTCTCTCAGTTTCGCTACAAATTTTGTCGGCTCATGAAAACTGACCTGTGAGTCGTTCAGCCCGCCTGTAGCCAAAATGTTGGGATATTTAACCGCTTTTACATTGTCATAAGGCGAGTAAGACAACATATATTTGTAATACTTTTCTTCCTTTGGATTCCCCCACTGCTCCCATTCCTGAGTTGTAAGAGGCAGTGTCTCGTCAAGCATAGTGTTTATTACATCCACAAACGGGACGATTGCAAGGACGACATGGAAAAGGTCGGGACGCATGTTTACGCACGCACCCACAAGAAGTCCGCCGGCACTTCCACCCATGATGGCAAGTTTCTCCGGTTTTGTGTATTTGTTGTTCACCAGATATTCTGCGCAGGCAATGAAATCGGTGAATGTATTCTTTTTATTCAGGAGTTTGCCATCCTCATACCACTCTTCACCGAGTTCGCTACCGCCTCTGATTTGAGCGATGCCATAGACGAATCCACGGTCAACGAGGCTGAAAACCGACGAGTTGAAGTTTGCCTCGGTGGAAGCTCCATACGATCCATAGGAATATAAAAGTGCAGGATTGTTCCCGTCTTTTTTAAGGTCCTTTTTGTAAACCACAGCCATCGGTACCTTTTTCCCGTCAGGAGCTGTTGCCCACAATCTCTCAACTGAATAGTCATCCGGATTGAATCCACTCGGAATCTCCTGAACCTTCAATTTTTTGGTCTGACCTGAAAAGACATCATATTCAAAAGTGGTCCATGGTCTGTTGAGTGATGTGTAAGTGTATCTGATTGTTTTCGAAGTGTATTCGGGAGTACCACTCAGATTGAGAGAATAAACAGCTTCGGGGAAATCAAGCCATCTTGAGACATATGTGTCGAAAGTGATGGTTCTCAGCTTCCGCAATCCCTCGGTTCTCTCCTGTACCACCATAAAATTGTCGAAGACATCAAGATTTTCAATCTTCACCTGAGGATCATGTGCAATCAGGATATTCCATTTTGACATCGATTCATACCCCTTTAGCGGAGCTTCATATACCATGGAATTCTTTGAATTGTCATCTTTGTAAAGAACAAAGAATTTCGACTTATGAGGGTAAACGGAATACTCAACATCCTTTTTACGGGGCATAAAGGGTTTGAAAGTTCCTGTCGGGTTGTTTGCATCAAGTAAAGAAATCTCACTTGTCGTAAAACTTCCCGAATAAAGCATCAGATAATCGTTTGTTTTACTTTTGTAAACGGAAATGTTGAAGAGTTCATCTTTTTCCTCGTAAACCAGTGTCCCGTTCCCTTTGCCAAAAGCATCCGCTCTGTATAACTGATAAGGTCTCAGAGCTTCATTCCCTTTAACAAAGAAGACTGTTTTGCTGTCGTTAGCCCACGCATAGGATTGTGTACCTGCAACAAAAAATCCGAGGTCTTTACCCGTTTGCAGGTCCCTGATTCTAAGATCATCCTCGGCAAACGAACCGGTTGTATTACTTGAATAAATTGCATAACGGTTATCTTTGCTTACTTCATATCCTGTAAAGAGAAATGTCGGCTTTCCTTCTGCCATCGCATTCACATCAAATATCACTTCCTCAGGAGCATCCAGGTTCCCTTTTTTTCGGCAGTGAATGTTATATTGTTTTCCGGTCTCTGTACGGGAGTAATACCAGTAGCCATTGTCGAGGTACGGTACGCTGTTGTCCTGCTCCTTTATTCTCCCCTTCATTTCATTGTAGAGGGTCTCCTGCAGGACTTTAGTGTGTCCCATTACCTCATCGGCATAAGCGTTTTCTGCCTCGAGATATTTTATAACCTCCGGATCCTTTTTGTCCCTCATCCAGAAGTAGTTGTCAACTCTTTTATTGCCAAATTCTGTAAAAGTAACAGGCTGTTTTTTTGCCACCGGAGGTGCCGGATAGTCTTTCTGTGTTTTGATCATTTTTGGATCGTCCTTCTTTTGGGCGGTGGTAATTCCTGTCATCAATAAAATGACTGAAACCATCAGGATAAGATTTTTCATGTATCTTCTCGGTTATTAAAAAAATGATGAGAAAAATAAGAATAAAATTAAAATTTGAACCCGTAAATATGCAGGAACGGATTTAAATAATTATAAACAGAAGGTGAAGTTATTTTGGACTTTCTGACAATGCAACTTCCCTTAAATTGAGGCTTTGATTTTAATTATTGATGGAACCACCAATGTCCTCTTTTTCTGTAAGATTTTTCCTCCTGCCCGTTTCAATTTTATTAATGCAATCAGTCACCTTCGCACAAACAGACACCGGATATTTCGCCTCCGATGGTGAGTTCATGCGGCTGGTTGAGGGTGGCACATTTAAAATGGGAGCCACTGAAAAAGAAAAATATCTTATTTCCGCATCTGTTCCTCAACACACTGTAACCGTCTCCGACTATTACATCTCCACCACCGAAGTGTCGCTGGCAAATTTTAAAAAATTTATTTACGAAACGGGATATAAAACCGTGGCAGAGATAATCGACTCAAGCTATATAAAAACGAAGGATGATTTTGCTTTTACCAAAGGAATCAACTGGAGACACAACGAATGGGGGTATCTCAGAGACAGCATGTTCAATGATTTCCCTGTCTTTCATGTAAGCTGGTACGATGCAATTGAATTTTGTAACTGGCTAAGCAGGAGAGAGGGTTTAAATCCTGTTTACACAATCGACAGATCCACTGTCGACACATGCAATAAAAGCGAATACGACAAGCTAAAATGGAGCGTAACCTGGAACGATAACCTTCCAAACCCCGGCTACAGGCTCCCAACCGAATCGGAGTGGGAATTTGCCGCAAGAGGTGGAAATCTGAGCAAGGGTTACTTTTACAGCGGAAGTGATGAAATGAGTGCCGTAGCCGTTTCAAAAAACGAACACCTCATCTACAAAGGATCATACCCTGTCGCAGGAAACACGCCGAACGAACTGGGGATCTACAACATGAGTTTTAATGTAATGGAGTGGTGTTGGGACTGGTATGCAGACTATACTCCTGAAGCAAAAATCAATCCCAAAGGTGCTCCTTCAGGCAACTGGCGTGTCAAAAGAGGCGGTGCATGGTACGGTCTCGGGTTCGAAGGAAAGCCCGCCTTCAGAAATGGTTACTCCTCAGATACGACTTTTTTCTGTCAGGGCTTCAGAATAGCAAAAAACAGGAAGAAAAACTAAAAAAAACATTAACATTTCATCCCTTTTGTTTGAATTCTGTAATTTATTTTGCATCTTCTTGTGCAGATTTTTGTAATTATAACTGCTCATTGCATGTTTCGCGAAAGTCCTCATGATGGTGAAAGAGAATCATGCGGATCAAAAGACGGATAACACTCCTGATCTTGCTCTGCTTTATGAACTGACGGTTCAAGACCTGCCTGATGCCGTATACTGGGTTGGCAAGGATGGCAGATTCATCTTCGTGAATCCTGCGGCATCTCTGCACTATTGTTATTCTAAAGATGAATTCTCCACCCTCAATGTTTGCGATCTGTTATCGTGTTCAATCGAGAAGTGGGCAGAAGAATTTCATACACTGAAAGAAGCCGGATCCATTACCCGTGAAACCGAACAAAAGAGAAAGTCCGGTTCTTCAATCCCTGTTGAGGTTAAATCGAGTTATTTCGAACTCGACGGAGTTGGATACGCTTGTAATGTCGCCAAGGATCTTTCAATTCGAAAAAGGGCGTTGAAGGAACTCGAAAGAAGTGAACTAAAAATGCGACAACTCCTTCTTAACAGCATCGACGCAATTCTTCTTACCAAACCCGACGGCACAATTGAATCTGCAAACCCCAGCGCCTGCAAAATGTTTAACAGAAGCGAAGAGGAGATTTGCAGAATCGGAAGAGCGGGTATCGTTGACATCACAGACCCCAAATTGGCAGCGGCTCTCGAAGAAAGAGCAAAGACAGGAAAATTTTTTGGTGAACTTACCGGCCTTCTACCCGACGGTACAAAATTTCCAATCGAAGTTGCCACCGCACTATTTTACCTCGATGGACTCCCTCACAGCAGTATGATAATCAGAGATATCACCACACGAAAAAAAGTTGAACTTGAGATGCTTCTAAATTCCGAGAGACTCGCAGCAATTAATTCAACTAAAGATAAATTCTTCTCGATGATCTCTCATGACCTTCGCAGCCCTTTTCATATTCTGTTAAATTTCTCTCAAATGCTTCTCGAAGACGCTGATAAATTATCCAGGGAGCAGATCAGGCACTACGCAGATACTCTTTTCAAATCGATATCTAATTTGTACGGACTCCTTGAGAATCTCTTAAACTGGTCTCTGATACAAAGGGACAAAATATCCTTCGAGCCGGAGGAATTGAATCTGGCTTCCATTACAGACCAGGCGTTCGAAATAATCTCTACCATAGCCCTTAAAAAAAATTGTTCTGATAAATGGAGTTTTACAGGAGACGCGGATTTTTGCCGACAAAAACATGCTAACGACAATTATTCAGAATCTCGTTTCGAACGGCATAAAGTTTAGTCACCGGGGTGGATCGATTCTCGTAACGGCTGTAAAAGGTAACGATGAGCTTGTTTTGATCGTCAGTGACCAAGGTGTCGGGATAAAAGAGTCTGATTTGCCGGGATTGTTTGAACAGCACGGAAATCTGCAGACTTCCGGAACTGAAAGAGAAAAAGGATCGGGTTTGGGACTGGTACTCTGCAGGGAATTTGCGAAAAGACACGGAGGTTCAATCGATGTGATCAGTCACCCGGGAGAAGGGAGCCGGTTCATTGTTTCATTTCCGGATGCAAAAAAGGAGAAATAATTTTTTAAGCCCTGCCTCTGGCGACAGGGCTTAATAACTTAAAATTGTTGGATTATTTTAGTACTATCATCTTGCGCGAAGAAACATACCCGTCAGTCTCCATCCTGTAAACATAAACACCCGATGAAAAACTTGATTTTGCTGAACTGATATCAAAATCAACCTCGTGCACTCCTGCATTCTTGTATCCGTTCACCAGAGTGGAAACAATGTTTCCCGTAATATCATATACTTTCAATGAAACCCACCCCGGCTTGGGCAACTCGTATGAAATAACAGTTGAAGGATTAAATGGATTGGGATAGTTCTGGAAAAGCGCATAAGCATAAGGATTGGCTAAATCGATGAGAATTTCATTTGAATATGAGAAATCACCGTTTAGATCTATTTGTTTAAGTCTGTATTTGTAAAATCCGGGAGACTGTCTCTCATCTTCAAAATAGTATCTTGATGGATAAAGTGAGGTCCCTTTGCCCTTAACAAACCCCACTGTCGACCATGTCAGGTTTTTATCAAATGCCGTTACCATCTTAGCCCTTTCCACCTCGAAACCACGATTGTTCACTTCACTGGCAGTCTGCCATTCCAGAAAAATCTTGCTCTCTTCCACCGAAGCAGAAAAACCGGTAAGCTCGACCGGAAGAACCGCCGCGGAATCAAAGAATGGAGCTGTCCAAATCGACATTGTGGTGTTGTCAGCTCTCATCCAAATTGGATACACTCTCCCCTGAAATGCTGATATACCTGTATAATCACCGAAAAACACGCCCGAGGAGGGGTTGAAAGATGTTTCACTTACTTTAAAATTTTCCCAGGTAAGCCCTCCATCAACCGATTTCGCAACAAAAACATCAGTAAGATTTCCCGTGGTGTTTCTTCTGTCATAAAAAATTGAATAAAGGACTCCCGTTGCCTGATCCACTGTAAGCCAGCAGAAAAACTGATGTCGTGACGAGTTGTCATTATTTACTTTTATTGGAGCGCTCCATGTGTTGCCTCCATCCGTGGATCTTGCAATATAAACATCCGTGTTTGTCGACCCGGCTCCCTGATCCGACCAGTTAATGTAAATATTGCCGCGATGAATTCCCCGGGAAGTGTCGCAAACCGTTACTGTCAATCCGTTTGCACGGTAGATTCCCGGGACTGAATAATCCCATCCGCCCGGATGTGTAGCCACAAATCTGTCATTTCCAAAAGTCACTCCACCATCAAGCGATTTGTCAAACATTATTCCATGCGGACCCGTCCACGAAACATAAACTTCTCCATTCGGACCAACCGCAGGTACTGCACCTTCCACAGTATTGTCCTCATCCACGCAGTCACCGCTTCTGTCGCTCACTTTTACGGGAGTGCTCCAGGTAATTCCCGCATCTGTGCTTCTGCTGAACAGAATCCTCGAACTGTCGGAGACGGATCCGCTCCCGTAATTATCGAATTCTGTCCATGACATGTAGATATTCCCTTTGTAGAGAGGACTGTGATAATCTGCTGCCAGCCACTCTTTGTCCTGCTCTTTAGGCGGAGTAAGCCCGACACCAGCACCGTCATTCCAGGTGGTACCGTTGTTTGTCGATCTTTGAACCACGATCCTGTCAATCCAGTAACCCACCGTGGGATTTGAAAGATGACCATAGTAGAGATATCCGCGGTGATCGTACAAAAGACATGGATCACCCCAAACACCAAGTGAGGAAGTCATCTGCTTCTGAGTCCAGGTGGCTCCCCTGTTTGTGGAAACATAAAAATAGCTGATGTTCGCCCCACCTGCAATAATGTCGGGGTTGGTCGGATTAATTGCTATCGACACCTCGTTCGGGCTCGATGCATTCGTTGTAGACATCCTGATGTTCTGGAACTGTGGGAACAACGGTATTGAAAAGACTATTAACAAGAGCAATATCTTACACGGTTTCATGATATTTAAACTTTCTTTATCTTAAGACTCATCTTGGAGAATTGATTCAATCAGACATTTAAAATAATCAAATCTGTTGACTTGGTAATGAACCGGAATTTTTTTACAAATGTAAACAAATTATCTCTTGAAATTTGTTATTCTAAAAATAATTATTTATTTTTCGAAGTGTCTTGTATTTTGTATGTGAATTATTTATGAATCTAACATGTATATATTCAGACATCAAATTAAGACTTCCAAAATTATAATAATCCTGAAAGGATTAATAGATGAAAATCTTCACAAGAAACCTCCCTTTTTTCCTGTTAATAACACTATTCTGTTTTACTGATCAGTTATTTTCCCAAAATCATGAAACCTCCATCGGCAGGGCTCCGGCTACTCAGAATCCTGTAAAAGAGGTCACCAAAAACGATAATTTGACAACAACAATCGCCTATGGCAGCGATGGAATTGGTAATCTGTGGTTTAGTGCCGCAATTCCTGCCGGTACTCTTACGCAGATTGGACCCAACGGTGGATTTCTACATATGGGTGGAGATTTTGACGGGCAGGGAGTCTTCTACGCGATAAATGGTAACCTCAACTCACTTATAACCGTAAATTATTTGACCGGGGCTGAAACTGTGGTTGGTGTAATTACTGGAGTCACCGCAGGACTAACCGTCACCTCCATTAGTTGGAATCCTGCGGACTCCAAAATGTATCTAAGTGCCTCAAATTTAACGACTTCATTTCTGTACACAATAAATTTGACCACTGCTGCTGCAACTCTTGTCGGCGAAATTACAAACGCTCCGTGTATTATCGCAATTGGAATAAATTGCACCGGAGAGATTTATGGGGTTGATATAGTGACAGACAGTCTGGTATCCATAAATCCCGGAACAGGTGCCGGAACAGTATTGGGAGCGTTGAACTTTGATGCGAATTATGCTCAGGATGTTGATTTTGACTTCGCTACAAACACTCTTTACCTCGCTGCCTATAACAACACTGCAATGTCTGGAGAGCTGCGTACAGCAAATTTAACCAATGGCTCAACTGCCCTGGTACTTGGCTGGCCCGGCGTTGAACTGACTTCATTTGGAATTCAGGGAAGCTGCGGACCTGTCCCTGTTGAATTAAACCGTTTCGAGGCTGTTCCTAAAGACGGTCAGGTTGAACTGCAATGGGCAACTTCCACCGAAACCAATAATAAAGGCTTCAGCATCGAAAGAAAATCCGCCGATGGTTTTATCGAAGTTGGCTTTGTTCAAGGAGCCGGAACCACTGCTGAGATAAAGCAATACAGTTTTACCGACAGGAATATTCCGGCAGGAACACAGATTTACAGACTTCGTCAAATCGATCTCGACGGTACTGTTGCACTAAGTTCTGAAGTGACTGTCGAAATTGGAGCCCCCACAACTTTCAGCCTCGATCAAAATTATCCCAATCCTTTCAATCCTTCAACCACATTTGATTTCAAGATCGCGACAGGAGGAAAAGTAATGTTAAGTGTTTATGACCTGCTCGGAAGGGAATTGGAAGTGCTTGTGGATGAAATGATGACACCGGGAAGCTATTCGGTTAAATTTGATGCTACAGGCTATTCGAGCGGAATCTATCTCTACAGACTGGAATCTTCAGGATTTGTACAGACCCGCAAATTAATAATTATGAAGTAACCCTTTAAAATATCAAAAGCTGTCATCCGGATCCGGGTGACAGCTTTTAATTTATTCGCAAGAACAGCTTCTTCTTTC
This sequence comes from Bacteroidota bacterium, assembly GCA_020161395.1. Taxonomy (NCBI): domain Bacteria; kingdom Pseudomonadati; phylum Bacteroidota; species Bacteroidota bacterium. The sequence goes on from JAIUOE010000002.1 coordinate 551,899, forward strand.
CCGGCAACAAAAAAGCATGGGAAAATATTTCGCTGAATCCCCTATTGAACACCAAGCTTGATAAGGTTGATCATCTCTCTTACCGCATTATCGATTCCGACAAACATGGCTCTGGCGACTACTGCATGACCGATACTTACTTCATCAATCGTATGAATTGATCTGAAAAGTTTGATGTTGTGATAATCGAGTCCATGTCCGGCGTTTACAACAAGACCGTTTTTATGAGCGTAAAGCGCCGCAGCTTCAATCTTGTCGAGCTCCTCCACTATCTTTTCCTCCGTTTTTGCTTCGGAATAAACTCCCGTATGAATTTCAATCATGTCAGCACCCGACTCGAGGGCTGCGTCAATCTGCTCATTCAACGGTTCAATGAAGAGTGAAACCTTTATTCCGGCATCTTTCAATCTCTTGTTGCAATCTTTGAGAGACTGAAGATTTGCGATCACATCAAGTCCCCCTTCAGTGGTCAGTTCCTGCCTCTTCTCAGGGACTATGGTTGCCATTTCAGGTTTAATTTCGCAGGCAATTTTGATAATCTCATCATTTGCTGCCATTTCAAGGTCGAGCTTCGTTTTCACTAATTGTCTCAGTAAAATTACATCTCTGTCCTTGATATGTCGCCTGTCTTCACGCAGGTGAACAACTATTCCATCCGCACCTGCCTGTTCTGCAATCAGAGCAGCTAAAACAGGGTCGGGCTGGCTGCCACCCCTGGCATTTCTTATGGTTGCAAAATGATCTATATTTAAGCAAAAACGCATTTCAATTTCCTTAATAATTTATTCTAACTCGAACCGTAAAGTTACAAAGGTAAAAGGTTGAATCAAAATTCAATTTTGTTCACCCGTTCGAACTTTGAATCGAAGGTTGGGGGTATCTTTTTCAGGAGGTTTAACCCCGCGCAAAATTTTGTTTGATTCGGGAACAAACTGCATTAAGTTGTTTGTATAATGAATTATTAACACTAATTTTGCAGTAATCATCAATAATAATTTAATTGGAGTATAATTTGAGAAGAACGATTTTAATCTTCATAATTATGGCAAGTGTGGGCTTTGCACAACACTTCATACCTCACCTCGATAAACAGACACCAGAGTTTAAGAGTTTTTTGAAACAGTATGGCATCAAAAATTTGCTCGAAAAACTGATACCAACAGATTCAACCTTTATCGATAACTTCGACCCGGCTTCCCAAACAATGTTTACATTTGATAAAAACGGGAACATCCTGACTGCAAAGTCAAAAGGATTTACTTATGTCAGTTCAACCGTCGACAGTTTTGTTTACAATAAATCCGGAAAACTTGAAAAAATAATTTCTTCCATGACCGAGGGACACGCTTCAGAAGGAGCCGGCATCATAAGCGTAAGAGAGTTTGTGTATTCCAAAGACAAGGGCATCATTACCAAGGTCCTTTATAAAGAGATCGAAAACGGAAAAACGAGAGACTATGGCTCTTACGATTACGAGTATGATAACAATTCGGTTCTGAAAAAAATTACCGATAACACAAAAATCGTTTTCATGGGAGAAGAGATGCCCAGCTGCGACTACATTTTCGATGCAAAAGGAAAGATGGTAAAAGAGGTTTCCACTGCCCGTATAGCCGAGCACAAATACGATGCTGCAGGCAGAATTCTGGAAACCATCGAGAGCGTTGAAGGACTCGACCCCTACACCATCACATATACTTATGACAATGATGGCAAATTGTTAAGCAAAAAAAGCAGAAGTGAAACCTCATTCGGTGATGCTAAATATCAGTATGCAGCTACGGGAGTTCTTTCATCAATTGAGGAGAAATGGGTTTATGGATACGACATTCCCTCCACATATTTTGTTACTCAATACTGGTTTAATGTAGATTAAAGTTGTTATTAATACTCTCTTTATCAGGTTCCAGGGTGTTCAGGAATCTTCCTGTTCACCCTTCATTGTTTTAAAAGTCTCTCCACAAAAGCATCAGAGTTAAATTTATCTGAAAGTTCTGTCATATATTCATTCAGTCTCTTTTCGGATTCGAGCATGGCAAGAAATTCTTTGAGTTCGTCAAACTCCCTTACTTGTTTTGGTTTATCAATCTTTCTTGCACCAAGTTCCCTGACAAACGCTGTATATTCCGCAAATATTTCATGTCCTTTGTGCAGTTCCTTAAAATCCAGCACATCTTCAGACACAACATCCAAAATATGTTTGAAGAATTCATGATCTCCAAGTTTTATCATTCTTTCAAGAAGCCAGTGATCAAGTTTGAACACCCGGGAGACATGAAAGTCGGATATCCCTGAAAACATTGGGTCATTTCTTCTTGGATCGGGCTTAATACAAATCGATGCCGCGGTAAAGAATCCAAGATAAGTCAACATCCAGCTTTTCTCTTTCTCTTCCTTCTCATAAAGTTTTACCAACCCCATCTCCTTAAGTGAGGAGATCGCAAATCTGAGATTGGTTTTACAGCGAGTGGCACCTGAAGCAGTTATCGCAATATCAGCGAAAGTAAGACTTCTCTCTTTGTGGAAATCGATAAACCTGTCAATTATCTCGAAGAGGTTACACTGCTGTTTATAGAGTTCATTAAAATGGGTGAGAAGATAAACCAACAGCCAGTATTGATAATCAATCTCGCTTATTGACCGTTCAAGCTCCGAGTCCTCGTTATTGAAGATGTCCCTGTTTACCCAGAAAAAACTCTTGGATATTCTCTCTGAAAAGATTTTAGCATTATATGAAGTCAGGTGGTGTTTCGCCTTTATCTGTTCAAGCTCTCCCTCAATCAGATAAATAAGATGTTTTACATAAGTCTCCTCACCGGGGTGGAGTTTCTCCTTCTGCACAGCAATCAGAAGGTCTTCCAGTTTGTTTAAGAGGTCGAAAGCAGGCATAAAAATTCCAAAAGTATTCGATTAAATTTAGAAATAATTTTTCTATTCCTGAAAGCAAATCCCATTTCCCGTTAAAAAGTATTTCCTATAGCATGTCCAACAGTAAAAAATCATTGTGAGAATACTTTTTCTCATCAGAATGAAGGTTTTTGTCGTCATATTTGCAAACTTTCAGAAGAGGACAATGGATGCAATCCGGATTCTGCGGTCTGCAAAACTCCCTTCCAAGCAAAATCAGATTACTGTGAAAACTGTGAGCGAGCCCTTCGGGTATTTTTCCAAACAACAGTCTGAAAGTCTTTTCCGGCTGATTGCTTTTCACAAGTCCAACCCGGTTAACTATTCTGTTCACATGTGTATCCACAGGACAAACATTCCGTCTCAATGAAAAAAGCAGGACACAGGAAGCAGTCTTTACACCAACCCCCTTGTACGAGGTAAGCTCATCCAGAATTTCAGTATCCCCCATCCTCTTGGTGTGCTCGAGATTCAGGGTCCCCCGTTTTTCTTTCAAATCGTTCAAAACCTCAAGTATGGCAGCCGATTTCTGCTTCCCCAATCCGGCAACTTTTATTTGGTTCTCCAAATCCTCCCGGTTTAACTGTCTGACCTCTTCCCAATCCCTGAAATTTTCCTTAAGATTTTTGTAAGCCTTCCACGAATTCTTGTCATTTGTGTTCTGCGACAATATCGTTCCAATCAGCACATCCAACGGATCCTGAAAATTGTCACTTCGTACGGGCTCTCCGTAATATTCACGGAGCAAACTGTCTATCTTTTTAATTTTTGTTTTCATACCGGGGTCTTTGGGAAATTTGAGAAAATCGAGAGACTTGAGAAACTTGAGAAACCTGAGAAACTTGAGTACTTGAGAAACTTGAGAAACTTGAGAAACTTGAGAAACTTGAGAAACTTGAGAAACTTGAGAGACCTGAGAAACTTGAGAGACCTGAGAAACTTGAGAGACCTGGACTACAAGTTCTGAGATCCGAAATACTGAGGTTCTGAAGTTTCGAAGTTCCGAAATACTGATGTTCCGAAGTTCTGAAGCTCCGAAGTTCCTTTGAATCAAATAAGTTTGTTATTTTTCCTTCTCAAAATTACAAAAATACTTTACTTGTAAAATAATTAACAAAAGAGTTCTCAAGTCTCTCGAGTTTCTCAGGTACTCAAGTCTCTCAAGTCTCTCTGGTACTCAAGTTTCTCAGGTACTCAAGTCTCTCGAGTCTCTCGAGTTTCTCAAGTCTCTCAAAAAAGGAGTTTTCATGCCCACATTGATGGTCAGCATATCAGGAATCAGGGGAATTGTAGGCGATGGTCTCGATCCCGAAATACTCGTAAAATTTACATCAGCTTATGCGAAATGGATTGGAAGCGGAACCGTCGTAATCGGTCGCGATTCAAGAATTACAGGTGCGATGGTTAGCTCAATCACTGCCGGTGCCCTTAATGCACTTGGGATTAATGTGGTGGATATCGGGATTGTTCCGACTCCGACAGTTCAGTTTGCAGTTAAAACTTTAGGAGCCCAAGGCGGAATTGCGATCTCGGCAAGTCACAATCCGAATGAATGGAATGCCCTGAAACTGCTCAATTCCACAGGTCAGTTTATGTCGCCTGGGGAACACAATGAGATGAAGAAATATCTGGGGCAACCCGCTGAATACAAACCATGGGACAAAATCGGCCATACCACATTCAATTACGAAATGCTTAAAAACCATAAAGAGAAGGCACTTTTGCTTCCCTTCATCGATGTGGAGCTGATCAGATCAAAGAAATTTAAAGTTGTTGCTGATTGTGTGAATGGTGCCGGAGTTTATGTAATTCCCGAGTTGCTCCGTGACCTTGGCTGTGAAGTAATCGAATTAAATTGTGAGAAGACAGGCATATTCCCGAGATTACCCGAACCACTCCCCGAGAACCTCGTTGAAACGATGGCAAAGGTAAAAGAAACAGGTGCTGACCTCGCCGTGGTTGTTGATCCCGATGCAGACCGCCTCGTCCTCATCACTGACGAAGGTGAACCCTTCAGTGAAGAAAACACCATATCACATGTAGTTAAATGGGTACTTTCAAAAAATCCGGGAAATGTTGTCGTTAATCTCTCGACCACCAGAACAGTTGACGATGTTGCCAAGGCTGCAGGTTGCGAAGTGTTCCGCTCCCCTGTCGGAGAGGCAAATGTTGTACAAAAAATGAAAGAGACCGGAGCGGTCATTGGCGGTGAAGGAAGTGGCGGTGTTATTTATCCTGCACTTCACTACGGCAGAGACTCCCTTGTTGGTGTTATCATTACACTCCAGCATCTCGCTGAATTTGGCGGAAAACTGTCCGATCTGAAACGGGCTTTGCCGCAGTACAGTATTGCTAAAAAGAAAATCGATATATCAGGTAAATCTCCTGATGAAGTTCTGACTGCCATGGTGGAAAAATATAAACACGAAAAAGTTAATACTGATGACGGTTTAAGAATCGACTTTCCGGATCATTGGGTCCATTTCAGAAAATCAAACACTGAACCAATCATTCGTGTCATAGCAGAAACCACTTCTTATGATGAAGCCGTTAAACTTTGTGAGAAATATTTCGCCGAAATAACCTCACTCTTGTAGAACTTCGGAACTTCAGTACTTCAGAAACTCTGAGGTTCTGAGGTTCTGTATCTCCGAGGTTCCGAGGTTCTGCATAGTTTTATAACCGTTCGTCAATTAGTTTTGTTGAAATTGCGGGTCTGTGCATAATTTGGGATTCGATTTAATTAAGGATTTCAAGATGCCAAGACCCGTTTTTTCAATATTGTTGTTTTTACTCCTCTATATCCCCTCAATCGTAGCCCAAAATTCAGATCTCTTTATTTTCCGTGAATTTCAAAATGCTGTAAAGAAGGGCACGCGCACCCTTGACGGTGTTCCGGGTGAAAAATACTGGACCAATTCTGCAAAATATAACATCAAAGCCTCACTCGAACCGGTAACGGGGAAAATAAGCGGAAGTGAAATAATAGAATATTCAAACAACAGTCCCGATGATCTTAAATCTCTCGTTTTCAATCTCTATCCTGATGTCTATAAAAAAGGTGCACAAAGAAATGTAAAATTTCAACCCGAAGATATAACTGACGGCATGATAATTCATGAACTGAAAATAAATGGAGCTGATATACCCGCAGCCAAAATCCAGCGAAACAAAGCAATCGGGTTCGTAAAACTGTCTGAACCCGTTAAGAAAGGTACTTCTGCGAAAATTGAAGTCAAATGGGAATTTACCATGCCCAAAAATCCCGATGACAGAATCGGAACTTATGGTGATTCATCTTATTTCGTTGCATATTGGTACCCGCAAGTGGCAGTTTACGACGACATTTCAGGCTGGGATATGATCGGATATGAAGGTGAACACGAGTTTTACACCGACAACAACAGTTTTGAAGTGGAGCTGAATGTACCAAACGGGATACTTGTTTGGGCAACCGGTGACCTCAAAAATGGTGCAGAAATCTATTCCAAAGAGTGCCTCAAGAAACTGGATGATCTCAAAAACCATGACAATGTAACCATCATTTGCGAACCCGGTCAGGTAAAGAATATTTTGTTGCCGGGTAAAACTCACACATGGAAGTATCTCGCAAAAGATGTGCCAGACTTCAGTTTTACAGTGGCAAATGCCGTTAGATGGGAAGCTGTGAATCTGAAACTTGAAAACGGGAAAAGGAATATCCTTATCAACTCAGTTTATTCACCCGGCGACTCTCTCACTCCCGAAGTAACAGGGCTGTCGAAGCACATAATAAAATATTTTTCGGAAGTTTTTCCGGCAGTCCCCTATCCTTACAATTACATGACTGTCTTCAACGGAAGTGGTGGTATGGAATTTCCGATGATGGTAAACCAGGACACCGAGAATGACCGTTGGCTGACCACCTATGTTACCACACATGAAATCGCCCACATGTATTTCCCGTTTCTTACCGGTACAAATGAAAAACGGTTTTCATGGCTCGACGAAGGGATGGCTGTTTACCTCCCTCTGAGTGAACAGACAAATATCTTCCCAGGATTGAAATACGATGAAATCAGTGCGGCAAACCTAAGCAGAAACATGGGGACTCAAAGTGATGTTCCTTTGATGGTGCCTTCCACATTTGTATATGGTCCGGCACATATGACGGGTGCCTATTCCAAATCGGGCATCGCATTCCTGATTCTTGAAGATATCATTGGTAAAGATGCCATGCGTACTGCTCTGCAGTCTTTTATCAAAACCTGGACGCACAAACACCCGACTCCTTACGATTTTTTCTTCTCGATAAATAAATCAACGGGTAAAAACCTCGACTGGTTTTGGAAACCATGGTTCTTCGAGTTTGGTTATCCTTCCCTGATCTTAAACGACAGCGAGGCAAACACCAAAAGAAAATTTGAGGTGATCAAAAAAGGTAACTGCCCTGTTCCGATCCACCTTGAAATTGAATACACCGACGGCTCAAAAGAAACTGTAACCAGAACTGCTGAAGTTTGGAAGAATGGAGAGAAATCAGTAACTTTCGATCTCAAAGGAAATAAAGAAGTCAAGAAAATTTCCCTTGGATCACCCAAAATACCAAATGCAGTAATCCAATAATGCAGTAATGCAGTAATATTTCTCGATTATTGAATTATTGGATTATTGCATTATTGCATTATTGGATTATTGAATTATTGGATTAAAAAAATGAAAAGTAAACTTCCCGGCGCACCCGTGTCAATTTTTGCAGTGATGTCAGCTTTGGCACGGGAGCATAATGCCATCAATTTATCGCAGGGTTTCCCTGATTTTGATCTCGATCCTGAGCTTATTGAGTTGATGGACAGGAATATGCACGCCGGGAACAATCAGTATGCACCGATGACGGGGGTGCAGCAATTGCGGGAAGTGATCTCGGAAAAGATATTCAGAGACTATGGTCGGCATTATGACCCCAACAGTGAGATAAACATCACTTCAGGTGCCACACAGGCACTCTTTACTTCATTTAATTCGTTCGTTTTTCCGGGCGATGAGGTTATTGTAATTGAACCGGCATACGATTCATACATCCCGTCCATTATATTGAATGGCGGAATCCCCGTTGCAATACCCCTTTATGACAATTTCAGATATGACTGGGACAGAATAAAATCAGCGGTCACTCCGAAAACAAGGATGATCGTGCTGAACTCTCCTCACAATCCTCTCGGTACCGTTTTTCACGATGACGATATTTCTGCGCTTGTTGAGATCACAAAAGATAGTGATATCATGATTCTCTCCGATGAGGTTTATGAGCATATAATTTTTGACGGACGAAAACATTTAAGTATGGCGAGGTATCCGGAACTTGCGGAGAGGTCAATTGTAATTTCATCATTCGGCAAAACTTTTCACGCAACTGGGTGGAAAGTGGGATATATAGCTGCTCCCGCAAAATTTATTTCGGAATTTAGAAAAATTCATCAGTTTACAGTGTTTGCGGTGAATACTCCGGCACAAATGTCCTATGCAGAATTTCTCAAAGACCCCGATCATTACCTCCATCTGAACGAATTTTATCAGAAAAAGCGGGATTATCTTAACAGCTTCTTCCGGAATTCCGGATTAAAATTCACCCCGGCGGAAGGAACCTACTTTCAGATTTATGACTATTCCGAATATTCAGAAGATGACGATTTCACTTTTGCAAAGAAATTGACAGCAGATGCAGGTACTGCGGTTATTCCACTTTCACCGTTTTATTCAACCGGAAGTGATGCAAAAATGATCCGTGTTTGTTTTGCAAAAAAAGATGAGATTCTTGAGGAGGGTGCAAAAAGAATTCTGAATTATTTAAAAAAGTAGATTACACTTAAATTTCAATGTGGTTTTGGGTTCTGTCGGCAGGCCAATCGGGACGATTGTCGCTCCTTTTCCCAAATTTCAAACTTCATACCTCAAACTTCTGACTTCAAAATTTCAAACTTCATACCTCAAACTTCTGACTTCAAACATCAGTAATTCATCCTTCATCCTTCAAAATTTCATTTTATTTCAAGCAGATCCAGCATACTTGTTTTGAGGAATTTTGTGAAGTTGCCCGTAAGAAAAACGAGATCACTGTGGGTGAGTGGTGTTTTAATAACTACTATTCGATTGTAAATCAGGTCATCCTTTGTGAGATTTTCCTCATCGGTATTCAGATGGGGGATCTGAGCATCCTGAAGCCGTTGCAGCATCCTCATTGTCCCGTCACGGGTGCCCGATCCTTCGGTCCAAATGCTTATCAGCTTGCCATCGAAAGTCATCAACCAGTCCAGATATTCATCCACATAGCCATAAGTGGCATCAAAAAGGTAAACATCCCGTATCTGGTGGGTTACACCTCCCTGACGGAGAATTTTGGAGAGCACTCTGACACCACCCGAGTGGCACGCGATTACGATTTTGCCAGGGATTGTCTCTTCGATCTCTTTCCGCCCCTTCAGAGAATCCATTATTTCAGTTAACAGACTGAGAAAACCGTTTTCCCGCTCAAGCTTTCCATAATAAGAATCGGCTGCATTCTTGGGTCCTTCGGGTATCACAAAAATCGCATTTTTTCGGGCTTCCAAAAACTGGTCAAGCATTCGGAAACCGCCCAAAACTCCATCAACGGTATTGTACCAGCCGTGAAAATAGAATACAAAATCGACACTGTTCGTAAATTTATAGCCGGGGGGAACATAAACCGCAACTGTATTGTCGTCATAGTGCCCCGAGTATGGAAGTCCGTTGTATCCGTTGGCTCTCCCCTCTTCGGGGAATGGTGCATTTTCCAGACGGAATTTGTACAGTCTTCCTGGTTCACTTTGTGCAAAAAACGGGTTCGATGCAAGAGTAAAAAGAGATAATACAAAATAAAGCGTTAATGCTACAGTAGATTTTCTTCTTGTCACTACAGGAACACCACCTGGTGATCGAATGATTCGCCGTCCAGTTTTTCCATCAGATATTCGTAAAAACCAAGGCCATATTTATTTGCAAAATAGAAGTAGTTAATCTCTCTTTCCTGCAAATTGTCATTTGGCAGTATCATGGAATAACTTTTTTGTAACTGGTTCATTGTACTCTCATGCTTCCGTAATCTGGCAGCCTCAGCCTTACCTTTTAGCTCAACCAGATATTGCAGAGTCCTTTGCTTGTTCTTTTCGACAGGATCACCCAGAGTCTTTTCGATTTCAGAAAGATAATCTTTCAGATCATCAAAAATATTTGCCATCCTGTTTTCGGCAACTTCAAACTTCCCTTCTATGTCGTACTCGGAGATCATGGAAGCAACTTTGTTGAATATCTCTCCTTTTAACTCGAAATAATCATTGATGGTTAAATCAAATTTCTGTGAAAGAGTCTGAACACTTTTTTCCACTATAGTCGCACTTATTCTGGGCCAGGCCATCGGGGTTGCCAGATTGAATGCTTTGTAAAGTTGTACAATCTGTGCAAAATAGGATATCTCGGCAGGTCCACCGACATAAAAAGCCGTCGGGAAGAGCCAGTCCTGACATACAGGTCTTAAGATCACATTTGCACTAAACATCTCAGGTGAACTTTCAAGAAGCTGTAACAGCTCATCTTTTGAAAATTTGACCTTTTTCCGTTTCAATCTGAATTCGTTGTTCTCAAGAGGATCAAGGAGGTATCGCCCGTTTTCATTATTCACAAAAAGATTGATCGGACGGATTTTCACCTGGGCATGATATTCTTCGTCGAGTCCGGCGCTTATGGTTATAAGTTTGGTGGCGTGTGCCCTGTAGTTTTCAAGCTCATGTTTGAATACCGGAATTAAAAGTTTCTTGACATCATTTGCCTGAGGATTAAATATTAAAAGCCCGTACTTGTCAAAAAACTTGAACATCATTTCACTGAACGCCTCAGCGACAGATTTACCGGGACGGTAAATTGATGAGATGTAGTGGATAACATCCTGAGTAAATTCTGTCGGTCGCAGTGCCCCTTCCAGACCGGATATAAAGTCCTCTATCTCCTTCTCAAGGCGTATTCCGCCAACGCTTCCCGCTTCTTTTTCACCTTCTTCCTCAACCTTGTAGGCGATGGTTTCAACTTTGTTTTCGTTGTTAAGAAGGTTGATCGAACTGATTTCCTCGAAGTCGTGATCGTCTCCGGCAAGCCAGAAGACAGGAACAAAATTGAAATCAGGGTATTTTGCTGTGAGATGTGCAGCCAGTTTGATTGCTGTAATGGTTTTGTAAATCGTGTAGAGTGGCCCTCCGGCAAGTCCCAGTTGCTGCCCGGTGACTATCGCAAGCGTGTTCCGCTCTTCCAAAAGTTTAATATTTTGCGAAGTTTTGGCGGATATTCTCTTGCTGATATACTGATTTTTTATCGTCTGTGTGACCTGTTTGCGGTCAGAAGGATACTTGGAGAGAACATCTCTGAAATGTGGCTCATAAATTGCTTCGTTTCTGAAGTCCTTGATGTAATATTTGGCAACTTTTTTGAAGTTGTAAAGATAATCAAGAAACAGAGGCGATTGCCCGGGAATCTCTTTAAAATTGATTTTCATTTTAAAAACTTTAAATTTTATGATTACTAAAATAGCTATTTAAGTGGTAAATGTTTCCTCTCCCGAAATATGTGCATTTAATCACCTCCATGTCTACATTTATTTTTGCTCACAATTTTTAAAATGCTTAATTTAGGTTAACATTTCACTTCAATTATTTATGGAAGGAGCCAACAAAACATGGCCTTTTTACGCACTTCTCTGCTATCCATACTGCTCACCGGCATGATTCTTGCCCAGGGTACAGGTGGAGAAACAGAAAGAGACTTGTCAAAATACTGGACGAGATTAGCTCTTGACCAGAATTTTGCAACGGCTGCAGGAGATAATTCGTTTATCTATGTCCCTGCTCCAAATATTAACCGCTATGTCCGTGTAACCGGTGCAGAAGCGACTTTATACCCCAATTTCAGACCTTTTCCAACTACCAACTCAACTCAATCCGAGCTTAGTATTGATGTTCATCCGTTAAATATGAATATCCTGCTTCTTTCTGCAAACTCCACTTCATGGTCGGGTTCATCGGTTGGTACATTATATGGTACCGGTACCTACCTGACTACCAATGGTGGAACAAACTGGCAGGGCTGGGATGATCCTCCATACGGAAGAAACTCAGGTGATCCTGTTTCAGTAATTGCTCCTAATGGTTACATGCATGTTGGCTACATTCACAACAGTGGCGGCCAGGGTGTTGCCACTTCATCAAACAACGGTGTTAACTGGACTACCTCACAAGCCGGTGCAAACCCTTCAAGCTCAGCAGACCTTCTTGATAAAAACCATATGACTGCTGATAAAGTACCCGGAAGCCCCTATGCTAACAGACTTTATGATGCATGGACTGCCTTCCTGACCGGAAGCCCGAATAACAACAATATCGAACTTGTTTACTCAAGCAACAACGGTACAAGCTGGAGCACTCCAAAAAACATCTCCGGAAACCTTAACGCCGGCAGCCATTGCCAGGGTGTTAATCTTTCCACAGGTCCCAATGGTGAAGTTTACGCTACTTTTGCAGTTTACGACCAATGGGGTGCCGGTGTTTATGGTGAGGATGCCATTGGATTCGCCAAGTCAACTGATGGCGGCGTTACATGGACACCTGCTACCAAAGCCTACCAGGCTGCCAATTTTGGTATCCGCGGAAACTTGAAACCGACATCAATCAGAGTTTCATCTTTCCCATCCATGGCTGTTGACAGAAGTAACGGACCGGGAAGAGGAAACATCTACATCACCTGGCCACAAAAAGGTGTAGCACCTGCCGGCAGTGATCCTGATATCGTGATGATAAAGTCAACCAACGGTGGTACCACATGGTCAACCCCTGTTCGCGTTAACAATGATCCGATGAACAATGCAAAAGATCAGTATTATCCATGGGCTACAGTTGATCAGACCACAGGTCATGTTTATGCAGTTTGGTACGACAGCCGCGACATGAGCAATGACTCCGCAACTGTTTACATGGGAAGATCAATGGATTTCGGAGCAACCTTCGAAAACATTAAAATCTCAGACTCAAAATTCAAACCTAAAGCCATCAGCGGTCTCGCAGGCGGCTACCAGGGTGACTACATCGGTATCGCTGCAAAAGACAATACCGTTTGGGCTTACTGGGCTGACGACAGAACCAATGTTTATCAGGGTTGGGTTGGTAAAGCCACTTTTGGTCCTACAATCAACCATACAGCTCTCGGTAACACAGAAAATCTTGCCGGTCCTTATGTAGTAAATGCAGTAATCGAATCAACCATCCCTCTTACAACCAATGGCGTGAAAGTTTATTGGGGAAGAGGAACCGCCGGTGAAATTACAGATTCACTTATAATGACCAACCCTTCAGGTAACAACTGGACAGGTTCCATCCCCGGAAACGGCCAGCCTGCTACCTACAACTATTACATCAAAGCTGAAGACAACACTGGTGGCGTCTCCACATTCCCAGCAGGCGCACCTTCAAATAAACTTAGCTTTGTTGTTGCAACTGACACTGAAGCTCCCGTGGTTACACACTCGGTTATCGGTGACCAGTACAGAGAAACATGGCCTGTTACTTTGAATGCCACCATCAATGACAATATCGGAATCGACAGTGCTTATGTTGTTTACAAGATAAACACATCAGGCACAATGAGAAGATTCAACCTCTCGGCAGGAACCGGTAATGCCTACTCGGGTGCTTTCAATATTGACACTTCACAAATTGTTCTCGGTGATACTCTCTACTATAGAATCGTTGCCAAAGATGCCGGTGCCGCTCATACCGCAGGTTACCATCCATCATCGACAACTTTCAATTCATTCAAATTCGTTCCTGACAACACTCTTCCTGTAGTTAATCATACTCCTCTTAGAGATGTTGCAAAAGTAAGATGGCCTGCAAAGGTTTCTGCTTCAGCAACTGATAACCTGGGTATCTTTTCTGCAACTGTTGAATACGCAAAAAATAATGGTACCCTAAATCAGTTCACATTGACCAACACTTCAGGCAGTCTTTATGAAGGATTCTTCAATCTTGACAGCACTCAGGTAGCGGTTGGCGACAGTATCCAGTACAGAATCAAAGTTGTGGACAATTCTACAAACAGAAATACTGTTTACTTCCCTGCTTCAGGAACATTACAGTTTAAGGTAATTAACACACTCGGCATTATTCTCGTTCTTGATGATGATGTTGTTATGGCAGAAAGAACCACTTCATCCAAAGGAAAAGGTGACGAAATCACACCTCTTGGTGCTTCAGGAAACATTATCAGCACTACTCTTACCAGCGAAGGTTACCTCGTTGACAAGATCAATTTTGCATCACTCGATACAACCACTTTGAATAATTACGATGTAGTAGTTCTTACTTCCGGTGCAAAAACCGGTGCCATGTTCGATGATCTGGCAAAGAGAACTGCGATTGTTAACTACTCACTTCGTGGTGGAAAGACCCTCATTGAAGGTGGTGAAGTCGGATACATCTATCGTTCATCAGGAACGACAACTGACAAGGATCCTTATTTCAGAACCAATCTTCTCCAGTGCTCAACCTGGGTTTCTGATATGTCAGGTACAGGTCTTCTTCGCAAGATTGACCCGAATCACCAGATGTTCACAGTTCCAAACTTGATCGCCGACTCACTCGCTTTCACAGGTACCTCTTATGGAGACCGTGATGCCATGAGAATCATTCCTAACAAGCCGGGTGTCTACAAAATTGCAGGATGGTATCCAACTTATCGCGATACTGCCGGTATCATTCTTTATTCACCATCAAACAACCCGTCAAATGTAAGAAATGCATTCTTTACCTTCTCTCTCGGTACTATGGTAAACCAGACCATGGCTGCGAAGTTGATCGTAAATACTCTGAATTTCATGATGAGTGGTGGTGGAAATATTCCTGTTGAACTTACATCATTCAATGCAAATGCAGATGCAAATTCTGTACTGCTTACTTGGACAACAGCTACCGAGCTCAATAACCAGGGATTCAGCGTTGAAAGAAAGAAAGCAGGCGGTTCATTTACCAGTGCCGGATTTATTGCCGGTAGAGGAAATACCCTTGAACCAAGTGCTTATTCATTTGTTGATAAATCACTCGAAGCAGGCAAATATACCTACAGACTGAAACAAGTGGATTTCGATGGTACAATCAAATATTCAAATGAAATTGAAGTGGAAGTTGGTTCTCCTTCAGTATTCGCTTTGGAACAGAACTATCCTAATCCTTTCAACCCCTCAACCGTAATCAAATATTCGATTCCTGTTGACGGATTTGTAAATCTCACAATCTACAACACTATTGGTGAGAAGATCAAAACAATCGTTTCCTCTGTACAGAAAGCCGGAAGCTATGAAGTTTCATTTGATGCCTCAAAACTCGCTTCAGGTGTTTATATCTACAGACTTGAATCAGGTTCCTTCTCATCAGTAAAGAAAATGATTCTCAACAAATAGTTTTCAGTTCGAACTAATAATTCATAACTAAAAACTAATAATTTTAAAAAGGCTGCTCATTTGGTTGGGCAGCCTTTTTTATTGTCAAATATCCTCCGGAATTATTCACTCATCATTTAATACTTTCATTTAATTATTAATAATGCTGCCGGTCAAGATCTTTGCGGACTAATTGAAAATTTTTCATAATTTTGTAATCGAAAAACGATGTATCCGGGAGAAAGGCAATAATCAGTTTTAATATACCAGTTGAACCACCCATTACCGGATTCAATCGTCAGTTTAATCATTATTACATCATCAACTTTCTTTTCAAAGAAAAATTTCAGGAGAGATTCTTATGAAGAAAAGTCTTTATTCACTCCTTGCCGTCGCCATGTTGACTACAGTTGTCATAACAGGATGCAAAGCCAAGGAAGAAAAATCACCGGCAGCACCAACACCAACCTCCCAGGAAGACCTCGTAAAAAGAGGAAAATACCTCGTAGACATTGCAGGATGCAACGACTGCCACAGTCCCAAAGTTTTTGGCCCGAAAGGTCCCTCACCCGATCCAAACCTTCTCCTTTCAGGACACCCCGAAAATGTACCTCTTGATGCAATCGACAAGAATGCTCTAAAATCATGGGTACTGTTCAACGGAATGAACACGGCAGCGGTAGGACCGTGGGGAGTTTCATTTGCAGCAAACATTACTTCGGACGAGACAGGAATAGGTACCTGGACAGAACAACAGTTTATCAAAGCGATGAGAGAAGGAAAATACAAAGGACTTGACAACACGAGACCGCTCCTTCCCCCAATGCCATGGCCATCGTATGCCAACATGACAGATGAAGACTTAAAAGCGGTATTTGCATTTCTGAAGACAACAAAACCCGTCAGAAATTCTGTACCTGCCCCAATTGCAATAAAGGATATAAAATAAACCGAAAAGGGCTGCCTGATAACCGGGCAGCCCTTTTTCTTATCTCCAAACCAACCCGCTACATCCCGAGATATTCCAACACGAGCTTCATGAATTTGTCCCTCTGCTCAGGAATAATAATTGTTTCAAAGGGAAAGCCAGATACAATAGATTTACGCAAACCTCGATAGCCCACCACTGCGCTGTTTGTATTTTCCGCATATCGAAGAAGTGTTTCCCCCTCCTTTTCCGGATTTATCGCTTCAGGGGCTTCGACCCGGTAAATTTTATCTGAGTGAAGTGTATTAAATTCGAACTTCTCCCCAGCAAAAATACCGGCGTTGCTCACTCCAAATACCCTGCCCGATGTCGATGCGAAATGAGTGCCGAGTTTTGATTTGAGCACTTCTGATCCAAATTTAACAGTCATTGAATCCACCTCCAGTTCAGAACCAGTATACGCCCCGCTGATAAAAAGCGATTTCCCCCCCGCAAGGTAAGTGGTCAGAAGATTCATCATGTTTGGTGTAAACAATCTGAAATTTTCAGATTTTACCGGTTCCAGTCCCAGCGATATTTCTGATCTTTTCTCTTCTCCTGCAATTATATCGACCAGATCGAATTTTTGCAGATCCACTTCACCCGATTCAACAGATTCATCACTTGTGCCGCTGAAAGAGAAACCCGCATTCAGAATTGATTCACCGTGAATTGCGGGATAATCGAATGTATTTCCGGCAATTACTTTGCATTCCATATTCGACTTGGAGGCTCCGAACCCGGGTGCATCATTCGATTTGAAATCGGATGCCCGATCAAAATCAACCTGCTCTCCGGTGAAGGCAACATCTTTGTTCAGTTGAACACCCTCGTCAAAATTAAACTGAAATCCCTCAAAACCCGGTTTTTCGATTATCTTTGGCGCATCAAGCCTGTCAAAAGAGTTGACCACGAGAATTTTTCGGGACTTGTTTTTCCCCAAACCCGCAGCCAGAATTTCTGAAGGGAAACTCTCTCCGCCACTGTTGACTGCACAAACCTTGTAGCTGACAACCTGACCGACAGGGATCTGTTTGTCCGTGAATTGTGGTTCATAAGTGAACCTGCCATTGTCAAATCCGCCATTTCCGACTCTGCGGTAAACTACATATCCCGTTGGCGTTGCGGTTGGTTCAAGAGGGTCTTCCACAGGTTTCCAGCTTAACTTCACATCTTCACCGTCAAGTATCGCAGAAAAATTATTCACAGGAAGCGGTTGAACTGCAAAACGGCTTGAATTTGACGAACTGATAAATCTCAGCATTCCTTTGTAAATTGCCCTGGCTACAGCAAACTTGAATGAAGGCTGCCAGAAAAATTTCATTTCTGCAAAATTTTGGTGTGACAACAGTTCGAGCAGAATACCGGGTACATTCCCTCTTACTGCTTCTGCGTAATTGGCATCCATAAGTTCTCTGCGGGTCCACTTCCTGTCGAACAGTAATTTAATGTCATCAACAATCTGACTTTGCACGATGTCTGCCAGGTCGCGGTTTGCCATCCTCGATCTTCCACCGGGGAAATATGTCGTATCCATCCCGACAGAACTGTAGATCATCAAGGTGCCTACAACCGAGTCACTTCCGAGAACACCCGCATCAGTATGCCATGCAAGTGACAAATCGACGGGTATTTTTAATCCCTCTTCACTCCTGTTTTTGTTCGGTCCTGCCGGACTTCCGCTAAGCCAATTGACATATTCACTTCTGGCTCTGTAATCATCAGTATAATCATCAATGTTCTTGTGAAGATTATACACAAGAGTATCGTTCACACCGAGGTACTGGAGATAATACCGCGCAGCTTCAGCAAATTTAGGTCTGCCACTCGTTTTTCCATTCCTTTTAATTACTCCCGTGCCGCCACCAAACCGTACCGCGTCTGAAGTTACAACTCCCTGCTCATTACTTTTATCTGAAACTTTTACACACGCACCGTTTTTGTCTTTACCCTGTTTAAATTTGAATGTCCCCAGATATACCCATGTGCCCCAACCTGCAGTCTGGTCAACTTTAAACGAAGTGCTCCCGCCGGCATGATTGACTGTATAGGTGGCATCCGAAACATTTTTACCGTCAGCGTCTTTTCCATATGATACATAAACTGCATATTCTCCCGTTTCGGGTATTGACGGTACATAAAACAAAGGATTTGACTCTTCCTTTTTTGTCCCGGCTCTTTGATAACTTCCGAGGCTGAATGGGTTAACATTTGCTTCGTAACCTTCTTTTTGAAAAAGAAATCCCTTGCCGGTTTTTTCCCACTCGGAACTGTTCTCAACAATGACATCACCGGTGCCACCATCGGCATCAACCACCACTTCATTTGTCTGAAAATCCCGTTCCCGGGGTAAAAAGACTCCCGCTCCTGCATTCTCGAGCATCGGTACCAGATATGGAATCACTATCGAAGTGGTTAGCAGGTCTTCCACAGTTCCCCAGAGCCTTGCCCTCTGCCACTGCCAGCGATCATCTTCGTGGCTGTAGTACCACCCGTGCGAATTCCAGACAACTACATTTCGACCAAAAAGCCCGTTCTCAATTATAAAAGGTTGATCGAGTTTTTTAACCAGTTGAAATGGTGGTCGCACTGCAGGCAGTCTGCTCTTATCAATGTCACTCTTCACTCTGTAATAATTCGGTACCATTTCCTTTAATTCAAAAGGACCGAGATAAATCTTCAATCCGTTCTTTGCATAACCGTTGGCATCCTTAAAATCCATAAACGACTTTGTCATGGTCGTTATATTTTCCTCTCTGATGACTTTACCTGATGCCCGGCGATTCAGACCAATTACGAGTTCGCCGCCGGCAGTTAAATAAACAGTATCCACTCTCGCCGCTGCAGGCAGATTATATTTGGCAAAATCTTTTTTCAGCTCGGCAACAAGTTTTTTTCTAAATTCAGCAACTCCATTGTCACCCTGATTTTGTGCTCTCAAAGGCAGAATTAAAAACAACAGGAGAGAAAAAACTATAATTTTTACACATTTCATTTATATCGGCTCGTTTTATATTTAAGAACTCAATTTTCAAAATTTAATCACCAAAACTTACAAAAACCCTGATGAAGAAAAACAAAAACCTCGCCATTTTTTTATTTTTTGCTGCACTTGTTCAGATCTATGTCATCTACCACTATTACGAGAAGGGGAAGGAAAATGACAGAAAGGAAATATTTGTTCTAAGATCACAGGCTTTTGAGAAACTGACAACAGGCTACTTCGACTCGGCTGTAAAAATATATTCCAAAATTCTTGATATCGACTCCAAAGACAGTTCTGCCCACCTCTTCAGAGGTCTTGCCTATCAGGGACAGAAAAAATATGACGAGGCAATTGCTGATTTTAATGAAGTGTTGTCAGAAGACCCGAACAAAGTTGATGCAATTATCCTGCTCGGGAATCTCTATTCAGAGAAAGGTGATGACAAAAAAGCAATCGAACATTATCTGAAGGCGGAGAAAATTGAACCGGGCAATCCACTTGTTCCTGTCTACAAATCGGCATATTTCCTGAAAATGAAGCAACCGGATGAGGCAATAACTGAACTGGAAAAAATTCAAAAGATAAAACCCGATTTCGAAAGTCTGCAGGCATTTTTTGGTGAGGCGTATTTTTTAAAGGGTGAAATGAAACAGGCAGAAATATATCTTCAAAATGCCTCTCAAATGAGCAGTGCAACCTCAAAAACCTGGCTGATGCTCGGAAGTGTGCTACAAGCGAAAGGAGATAAAAAGGGGGGGTGTGATGCTTTTAATGAAGCAAACCGCAGCAATTCGAAAACTGCTGCGGATTCGCTTAAAAAATATTGTGAATAAAGGGAGTTACTTTATTTTTTGAGAGCAAACATTAAATTGCTTCTCCCCTGCTCCCAGTAATACCCGATACCAAAAGGCAAAGGTTTCACATTCCCTTTTTTGCGGTATTCTGCCTGAAGATCACCCTGCACTCTTCCTGCAAACATTGGTATCGGAGCAGTATAGGTTCCGTAGAATCTTCTCTCCCACTTCTTTTCATCGAAATATCTGAGGGGAATTCCGCTGTCTTCCTGAACCATATATTTTGCGTTTTCAACAACAAAATTTCTGATTCCGTCGAATCCGCCCTGATGCATCAGATATGAAGCTGCCTTTGCCATCGAAGCGAAAGGTTGCATTTCCTTCACGAAAGCCTGGAAATCAGTTTTCTTTGGAAATCCACCATCTGAAAGATCTGTGCTGAAAAAGAAAAGTTTTTTCACGACCTTCTCTTCTTTGTCGGTGAATTTAATCATCACACCATCATATTTGGTCTTTGTTTTTCCTGATGAAGAGTCAGACTTTTCGTAGGTGAGCTTTCCCGTTTTGTCCAATTTGATATACTCGATATCAAGCACTTTATGGTCTGTCTTTGCAAGAAACACCATCAGAACAGGTACAATACCGTTTACTCTGCCCGGCTGAAAATCGGATGCCATATCGATGGTCTTGAAAAATCCGCCCGAGATGAGTGTTGCAAGAGAATTCTGAAGACTTGCGAGATAACCACTCAGGACATTTTTATCAAGTTTTTTCAAATCAGGCAACTGCCCTACCGGCTCAAGACCTATAAGTACATAATTGTTGAACGAAGGGAAAAATGTGTTTGCGAAAAGGAAATCAGGACCGCCGAACGGGTAGAAGAGGGTTTTACAGTCGGCAGAGATGTCTTTAAGCTCTGTTGCCACCCACTCTCTTATTGGAGCAAGTCTTTTCTTTTCCAAACCTGCCCACTTTGAATCAAAGCTTTTTGCATGATTTTTCCATGTGTTTGCCTTAAAGAGTGGAGCGAGTTCACTGGTCGAGTCAACTTCGATGCCCGCAAAAAATTTCGCCATGTCGTCATACTTTGAGCCGTACTTTGTGGCATCGTATGCTTCTGTTGCGGTAACTGATTCAGCCTTTTTAGGGGTTTCTGCTTTTAATGTATCTTTTCCAGCAGGAGGAATGTCTCCGGCGTTTGCACTTTTATTGCAGGCTGCGAAAGAGAAGGAAGCCGTCATAACAGTGATTAAAAAGAGTACGGGGAATGATCTGATGATTTTTTTCATTTTCTATCCGTTTATTTTAGAATTCTTGTCGCTCTAATGAATCTTTTTTTGTAATACTGATTTTCCAGGGGGGTAATTACTACTCCAGTTTTTCTTCCTTCGGCATGGATGAACTTTATTTCACCGTTCGAATCCCTTTCGTATGCCATCCCGACATGGCCTATCCAGTTGGAGTTGACATTGCCGCCTCTGAAGAAGATTAAATCTCCCGGTTGAATTTTTGAATATGGAATATCTTGTCCGAGGATACACTGATCTGCTGGCATCCTGGGGATTGGTTTGCCGATTTTATTATAAAGAAAATACATAAACCCCGAACAGTCAAAACCCCGTTCTGTTGTACCACCCCAGACATAAGGGTATCCTAAATATTTTCTTGCCAGCGACAACAAATTATTTACGGTAGCCTGATCTGTGAAATAATCGGGTACTTTATATTCGTCATTTATGACCACCCCGGCGGGCAGCTTGTAAACATTTTCTAGATAATCCCTGTGAAGTGTAATGAAATTTTGGTTTGGTAATGCTGAATTAAGTGAACTCATTATCGATAAAATATATATCAGATATGGTGCCATAATCCTCCTGTTATGTTATAAAAAAGGTCCGGTATTTCAATAATTAAGAGTGAATCACCGGACCGTTAATTTCTTTTACGGAAGCAGAATTGCCGCTGCAATTACCGTCGTCCAAAGGCCGTTTTTATGACCTTCTGCAGACTGGGTTACATTAAACGAGCGAACAATTTTGCCCGACATTTTGTAAATATTTTCTCTTTCGCTCCAGTCAACCTCGGGGTTAAAATCGATTCCCAGAGTGGTTGCAAGCATTGTGGCAGCAAGGTCTTCCGCATATTCGCCGCACACTTTTTCCGTCTCACCGTAAGGATGGTGTTCTGATAGATATCCATAAAGACTTTTATCGGCAGGTATGGCTACACCAATCGAAGAGGCGATCAGTCTGTTCGGTTCATTTGTCTGGTTACGGGCCATAACACAAAAAGTAACCTGACCGGGTTTTAAATATTTGAGACCCTCTTCCTTCGAAATTCTTTTGCAATCGGGGGGATAGATACTGCTGACTGTAACCAGGTTACACATCTCAATTCCGGCACCTCTTAATGCAAGCTCGAAAGAAGCTAAATAATCTTTATGTCTGCCAACGCCTTTGGTAAAAAACATCCGAGAAGGTACGAACACCTTTTTTCTCCTTCCTGTTTTTATTTAAAAAAATAAAAATGAACTAATATTTGCTCCTCTTTCTTTCTCTTTCCATCTCTCTTTTCGCAATCGACTCTCTCTTGTCATAAAGTTTTTTACCTTTGGCAAGGGCAATTTCAACTTTAACTTTGCCATTTTTGAAATAGAGAGCAAGAGGAATAATCGTGTACCCTTTTTCTTTGACTTTCTGATTCAACTTCTTTATTTCAACCGCATTGAGGAGAAGTTTTCTGTCTCTGAAAGGATCATGATTATTAATGTTTCCCTGAGAATATTCGGAGATGTGGGCACTTTTCAACCAGGCTTCATTGTTTACAATTTCCACAAATCCGTCGGTCAGATTGCACTTCCCGGCACGAAGTGATTTAACTTCGGTTCCGTGGAGCACAATTCCAGCTTCAAACGATTGTATAATACTGTATTCAAAGTGAGCTTTTCGATTTCTCACTATTATTTTGATATTTGCCTGTTCCACTTGCCTAATCTTGAATATTCGAACTTTAAATATATGCAATAAAAGTCACAGAGTAACGAATTTGTAAAACAGGGAAAAAAAATTACTTCCCGGGGTTACGGTTTCGGTACTCTGTGACTCTTTACAATGAAGCTGATAAACGGATTATTTCAAAATATTCAACTTCCTGACTGCCGAAAAATCACCTGATTCAAGTCGATAAAAATAGACCCCTGAAACAAGTCCTGTTCCATCAAATGAAACCTTGTGGTAACCTGCTTCGAGGAATCCGTCTGCCAGCAGAGCAACAGCCTCACCGAGTGCGTTGTAAACTGTTAATCTGACATTCCCGGCTTTTGGAGTGGTAAAAGATATTACCGTCGATGGATTAAACGGATTGGGGTAATTCTGCTCAAGAGAATATTGTGAAGGTGCACCAATCTCCACCTCGATTTCATTCGAATATGCGAACGACCCGTCGTTATCCATCTGTTTCAAGCGATAATATACTTTTTGTCCGGTTACATTTTTATCTGTATATGAATAAAAAACGGGAGAAGTGGTGGTTCCACTACCATTCACAAAAGCAACCGTTTCCCAGTTTTTCCCTGTTTTTCTCTCTATGTTAAAGCCTTTGTTGTTTGTCTCGGTGGCTGTCTGCCAGTTGAGGGATACACTGTTGGCTTCAACAATACCTTTGAAAGAGACCAGCTCAACAGGAACAATTTCAGAGGAAACCTTGTAAACCATTCCGCCGGTTCCAACCAGAACGAACTGACTGCTGTTAATTTTATGTGCGGCTAAAAAGTCAACATTTTTCATTGAGGTATCAATAAGAGTGACATTACCAACTCTCCGCATCAGAACACCAGACCTGCCGACTGCCCAGACATCATCAGGTCCCATTATAACGATGTCGTGCATCACCTTGCCCTGAAGAGCAACTGTATCGGAAAGAAGTGTAACCGTCTGGAAACCGTCTGTTGTCTTGTAAAAGGCACCATTTTCACCGCAGATGTAGCCGGTATTGGCATCAATCATCGCAACTCCGGTAACCTGTCCGGCAGGAACAGCCATGGTTCCATGTGCAAAATTAACCCCGTCTGTCGTTTTGAACAGTCTCTCACCGGAACCGACGGCATAACCCGTAGTGCCGCTGACCATTTTAATGTCATACAAAGTTGTCAGCGGAATTGTGGTTTGGGCTGTCCATGTAACTCCCTGATTTGTGGTGAAAAGAATTCCACCTTCATTATTAACCATGTAACCGGTATTGGGATCAGAGAATGCAAGTTTGTAGTTTCGGGTTGTCGATGTACCGTTTGACCTGTTTAACCAGTTCAGTCCATTGTCAGTTGAAACAAAAAATGCGCCAAGCCTTCCACAGGTGTACAGGTTTGAACCCGATGTGTATGCATCGTAAAGCATATCACCCACCATGAAAGATGATTTTCTCCAGGTCAACCCGCCGTCTGTGGTCTGGTGGAGTTCGCCTCTGTCACCTGCAACAGTATATTTTTGGTTTGATTCCGCATATACTCCGTACATGTCTCTTGAAGTGGAACCTGTGGTTTTCCAGGTGGCTCCGGCATCGGTGGATATTGCAAGATTGGCGAGATATCCCCCGGCAAGAATTTTAATTCCATCTTTCAGGGAGGTTCTGATAACTTCTGTTGAGAAAAGAGGGATGTTTGTCCAGGTTGCACCACCGTCAGTGGTCCTTATTACCACACCGTTGGAGCCGAGAAATACACCATTGGAGGCATCATTAAATTCGAGGGTGTAAAGCGCAACCGTCGTTGGAGTAGTTACTGCTGCAAAAGTCACTCCGTTGTCAGTACTCTTGAAAGCTCTTCCTGCAGTGCCGACCACGAAATATGTGGTTGCATCTGCTTTCCGGATTCTGTAAAGAGTCGTCGAGAGACCCGGCATGGTGCCCGCCGTCCAGTTGGTGCCACCGTCAGTCGTGTACATATACTGACTGCCGCTGCCCACAACCACCGCTTCAGACTGACTGGTCCAGTGGATGTCATACAGCGTTCTGGTGGGGATTGCATTTGATACAGCACTCCAGGTTGCACCACCGTCAGTGGTTTTTATCATATTCACCGAACCAACAGAACCCCCTGCTATATATCCGGTGGTTGCATTGAAGAAGTGAATAAAATTAATACTTCCTGTGTAAACAGCCGGTGCACTGATGTTCGTCCACGAAACCCCTCCGTTGGTAGTTTTGTAGATCACTCCTCCGTTGCCACCGATGTAACCTGTCTGCTCATCCACGAATGAGATGGCATTCAGATTGTCCCCCGCAGCAAAGGATGAAGGGAGAGTCTGCCAGGAATTGCCGCCGTCGGTTGATTTGCTGAAATTGCTCGCAACACTGAGTGAGTAACTCACGGCAAAAATTGTGTTCCCGGCTTTGCTGAAAGCTCTGAAATCATCGGGAATGAGCGGTTTTTTAATAACCTGCAAATTGCTGCTGAGTGGCTGGGCAATAAGAGGAATGGAAACTAAAAACGATATAATAAAGTAGACAAAACTTCTTTTCACAGTAACTCCAAAATGTAAATAATCTTTCTGCAAGTTAAGAAAAAAGAGGAATTATATATTTATTTATGCCTGTTTCAGAAAAATAATTAGCCGCCTTCTACCAGGTGAAACCAACCGGCATAATCATCATAACTCCACTCATGTTACTTACTCTTTCCACTTCCCTAATATAAAATTCAAGTTTCCTGGCGGTTTCACTTTTGATAAAAAATGTACTGACCTTCGCTTCAAGATTACGCATCAGTTTCTGGAAAAATGTTTCAGATGTGCTGCTGTAGCTAACCGTGTAATCTTTTAATTTGGCTTTTTTCGCTGCAATCTCTACAGCATCATACAAACCACCCAAAGTGTCGACAAGTTTTTTATCCATCGCTGCAGGCGCAAACCAGATTCTCCCCTGTCCGAT
This sequence comes from Bacteroidota bacterium, assembly GCA_020161395.1. NCBI lineage: Bacteria > Pseudomonadati > Bacteroidota > Bacteroidota bacterium. Next base: position 577,944 of record JAIUOE010000002.1, read on the forward strand.
TTCATTCACTTCGTCTCTGCTGATTTTCCTCCCTTTGGCTACTATTCCGAGGAAGGTCTCGTAAGTGGTGTCCACATTCATCTGCATTACCGACAATTCATAATTCGTCATCGGACGACTGCCGGTGAAAAAGTCGGCGTAAGGATTGGTCTTCACTGTATCAAAGTTTATTCCAAGCTTGTCACGCATCAGTTTTTGGGTGTTCATCACGAGTCCAAAGACGCCAATCGACCCTGTGAGTGTGTTCGGTGACGCAACTACCACATCACCCGGAGCGGAAATGTAGTAACCTCCCGAAGCAGCGTAATTCCCCATTGAAACAATCAAAGGCTTTTTACTTTTCAAAAGTTGAAGTTCACGGTACATAATATCGCTTGCCATCGCACTTCCACCGGGAGAATTGACCCTAAGGACAACAGCTTTTACCGACTCATCTTCAGCAGCAGCCTTTACCGCTTTTACGAATGTTTCGCTGCCTATATTGTCGTCATTGCTTTTGCCCATGACGATATCACCTTCAGCATATATTATTCTTACTTCGTCACTGGTTTTGTATTTAAACTTTCCTGCACCGGTCTTAAGATAGCTCTCGAACGAGATGTACTCCGGTTTTTCGGAGAGTTTCAAACTTTTCTTGACAACTGAATCAATTTCGTGATTATAGACGAGTTCATCCACTATTCCGGCATTTTTTGCAGAAACTGCATCGAAGACTGACAGTGAATCCGCAATCGAGTTTAATTTTTTTAGATCAAGCGTCGTTTTTTGAGAAATCTTTGCAAGTATCGAGCCCCAAAGTCCGGCAAGATATTCCCGCATCTGTGTCTTGTTCTCTTCACTCATGCTGTTTGCAATAAATGGCTCGACAGCACTTTTATACTTGCCTGCTCTGATCACCTGAACATCAAGCCCGATGGAATTGAGGAGATTTTTAAACATCGGCACTTCGGCACTCAATCCTTTCAACATTACCCCGCCCCGCGGATTAAGATAGATGCTGTCTGCCACCGATGCCATGTACAGTCCTCTCAAACTGTAAAAATCGGAAAAAGCTATTATCTTTTTACCGCTCTTTCTGAAATCAGCAAGTGCATTCCAGATTTCCTCAAGATTTGCCAGATTTCCGTTTGCATCCCCGACTTCGAGGTAAATAGCTTTGATATTGGCATCTTCCCCGGCACTTTTTATGGCGTTCACATACTCCTGAAGGCTTGTCTTTTTACCGCTTTCCTCCGCAAAAAGATTGGCGAAAGGGTCATCCTCCTGTTTCGGTGAATCAATAATCGACTGTCGCATGGTTATCTTTAGAATTGAACCGGGTGCAACCGTTACCGTCTCACTGCTCGAAAGTCCGGCAACGAGGATAACGATAAATCCAACCGAGACAAGGAGTATTCCAAAACCTGCTATCAAAAATCCAAGCATCGATGCAAAAAGCATCATGAAAAAATCTTTAACTCCTCGCTTTGGAGGTGGATAGTATGGACTGTAGGGTTTAGTGTCTGACATTTTAGCTCTGATTTTATTCTTCAAAAATAAGACGGTAATATATTAAATTGCAGTTTGTTTTTTCATATACCGGCAATTCAATGATCCCACGATCGGGAATATTTTTTTCTATTCTGTTATTTCTCTTCCTGCACAATTACAATTATTGTTCTTCAACGACTTCTCATATCTCCGGTCTGCCAATAATCTTTAATTATGCTCCTTCCACCTACGGTTACGAACCTCAAAACTGGGGAGCTTCGCAGGATTCGCGCGGCATAATGTATTTCGCGAATACTGAAGGCATCCTCGAATACGATGGAGTATCGTGGCGTGTAATCCGTCTGCCAAAGGGTGAAACCTGCCGCGCTCTCCACCGCGCCTCTGACGGCACACTTTATGTCGCCGGTTTCAATGAAATAGGCAAACTCCAGCTCAATTCCTCAGGAAATGCTGAATACCACTCTCTAAAATCTAAAATACCGGCAGAAAGCAACAACTTTTCGGATGTCTGGTTGATCGCAGAGTTAAACGGTAAAATATACTTCTCCACTTACGACCGGATCTTTGTTTACGACGGAAACACATTTACAGTAATCAACTCATTAAGATATATAATCTCAATGAGGACCATAAATGGCAGTCTGGTGATACTTCGTAAAGATGAACAACCCCGGACGCTTTCCGGTTCACAATTCATACCGCTTCAAAGTGAGGAATTTACTCTTCCGGGTGAATTTTACATGTCTCTCCCTTCTGATGATGGCGGTTTCATTTTTATTACAAAAACCGGTGTTTTTTATAAATTATTAAACTCAGGATATGAAGAACTTTCAGACGGATTTACGCATCAGGGTTACGGCTCCTCATTTTACGATGCTCTCGTGCTTTCAAACGGTGATTTTGCAATTGCTTCTCTGGAGTCAGGACTGATTCTGACCGACAAAAAGGGACAGCTAAAACAGGTAATCAAGCAGGAAACAGGGCTCGGACGTAATACGATTTATGCCCTTTTTGAGGACAAGGAAGGCAACCTCTGGATGATGCTTGAAAACGGCATTTCCAGAATCAACATCAATTCTCCAATCTCAATTTTTGACAGCAGAACCGGTCTGCCCGGGGCAGCCTTCAGCTCCGTATTCTACAAAGACAGGTTGTTCGTCGGTACAAATTTTGGTGTCTATACCTCGAAGCTAGAGGGAACAAATTTTGGCACTCCGTTCGAAAAAGTCTCAAAAAACATAAGCGATTCCTGGGATTTCCTCAGCTATCGAAACAATATCTACCTGAATACCGGCTCCGGTTTCTTTCTGATTGATGATAATCGAGAAATCCTGATCGATTCGTCATACTGTTTCACAGCAACCTCAGTTTCCGATGATTCGTCTCTTATCCTGCTGGGTACTGATTCAGGTGTCAAACTGATTCAAATGGATCAAAAAGGTGAAAGGGCTGTGGTTTCCCGGATTATTGAAGGTATCTCGGGACAGCTAAAAAAAATCGTTCAGCACGGTCCGCGGGAGTTTTGGATTCAGATTGAACCGCGCACAGTAATCAGAATGCGGTTTGTTAATGGATATTTAAATCCTCCAAAAGTGGATTTTTTTGAAGATGATTTTACGGGTACAGGTTTCAACCCGACATTGATGGAACTGAACAACGAACTTTATGCAGTGACAGTGAAGGGCATATATTATCTCGATTCACAGAAAGATACATTCCTGAGTCTGAATAATACCGGACTGCAACAAGTCAAAAATCTCTATACAGTCCCTCTTTTCAGCGTTATAAACAATCAGAATATAATTCTTTACCTCGAAGGCATTATCTATTCTGTCGAGATCAGCCCGACTGATTTTTCGTGCAAATTCTCTCAGCTTGGGAGAGTAAGAACTGCTTCAATCTACGGAATCAGCACCAATTTTCATGCTCCAAACCGTGAAATCTGGCTCTCATCGACAACCGGACTGATAAAGTTTGACGCCGGTACAAATAAATTCAAAAGCGACATCAGTGCCATTTTTCGCAGTTTTCAAATTGGTGATTCACTCTATTTCTCGGGTGTTACCCGTGACGGTGATTTAAAAGACATCCCTCCGGGGAGCAATATTACTGTTAATTTTGCCGCTCCCGGTTTCCAGGATGAATTTAACATAATGTATCAGACCTGGGTACAGGGGCTCGATACAAACTGGACACAACCCGGCAGAAACAGTTTCAGGGAATTTTATAATATGCAGCCGGGCAATTACCTTATCAAAGTGAGAGCCATACTCTCCTCGGGACAGGTATCTTCGGAAGCTGTTTATTCTCTGGAAGTTGACTCATTCTGGTATGCCAATTTCTTTGCATATCTCCTTTACACCTTGATTTTAATTGGACTCATTATCCTTTTTATCAAGATAAGAACTGCTGAAATACTCAAAGAAAGAGATGATCTCGAAGGTCTGGTCTCCGAGAGTGCAGCCGAGCTTAAGAAAGCGAACCAGGAATTAAGTTTTAAAAATGTTCAGTTGCAGAGAATAAACAGCCAGCTTGAAAAACTTGACAGGGAAAAAAATGAATACCTCGGAATTGTGGCTCACGATTTGAGAAATCCAATTTCGGGTATTATGGGCTTTGCTGAAATTATCACTGATGAGGAGGAAGAACTCGAGAAAACCGATATCACCCGTTTCGCTGAAAATATAAGAGTCAGTTGTGCTTCAATGCTCGAAACGCTGAACAAAATTCTCAACATGAATCTTGTGGAACAGGGAAAGCTTGACCTTCATCCTGAAAATTTTGACCTTGTAGAGCTGATTAACGAACTGAAAGACAGAAATCACCCTGCCTCAGAGAGAAAGAACATTAAATTGAAGGCAGAATTGCCTGACAATCTGTTCAGTTTCTCGGATCGTAATTTTACGGGGCAGATAATTGACAATCTGATTTCCAATGCGATAAAATATTCATTTCACGGAAGTTCGATAGACATACGGCTTAATGAATCGGATGGATTTGCGATTGTTGAGGTCGAAGATCACGGTCAGGGGATTCCCGAGGAAGAGGTACCAAATGTATTCAAACGGTTCGCTAAAATAAGCAGCTCCCCTACCGCAGGTGAATCTTCCGCCGGTATGGGGCTTTCTATCGTTCAGATGCTTGTGAATCTCTTAAAAGGAACTATCGAGTGTGAAAGCAGGGTGGGATTCGGCACTCTTTTTACAGTAAGACTGCCATTGAAAATTGAGGATTTATGATTTATGAAAATATACTTTATTGACGGAAACAACCTGATCGGTAAAATTCCCGATCTTAAAAATAAACTAAAGACTGACAAAACTTTTGTCAGGGAACAACTTGCATTACGCCTTGACACGATTTTTCTGAATTCCAGCAATGCTGCAACGGTTTTTTTTGATGGATTTATGAATGGTGTGATCAATACTAACAAGTTAAAAATTATCTACTCCGACTCCAGACCCGCTGATCTGGTGATCAAAGAAGAAATAGACAGATCAAAAAACCCGCGAAATATCGTGGTCGTCTCTTCAGATAATGAAGTGTATAACTATGGCAAGAAGTGCTCCTGCGATGTATTGAAATCGGAAGAATTTTTTACACGGTTCTTTGGAACTGCTGTCGAAAAAGAAGAATCGGAGAAAATCAGCCTTCTCCAAAAACAAAATGATGAATTCAAAAAACTGTTCGGACTATAACCATGAAAATCCACCTGTTCTTTCTTTTAATAATTCTTGCTGTACCGGTTCTCTCACAAGAACCGTCTTCCGTGCATAAGAATGAACTTGACCACTATAATAAGTATTTCACTCGAACCCCCGTTTCAGAAGCGGAAAACATTATCCCTCTTCAGTTTGACAAATCCCCTGCAGGTTCCAAGGTTGTATATGGCTTCCTCCCCTACTGGGAGTATCCGGGTGCCCTGTCTTATCTCCGGTATAATCTCCTTACACACATATCGGCATTCGATTTCCAGATAGATTCCCTGGGAAATGTAACCAATCCTTCAGGCTGGCCTTGGACAAATCTTATCAATGCTGCACATCAGAATGGCGTAAAAGTTATTATGACTGCAGTTAATTTCACTCCTTCACAGATTCGTCACATTATCACCAACAGTGCTGCTAAGCAGAACTTCTTTTCAAAAGTAAAAGCCACACTGACCCAATACTCTCTCGATGGTGTCAACATAGATTTTGAAGGTCTTTACACGGCCGACCGCGGAAGTGTCATTAACGGTTTCATGACCGATCTTACTGCATATATTCATACTGAGCTGCCGGGAAAGGAAGTCTCCTTCGCCGGTCCTGCAGTAAACTGGAGCGGCTGGAATCTGGCAGGGCTCGCAGCAGCATGTGATTATATTTTTATCATGGGATATGACTTCTCAGGTTCCTGGAGCACTGTCACCGCACCCACAGCTCCTCTTACGGGTGGGACTTACAATATCACCAACACAATCACAGTTCAGTATGGTGCCTGCCCTCCGGAAAAACTTGTTCTTGGTGTGCCTTATTATGGTTGTGAGTGGGTTGCGAATACCAACCAGCCCGGTGCCACCATAAGTTCTTATCTTGGTCACCCGCGGTTTTATGCAGCCATGGATCAGTCGCAATACTATGGACTTCAGTGGCACACTGCTTCACAGACCGTTTATTATACGATTCCTGTTAACAACAAATACAACCAGGTCTGGTTCGATGACGGAAGAAGCACCGGCTTGAAATTTTCACTTGCCAAACAGTATAATCTTAAAGGTGTCGGAATGTGGGCTCTTGGTTATGACAGGGACAGACAGGAGCTTTGGACAGAATTGAACAAATATCTGAATCCATCATCGATAGGTGAAGATGATAATTCACCGGAATCGTTTCAGTTGGCGGCATATCCAAATCCTTTTAACCCTTCGACAACTGTAGCGTTCACGCATTCGGGAGAAGGGAATGTAAAAATCTCGATGTTCGATCTCCTCGGCAGAACAGTTATGGAGAAAGAATATGAAAACCTGCCACAGGGTGAGCATAAAGAATTTATCGATGCCCGGACATTAAATTCAGGAGTTTATTTCGTCAGGGTCTCCGGTTACACCAAATCCGGTATACAAACCTCAATTGTAAAACTTGTACTGACAAAATAGTATTTCCCACAAATAAAAAAGCCATGATCATTTTTCATCTGACCATGGCTTTTTTTCTTTTTTTAATCTTCTATTCGGCTCTTAAAATCTCATCATATTTTGCCAGCCTTGGTGGATCGACACTTTTCAGCGTTTTAAAGATCGATTTTTCAGGGTAATCCTTCAAATATTCGATAATTTCACCACTTTTTGCATCAAAAAACACTTTTAAGTAGACACTTCTGATATCGATTTTCGATTTCATCTGCTCAAGTACCTTAATCATCTTGACGATAAGTTCCTGACCCTTCGCTTTGTTTTTTGCAAAAATGTCAATACCTCTGTGGTACTCCGAGGTTGCATCGCGAAATGCTCTGTATTTATCATCAAGTATGTTCTGTATAAAATCCGCTTTGCTGTATGCAGCTCCGGCTTCCCATCCTGTCGCTCTTCTTCCCGCTGCGAGATTAACAACATCGAATGCCTTTTGGAAATATGGTGTGCCCGCGCCCTTCTCCCATGAATCCTGCTCGAGACCAATTATCACATATGCGTAAAAATCGAGAAATGAAGTCAATCCGTTAAACAGATTTGCATCGTAATAAATTGTCTGATTTTTTTCATAAACGAATGCCCAGTTCACATCATTTACAAGAAGCATCGGTGAAAATTTTTCACTTTTGTAAACTTTTCTCATGCTGGTTACCACTACTTGAGCGGTGTAGTTTGACTCATCAGCTCCTGTATTAAAGAAAATATTAAAGCTGCATTTAATCCGGTCGTATTCCCAGGGAGATCCGCTAAATTTTGTGGTGTTTAAGTAAGTCTGCACCATTGGTCCAAAATCGGCGAGTATCTCTCTGTACTTAATCGAAACTTTTTCTGCATTAACATTCACCGTCGCATCCAGTTCCTGACTGAACAGTATGTTGAATGATAAAAAGAATAAAACAATCAGCTTCTTCATTTTTTGTCCAAATTTCTTATTTCCTGAGTGCAATTTATGCATATCAGTTTTACGGGCAAATTAAAAATATGTTCCTTCCTCTTTCGTTGCCCGTTACCCCTGTTCTAAATTCCAAAAACACCCCGGAACTCACCGGGAGGAGAATAAAACCACAGAGAACACAGAGTACACAGAGGGGAGGATTGGAACCACAGAGAACACAGAGGGGTATTGGAACCACAGAGAACACAGAGGGGGTATTGGAACCACAGAGAACACAGAGAACACAGAGGGCAGTATTGGAACCACAGAGATTAAAGAGATCGCAGAGAAAGAGTTTAAGGAAAGTATCTCTGTGCTCTCTGTGTGCTCTGTGGTTGATAACAGTTTAACAAAACATTCTCTGCGCTCTCTGTGGGCTCTGTGGTTTATTAGTCTTTCATTTCATCAAAGCCATTTTAATGGTCAAAGATTTCGTTCTGCCCGAAATTGTGTTTGTACACAAAACCTGACAGAAATATATCCCTGAAGGTGAATCCCCCATCTCGATATCCTGATCAAAATTGCCGTGTGGGAGGATGCCTCGATTGATCTCTTTTACCAGTTCTCCCATCGCATTAAATACCCTGATAACAACCTCGTTCTCCTCGGGGAGTGAGAATGAAACCTGTGTACTTGGGTTGAAGGGGTTCGGGTAGTTCTGGTTGATTGAATAATTCTCAGGAACTTCGCCCAGCAATACTTCCACTTCGTTTGAATACTCGAATTCTCCGTTGTAATCAATCTGTTTCAGTCGGTAGTAAAGTATTGCCGGGGCTTTTGCTTCAAGATCGTCGTAACCGTAGTATATTCTCCTGGTGGATGTCCCTGATCCCTTTGAAAAAGCAATGGTTTTCCAGTCACCGTATTTGTAGCGTCTTTCAATCTCGAAGCCCATATTGTTGGTTTCGGTTTCGGTCGTCCACTGAAGTGCAACTTTGTTCCCAAGCGAAACTGCTGAAAATCCCGACAATTCAACAGGGGTGTTGCCGCGGTTGGAGGTAACAAACAGGGATCCTTTAGAATCGCCAATAACAATTCCGTCAAAGTGATCGAACAGATACATCCACTTGAATGTTTTGTATTGAACCGGTATGCTGAACTCGTTGACCTTCCACATCCATCCGCCGTCGTAGGTAGTGTAAAGTTCATTCGCGGAGAGCATAAAGTTAAGTGAATCCTGACACTGTATCTTTTGAGGCGCTGACATTCCCGGGATCACCAATTTTTGGAAACTCATCCCGCCGTCGGTAGTCCGGTAATAAGCCTCACCCTTATTGCCTATATAACCGTTACTGCCATTGTAAAAATCAATATCATTGGCTATCGTGAGGGGAATATTAAGCCTCACCCACGAATTGCCGTTATCGGTTGATTTTAGCACTTCTCCATTTACCGCGTATACAGTACCATCATCAAATATCTGAAGATCCTCGTAACGGTATGTACCTGTTGAGGTGTAGCGGGTTTGCCAGGTGTGTCCATTGTCGGTACTTGTAATTATACTTGTACCTCTACAGAGCCATATCTCCCCGTTCTCTCTAACCCTTACATTCCTTATCAGGTCCATTCCAAAATCGGCGATTGTATCGATGGTTGAGAAAAGGTCTTCTGTCTTGTAAAGTTTATACATGTCAGTAAAATAAACGGTTGAATCACCGGTGATGAAGACTGAGGTCGGGATATCGATCGAGCTGCTTTTCAAAGTCCATTTCTTCCCCTTGTCCCGTGAAATATATACCCTTCCACCGTAAGTATTGGCGACCACGAGTCCCGCCCCGGTAAAATCCGCTGCCATGAATTGAGAAAACGCCGCATCGAGCCTGAGATCCCAAGGAGTGGAGATATCCGGATTTGAAACAACAAAATTGACTCCCTTGCCGGTTGCGTAAACCCTGCCGTTCAGCACCTTAAAGTCGCTGTACTCTTTCTGATTCTCCGGTGCGTTCCCCCTGCTCCAGGTTAAACCTTTGTCAGTAGTGTACAGAATTCCTTTATATGGAAGAACCATTACAGTATTTGGATTAACGAATTTTATTTTCGTTGGAAATCCCTCAACAGTCGAACCATGGTCTTTCACTGCCCAAGAGGTTCCACCGTCTGAAGAGATGGCGGTTTGAACGATATGCGAATTGTAGTAGGGAGGGATTGAGTAATATCTGAAACCACCGAGGACAATATTGTTACCCAGAATGTCAACAGATCTGACATTTGTAATTCCTGCCGGGGTTGGGAATACGGTAAATGTGGCACCACCATCAGTGGTTCTATAGACACTGTTGCCAAATACCCATCCATTATTTACATCATCGAACTGTATTCCGTAGATGTCGTTAAAAGTTGTATCAAGGGTTCTCCAATCTACCCCTCCATTTGTGGTTTTCAGAAGCCTGTGTTGATTACCGGAGGTGGTTTGTTGATCCACAAAGAGATAACCCGTTTCCGGAGTTACAAAATTATGGCTCGATATTCTGATAACCCCTGCGGGTAAATTAACTTCTGACCATGAAGCACCTCCATCAGTCGTTTTATGGAGTGTACTAAAATCTACTGTAAAAATATTTAATGTATCAACGAAATAGACTGGAATTCTAAGGTTTGAAGGCATATTATGTTTGATCTGCCAGGTCCTTCCTCCGTCATGGCTTCTGACAATGCATGGTCCGTCGAAACCCGCCAATACATTCATTGAGTCTATCATATAAATGCTGTACAACGAACCACTCATAGGGCTTACATCAACAGCATTCCATTGAGCAAAGATAGAAAGATTAAAAACCAAAAAAATAATTGATATTTGTTTCATAATAAAATTCCCTATTAGTTTCTTAAACATATGAAAAAAATGAAAAAAAAAAAAAAATCGGGAGTGATTAGTCGGATAGCAAGGACTCGTTACATGGACGGCTTACTTACCCGGCAGGCGGGATATTCTGAGAATAAATCCACGATCTCCCCCCGTCACTGCTCCTTATGATTGCTGATTTACCATTATCATCATAGTACCGCCGAAACACCGCAGAAATATTCGATGAGTCTTCCAAGTTGAAATCATAAATTGCCCCATACAAGGGTAATAAATCGACTTTGGTCCACTGCGAGAATAAAACCGAATTAAACACTAAAAGTATGATAAACAATCTTTTCATAATGATTTTCATTTTTTACTCTCAAGAAAAGTTTTTTAACCTGATACATTATGTACAATTTCATCAGGAGGCTATTTGGTTACTAATATTTTTATATGCTCTGTACCGGATTTTGTTGTTAATCTAAAAACATACACACCGGAAGTAAGCCCCGCGGTAACAAATTTTATTGAATTTTCGCCGACTGGGAAGTTATCATCAAGAATGTCGGCTACGGGTCTGCCAAGGATGTCATAAAGTGTCCCTTTAGCATGACCGGCAGATGGCATATTAAATCGTATTGTCGCAGATTGGTTTCCCAAATTGTTGTTCAGAGATACCGGATTAGGAAATGACTTCAGATCTATCGAGACCGGGATTTGGGGATCATCCTCTATTAATCCAACGCTTGGGTCGTAACTTAAGGTGTTAAAGCCAATCGATGATGGCTGGGAGGCTAATTTTGGTCTGTAAAATTTATCGCGCAAAGTAAATCTGTATTTAAACTTGTATCCTGCTTTCATTTTTGTGCTATCGAGATTCACAGTAATGTTTGTTTTAGGCTTATCGGCAGATACTTTCTCAACCACTGTTGTAGTAGAATCTACTCCGTTTGTATAGAAATAACGAATGAAGAGTGAATCGTTAAAATTTATTCCGGGTATAGAATTTGAAAGTTGAGAGTTCAGGTCATGATTGGTGTTAACAGAAAAGGTTTTTACAAATTCCGCGGTCGTAATCTCAGGAGAAAATGAGATTCTCGGAATCCAATTTGTTGTATTGTATATTGTATCACCATTTTGGTTGAAACGAATCTGATCGAATGAGGAAAAACTCTCACTATCTCCACCGGTGTGTGATTGCCAACCGCTACGATGAAATGTAAAACCTCGACCTCTTTCAACAGTAAATGCTTCTTCGCTGCTTCCTGAGATTGTAATCTCACCAAAACTGTAGTGTCTCAGAGAATCTGTGCCCCAGACAGTAATTTCAACAGGGGAAGATCCACCCACATATCCTAAAAAAGTTTGATAGGGAGGGATGTTAAAATCTAACATCATATATTTATTACCATCTTTGAGATAATATAACTTGTTGTTTTCTTCATCCATCCCAAAGTACCAGCTTCGTGAAACGAAATAACCCTTATAGAATTTTATACCATCATGAATCACCATTGAATCAACTGATGCTTCATGTATGGATTTAACAGATGTGTAAAGTCCACCTGACCAAGAATTTAATTCTTTAATGTACTTATCCTTGTCTTGAAGGTTCATCACAAAAAATGGAGTGGTTTGAGCATAGATATTCAAAAAGGGAACCAGCAATAATGTAAATGTGCTGATTAACAGGTGGAGTAATACTTTTCTTTTCATCTTTTTTATTCTCGTTTATTTAACCTCAGAGCACACAGAGATTGTATCGGGACGCAGATTCACGCAGATTCAACGGATGAACGCAGAGCGAATTTGAATACCCAAAACCTTCTCTGTGTGCTCTGCGTGCTCTGTGGTTGTTATTTCATTTATTTCAACAAAGCCATTTTAACCGTAAGTGATTTTGTTCTGCCGGAAATTGTATTTGTACACAAAACCTGACAGAAGTAGATACCTGAGGATTCAGTTCCCATATCGATATCCTGTTCAAAATATCCATGACTTAGAACCCCTCTATCAATCTCCTTTACCTGTTCCCCCATAGCGTTAAAAACTTTTATCACAACTCTATTTTCTTCGGGAAGTGAAAAAGTCACCTTTGTTGAAGGATTGAAAGGATTGGGATAGTTCTGTTGAATTGAATAATTCTCAGGTACTTCGCCCAGCAATACTTCCACTTCGTTTGAATACTCGAATTCTCCGTTATAATCGATCTGCTTGAGGCGGTAGTATAGTATTGCAGGGGCTTTTGCTTCAAGGTCGTCGTAACCGTAGTATATTCTCCTGGTGGAAGTCCCTGATCCCTTTGAGAAAGCAATGGTTTTCCAGTCACCGTGTTTGTAGCGTCTTTCTATCTCGAAGCCCATGTTGTTAGTTTCCGTTTCGGTAGTCCATTGAAGAACCACTTTGTTTCCGAAGGGGAGTGCTGAGAACAATGAGAGTTCAACAGGTGTGTTGCCGCGATTGCGGGTTTTCCATATTCCGGATCCCCCGGAATTAACTATTGTGACACCAATTCCTTCAAATAAATCATACATTCCCATCCATGAAAATTTGCTACTGTATGTAGGCAGGAATTCGTTTACTTTCCATGAAAAACCACCATCATAAGTTGAGTATAGTTTATTCGCACTAACATATATGCTAAGTGAATCTTTCATATAGATATAGGATGCGTTTCCCATTCCCGGGATGATCATTTCCGAAATCGTCGCTCCACCATCAGTCGTTTTATAAATTTTACTGTTAGAGGTTAAGAAGATGCCAAAATTGCTGTTAATGAAAATAATTTCCCGAAGGGTTAAACCAAGATTACTGAGTTGGTTCCAGGTGTTTCCATTGTCTGTGGTTTTATAAAGTGAAACATTACAAGCATAGCCTGTTCCGTCTTCGAACATGATTACTTGATCGAAGTTAATTCCTGAGACTGACAACTTTGTGTCCCAATTCCTGCCACCGTTGCTACTTGATAAGATAGTGGTTCCAGATGCAATCCAAATGGTGCCGTCTTCTTGGGTATATATATCATAGATCTTGCCTGTTGGTGATTGTGAAATAGAGTCCATAGTCAAGCAAAGGTCTTCAGATTTAGAGAAGACTTTATCGCTTGCCAGATAGACAAGGGAATCATTCACTATACTAATTTTTGTAGCTTTTCCTTTTTGCATTCTTCTTGTAGCCCAGTGGTTCCCCCGATCGGTAGAAACATAAAGCCTGCCACCTTCATCAGCAATTATCGCATAACCCGGATCGAGAAATGCAGCAGCAGAGTGATTTAAAAAAGTCTGGTCTGTTCTTATTTCCCATGGTTCATTGATATTGGGTCGGGAAACGACAAAAAATATTCCGTCTCCGAGGAGATAAACGCGATTTTCAAAAATTTTGACATCTTTATATTGGCGAGATACTCCAATCTGCGACACATATCGCCATGTAACTCCGGTATCTGTAGTATATAATAGTCCGTTTTCAAATTGGAGTGGGGATATCGCGGTTGTGGGATTTAAAAATTTAATATTAAAGGGAATACCTGCGAAATTAACCTCACCTAAGTCTTTGAATATCCATGTCAAACCTTTGTTTGTAGATGTTGCTAACAATGGGGCATAGTAACCTCGCCAAGGGTCAACCTGAATCCAACGGGCACTTCCCACAACCAGGATACTATCACTAATCTCATCAATGGTTTTTGGGGAAGAGATTCCTGGCGGATTGTACATGTTGGTGAAGGTAATTCCTCCGTCAGTTGTGTGGTGGATTTCTCCAGATGCAAAAACCCATCCTTTAAGAGCGTTTTTAAAATAAAACCCGCCAATATACTGCGCCGAGTCAATAATATTCCAGTTCACTCCCTTGTCAGTGGATTTTAACAAATAATAAACCACAGCTTCACCAGAACCATAATCGACAGAAGCATAAACGGTTGTGCTGCTGAGGAATTGGATTTTCTTCAAGTTTTGATATTGGGTTGGGAGATTGATCTCCGACCATGTTGACCCACCATCAGATGTAAAAATCATTTGGCTCGGGGAATTCAATCTGGCGAAAATATGGTTCTCATCAATAACAGATGCTTCTGTCAAACTGAGTATAGGGATTTGTTGTGCACGAAACCAGTTTCTACCCCCATCAGTGGTTTTTATTACATAACAACTATCGTCCGAATAGGCTGCAGTAAAATTCAATGAGTCGGTCATATGGAAGCTAAATACCTGCCCACTCAATGGGTTGATTACTACACTTTCCCACTGCGAAAGCAGCAGGGAATTTATAGCAAACAGAAAAATTATCAATCGTTTCATTTTTATTTTTCCTTCGAAAATTATGTTTATTTCATCAAAACCATCTTAACCGTAAGCGATTTTGTCCTGCCGGAAATTGTATTTGTGCAAAGCACCTGACAGAAATACATACCCGAGGATTCGTTACCCATCTCAAAATCCTGTTCATAATATCCATGACTGAGAACCCCTCTATCAATCTCTTTTACCAGTTCTCCCATCGCGTTATATACCCTGATAACAACCTCGTTCTCCTCGGGAAGTGAGAATGAAACTTTCGTATTTGGGTTGAACGGGTTCGGGTAGTTCTGGTTGATAGAGTAATTTTCAGGTACCTCGCCGAGGATCACCTCAACTTCACTGGAGTAGGAGAATCTGCCGTCATAATCGATCTGCTTGAGGCGGTAGTAGAGTATCGCCGGGGCTTTTGCTTCATAATCATCATATCCGTAGAAAATCTTACGGGTGGAAGTACCGGACCCTTTTGAGAAAGCAATGGTTTTCCAGTCACCGTGTTTGTAGCGTCTTTCAATCTCGAAGCCCATGTTGTTGGTTTCGGTTTCGGTAATCCACTGAAGTGCAACTTTGTTTCCGGATTGTGTTGCCGTGAACGCAGAGAGTTCGACGGGGGTGTTGCCGCGGTTGGAGGTTTTCCATATACTGCCGTATCGTGTGACAGCTATCCCTTCAAAGCGATTGTACATTTTCATGAAATCGATTTCCGGGGGAGTCGATTGAGTTACAAATTCATTTACTCTCCACCACTTCCCGCCATCCTCAGTTGAATAAAACCTGTTCGCACTCAAAAAGTGATTTAGCGAATCACTACAATGAATTTTATACAAATTGGAAACTCCCGGGACAAAAACCTGTTCGAATGATATCCCGCCATTTTGCGTTCGGTATAGGTAGTTATTGTCAACGATAGCATAGCCATTTTCACTGTCATAAAATTCGATATCTGTGATATTGAGTGGTGACAAAACGACCTCATTCCAGGTGTTTCCGAAGTCCGTGGTTTTAAGCAGTTTGCCGTTACAGGTGTAACCCGTACCATGTTCAAAAAACTCCAGCTCTTTGAAAATTTCTGACGAAGACAGTTTTGTGGTCCAGGTATGACCGTGATCACTGCTCATATTGAGAGTTTTTCCCGAGGAAATCCAAATATGCCCGTTTCCGGTCGGCAGAATATCCCGTATAAATGCTGAGGGGAAATACGCGATGGAATCAAATGTCGCCCCCATATCATCCGACCGAAAAATTGTATTTAAAGTGGTCACATAAATTATCGAATCCTTATCAATGGCAGAGTTTAACAGAGACCCGTTGTACAACCATTTTGTGTCCCAGTTTATCCCCCGGTTACCTGAGATGTATATCTTGCCCTCTCTGGTGGGCATCACGATAATGCCCGGATCAAGGAACGAGGCAGCCGAAGGCGCATGGTTGAACTGTTCGGTCCTCATTGCCCAAGGTTGTGCAACATCTTCACCTGATACCACAAAAGATATTCCCAGACCTGCAGCATACAACCTGTTATGCACTAATTTGATATCTGTGTATTTCAGGAGTGCTTCGGGCCGGTTTCCAAAACTCCAGGTAAGCCCAAAGTCTTTTGTAATAATCAATCCGGGTTCATCTTTTATTGTGGTGACAGCAGTTGTTTCATTGATGAATTGAATATTATCCGGTTTTCCCCGGAGAAAATCAGAGTCAAAATCTCTTAGTCTCCAAGTCGAACCTCTGTCTGTTGAAATGGCGATCTGAGGTGCCTGATATGTCGACACAGGGGGTACAAAAATCTCTCTGACTCCACCGACTATAATAATGCTGTCATTGATCTGACCGGCAGTGTTTGCGCTCAACATTCCCGGCGGGTTAACGATGATCGAAAAGGTGCTTCCGGCATTTGTGGTACGAAAAATGTGCCCGCCAAAAATCCAACCCGATTGTGTATTTTCGAAGTGGAAGTTGTTTACAGGATTGATAAGCGAATCCATAATTTCCCAGGAAGTTCCTCCGTCACCGGTCTTTATCATCATCTGTTTTGTTGCGACACCACTGTTATATGATACAGAAGCATATCCGGTCAAAGGATTAATAAATTGAAACTTATGAATTCTGAAGTAACGCTGCGGTATCTGAACAGTCGTCCATGATGATCCACCATTGGTCGATTTTAGAAGTGTAAGCAAATCAGACTTCAACACAAAAATATTATTCTGATCGGCGATTGCTGCATAGGCAGGTGAATTGGCAGGGATTCCGTAACTTTTTGTCCATTCTCTTCCCCCGTCACTGCTTTTGATCACAAATGATGAATCACCTGAATAAACCGCCGTTATGTTAAGTGTATCAGTCATATGGAAACAATGGATCGTGCCGGAAAAAGGGTGTATCTTCACCTGAGTCCACTGAGCGTATGAACAAAAATTTAATACCAGTATAATAATCTTTAAATACTTCATAATAATATTCCCTTTTAGATTCAGAAAAATACAAAAAAATGTAATACACAAGCAATCGTTATTTTTTGTTTTTCGAAAATGAATGTTGGAGCAAGGAGGTAAGGATTCAAACTTTAACTCCCGTCGGTTGTATGAAGGGAATACTTACCCGGCAGGTGGGCAAACTAAGGGGAGAAATAATGTTTGGAGCGGTGTGCCGGCTGAATTGCACACCGTCCAAACGGAGGTATTTAGCGTGTGTAAGTAGAAAATCAGTCCATTATATTACGCAGAAATGCAGCACTTCTGTCTTCTTCTTCCTCTTTCGGTACTGAATTCGGATTGCTCTTGAACTTAAGTTCATTGATATTCTCTTTTCGTGTTTCAGAGAAACTGAAGGTTTTCTGCTCGGGAACACCTGTTGTAACACCCAGTCTGCCGTCACGAAGTATCGCAGGAATATTGATATCATCACTGTTGATTTGAACCTGTGGCATCTGTGGCGCCCTTGAAGTCTCCACCTGTGGGACAACAGGGGCTGCGGGCATTGCAACCACGGGGTTCTGAACCGCTGTACGGATCATCTCGGGATTGCTGGTCGGTTTTGCAACTGCTGAATCAAATCCTGTGGCAATTACTGTAAATGAAACATAATCCTTCATCTCTTCTTTTTCCACCAGCCCAAAAATTACATTAACATCTTCGCCTGTGGCTTCAAGTATGGTGGCCATCCCCTCTTCCACTTCGTGCATGGTCAAATTCGAGGATGCAGTGATATTTACAAGCATCGCCTTGGCACCTCTGATATCCATGCCTTCGAGAAGCGGACTTGAAATTGCTTTCTGTGCAGCTTCTATTGCACGGTTATCACCCGTGGCGGTTCCGGTACCCATAAGAGCCATTCCGCTCGATTCCATAACGGTCTTTACATCTGCAAAGTCGACATTTATCTTTCCTTCGAAAGTGATGATCTCTGCGATTCCTTTTGTCGCTTCGTACAAAATTTCGTTTGGCTTGTCATAGCCTGAAAAAGCGGGAAGATTTTTATCCAGCAGCTCGTGCAGCTTTGAGTTTTTGATGATGATCAAACTGTCAACATGCTTCTTCAATTCCACCAAACCCGACTCGGCATTTTTCTTTCTGGTCGGTCCTTCGTAGTTGAATGGTTTGGTAACAATCGAAACAACAAGTGCACCGTTTTGCTTCGCTATCTGAGCCACGATCGGTGCAGCACCCGTTCCGGTGCCACCGCCCATTCCTGCCGTAATGAAAACCATGTTGGCTCCGACGAGTGCCTCCTCAATCCGGGCACGGTCTTCCTCAGCGGCAGCTTTCCCGACTTCAGGATTCGCTCCGGCGCCAAGACCTTTGGTGATCTTGGTTCCAACAGTTATCTTCTTTGTGGCAAGATTTGAGTCAAGGCTCTGAGCATCCGTGTTGATGGCGATGAACTCGACGCCTGAAATTCCCTGTTTGATCATGGAATTTATTGCGTTGCATCCTCCACCACCGACACCGACTACTTTAAGATTGGCGCGCAGAACTGGTACTTGTGTTTCTAATGTTGCAAATGGCATAATACCTCCGTACTATAAGTTTTTTAATTCAGCCTGTTTAAAACTTTTGACTAAAGAATTGATAACACTCATCATCAATTCATTTTTTGACTTTTCTTCATTAGCTTTCAGCAAAAAATCACCGTTGTTTTTCTCGAGCATATAAAGTCTATACCCGTTTTTAAGAAAGAATTCGAGATTCTCTGTTGTTACTTTGTCTTCATGGCTCTGCAGTTTCACTGCGATAAAACTTGGGTCTGTTCCTGTCTCCTCTGATGCCCTTACCAGCATCGGGGTGACAGATAATGCAAGGGGATCTTCTGCGGTAAACAGAACAATCATCGAAGCAGATTCACCCAACAAAAAGAGGATGGCTTTCTGCAGGTTATCAAATTCCTTCTGATTCAGAAAGAGTATCGAATCATCAACATAAAAGTCTCTGATTCCCTCATTCACAATAAGTTTCTTCCCGGCACTGTACTTCTTCAATTCATTTTCATCGGTTCCGACAAAAACGAACTTTACTTTGTCAAGAAATTTTTCACTGACGCTCTCGAGATGATCCGAGAGGAGCTTTCCAATTACAAAGATTACCGGTTGTTTAGAGATCATCAAACTGACTTTTTATTTGAGAGAGAAAATCTTTGAATTTGCTCCTGCTTTTTGTCTTCGAGTCTTGTTTCACGGGTTTTTCGGCTTTGTTTCTGGTGAAGAATCCCTTCTTTTTCTTCGGTTCCTCGCCTTCATCGTCCGAAGAAAAATCTTCCTCGATCGGCAAAAGAAGTCCGAGAACAGATGAATAATCGGGTTTGTTCAGCTTTCCGAATTCTCCCTCGAAATGACTCTCATCAGGAAGCCCTATTCTTGCGGGAGCACCAAAAACCTGCTCCGCCAGATCGGTTATTCCTTTTAACCATGCTCCACCACCGGTGATTACAATTCCCGCCCTGATCTTGTTCTTTACATCAGCTTTTTCAAGTTCGTTGTTAATCATTTTAAAGAGTTCTGCCACTCTGCTTTTTATTATTTGTGTGAGCAGACTTACAGGTATCTTGGTGCTTGGTCTGGGACCCACACCCTTCACTGTGATCAGATCGTCTTTTATAATTGCGGACTCGGTCGCATATCCGTAATCCAGTTTCAACAACTCGGCTTCTTCCTCAATAACGCTTAAAAACTCTTTGATATCGAGGGTAACGCGGTTACCTGCGATGCCAAAAACTCTCGAAAACCGTATCGCATTCCCCTGATAAATAAGTACATCTGTGCATCCCGATCCGATATCGATCATCAGGATTCCAAGATCCTTTTCCGCAGGTTCGAGTACTGCCGAGGCTGAAGCAAGTGACTGCATCTTCAGGTCAGAGACCTCATATCCGGCTTTTTTAACCGCTTTTCGAATATTATGGATAGCTCCTGAAGAACCCATCACCACATAATTTGCTGCTTCCAGTCTTGAGCATGCAACTCCCAGCGGTTTGGAAACACTTCCCTGCCTGTCAACAAAAAATTCTTCGTGAAGAATATGGAGTATCGTCATATCCTTCGAAAATGAAATGCTCTGTATGTCCGATTTCAGGCGGCGAAGATCGTCAACCGTTACAACCTGCTCATCGTTTGTAATGCTTACATAGTTTCTCGACCTTATACTGCTCAGATTTTCACCGGAAATACCGGTCACTATGTTGGTCGCTTCCACCTCAGCTTCAGCTTCTGCCGCTTTTATGGCATTTTTAATCGATTCTGCGGTGCTGATGATGTTACTTACTTCTCCTTTGAGCAATCCGTCACAATCTGCCTCGCCACTACCAAGAATCTTGAACCTGTTTCGGTCAATTTTTTCGGCTATTACGGCACGAACTTTGGTAGAACCGATGTCAAGCCCTGTTATTATCTCGTTTTTCATCTTTCTTTTCCATTTTCTTCGTCTTGCCCAAAAATATTTTTCCGGAATACCTCAGGTCTATATATTCAATTTCTTTATTAAGGGAGAGCTGCTCACTCATGTCTCTGATTTGCTTCAGAATCAGAATCTGCTCGGCAACCCCTTTTTTCTTGCAAATGACAGGCGGCTTCATATCGGAAAACACCAGAACGATGTCGCCACCCTGTCTTAAATCAATCTCGGAGAGACTTGTAGCCATCGTACCGCCAATTAAACGGCAGGCTTTGGCTATTTTATACCCCGGTAAAATAGTGGAATCCGGAAATATCCTGAAATAACCGGCTTTATTCACTTTCGTATTCCGAATTACAGGCCAGTCAAAGTTTTTTAACTCGCTCATCAAAGGGAGCAATTCAAGCTCTTTTGAGATGAGCATCAGTTTATCACCGGAATAAACAGACAGAACAATCTCTTTTTCAACAACTGTTATCTTTACAATCCCCTCTTCTCCAAGCTGCATCTCCACACTTTTTAAATACGGGTGGTTCAGCAGTCTGTCGTAAAGGACATTAAGCGGTGGAAATTCACCCTTTTCAGGTGACGATTTTGTAAACCTGATATAATCTTCAGGTGTGAGCATTGATGCTCCCGTCAACTGATACCCCGTAATCTTCTGTTCTATCTCCTTCTTCATAAAGAGCCCCGGCAGAGCCGTTGCTCCGGCTGCCAGAATGACAAGAAGAATGAGTGCGGGGATAATCCTGCTTTTTTTCATCGCTTATTTCTGACCGGAAGTGTACAGTTCAACAAATTTTTCACCATACTTCCAGATGTCGCCCGCTCCAAGAGTAACCACTATATCTTCGGGTTCTGTAATTTTCTGAAGTACAGCCGGTACATCCTCTTTGTTTGGAACATAGATAACATTTTTGTGTCCCATTTTCCTGGCAGCATCTGCGACCAGTTGACCTGTCACCCCTTCAACGGGTTCTTCCCGGGCGGGGTATATATCGGTACAAATGAAAATATCAGAGTTGAGGAAAGACCTGCCGAATTCCTGATAAAAATCACGCGTTCTTGAATAGAGGTGTGGCTGAAAAACTGAAACGAGTCGTCTTTGCCAGCCGGCTCTGATTCCTTCCAATGTGGCAGTTGTCTCAGTAGGATGATGTCCGTAATCATCAACTACCATAATTTCCTTGTCATATTTCACTTCAAAACGACGGTAAACTCCGTTAAAACGCTCCAAGGCAGTTTTAATAACATCAAAAGGGACTTCCAGTTCAAGAGCGATGGTTACCGCAACAAGTGAATTTTTAACATTATGCAGTCCCGGTACCTTAATGGTTATATCGCCAAGCACTTTTTTGTTGTAAACAACCGTATATTTTGTTTTGTAACCGTCATGCACGATGTTAACTGCACGAAGGTCCGCCTGCGGTGTGATGCCGTAGGTAATAACTCTTTTGTTGATGTATGGTCTGATATCCAAAAGTGCAGGTTCATCCATACACAGAACAACAAATCCGTAGAAAGGCACCTTGTTTGCAAACTCAATAAATGCACCTTTGATATCATCAAGATCTCTGTAGGTATCAAGGTGCTCCCTTTCGAGAGTTGTAATGGCTGCTATTGCCGGCATTAATTTCAAAAAAGTCCTGTCGAATTCGTCGGCTTCAACCACGATGAAGTCACCTGCTCCGAGTCGTGCGTTTGTTCCGCCAAGACCTGAAAGTTTGCCACCAACTATGATGGTAGGGTCAATCCCGGCTTCAGTGAGCACAAGTCCTGTCATTGAAGTGGTGGTTGTTTTACCGTGTGTACCGGCGATTCCGATGCCATATTTTTGCATTCTCATAGTTTCGGCGAGCATTTCAGATCTTTTAATCACAGGAATATTTCTGTGAATTGCTTCCTGAACTTCGGGATTCGATTCCACTACGGCAGAAGAATAGACTACCACATCCACATCTTTGATATTGGATGCACTGTGTCCCTCATAGACTGTAGCACCGATTGATTCAAGTCTTTCTGTAATGTCACTTTTATTTTTGTCGGAACCCGAAACCTCAAATCCCTTCGAAATCAGAATCTCCGCGATGCTGCTCATTCCGATTCCACCGATACCAACAAAATGCACTTTAGTAAATTTTGAAAACATTCAATCCTCTAACTAAATAATTCCGGATCTGCAGGCATTTACCACTCTGCCGGCGATCTCTTTTGCGGCGTCAATTCCGCCAATTCTTTCCTGATTTTTTCTGATCTCTCCCAGTCTTGCTGAATCAGAAATCAGCATTACAATTTCTTCTGCAAGCTGGAGGGAAATTTCTTTTTCCTCAATCAAAACCGCGGCACCCTCGTCCGACATCGACCGGGCATTCTTATACTGATGATTTTCAGCAGCATAAGGAAACGGAACAAGTATAGCCGGCTTCCTCAAATAGACAAGTTCCGCAATTGTTGTGGCTCCCGCTCTGGCTGTCACCAGATCTGCAGCGGCATAAACTTCGTTTACATCATCAATAAATGAGAGAACCTTTACATTTTCCGATTCATATTTCCTGTACTCCTCGAAAGATAATGCTCCCGTCTGCCACAATAAAAATATTCCCGCTTCTTTGAATTTCTCCAGAGAACCAGCAATTGCATTATTAATTGCCTTTGCACCCAGACTTCCACCCATTACCAGCAAAACTTTCCTGTCGAGTCCGATTCCCAGTTTTTTACGGGATTCTTCACGGGATACTGAAGTCAGATCCTTCCTTACCGGATTACCCGTTACAAAAATTCTTTCCTTCAACCGCAGATAAGAGGCTGCATCCTTAAACATCAGGTGTATTTCGGTTGCCTTTTTTTCAAGAAGCCGTGTCGTAATTCCCGGATAACTGTTTGGCTCAATTAAAAATACTTTTGCACCCATAATGTGAGCACCTGTTACCGATGGTCCCGAAACATATCCACCCGTCGCAACTATTGCCTGTGGTTTAAATTTCATCGCAATTGCTATCGACTGAATTATGCTCACCACCAGTTTCACAGGGAAAAGCAGATTCTCTTTTATGCTTTTTCTCGCAAAACCTGAAATCCAGATACTTTTAAATTTAAATCCGGCTTCAGGAACAACTTTTCCCTCTATTTTATCCCTGGTGCCCAGGAAAAGAATATCGCAATCGGGAACCATGTCCCTGACCCGTTCAGCGACAGCAATCGCCGGAAAAATATGTCCCCCGGTTCCTCCGCCCGTGAACATGATTCTCATACTGTCTGTTCCTGCCAGGTTTTGGCTTCTTTTGGTTCCTTTACTTTGGCTTCTTTGGGAACTGCTGTCCAGCCGATATTAAGGAGAATGCCAAGTGATGCACATACAATAATAATCGCTGTTCCACCGTGACTTATTAGCGGCAGCGGCAGACCCGTAACGGGAAATACACCAATTGCCACGGCTGCATTTACGAAAGCGTAAAGTGCAATGGAAAATGAAATTGAAAACGCGAGAAGTTTTCCAAATTTGTCTTTTGCGTTTTTGGCGATAAGTATTCCGAAAACCAGAATTGTACCGTAGCCAAGCAACACAAGCACTGTGCCCAAAAGACCCGCTTCCTCACCCACGATTGCAAAAATAAAATCTCCATAAGCTTCGGGCAGAAACAGATTTCTCTGTGCACTGTTTCCCAATCCCACTCCAAAAAAACCACCGCTTCCAAGTCCATAAAGTGACTGCAGTACCTGTGGATGAAAATCCCCGTTTCCAAACACCGCACCAACATGCGAAGCAATCCTCTTCAAAGAGTGAGGTCTTATGAGTGCATAGGCAAGAGCCAGTGTGGCAGCCGAGGCAGCAAACGACAAAAAGTGTTTGCTCTGGATGCCTGCAACAAAAAGTACGGTAATCCCGATCGCAAGAATCAGAACACCGTTACTGACATTGGGCTGAAGAAAAACAAGACCCGCTACTGTCATAATCCAGATCATTGGATTGATGACCCCCTTTTTCAAATCAGTGATGTCGTCTCCGACTTTTTCAAGCATTGCAGCCAAGTGGATGAAAAGTGCGAGCTTCACAAGTTCCACGGGTTGAAATGACACACCTGCAATACTGATTGATCTGAGTGATCCCTTGATCGACGGAGCAAACATGAATGTCATTATCAGCAGTCCGATTCCCCCGATTAGCACCCATTTGCTGTATTTTTTGTACCAGTGATAATCAACAAGCATCAAAATCAGCATTATCACGATGCCACCGATTGCCTTGCCAATGTGTCCCCAAAACAGATGCTGGGGATTGTCAAACTTCATGTCTGAAAAGGTGCTGCTTGCACTAAGAACGAGCATGGATCCAAAAAGGACCAGTGCTATCGATACTATCAGAATCATGAAGGCATAAAATTTCAACCGGCAATCTCCTTCACTGCAGATTTAAAAACTTCACCGCGGTGTTCATAGCTCTTGAACATGTCAAAACTTGCACACGCCGGGGAGAGAAGCACCACTTCCCCTTTTTCGGCTTCTGCATGTCCCTTTTTCACACAGTCTTGCAGACTTCCAACGATTTCGACTTCGACAATTTTTGAGAAATAGTCATATATTTTTGATGCAGAGTCACCAATCGCATAGATCTTTTTGACATTTTTTTGGACAAGATCATGGATCAAATCGTAGTTGTTCCCTTTATCAAGTCCGCCAAGTATCAGAAAAACCGGGGAATCAAAGCTTCTAAGAGCGTAAACAACCGAGTCGACATTAGTCGCTTTGGAATCGTTGATATACACTATTCCATCACCGGAGGGAACGGGTTCCAGTCTGTGTTCAACAGCCTTAAACGACTTCAGAGCCTCTTCAATTACTTTTTTGTCAATACCGGCATCTATCGCCATCGTAATTGCCGCGGCAGCATTTGCGAGATTGTGCTCACCTTTGATCTGCAGGTCGTTAATTTCAAATGAGCAGATAAAATTTCCGCCAATTCTTGTGACCAGTCGCGGATGCGAAAGATAAGTACCGTTTTCCACTTCCTTTTTTGTGGAAAAAAATCTGAGCGATGCACCCTTGTAACCATTTTCCTTCAAAACTTCATCGTCAGCATTATATAATGAAATATCGCTTCCGGTCTGATTCTCCACAATCCGGTATTTCGAGGAAATGTAATTTTCGAACCTGTTTTCATACCTGTTCAGATGATCCGGCGTGATATTCAGAATTGCAGCCCCGTTTGGTTTGAATTTTTCAATCAGATCCAGTTGAAAACTGGAGACCTCAAGAGCCACCAGACTCTCTTCATCGCATTCGAGAGCTATTTCCGAAAATGCTATGCCGATATTCCCCGCTGAAAAAGATTTTTTGCCGGAAAGAGAAAAGATATGGTACAACAGGGAAGTGGTTGTGGTTTTTCCGTTTGTGCCGGTGATTGCGTAAATTTTTCCTTTGCATAATGATGCTGCAAATTCAATCTCGCTGATCATCCTGATGTTTCTCTTTTTCCCCTCGAGAATAACTGCCGATTCGAGCGGCACGCCGGGCGATACAATCATCAAATCACAATCAAAAACTCTCTCACTGTTGCTTCCCGTTTCAAATTCGATTCCCGCAGATTTCAACCTGGAGGTGACATCAGCAGTTTTTTCAGGTGCTCCGCTGTCACTGACGAAAGGAATTGCACCCGACTTTGCAGCCAGATATGCCGCCGCCTCACCACTTCTTGCAGCTCCGATAATTGAGATTTTCATTCCTTTGTAACTTGTCACGGACTTACCTGATCTTAAACGATGTTAAACTGATGATCGCCAGAATGATTCCAATTATATAGAATCTGACGACTATTTTAGGTTCTGCCCATCCAATTTCTTCAAAATGATGGTGAATTGGTGCCATCTTGAAAACTCTTTTTCCAGTTCCTGTTTTTTTCTTCGTGTATTTGAAATATGATGTCTGGATAATTACCGAGATGGTCTCGAAGAAAAACACACCGGCAAGAAACGGAAGCAGAAGTTCTTTGCGTACCATGACTGAAATAATTCCCAAAGCACCACCGAGTGCAAGACTCCCCGTGTCTCCCATGAATACCTGTGCGGGATAAAAATTGAACCATAAAAAGCCCAGGCCCGCTCCGATAAGAGCCGCTATAAAGACTGTCAGCTCACCTGAACCCGGCAGATAAAGGATATTCAAATAATCGGAGTAAATCGCATTCCCCGAGATGTAGCTTATCAGACCGAGTGCCAGCATCGCAATTATTGTCAAACCGATTGCCAGTCCGTCGAGTCCATCCGTAAGATTGACTGCATTTGAGGTGGCTGTGATAATAAAAATGATCGCCGGAATGTAGAGATACGACAAATCAAGATTTAAATCCTTAAAGAAAGGGATGGTCGTCAGTCCCTGCACATCAGCAAACTCGGGTGAAAAATACATTACAGCACCGACAAGCAACCCGACTGAAACCTGACCTGCAAGTTTATAACGGGCAATCAGTCCGTTTCGCATTTTCTTTACTACTTTTAAGTAGTCATCCAGAAATCCTACACCGCCGAGCAAAAGCGTCCCCAGCAACAACAGCCAGATGTAGGTGCTTTTCAAATCTCCCCAAAGTATCACAGGAATAAACACACATACCAGAATAATCAGCCCGCCCATGGTTGGTGTACCGGCTTTACTGAGATGCGACTGTGGACCAAAATCCTTTATTTTCTCGCCAATCTGATGCTTTTGCAGTGCCTTTATAATTTTCGGAGCAAAATAAAATGCCATGAAAAGCCCCGTAATGGCTGCAATTGCTGATCTGAAAGTCAGAAATTTAATCATGTCCAGACCGGGAGGATTAAAAGTTTTGTTCAGGTAATCCAGTAAATAATAAAGCATCTAATTGCCTTTTTCTTTCAGGAAATTAACAATTACCTCCATTTGCATTCCTCGCGAACCTTTTACGAGAACAAGGGAGTTTCTGAATTCATAATTTCTCAGGTATTCAATCATTTTCTCTTTGGAAGTGAAGTATGTCGAATTAATACCTTCAGCTTTTGCTGCGGAGTGGAGGTGCTTCATATTCTTCCCGGTAAGAAAGAGGGTTTTTATCCTCCCTTTCTTTAGTGAGTGTACCAGGTCAATATGCATCTGCACAGCGTTTTCACCAAGTTCGAACATGTCTCCAAGAATCACGATTTTTCTCTCATGGATGATATCTTTTTTCATCGCTTCGAAAGCACTTTTCATACTCTCAGGATTTGCATTATAGGTATCATCGATTACATCAAAACCGTCAAGTGTGCTTCTGTTCATTCTTCCCTTGGGAGCCTTTACCAGACTGAATGCCTCCCCGATCTCCTGAAGAGTCATTCCGCACTCAAGTGCAATTGCAGAAGCCATGAGTGCATTATCACAATTTTTTTTGCCGTACAAAGGAAGTTCAAATCTGACTGAGTTGTTACCTGCTTCTATTTTCATGACCGGCAAACCGGACTCGGAATAGTTTAAGACTGTGCCGGAAACATCCATCCGGTTTTTCATCGAAATTTTTGTTGCGTCAGGATATTCCCTTATCATCCTCTTGAGGAAAGGATCATCGCAGTTTAGAATAACCTTTCCACCTCTGGCAGCAGTTACCTCGAGCAGTGCTTCCTTCTCTTTTCTGACTCCCTTTCTGTTGATAAGGAACTCCAAATGGGAGTCGCCAATATTTGTTATGGTCGCAATGTCAGGTTGAGCAATATTCGCCGAATATCTTATTTCCCCGAAATGATTTGTGCCTGTCTCACAAACCACAAACCGTGTGTCCCTGTTTGCATCAAGCAAAGTAAGCGGTACGCCGATGTGATTGTTGTTATTAGCCACTGTGGCTACTGTCGGATATTTCGTCCGAAGAAGTGTTGCCACCATATCCTTGGTAGTTGTTTTACCATTGCTTCCGGTAATCCCGATTACGGTGGCACCAAGCTTTGCTCTCCATGCTCCCGCAATGCTCCCTAATGCTCCCACGGTGTCGGGAGCACCGATAACGGGAGCACCAGACCGTGCCCCCGGAGCATAGCGTGACTTTTTCACAACTACACAACCTGCTCCCTTTTCAAGAACCTCACTTATAAAATCGTGACCGTCGAACTTATCTCCCTTAATCGCGATAAAAAGACAACCATGAGTAACCTTCCTTGAATCAATCACAACGGATGAAAAATGCGTATTTTCATCAATATTCGCAGATTTGAATTCACGGTTGCTTGCTTCAAGAATATCTTTTACTGTGATCATCTTGTTTTATCAGATTTGAGACAAATATTTATTTGCAATTTCGCGGTCTGAGAAATGACTCTTGACACCTTTAATTATCTGGTAATCTTCGTGTCCCTTTCCCGCTACCAGAATGATCGCATTATCAGGGCTTTCGATTATCGCTCTTTTGATAGCCTCTTCACGATCGGCATAAACAACAAAATTATCCTTTTTGATACCCGCTGTAACCTCATCTATGATAGCTACCGGATCTTCATCTCTCGGATTGTCACTTGTTATTACTGCCCTGGTGGACATGTCAGAGGCTATTTTGCCCATTACCGGACGCTTTGTTCTGTCACGGTTTCCGCCACATCCAACAACTGTATAAATCGGGGAATCTCCCGCAAGTTTGTTGATACTGATCAGTACCTGCTCGAGAGCACCGGGACTGTGCGCATAGTCAATTAAAACTTTTTTGTTTCCTTTTTGAATAAGCTCAAACCTTCCATCCACTTGAGGTGCCTCCAGTATTCCGGCAGTGACAAGTTCCCTGTCAAATCCTGCCTCGACCATAAGAACATAAGCTGCAGCGGCATTGTAGGCATTAAATTCACCTACGAGGGAAGTTCTCAAATCGACTCTTGTCCCGTTGTGAAGCAGAGTAAATGAGGTACCTGAAAAATCGTAACTGATATTTTCGATTGTGTATCTACCGCCGCTTTTGCCGAATCCAATTTTTCTTCCATCAGTATCCTTAGATATAAAGCAGCCGTATTCGTCATCGATATTATAAACAGCCGGTGCTCCGCTCTTCAAACCGTCAAACAATATCTTCTTTGCAGATGCATAATCTTCCATAGTCTCGTGAAAATCACGGTGTTCGCTGGAAAGATTTGTAAAGACAGCACCGTCATAATCGAGACCGAATGTCCTTTTCAGGTAAAGGGAATGTGATGAAGCTTCCATCACGGCAGCGGTACACCCCTCTGCTCTCATTCTTGCAAAAAGTGCATTTAACTCCACGGATTCGGGAGTTGTAAGGTCTGTTGGAATTTTTTCATCCCCAATCATATTGGCGATGGTACCGATCATTCCGGTTTTATGTCCCGCTTTTTCAAGGATATGCTTTATGATAAACGATGTAGTGGTTTTTCCTTTTGTGCCTGTTACACCGAACAACAGGAGGTTTTTTGAAGGAAATCCATAGTATGCATTTGCGAGTTGAGCAAGTGCTTTTCTTGAATCTGCCACAACAATCTTTGCCTGACCGCTCCTTCTGAATATTTCATCAGGGATAGAGTGCAGGTCTTCAACAATCACCGCTGCCGCTCCTTTGCTGTAGGCATCAAGGGCGTAAAGGTGACCATCGGTCTTGTATCCCTTTACAGCCACAAAGATGGAGTCTTTGGTAACTTTGGCGGAGTTATAATAAATCCCTGTGATCTCTTTGGCAAAAAAATCACCGGTTAATTGAATTACTGAAAGATGGTCTAATATTTCGTTTAATCTCATATCAATAAATGTTTGCACCGTAAACCGGTTTTTCCTGCAATATCAGGTTGATTTTCAAATTTTTTCGTATGGCTGAACCGGGTTTAATACTCTGCTCGATCACTCTGCCCGAACCCGTCCAGGTGACTGCAAGATCAAGTCTCTTCGCCACGGCAATTGCTTCCTTCAAGGAAACTCCTTTTAAATCAGGCATCTCTTTTGTGTCAAGCTTCCCGGCATCCACTCTTTTTATTCTAACTTCTTCTTTAATTTCTGTTTCCGGTTCATCTGTCTCACCTTCAGGACTGATGATCTCGATATCATTCTCTTCCGGAGTGCTGTCGAGTTTCAGGTTACCCCCGATTGACTTGTCAAGAACGAGTATTCTTCTCGCGACATTTTTAAAGACCGGAGCCGCCACTTCACCACCTGTGATTCCGATGCTCTTGGGTGAATTCACAAGGATCAGACAAATGTACTTTGGATTATCAGCAGGGAAAAATCCAATAAAAGAAGAGTTGTAGCGTTCTTTCGAATATTCGCCATTAACTATCTTCCTTGATGTTCCCGTTTTCCCGCCGATTTTTATTCCTTCAATCCGTGCTTTTTTCCCTGTTCCGTTCTCAACAACATCAGCAAGGAGTGAACGGATAATTTGAGAAGTCTCTGCTGTGATCACTTCCCTGATTTTAACCGGATTGTTAAATTCTTTTATGTTTCCCCTAACATCCTTAATCTCTCTTACAAGAAGCGGTTTGTAGAGCACTCCACCATTTATAAGAGCCGAGTAGGCAGTAATCAACTGAATCGGAGTGAGAGAGATTCCATATCCGTAGGCAATTGAACCTTTAGTCGTGCCGGACCATTCAGCGGGCAGCCCGAGCCGTCCTTTAACTTCACCCGGTAACCCTGCATAGGTATAATTTCCGAAACCAAAACTTCTCAAATACTGATAAAAATCGTTCTTTTCCATTTTCTGAGAGAGTTTTAGCATTCCGATGTTACTCGAATACCTTATTATCTCTTTCACCGTCATTGAAGCCTGTCCGTGATGATCTTTTATTTCCTTCCCCATGAAATTGTATCTGCCGTTTTCAGTATTAACCACTGTGGAAACGGTAGCCAGCTTTTTATCGAGTATTCCGGCGAGTGCAATACCTTTAAATGTCGATCCCGGTTCATAAACATCGGAGATGGCTCTGTTTCTTCTTGTATCATCCGAGAATTTCATATATTGTTCAGGATCATACGAAGGATAATTAGCCAGTGCAAGAACTTCCCCGGTATTTGGATCCATCACAATACCGGTGGCATTCTCGGCTCTGGCAGCTTTCACCCCGGCTTCAAGCTCCATTTCGAGAGCTCTTTGAATTGCCCTGTCGATGGTTAATCCTATGTTGTCACCCGGGACAGCATCTTTGTAATTTTCCTCGAGCACCGACATAACAGCACCTGTCCCGTCCTTAAGTACGAATCTGCTTCCTTCTTTCCCTTTTAACAGGTCGTTGAAACTCGATTCGATACCGTCAGTTCCTTTCCCCTCCCGATTCACAAATCCCGTTATGTGGGATGCCAGCGATTTGTACTCGTAAACCCGTGTTGGATCGGGCTCGTAAAAAAGTCCGTCCTTCACAACATTTTTTAGCTTTAATGCTTTCTTCGCATCGACCTTCTTTAAAATGCAAAAAGTTTTCTTCGACGAATCGATCTTCGCTTTCAGTTCAGTGTAATTCAACTCGAGAGAATCTGCAAGAATTTTGGCGATGACTGAATCCTTTTTATATTTTCTTGCAAGCTTTGGATCGACAAAAAACGAAACTTCATTTTTAGTATAGACCAGAATGGTACCATTCCTGTCAAAAATCGAGCCTCGTTCGGGCAGAAGTGGTTCAATACCAACCTGCTGTTTGTTTGCAAAATAGGAATAGTCCTCAGCCTTCACCACTTGAATAAAAATCAGTCTGGTGAGCAAAACCCCCAGAAACAGGGTCATTACCCCGATTATGAGAAGGATTCTGTTAGTGCTCATTTAACAGATTAATCCTTTCTTCCAGATCCTCAACCTGCTCCTTCGATATGGTGACGGGAGCAGTTGTATCATTTGCAACTGTGAGATTGAGTTTGGATTCAGCCAGAGGGACAAGAAATTCTTTTGACACAAGCTTGTCGAGGATCGCCTTGTTGGAATTGATTCCGGAGAGTTCAATTTTAATCTCCGACTTAAGGTCATCAATCTGTTTCGACAGTTTGTTGCTTTCGATGTTCATACTGATATAAAAATACGCCATCACCGCAATGACAATTGCAAAGGAGAGATATAATGCGATATTTTTTTTGTATGACTTCTTCATTTTCAGATTTTTTCAGCCGCTCTGAGTTTTCCGCTTCTTGCTCTTCTGTTTGCTTCCACTTCGGCAGCAGAAGGAGAAACGGGCTTTTTAGTCAAAATCTTCAAAGAGGGTTTTTTGTTGCAGATGCAAACCGGAAAGTTCGGTGGACATATACAACCCTTTTCCTCCTCTTTAAAAAATTCCTTAACAATTCTGTCCTCAAGAGAGTGATAGGTAAGTATCACGATTCTCCCGCCCGGTTTCAGAAGTGTAATCGATTCCTTCAAAAATTCTTTTAAGGAATCAAGCTCCCCGTTCACCTCAATACGAAGAGCTTGAAACACTCTGGACAATCTTTTAAACAAAAACCTTTGAGGTGTAACAGTTTCCAACAGTTTTGCGAGATCGGTTGTGGTTTTAAAAGGCTTAATTTGTCGCTGTTTAACGATCAGTTTTGCCAGAAATCCACTTTGTATCTCTTCGCCATATTCCCTGAAGATCCTTGCGAGTTCTTCCGGTTCGGCATTATTTACAATCGCAGAGGCAGGTTTTCCCTCTGACTTGCTCATCCTCAAATCGAGTGGTGCTGTAACTCTGTAGGAAAATCCCTCGTCACTTTCGTCGAGCTGGTAGGAAGATACACCAAGATCTGCAAAAATCCCGGAAAACTGATCGACCTGCTCCAGCCTGGCAGCTATCCCAATTTTAGTAAAATTAAAATTGTAAAGCCTGACCCGGCTGTCAGTAGAAAACTCTTCCAAAGATTTATTGAAGACTGTTTGATCGAGATCTGTTCCAATTAATATGGCATTCGGGTTCAGTTTCTCAAGAAACCTTTTCGTATGCCCGCCGAAACCGAATGTCCCGTCGAAATATGCTCCGTCTTTGTCTGTTATTAAATATTCTACAGACTCTTTGAGGAGTACAGGACTATGAAACTTGTCCATTTATTTGCATCACATTTTCGGCAATGTTTTCAAAGCTGTCCACAGAAGCTCTTTCATATTGCTCGTAGATCGCAGGATTCCAGAACTCGATTCTGTTCAACGAACCCAATACCAGCACTTCCTTCTCAATTTTGGAATATTCGAGGAGATGCGGCGGGATAATTACTCTCGACTGACCGTCCATCGTCTGCTCTTCAGCGCTGTGAAGAAAGATTCGAATGAATCGTGCATGACTTTTGTTGTACTGGTTCAACTTTGAGAGATTATCCTCGATCTTTGCAAATAAATCTTTAGGATACAGATCGATACAATGACCTACCTCATCCAGACCCACACCTTTGGTTAGTACCAGGGTGTTCTCAGCAGCCGGACTGATAAACTTCTTCAGCTTCGAAGGAATACTGATTCGGTTTTTGGAATCTAGAGTATGTAAAAAGTGTCCTTTGAACACTCAGGCGGTCCTTTTGTTTGTTTTTGGTTTGTTTTGTGGGCAGTTTACCCACTTTTCCACACTTCACCCCAAAACTTACTTATTTTTTCGCAAATAGTCAAGTAAATTTTAAATTATTTTAAAATAATTTTACAGACGAAACTTTTAATTGTACTCAGGATAATGATTTACGGGTTTTATCGAAGAACTTGTGGAGTGGACTGTTCTGATGTGGGGCAAATTCCCATGAAATCACGGGAATTTCAATATTGGAGTCTAATAATGCTTTTTTTACTTCTTTTTGAGCTTTGCCATAAAGAAACCGTCAAAACCTGTGTCTGCCGGTGAAATCGATTTTGACTCGATCAGTTCAAACTCATCTTTGCGGTTGGCAAGAAATTTCCTGATCTGGTGCTCATTTTCGGAAGGAAGGATGCTGCAGGTAACATACACGAGAGTGCCTCCCTTCTTCACCATTGTGGAATGGAGAGAAAGTATCTCCTCCTGCGTTTTTATCAGCTCTTCAATTCTCTCTTTTTTGAGTTTCCATTTGGCATCGGGGTTTCTTTTCAGAACACCAAGACCCGAACAGGGTACATCAAGCAAAACAAGATCAGCACTTTCAGAAAGCCTTTTGATTACTTTCGAACTGTCGATCAATCGTGTCTCAATTATTGAAACTCCGTTCCGCTTGGCTCTTTTCCTTAGCTCAAATAATTTTTTATCCTCTATATCTAGCGAAAGTATTTTCCCTTTGTTTTTCATTACTGCAGCCAGGTGAAGAGATTTGCCACCGGCTCCGGCACATGAATCGATCACTCTCATGCCCGGCTTTACTCCGGTGAAGTATGCCACCGTCTGAGATGATGCATCCTGAATCTCGAAAAACCCCTTTTTAAATTCATCCGTCAGAAAAATGTTTTTTCTGCTTTCGAGGATAAGCGCATCAGGGAAAGCGGGATTTTCCTTCACAGGTATATCCTGTTCGGCAAGTTTTTCAGTCAGATATCTCTTGTTTGTCCTGAGTGAATTGACCCTGATTATCACCTCCGCCTGTTTGTTCAGGGCAATCAGCTCCTTTTCCCACCGTGCTCCCAGTTCCTGCTCCCCAAGTGCATCAAGCCAGTCAGGGACAGATTCCCTGATTTTTCTAATCTGTTTCCCCTCTTCGAACCGTTGAAGCAGTTTTTCCTTTTTCAGCCCGGTCCCGTCGAGCATTACCTCATCGATCTGGTGATTCAGGAAAAGCCAGGCAATCACGATTTTTCTTAATTGCTCCTCATTTTCTGTCCCTGTGGATGCTGCGTAAGCAATCAGTCTGAGATGCCTGATTATTTCATATGACGATTCTGCGATAAACTTCCTGTCTCTGCCGCCCCACTTTGGATTGGTTTTAAGTACATAATAGATAACAGAATCACTGTATCTGTTCTCAAGAATGGTCATGGTCGTGATCTTAATTACAGCTTCAACAAGGTTTTTATGGATTTTTTTCATCTGGTGGGACTGTCCGGCTCCGGATTGATTCTAAAAAAGAGTGAGAAATAAAGTAAATTTGACATGACTAATTTAACAGATTAACAACAAGTAACCGAATTATGAAAAAACCCGGAACGATTTTAGGATTAACTCTGACTCTTGGCATTCTGCTTGCCATGTTTCTTACGAAGATTGTAGTTGATGCTTTAGTAACAGGAGTAATTGTCATTGGACTGGCACTTCTGATCGGCATCTTTTTGGAATATTTTAAGTTTATGAGGAAGTGATGGCATACTATCCCCTTTTCCTGCTGTCAGTATTTTTGCTTTCTATCACGATTTCACAGCAGCCGACAGTCGCAGTTGCGCAACCGGGCAAAGTTAAAACTCAGGCTGTAGATACCTCAGAGGTGTTCCTAAAGTCTGAACTGGAATCGATGGTAAAACTGAAACTTATCTCCAGCAAGCAGAAGGATAAGCTCTTCGATATCCTGAAAGCGGTGGAAGTTGATTATCTCGACACAAACAATGAGCGAAAAAAAGGATGGTTGATTACCCACAAAGATGTAGCTCATACAATTACAAAAATATTCAAAACATTAGCCGATTCAGGATTTGTAATTGAAAGAATCGAGCCAATGAGTAAATACAAATGGTCAGACAGCAGCTCTATGGCACACAACAATACCTCCTGTTTTAATTACCGGCTTGTATCAGGAACCCGGAGCATCAGCAAACATGCGAATGGACTCGCCATAGATATAAATCCTTTCTGGAACCCCTTTGTTTCCGGAAAATACATTTCGCCGAAAGGTGCCAGGTATGATATAAAGAGACCCGGCACCATCCATAAAAAGGCATTTATCTATAAAATATTTAAGGAAAACGGCTGGACCTGGGGTGGAGAATGGATCCCCTACCAGGACTATCAGCACTTCTTTTATGACAAAATAAAAGTAAAAAGTTTTTAATTTTTTCTTAATGTATTACTTTTATCAAATTAGTTTAAGATTCAGTCAAAAAAGATAAATAAACTGTTTTTAAGAAAGTAACACTTTAAATATTTTTTTATAAATTCTATTTAATTTTTACTTTGACCGATACGGCACCTCTCAGGTCTCCGGGTTTGAAATTTACAGCTTTATCATCGGGATATTTTTCAGATAAAATCTTTTTAATCCCTTCAGGTATCTGCTCCTCTGTGCCATGACAAACCACACACTCCTCCGAGAGTAAAATTGGTTTTACCAGATGAAGGGTTCTTTCACTACCATTCTTTTCCACTCTAAAGAGAACAGTGTCTTTATTGAAAGTGCTCCCTTTCATCATGTTTTCAAATTCCTTCAGCCACATCATCTCACCTGCATCCGGAATATTCCTGTCATTTCTGTTCAGGAAAGCCACTCTCCGGATATCAATTGATTTCTCCCGTGAAAATTTGTTTGTAAACTCCTGTGCCGTGTCTGAACAGACAGTCAATGCGGCTTCAGTACCGCCGCTTTTCATCTCTTTTACGAGGATACCTTTCAACTCTTTTAAATATGTATTGGCAGCGGATAAAGCCTCTTTTTTTGCCGCTTCGAGCGCTGCATCCTTCTTTGGTTCAACTTTTCTGATGCACCCCGTCAGCAATAAAGCTGTCAGAACTGTCAGCACAATCAGGTTACGCATAATTTCTCCGTTGTTATG
Source organism: Bacteroidota bacterium (assembly GCA_020161395.1). Lineage (NCBI taxonomy): Bacteria > Pseudomonadati > Bacteroidota > Bacteroidota bacterium. The sequence goes on from JAIUOE010000002.1 coordinate 615,065, forward strand.
GTAATTGGATGTTTAAAAATAAAAGAGGTTGCTTTTATTTTTCATAAAAACAACCTCAAAATAATTAATTAATCAGTTAAACGATGAATTTGCCGCGCTTTGTATAGTGAGTATGCAACAATTCATGCGATTTGTGACTGCAGGGACCCTCCGGAATAAACCTGGCATAGAACTCTGCCACATGAGTATTCTCGTGAGATTTCCTTATCGGGAGCTCTTCCTCTTCCTGATAGATTGCCTTGGCTCTTGCCTTACGAATCTTCTCATTGGTAGGTACGGGCATTCCACCACCACCAAGACAGCCACCGGGACATGCCATGATTTCGATGAAATGTACATCGTAAAGTTCTCCGGCTTTCAGCATTTCCATCACCTTCTTGGCATTGGCAGTACCGTGTGCAACGAGGAATTTAAGCTCTACACCTTCAAGGAATGCCCAATCTGGCACACAGCCTTCAAGCACTACAGATGATTGCTTGATGCCTTCAAAGCCTCTGACGGCTTCTATACGAAGCTTGTCAAACGGTACTTCTCTGCCGGTAATGAGTTCGTAGGCGGTACGAAGTGCAGCTTCCATAACTCCACCGGTGGCACCGAAGATGAGTCCCGCTCCCGACCCGATTCCGAACGGATCATCGAATTCAGATTTGGGAAGTGAAGGAACCATCATTCCTGCTTCCTTTATCATCTTCGCCATTTCACGGGCTGTGAGACCATAATCCACATCCTTGTAACCTGATGCATTCATCTCGGGACGGTTGCATTCAAACTTCTTTGCGGAGCATGGCATTAAGGCAACACTTACCACATCTGCAGGATCCACACCGGCTTGCTCGGCATAAAATGTTTTGATGATGGCACCAAACATTTGCTGAGGTGATTTTGCCGAGGAAAGGTGATCGAGATATTCAGGATAGAAATGCTCGATATACTTTACCCAGCCGGGAGAACATGAAGTGAACTGAGGCAGTTTGACATCGGTGTCTCCGTCAACAATGGCTTTTTTAAGTCTGGTGAGGAGCTCTGTTCCCTCTTCCATGATCGTTAAATCGGCTGTAAAGTTGGTATCGAACACCTTGTCGAATCCTACCCGCTTCAATGCTGTATTCAACTGCTTCGTTACCGAAGTGCCGGGTTCCAATCCGAATTCTTCACCGATTGCAGCACGGGGGGAAGGAGCAGTCTGAATAACCACATGTTTTGTCGGATCCTCAATCGCTCTGAATATTTCATCTGATGGATCATTTGCATATAATGCTCCGGTTGGACATCTGTTGATGCACTGCCCGCAGTTTATACAAACAACATCGGCAAGCGGTTTTTCCATAAAAGTGGAAATGTGTGTGTGTGGACCTCTTCCAATAACATCGAGTGTACCCACCTCCTGTAAATCGATACAGGTTCTTACACATCGGCGACAGTTCACACATTTGTCCATATCCCTGACAACGGAAAATGATGATCTGTCGACATCAAACTTGCTGACTGTTTCATGTCCAAAGGTGAAGCTGTCAACGCCCATTTCTTTGGCAAGAGTCTGGAGTTCGCAGTTGCCATTCTTTATACAGGCGTAGCATTCACCCACATGCTCACTGAGAAGCAATTCCATAATGTGTTTTCTTGCTTTTCTGACAGCAATGGTTGATGTTTTAACTTTAAGGGGAGCAGTAATAGGGTATGAACACGATGCCTGCAAAGTCCTCATTCCCTCAACATCCACCAGACACAAACGGCAGTGACCACCGATTCCGAGATCATCATGATTACACAAGGTCGGGATATGAATGTCAGCCATTTGACATGCTTCGAGAATTGTCGTCCCAAATGGAACATTCATCGTCTTGCTGTTTATTTGAACCGTTACGGTGCCACCAATGGTCTCGGTATTTTCCGGTGCCTTCGGAACAAAGGTCTTGTGACTCATCGGAGCACGGGATGTCTTTAAATGTTTCATTGGTAAACTCCTTCTCCTTTGGAATGAAATATCTCGTCTTTGAAGTCTTCCAGAATTGACAAAAACGGGTTGGGACTGCTTTGCCCCAATCCACATTTTGACGCAACTCTCATCGTCTGGCCGAGTTCCTTCAGGTTGTTAATGTGGGCGAATGTATAATCGTTTTTCTCTATCATCTCCACACCTTCCAGGAGTTTCTGGTTGCCCAGTCTGCAGGGAGTACACTGCCCGCATGACTCTTCCACAAAAAATTCCATGAAATTTTTCAATACATGCAACATGTCACGGCTTTCATTAAAGATCATGATTGATCCGCCTGTGGCAACATCTTCGTAGGAAAGTTTTCTGTCAAATTTTGATTTGGGTATGCAAATGCCCGATGCTCCGCCAACCTGCACAGCCTTTGTGTTCTTTGCACCGACTTTTTCAAGCAGCTCATTTATGCTGATTCCCCAGTTGAGTTCGTAAACTCCGGGTTTGTCGCAGTCGCCTGAAACTGAAAAAAGTTTGGAGCCTGAAGATGCCGAAGTACCAAGCTGAGCATACTTTTCACCACCCTGGAGCACGATATGTGGCACAGCAGCGAGAGTCTCTACATTGTTAACAGTCGTGGGAGCACCGCAAAAACCTGTATTTACCGGATATGGAGGGCGGTTTCTCGGTTCACCTCTCTGACCTTCGAGTGACTCAATCAAAGCGGTTTCCTCACCGCAAACATATGCTCCTGCTCCCATCACAATTGCGATATCGAAGTTAAAACCTTCTTTTCCGAGAATATTTTCTCCAAGCAGATTGTTCTCACGCATCTCAGCGAGGCAGTCTTCCAGGAACTGTTTCATGTAGATGTATTCACCTCTAAGATAAATATATCCCTGAACCGCTCCCACAGTGTATCCTCCGATTACCATTCCGTCGAGGATCAGGAAAGGAGAATTCATAAGGAGCACACGGTCTTTGAATGTACCCGGTTCTCCTTCATCAGCATTGCAAACGATGAATTTATCTTCGCCCTTTGCGGCTGCCACAAGCATCCATTTGGTCGAAGTCGGGAATCCGGCTCCGCCTCTTCCCTTTAGTTTGGAGGTTTTAAGCTCAAAAAGAATATCTTCCCGGCTCATTTCGAGGGCTCTTTTTACTCCTGATCCGGCAATGTAATCCGAAAAAAGAAGACTGGAAGTATGTATTGTATTTACTATGTCGTTATGCATTTTATCATCCTCCTCACTTGATCTCTCTTAAAATGGCACATGCTTTTTCAGGATCAAGTTTAGTGTAAACCCTGTCGTTTACAGTCATGGCAGGTCCTTGATCACACATACCAAGGCAATTGGTAAATTCGAGTGTGATTTTCTGGTCTTTACTGGTCTCACCAAACTTCAATCCGAGCTCTCTTTCGATCGCTTTCTCGATGTTGCATTTGCCTGCCATGTCGCAAATAATAGTGCGGCACAACCGTACAATGTTTCTGCCTTTTGGTTTGCAATTGAAAAATGAGTAGAAGGAAACCACGCCAAATACTTCCACGGGATGGATATCCAGCACCCGTGCCACCTCCTGCTGAGCAAAATCGGGGATGTAATTATACCTGTTCTGGATGTAATTGAGGAGTGGCATTAGAGCAGTGCGATGAAATTCATACTGCTTTGCGAAATCCTCAATTTCCTGAGTTAAACTGTTTTTTTCTAATTCTAACATCTCTTTACCTCTTATTTCTTGTTCAAGAGTTTGAGAACTTTATCGATGAGCACATCGGCTGAGACAGGTTTTTCAACGAAATCGTCGACAGGAACCATGTCGCTTTTTCCAAACTCAAATCCGAGTGCTTTGGATACAGATGTGTACATCAAAATGGGGGTTTTTACACCGTCGCGGCGTAACTTCTGGGCAAGGAAAAATCCGTCATCAGGCTCCTGCATCATTACATCAAGTATGATGAGGGATGGAGAATTTTCCTTTACTATTTTAAAACCATCGGTGGGGTTGTTTGCGGTTATCACTTCGAAACCGTTAGCCATCAGAACCAGGGTAGTGGCGTCTATAATATCCGGGTCGTCATCAATTATTGCTATGAGAGACATATCAGTCCTTTGCATTAATTTGTTGCTTTGTTTTGTTCTATATCTTCCCATCGGAATTTACCGACAAGTCACGGGAGACTTCTCCCGATTGGAACTGTCTGCTTGAAAGAGTATTAGTTCCGCAGTTATGATCTGTGCCCGGTGGCACGCCCAACTTTATTGAAATTTATTTGTTTACAACCTTCTCAGGAAGGAAAATCCTGAAGGTGCTCCCTTTTTCGTATTCACTTTCGGTCTCTATTTTACCTGAATAGTAATCGATCGTTTTCTTTACTATGGACAAACCGAGCCCTGTGCCATGAATTGATTTTGTAAATTCGTTCTTCGCCCTGAAGAAATCGGAGAAGAGCCTGTTTTTCTCCTCAGGTTTTAGTCCGATTCCCGTATCTCTTATCTCCAATACTATGTATGCTCCCCTCTTTTGGAGGGAGATGAAGACCTGACCATTTTCCTTGTTATACTTGATCGCATTGCTTGTCAGGTTGGTAATCACTCTTTCAATTTCAAGGCGGTCAGCTTCAATAGTGTAGGAAGTGTCTCCTTTTGAGTATTTAATCGATACATTTTTCTTCTTCGCTTCAAACTCCATCATCTGGATTGTTTCTGTCAGAAGTGAATCCAAATCAATTTTGATAATCTCCCTTTTCACAGTGTTCAACTCGATCCGCGAAATATCGAGCAGATCGTTCACCATGGTTAACAGACTGCGAAGACGGCTTGTACTTCTGTTCAGGAAGTCCTGCCTCTGCTCATCTGTGATTTTCATTTTGGGATTGCTTAGAATGTCAAGGAAGCCGATTGTAGCCGCAACGGGAGCTTTAAGCTCATGCGATACCATCGAGACGAATTGCGATTTAAGGTTTTCTATCTGCTTGAACTGGGTAATGTTCTTTGCCACAACCACAATTCCCGCCGTCTTTTTCTTTTCATTATCGGGAATTGGCGAACAGGAAACTTCGACGAACATTTCAGGCTGGGTGGAGAGTTTCAATTGTACTGACTCACTCACATCTTCAAAAACCTCCCTGTTGATCATCCGTGTGGCGATTTCCCGCACTTCCTCCGGCAATACTTCAAGTATCCGTTCTGCAAGTAAAATTTCATCCAGATCGAGTAACCGCAGAGCGGCAGGATTGTAATAAACCATTTCACCGAACTGGTTCATTACCAGTACACCGTCTGCAAGGAGATTAATTATGGTATTCAGCCTGCTTCTCTCGAATGCAAGCTCTAAAAGGCGGGCTTCACGGTCACGACGCAGTCTTTCGGCTTCAAGTATCAGCCTCCGTTTCTGCATCCCTTTTTCGATATTGTGTATCAGTTCGTCAGGGGTGAAAGGCTTCAAAATGTAACCTTCCGCTCCAAGTTTCGTGGCTTCGACTGCAGTTTCATAACTGGCGTAGGCAGTCGCCATAAAACAGATGGTGTTGGGTCTTGCGAGACGGATTTCGCGCAACACATCAATGCCGCTGACATCAGGCATTTTAAGGTCGAGGAGAGCGATATCGAAATCGCCCCCTGTCCCTTTTTTAATTCCTTCCATGCCATTCTCGGCAGTGTCCACTTCAAATCCTTCGATCTGAAGTATCCTTTTTACGCCGTTACGAAGGTAATCTTCGTCATCAACCAGAAGTATCCTGGCAGGGCTGTCTGAATCTTCCACCCTGTTATCTCCGGATCAACCTGACTGTTTTTCGTAAAAATCGGAGATCCTGCTTAAGATATCTTCGAGAACGACCGGTTTGTTCAGGATGTCATCTGCGTTGATCCACTCCTGCTCCTCCTGAGTCATCGAATCAAATTGCATTCCTGTCTGGTTTGCAACTGCTGTTACGATGTAAACAGGCATTTTTTTACCATGCGGATGCCGCTTGATCTTGTGAGCCAGAATAAAACCTGAATCATACTCTTCCATCATCAAATCGATGACCGCACAGGCAGGTTTGAATGTCAGGAACTTTTCATAACCTTCGTTACTTGTTTCGGCTGTTTCAACTGTAAATCCTTCAGCCTCAAAAAGAAGTCTGTTCTGCTCAAGTATGTCTATATCGTCATCAACCAGTAATATTTTTTTTTCGTAGTCCATTTTATACCTTCATATGTTTAAGTACTGTTTTTTAGGGAGTCGAATATGAAATTCGGTTCCTTTTCCCTCTTCACTCGTAAAGTTGATATCGCCTTTATGCATTTTCATAATACCATAGGCGATCGCCAACCCGAGTCCGGTCCCTTTACCGGCTTCTTTCGTAGTGAAAAAAGGAGTAAACAGTTTGCTGTGATTCTCTTTTTTTATGCCTTCTCCGGTGTCAGCAACAAACAGTTTGATGCTATCACCCAGATCCTCAAATCTGATATTGATCTTTTTTGTTGACGCGTTTCTAAGCGCGTCCGTTGCATTAATCAGAAGATTGGTTAACACCTGCTCTATTTGATCCTTGTCTCCCTGTATTACCATGGCAGCCAAAGGAAGCTCCGCCTTAACTTCAACTCCATCCAGCTTCCCGGTTACCGATAATTTTTTAACAAGATTCTTTATCTCTGCAAATATATCGAAAGTTGAGACATTTAGTTTGCCTTGCCTTGCAAAATTCAAAAGATTGGCAACAATATTTTTACATCTGTTTGCCTCACCCATAATCATTTCGAGGTCACCCGAAATATCAGCTTCTATTTTATGCTTGTCACAAAGTTTCTTCAACAATCCTGCATAAACCATAATAGTCCCCAGTGGATTATTGATCTCGTGAGCAACTCCGGCAGCCAACTGACCGATTGATGCGAGTTTTTCAGCCGAATGAAGTGCGGCTTCGGTCTCGTGAAGATTGTCGTATGCATCCCGTATCTCATCAAGGAGGTGCGGCAGACACATCTCTTTTTCGCTGAGTCCCTTGGCAATTGCAATCGCGAAATCTCTGCAGGTATTATACCCGCATGCACCGCAGTTTAATTCATCCCTCTTCCTGTTTATCCCGAAAGTGGAGAGAATTTCATTTATTTTCTCTTCATCGGGCTCGGGTCTTCTCTGGCTTGTCTTGACAAAATTCCTGCCAAAATCGATATCCCTGCTGTTGAAAATATTGCTTTTCCACACCTTTTTGTCAACCTGCTTCATGTCTTTTTTGATAAATTCTATCACTTTCTCCCGTTTGGAATAGTAGTTCAGATCAATATCAATTGCAGGTCCCGAAATGCAACCTTCACAAAAAAGTATGTCCACGAATCGCGCATTAATATTCTTCGCGGCTATTTCATCGATGATCTCAATTACCTTTTTTCTCCCCTCAACTACAACGATCTCATCATCAAGTACATCGCCGGGAAGGTCAGTTGATTTCAGAAGTCCGCCTGCAAGAGGAAATGCCTTCCCAAGTGCTGCTCTCGGAGGATCGAACGGGATTGTTTCCAAATCGGAAAAAACTATATTTTCCCTTAAAAACATCTGCTTCAGCTCACTGAAGGTCAGTACTGTGTCGATAACATTTTCCACAGGGTCGTCTGTAAATTCATCTTTTTTCGCGACACACGGTCCCACAAAAACAATTTTTGTGTTCTCCCCTTTCTCCTTTTTAAGATACCTGCCGAGGGCTATCATCGGCGAGACTATTCCCGCGAGGTTTGGTACCAGTTCAGGATAGTATTTCTGTATGTAGTTGAAAACTGCAGGGCAGGCGGTGCTTATCACCGGCTTCACTTCTGCGTTCATAACTGCATCAATATAGTCGCTTCCCACGAGATCGGCACCAAATGCTGTCTCAACAACTGTGTCAAATCCAAGTCGCTTCAGGGCTGCGGGAATTTTTTCGTAGTCATTGGGGAAGGATGCAGCGAAAGACGGAGCTACAATGGCAATCCGTTCAGACTGGATATCTGAAAGCACTTCACTGTATGTGTCTTCGATGTTGCTGATGATGCATTTGGCGTGCTGAGAGCATACCACTACACAGTTGCCACAGGTAATGCAACGATCCTGTATTATAAGAGCCTGTCCGTTTACTACCCTGATCGCTTTCGCCGGACACTCCCTAATACACGAATAACACCTTTTACATCTGTCAGGTACGGTAAATATTACACCGGACATTTTTGAACTTCCGCAATAATCTCTTTTTAGCATGCATAATTGATGCCAAACTTAATGAGTCAAATTTGATGCTTAAAGCAGGAATCTGTTATTGAGCGAAAATTCAATTTCTCACAAACGATAAAATTTTGTCTTAATTTTTGGAAACGGGTTGAAAAGCGATTTACAATATTAAATCGATTTTGTGAAATGGCGTGGATATTATCTGGCCGGGAAAAGATTTGCTGCTCGACTTCTAAATCACCTCCACCACTTCCGAACAACTGCTTCCCGTAAAAATAATCACCCAAAATTTGAGATTGGTGATTTCCTTTATTTCAGGCAGTTGCTTGTATCTTTCCACCTGTTTTATTGCGGCAGATTTCACATCTTCAAGGGTTGAAGCATCACTTTTTTTAATGTACTTTATTTCAAAAAGGTGCTGAAATGCAGGGCTGTAATTCTGTGAATTCAAAAACATAAGGTCAGGATAGTTAAGGTTCACTTCCTGTTCACTTTTAATTTTGAATGATTTTGTAAGTGAAATATATACGATAAACAACAGTTTTACATATTTCTCATCAAAATTCATAAAATCACGATTCGACAGATTCTGTAAAATGGACTCAACAATTCCGGCCACAGGTCGAACATCGTTTGAATTACCCATCGCCCTTACTGCATTTTTGAGGTCTTCAATATCGGGTTCTATCTGATTTTTTTCAGTCATTTCATTTGCGAAAAAATCCCAAAACACTTCTTTTACCACATAGTTTGGAATCTCAAACAACAAATCGAAATCTTTTTGCCCCTTTATCGTCAATAACCCGTTATAAAAGAGCATGGTAATAAAATCCTGTACTGTGAATTTTCGCTCAAATGTGAAGATTTGAGTGAGATTGGAAGGATAGGAACCTGTCTTTAAAATAGTATCAATCACTTCAACATTTACTTCGTAATTCTCAAGATTCACGATCTTTTTGATCTTCGAGAAATCTGTCAGGATATTACTGTCCACCATTTCGCGGGGATATTTCAGCGTAACGGGATTTATTTCCGAGAAAAATCTAAGCAACATCGTCGGATTATAAAGTCTGGTAGTTGATTCAGGAGAGAATAAACTGCCATTGTACCATGCGGCAACATCTTGAAGAATCTTTTCAGCAGCCTTTGCTTGAATACCGGGCAGAAGATCATAAATCATCTTTTCGACTTCCCCGGTCGTAAATCCTGTCATTTCATTAAATTGGGGATGCAATGAAATATTTGTACCAATATTAAAACCACTGGTCATCGAGTCGAGCGTTACTGGCGTAACCCCTGTTGCAAAAAATCTTTCGATTATCCCTTTGCCTGTAAAATATTTTATTGTCTCGTAAAATTTTCTAACAAATCCGTTTTTTGAAACAATGTCCGAAAATGTATCAAAATGGAAAGAGAGGATTTCGTTCGTAAAATGATCGTACTCATCTATTAAGATCATGATTTTATTTTCAAGTATTGAGCTGACCTTTGATAGATAAAATTCCAAAGTTGATGCAGGAAATCTTTGTTGCGATATTTCTTCGAACTCTGACCTGTCGAGTAAATTATATGATTCGTTAAAAAGAAGTAAACCCATCCTGATTTTATTGTTAAAACTCTCCATGATATCATCAAGGTTGGAAGTATTTATTCCTGTGAAATCGAATCTTAATACATAATAATTGTTTTTATTCGGAGTGGTGTGCTCCTTTTGTCCAATATATAATTCAGAGAACAGTGAATCAAAATCATCTTTGAACTGAAGTCCATAATAATATTCGAGCATTGAAATTGTAAGAGACTTTCCAAAAAGACGAGGACGGAGAAAAAAGAGATATTTATTGCTCTCCTCCATTTTACGGATAAACTGAGTTCTGTCAACATAATAGCAGTCGGATTGAATCAGTGTTCTGAAATCAGCTATTCCGTAGGGCAGTCTTTTTCGCTTGTTCATTTTGGTACCAAAACTTGTAAAATCTTTGATTTAAATATAAGAATCCTGTTTTATCATTTCTTTCTTTGTTTTCACCAATATTATTCAGATATTTTGATTCAGCTTTCCGTTTTTGACAATCACAATTTCAGTGAATCTGGTATGAACACTTACACAATAAAAAACATGGTCTGCCGTCGATGTATTACCGCGGTAGAATCAATTTTTCACGAAACGGGAGTTAATCCCACTCTGGTAAGACTTGGGGAAGTGGTGACAGAAAAACCTCTAACTGACGACCAAACCAAGCTGTTGCGCGAAAAACTTAACGAAGCGGGTTTTGAACTGCTTGATGACATAAGAAAACAGCAGATCGAAAGAATAAAAACTTTGATTATTGACCATGTCCACCACAGAAATGAAGAAAAATTTAATTATACCGATGTGTTATCGAAAGAATTGCACCGCGAATATTCGAGTCTCAGCAAGCTCTTCTCGGAAACCGAAGGCATCACAATAGAGCAATTTGTGATCCTGCAGAAGATTGAAAAGGTGAAGGAACTCCTCGTTTACGATGAACTGAGCCTTGGCGAGATTGCTGACAAACTGGGTTACAGCAGTGTCGCCCATCTTTCGGGACAATTCAAAAAAATCACGGGATTTACTCCGACACAGTTTAAGGCACAAGGAATCGGCTCCAGAAAACATCTGGATCATCTTTAAATCCGTTTAAGTGTAAATCATTTCCATCCAAATGTAACGAATCACCATGCTGACAATCGTAATTTTGCTTTGTAACTAAAAGGAATTTGAAAATGACGAAGCAAACTTATCCGGTCTTAAACATGACATGTGCTTCATGTGCCGCCAGAGTGCAAAAGACCATAGAAAAGCAACCCGGTGTCGCCTCAGCGATGGTAAATTATGCCAACTCCACTCTTGTTGCAGAATTTGATCCAAAGCTTGTGACTCCAGAACAACTAAAAACTGCCGTTCAAAAATACGGGTACGACCTTGTACTGGACAGCGACAATTCAGACCTGGATGACATCAACAAAAAGAAATCGGATGAATTAAAGAACACAACAATCGGTGCCGTAATTCTCTCCCTCCCCGTTGTGATAATCGGAATGTTTTTTATGCATATGCCGTATGCAAATTACATTTCCTGGGTGCTCTCAACTCCGGTAGTCCTTTGGTTCGGACGAAGATTTTTCACAGGTGCATGGAAACAGTTGAAAAATAAAACCGCAAATATGGATACCCTGGTCGCACTAAGCACGGGTGTAGCTTATATATTTTCGGCTTTTAACACACTCTTTCCGGAATATCTAAGTGAGAAAGGTGTCCACCCGCATGTCTATTTTGAAGCGGCTTCAGTCGTAATTGCCTTCATTCTGCTCGGTAAAATGCTCGAAGACAGGGCAAAAGGTAGCACATCATCCGCCCTTAAAAAACTTATAGGACTTCAGCCAAATACCGTTACAGTAATGTTCGATGGAATAACCAAAGTGGTTCCCATTTCAAATGTTATGGTTGGTGATACAATCGTCGTAAAGCCCGGTGAAAAAGTGGCTGTTGACGGTACCGTTACTTCAGGGAAATCATTCGTAGATGAAAGCATGATCAGCGGAGAGCCAATCCCCGTTGAAAAGTCTGAAGGTTCAAAAGTTTTTGCGGGTACTATAAACCAAAAAGGAAGCTTTATCTTCTCAGCGGAGAAGGTCGGAAGTGATACACTTCTTGCTCACATAATAAAAATGGTTCAGGATGCACAGGGCAGCCGGGCACCTGTACAACAACTTGTGGATAAAATTGCATCTGTTTTCGTACCGATAGTCATTGTCATTGCAATTCTAAGCCTCTTTGCATGGGTGATCATCGGAGGAGAATCTGAGATTACACACGGATTGATAGCAATGGTTACAGTACTTGTGATTGCCTGCCCGTGTGCTCTCGGTCTGGCAACCCCAACAGCAATTATGGTTGGTATTGGTAAAGGTGCGGAGAATGGAATCTTGATCAAAGATGCAGAAAGTCTCGAAACAGCTAAAAAAGTGAATGCCATCGTTTTCGACAAAACGGGTACCATCACGGAGGGGAAACCGGCTGTTCACTCAATTCTTTTCACGGATGAAGCGAAACAATCAAAAGACATCCTCGCAGCGATAGAAAGCAGATCAGAACACCCGCTCGCAGATGCAGTTGTCAACTTTATTGGGAAAACTTCACCTATCGAAGTGAAAAATTTCAAAAGCCTGACAGGACTTGGTGTGCGGGCGGAAGTGGAAAATGAGGTTTATTTTGTCGGCAACAAAAGGTTGATGGAAAATGAAAAGATCAGCATTTCCGAAAATATAGACGCAAAATATGAGAAATGGATTCTGGAGGGGATGACCGTGATATTTTTTGCGAGCAGGAGTGAAGTTCTTGGAATTGTTGCAATCACCGACAAAATAAAACCTGAATCTGTAACTGCCATAAAAGCACTTAAGGAGTCGGGAATTGAAGTTTACATGCTTACAGGTGACAACCGTGCAACCGCCGCTGAGGTTGCAAAAAAAGCAGGAATTGATCACTTTGAAGCTGAAGTGCTGCCTTCTGACAAGATTGAGTTTATTAAGTCACTGCAGAGGGAAGGAAAAACAGTAGGTATGGCCGGTGACGGGATTAACGACAGCGGTGCTCTCGCTCAGGCAGATTTAAGCATTGCCATGGGAACAGGAAGCGATATTGCCATGGATGTCGCGAAGATGACCATTGTTTCGTCAGATTTATCAAAAATTTTGAAGGCTATAAGACTTTCAAATGCCACGGTGAATACAATCCGTCAAAATCTTTTTTGGGCATTTATCTATAATGTCATCGGAATTCCGATAGCGGCGGGATTGCTTTACCCGATAAACGGTTTTCTCCTCGATCCAATGATTGCAGGAGCAGCAATGGCAATGAGCAGTGTGAGCGTCGTAAGTAACAGTCTAAGACTAAAACTTAAATCTGTTTCCTAAATGCCCATACATCACGAAGGATCATCGAGAGCCGTTGTAATACCTCCTTTTTTGAATTTCGAAAGAGTTGAATATTTATCCCTTTTCGCTGCATTATTATACTTCTTTTGCTCGAATGATAATATAAATTAACAATTTCGGAATATTTATTGGCACCTTCGCCGGAGAGTGTTTTATTGTAAACTTTAATCTCATTCTTTGTCAGGATAATGTCACCGTTTTGGAAAATCAGCGAAAAGTAAAGCCAAATAAAATTTGCGGCGATTCCGCCTATGATCAACATCGGAGATATCAGATCCGTATCCCGACCTCCGGTTGAAATAAATTCATATAATCCACTTGCAAAAAAAACTGCGAATAACACGCCAACAAGCAGAAAGGAAATCCTCATTCCCTTGTATCCATCAGCGCGGTTTTTTATCTCAATATCGCCGTTGTCTTTTCGACTCACAAAAAAGTTTTGATTCATTCTTTGGAGCATTGTCAAATCACGGTATGCTCTCTCGAAGACATCAGCCTGACCTGTTTTCTGTCCCGTATTCGAAGGTATCCCTGACACACTTTTTGTACCCTCGAGCACTGCCACAAAATCGGCAACTGATGCAATCCTTTTACCATGGTCTCTTTCGATTGCCATGAAAATTGCTGATACAATTCTTTCATCTATGTGCGGATAGAACGAACGAGGGTCGGGAACGGGTTCATTCAAGACCCTTTGCATCACATGGTAGGAACTTGTACTGGTGTTTATTTCCAAGGGGAGACGCCCCGAGAGCATTTCGTAGAGGGTCATCCCGAGACTGTAAATGTCAGATCTTTGGTCCACCCTCTCCCCTTTTATCTGTTCAGGACTCGCATATTGAAGTGTTCCAATAACTGTTCCCGATTGAGTGAGGGTCTGCCCTGTTTCATCCCTCGCGATACCAAAATCGAGGATTTTTATCCTGCCTGAAGAGGTAATTATGATGTTACTTGGTTTAATGTCCCTGTGAACCACCCCCAGAGAATGGGCGTAGCCAATACCATCTAGCACCTGTTTAAAAATTGGATATGCTCTGTCAAACGGAATGGGACCAGTCTCCTTCCCGATCATTTGGGAAAGGGTTCTTCCCTCGACATACTCCATTACGATGAAAACATTTTGGGTGGTCGGGTCTTTGAGGATGTCGTGGAATTTTACAATATTGGGATGGTCAAGTTTCGAGTGGGTTTTTGCTTCTCTGATAAACCGTTCACGGGCATCAGAATTCTGTGAGAGAGAATCGGAAAGCTTTTTTATGGCAAAGTGCTGACCGAGAGTGAGGTGTCGTGCTTTATAAACCACAGCCATTCCACCCGCACCGATGGTGGATTCAATTTCGTATTGCCCAAAAAGAATCGTGTTAACCATAAACTCAATCCGATTTAAATTTTATTTAATCAGTACATCCGGCAAAACTTCCCTGATACTACACCCAAAAATACTCAAAAGCCAGCATTACTGCATTATTGGATTATTGCATTACTGCATTTTAAAATACACGGAGCCACCTGCCGGATTCGAACCGGCGACCTAATCATTACGAATGATTTGCTCTACCAGCTGAGCTAAGGTGGCTTCTTATAACAAGATTGAAAAGAGGACTATCTTACTCTTTTTTTATGTCTGTTTTTTCTCAATCTTTTTTTGCGCTTGTGCGTAGACATTTTATGTCTTTTGCGTTTTTTTCCACAGGGCATCTAAATCTCCGTTAGATTAGGTTATTTGTTTTTTTCAAGAATACTTTGAGCCTGCTTTGCAGGGTTTGAATTAGGGTCAAGTTCTATGGTTTTGGTGAGCCATTTTGTGGCTTCATCTTTATTGTTGTTCGAGAGGCTGACCACACCCATATTAAGATGTGCAATCTGATGCTTTGGATCAATTGTCAAAGCTTTTTTAAAACTTTCCTCTGCCTGCTTGAGATCCTGCATGTTGAAATAGCAGACTCCAAGATCAACAATTACATCGGGAATGTTTGGCTTTTTCTCCAAATATTTTTTGTAAAGAGGCACTGCCTTTTCAAACATACCCGAATCAAAATATGTGTGCGCAAGGTTAAGCATCACATCAAGATTGTCAGGTGATTCGGCAAGTTGTTTCTCCAGATTCATAATCTGAGGGTCGAGTGCAGGATTTTTCCCGATCGGATTTGCGGGCTGGTCATGTCCTTCACCGGGCGGATGATTGTGACCTGCATGGGGATCTACAGCTTTTGGCGATTCAAAAATTCCCGAACCGATAAGGATGAACATACCTGCCACAAGCAGAATTCCAAGAACGATGCCTGCAGTTTTAGTCTCGGATGACGAAGTACCCTTTCCGGCATTCTTCCCTTTGGAAGCACCCTGTTCCCTGAGATTCTTCTGAGCCATCTTTTTCTTTTCCGGATTCAGCAATGCGCCACAATCGTTACAGTAGGTGGCTGAACCTGAATTAACCGTTCCGCAGACGGGACATTTTATTTGATCTTTGTTTTCTGCCATTTGCAATCTTAATTAGTTCTTATTTACTCTCTTTTTTCAATCCGTTGTCAACCTGATTTTTAAAGTCCTTCGAGAACTTAAATACAGGGATAAAATGCTCGGGGACAAAAACCTTGTCGCCATTTTTAGGATTTCGTGCGTATCTGGCCGCTTTTTTCTTCACTTTGAAGGTACCAAAGCCTCTTATTTCAATTCCTTTACCTGCGCTCAAGGCTTCTATCACACTCTTAAAAAAACCCTCGACAACAGCTTCGGTCTCAAGTTTGGTCAGCCCTGTACCTTCTGCTACAATATCTACCAGATCGGCTTTAGTCATTATTCAGTTCTCCGGATATAAAATTTTTCAAATCGAACCTCCAATTTATAACCATTTTAAGAAAAATGCAAACTTTACCGAAACTTAACACCAATTGATCTGATATTTTTATTTACCCGTCCAAAGGTCTGCGTTTGAAAATGAATTTTTTATTACATTTAGTATCAACTTTGAATTTATTTTGATGTCCAAATCAAATGACAGTACAGTTGAGTCCTTCGATTAGCGGGAGGTTAAAAAAATCTCCCCGGGATTTGACAAATTTTTCCGATTTTAATTGTTGAATTTGCAGATTGTAGAAAGCGTAAAAGCGTACAGATGGATACCGGCATAATTCCTTTAGTAAAACAAGTTGTAATTATCTTTACGATAGTGATAACTGTTTTTATTCTCCTGTCGTTTGGTTATGCCAAACTGAAAGCCCTTATCACAGGGAAAAAGCCTCCCAAAACGGGTCCCGAACTATACGCCGCACAGCTTGCAATGCAAAAAAACCCCAATCAGCCACAAGTAAAAAAAGCACGGATCCCTTCAAAAGAAAAAGAAGCTCCAAAACAAAAAGAGGAGCAACTGCCGGTAGAAAATGTTGAGAGGTTAAAAGCTCCAAATCCCCCGTTGAGAAGAAATGATGAAGCCCGGCGCTCACGAGCCCAGAGCCGCGTTAACATGAATATTGTGCAGCAGAGCATCCCAAAAAGAAATGTGTTTCAGGTTGTAAACAATCAGCAGGCAAATTTCCGCGGGATCAGCACAGGTACCATTTCATATACCCCGACGGAAAAACCATCCACTACTCAGGCTACGATGAGAAACCAGTCCCTCTTCACGACTGCCGGACAGAATCCGCAGACGCAGAGAACTCCTCCCGGCAAAGTAAATATCAACTTTAAATAATTAAAGCAGAGTCTCCATCTCGTCAATAATGCTGTTCATCCTGCTGATTATTGCAGTTACAGCATCCGGTTTTCTCATATCCACTCCCGCATCACTTAAAATATCTATTGAGTATTTCGATTTTCCGGATCTCAGAAAATTCAGATAACGGTCAACTGCAGGCTGCCCCTCTTTCTTCACCAGACTTACGAGAGCTTCCGAAGCTGCCATTCCTGTGGCATACTGGTAAACATAAAAATTGTAGTAGAAATGAGGGATTCGCGCCCAGGTATATTCTTCTTCCTCATCCACTTCCATCGCATCACCCCAATATTTGCCGTAGAGCGATTTGTATAATTCCTTAAGCTCTGTAGCCGTGAGTGCCTCACCATTCTCAACTCTTGCATAAGCAATCTTCTCAAATTCGGCAAACATTGTCTGTCTGTAGAAAGTGGCTGTAACACTGTTCAGGAATTTTTCCATCAACGAAAGTTTTTCAGATTTGCTCTCACTTGTCTTGATCAGATGCTCAAGAAGCAGGGATTCATTGAAGGTACTCGCCACTTCAGCGAGGAATATCGAGTAGTCTGCATAGACCGGTGGCTGTGTTTCACCCGTAAACCATGAATGCATATTGTGCCCCATCTCGTGCGCAAGTGTGAACACATCATTTAGATTGCCTGTAAAATTCATCAATACATACGGGTGGGTACCATAAGTGCAGCCTGATGAATAAGCTCCAGATCTCTTTCCGGCTGTCTCAAAAACATCAATCCAACGGTTGTCGAATGCCCTGTTGATTGCCTCAAGATACTCGCTTCCCATTATTTGAAGTGAATCAACCACGAGCTTTCGGGCTTCCTCCCAACTGTATTTTTTCACTTCATTCGAGTCAAAAATAGTTACATATGAATCGTAAGGGTGAATTTTATCCTGCTTTAGCATCCGTCTCTTTATTTCAGCCCACCTGTGCATGGGTGCCAGATTTTCACTGACTGTCTCAATCAGATTCTCATAAACCGATACAGGAATGTTGTTGGTGTGAAGTGCGGCATCGAGTGAGCTTCCAAAATTCCTTGCCCGGGCATTGAAAATCTTCCCTTTCAGATTATTGTTGAAAATAACTGAAAAGGTGTTCGCATAATCCTTAAAAGGAGAATAAAATGCTTTGTAAGCCCGTTCCCTGTAAGCTGAATCCTTGGAGTAGAGTGCAGCATAAAAACGACCGTGTGACATCTCCAGCTCTTCACCCGACTCTCCGGTCACTTTTGGGAATTTCAAATCAGCATCCGAAAATATCGAGAAAATCTCGTAAGCCCCACCTGTTACGCTTGAAGAGAGAGCAAGCAGCATTTCCTCTTTTTCTGAAAGTGTGTGCGCCTGTTTTCTCCTTAAGTCGTCAAAAAAGTGTTCATAACCTTCAAGTCCAAATCTGGCAATTGCTTCTTCAATCACTGAATCAGGCGTAACATTCAGTTCCGGCAGGATGAATGATGCCTTCGAACCGGCAATCGTGTAGAGGTTTCTGATTCTGTCATTCAGCCCCTGATATTTATTCACCCGCAGGTCGCTGTCCTTTTTCAGCATTACGAAAAGATGGAGTTTCTCTACTGTCATGGAAACGAGTTCGTCAAATTTTATGCACTCAGCCAGAGCTGCCGCATCTTTTGATATTGTTCCTTTGAACCTGTCATACCCGTCGATCATCGACTGAATTTTCGCAAATTCCGCTTCCCATTCCTCATCATTTTGATATATGTGCGACACATCCCACTTGTAATTCTCGTCTATCCCGTCTCTTTCAGGGAGTGATCCCCCCTCGGTCGCCAAAAATATCCTCTCAAATCTTTCGTCAAATTTCATCTTTTTTCATCCGGTTTTGTTGGTCGCAAATTTATTTTTATCAAATTTTAACACAAAATTAACAATTCTGATCTTTTTTTTTAATTATATGAGTAGTGCACTCGCAAATTAGTTGATTTTTTAAGGAGTTAAAGGTAAATTGCTTGTCTGAATTTTTTTTCATATTAAATAGTCGAGTTAAGTTAAATTTATGGAAAAGTACCTATACAGGATTCTGATCACTGTTGCGTTAGTAGCTCTGTCGATATATTTCTTATATCCCACATACCAGGACTACCTTAAAACTGCAGAGATAAAAGAAAAAGTTTCCGCTCACGAGAAATTTTTGAACAAGACCTACCCGGGGATGAAGAAGGAGACTCTTTCCGGTCTTCTTAAGAACTTTGAAGACAGTCTCAAGACTGTTGATGAAGATTACGCCAAAGTTAGAGCCAAAAGAGTTAAGCTCGGTCTCGATCTTCAGGGTGGAATGCGCGTCGTTCTTGAAGTGAACACCGCGCAGCTTCTGCAAAAGCTCGCCCAGGACCCCGATCCGGTATTTGTGAAGCTCCTTGATGAAGCTTCCAAAGAAGCCAACGCAAATGATGAATCTGTCGTTAATGTAATGGTCAGGAAACTGCAGGAGAAAAACATCCGCTTAAGCAGATATTTCGGCAATATCGATCAGGATGATGCCAAAATTTCAGCACAGCTTAAAGATCAGGCAACTGATGCGGTTACAAGAGCCGAACAGATCTTGAGAAACCGTATCGACCAGTATGGTGTTTCAGAGCCCGTCATTCAAAAACAGGGTCAGAACCGTATTGTTGTAGAGC
Source organism: Bacteroidota bacterium (assembly GCA_020161395.1). Classification (NCBI taxonomy): domain Bacteria; kingdom Pseudomonadati; phylum Bacteroidota; species Bacteroidota bacterium. The sequence goes on from JAIUOE010000002.1 coordinate 634,491, forward strand.
TTCCCGGTATCTCCAATGAAGAGGAAGCAAGACAGCTTATTCAGAGTACCGCACTCCTCGAATTCAAAATGGTCAGAGAACCCCAGTATGCCTTTAACCTGATTACCAGAATTAACAATTCTCTCGCAGGCGGCAAGGTTGAAGAAGAAAAGACTGATAAAGTTGATTCCACTAAAAAAACCGATACCACCGCTGTTGCAAAAACTGATAAAAAGGCTGAGACCAAAACTGATTCGACTGCTGTTGCAAAAGTTGACTCCGGCAAAAAAACAGATACAAACATTGCTGCCAAAACTGACACAGGGAAAAAATCTCCTGAACAGCTCGCCAAAGAGAATCCAATTTTTGCTCTCATTTCACCAAGTGAACAAACTGGTGAAATTTATGTTCCCGCTTCAAACAAGGAAAAATTGCAGAGACTGCTGAATTCGCAGATAGCCCAGGCAATTATGGGCGAAAATGACGAATTCGTCTTTTCAAACCATACCTTCCTTTCTGACAAGGGAGAAAAAATTTACACCCTCTTCTGTGTGAACAAAAAACCTGAACTTACAGGTGGAGTTATTACAGAAGCTGTGGGCACTCCCGATCCGGGAGGCGCTGCCGGTGCTGTTGTTTCCATGACAATGAACTCAGAGGGTTCTGTTGAGTGGGCTCGCATCACAGGTGCAAATGTTGATAAAAGATGTGCTATAGTGCTCGATGGTGTCGTTTACTCAGCACCTGTTATCAAGAACAAAATTACCGGTGGCAGAAGCCAGATTGACGGTATGAAAGATCTTAACGAAGCAAAGCTTCTTGCAAACATCCTTAATGCAGGTGCTTTCGCTGCTCCTGTTGACATTATTGAAGAAAGAACAGTAGGACCATCACTCGGTGAGGATTCAATTTCTGCCGGTTTGCAGTCCGTTCTTTTTGGTTTCGCTCTCGTGGCACTTTTCATGATTGTATATTACAAAGGTGCAGGTGGAATTGCTTCTTTTGCGCTCGTCTTTGTGATTCTCCTTATCATCGGTACACTTGCTGCTTTCGGAGCTACGCTTACCCTCCCCGGTATCGCAGGTATCGTGCTGACGATTGGTATGGCTGTGGATTCAAATGTACTGATTTATGAAAGAATTCGAGAAGAGATGGCTCTGGGTAAAACCATGAAAGCCGCTGTTGAAGGCGGATTCGCCAAAGCAGGTGCTGCCATTTGGGATTCAAACATAACTACTCTCATTACCAGTATAATCCTCTACCAGTTCGGTACAGGTCCTGTACAGGGTTTCGCACTGACTCTTATGATTGGTATTCTTACTTCTCTGTTTGGTGCCCTCGTTATTGCGAAGGTTATTTTCGAATATTTCACCGACAAGGGTCACCCTGTTTCGATCGGTTAATCTTAAAAGGTTTTTAAGGAGCTAAATAAATAATGCGAATTTTTCATAATCTAAATGTTGATTTTATGGGCAAGAGGAAATATTTCTATATCCTCTCGACCACAATTTTTGTCCTCGGTTTAATCAGTATTTTTGCCAGAGGATTGCAATTTGGTATCGACTTTAAAGGTGGTACTGAAGTAGTGCTTGAGTTCGAAAAGGTTATCGATATCACCAAAGTTAGAGATTATCTTGAGAATTCAGGTTTGGGAAACATCGAAGTTAAAACCTTCGGCGCAGAAACAGGTGCCCTGATCAGAACTGAAGTCCAGGATATTCCTGCTTCGATCAAACCTAAATTGCTTGGCGTCATTGAAGGGAATTTAACCAAAGCTTATCCGGGGATTAAAATTGATAAGATTTTTGACTCGGTTAAAAGCTCGGTTACCTACAAATTTGCCGGTCCGGACACTGCAACAAAAGTAAGCCAGTTACTTTTCGAACAGGGTTTCCAGGCTTCACGAGTCTCTTTTGAAGCAGGCAACTCTGAAGTTATTGTAAGAGTCGGTGTCTCTGATGTTATCAAAGAGAACCTTAAGGAAAAACTAACAGGTAACAACTTTAAAGTTCTTAGAGAAGACAGAATCGGACCGAAAGTTGGAAACGAGTTGAAAAGAGATGCAATTATAGCAGTGGTACTTTCATTGCTCGGTATCCTCATCTATCTCGCTTTCAGATTCAAATTCCTCTTTGCTTCAACTGCGGTCGTTGCACTTTTTCATGATGTGTTGCTCTCGATTGGTCTCTTCTCTCTCTTTTACGGGGTAATTCCCGGACTTAATCTCGAGATTGACCTTACCATTGTTGCAGCATTCCTGACACTCATTGGTTACTCAATTAATGATACCGTAATTGTATTCGACAGAGTGAGAGAGACGATGAAAATACATAAAGGTGGTAACCTCGAAGTTTTGATGAATGAAGCTGTGAATAAAACCATGAGCAGAACCATCCTTACCGGTGGAACGACCCTTATGGGCGTTGTGATTCTTCTTCTGGTGGGTGGTGAAGTGCTAAGAGCATTTGCATTCACTCTTTTCTTCGGTATTATCGTCGGTACTTATTCTTCGATTTTTGTGGCAAGTGCCCTTGCTCTCGACTATTCAAAGAAATATAAAGTAAAGATTGACTTCTAAGATAAGGAAGTAATTTACCATTGTAAGGCTGTCTCGAGAGGGGCAGCCTTTTTTATTTTAAATGTTTTTTGCGGATTAACCAGTTGTGGAGAGCTTTGTAACCCATCGGTATCACCGATGCAAAAGCAACTATGAAAAGCGTAAGGGTAAGATTTTTCTGAACGAATGGAATATGTCCGAAGAAGTAACCCGCCCCGACATACAGCAGAATGTAAATCGCAGCCGAAAGAAGACTGGAAAGAATGAATGTTGAAAACTTCATTTTAACGATTCCGGCAACGAACGGTGCAAAAGTTCTTACCATCGGAAAATAGCGGGCGAGGAACATGGTTGTTTTGCCATGCTTCTTGAAAAATCCTTCTGTGGCGATCAGATATGAGGGTCGAATGAACCTGTTATCCATTTTATATGCTCTGTCACCGAGTCGTCTGCCTATTCCATAATTGAAGATATCTCCAATAAACACTGCCATTGTAAAAAGCAGATAAAGAGCATAGGGGTTCAACTGTCCGGCTGCTGCTATTGTGCCGGCTGCGAAAAGAATGGTAACACCGGGCAAAAGTGGTGTAAGAACAAAATTCGTCTCCAGCAGAATTAAAACGAAAAGAAAAAGGTATGTTATGTTGCCGTATTCGGAGATTATTACACTGAGATAGCCATCCAGGTGGTTTACTATCTCCCACACATGTCCAAGAAATTCCATTAATTAACTTTCTACAGGTCATTGAGCACCGGTATATCCCTGTCGAGATATCATACTCTAAAATCGATTTAAACTAACTGCCAAATTTACGAACTTTAAGCTGTTAGAAAAGATAAATTTTTAGAGCCTTACTCTTTCAGATCCTGCTCTTCATTCTCTCCTCATAGGCGGAATCCCATTCTTCTTTTTTCAGATCGTACCGGTCGGCAATCATATCATTTGGATAGAAGAAATTCCCGACTACAATTCCTGTAACTGCATCATGCAGTTCTATATTTAGATGACCTTCACTTGTATAATGAATGTCGTCAAATTCTCCCCTGCCGGTAATTCCGGTGAAAAGATAAAAATCATGTGCCATTTTACCATTTGGAAGAAATATTGTTCTGACCACAACAGCGTGATCGTTTCCCCTCGAGTGCAACTCTACTTTGTCCTTTAACATGGCGACCTCCGGACACTTTTGGATTTCACTTTGGTTTACTGTGATACAAAGTCAGCAGAAATTCACAGTTGAAAGCTAAACTCTTTTTTGAATTTTCCTATACACCTGGTAAAAAAATATTTCAGCTTCCATATTGAATTTATTTCGGTGATGAAAGGTTAAATGAGTATAAAATCTGCAACAACCCGGTTTATCAAAATGAAATTCAACAAAGAATCGATAGCCATTCTTGAAAAACAATATCGTACCAACCTGATTAATTCAGTAACAGGCTTCAAAAGTGCAAATCTCATTGGCACCGTCGACGCGCAGGGGAACAATAATCTCTCCATTTTCAGCTCTGTGGTGCATCTAGGCGCTAATCCTCCCCTGATCGGACTTGTTATGCGACCTGTAACTGTCGTTCGAGATTCCTTTGACAATATTATCTCGACAGGATTTTACACGGTTAACCATGTATCTAAGGAATTCTATAAGGCTGCTCATCAGACTTCTGCGAGATATCCAAAGGGAGTTTCCGAATTTGAAGCTGTTGGTCTTACTCCATGGTTCTCAGAAATATTACCCGCACCTTATGTTGCAGAATCCCCGGTCAAATTAGGGGTAAAATATCTTGAAATGCATGAAATCAAAGCGAATAACACAATTTTTATCGTTGGCGAAATCGTCGAAGCGATTATTCCGGATAACCTGATTCTTCCAGACGGATTTATCGATCTGGAAAAAGAAGGTGCTGTAGCAATATCGGGACTTGACAGTTACCACACTACTTCCCGTCTCGCACGCCTTGCTTATGCCAAACCCGGTAAGGCTCCAGGGGAGATTCAATGAAAACTGAAGAAATATCACACCCCGAGATCTCCAGAATAATTGAAATGGCATGGGAAGACAGAACCCCATTTGAAGCTATCGAAAAACAATTCGGGTTGAAAGAGAACGATGTCAGAGCCATTATGAGACGCGAAATGAAACCATCAAGTTTCAGGATGTGGCGCGAAAGGGTAAATGGAAGGAAGACAAAACACCTTAAGTTACGATCAGAAAGCGTCAGGCGATTTAAAAGCCACAATCAGTAGAATCTGTATCATTATTGATTCTGGTTTTATCCCCATGTAAAGGTTTTTAACATGTTTTGAATATATTTGTCCCGGTAATTTGTTCAGTTCCCGACACTTTGTTCAAACAGGAATCCTTCGATGAAATTTCTAAATCCCTTTAGAAAAAAGACAATCGGACTTGCTCTCGGAAGTGGTGCTGCAAGAGGAATCGCACATATCGGTGTACTCAAAGCTCTCCGGGAGAAGAATATAAAACTTGACTATATTTCGGGTTGCAGTATGGGGGCACTTATCGGTGGTGCCTACGCTGCCGGAATGTCCGTCAAGCAACTGGAAGATATCGCTACTCAAAACGACTGGAAACTGATGGCGAAAATGTTTTTCCCCTCCTTTTCCCGTTCCTCTCTTGTTAAGTCAAAATTCCTTGAGGAATTTATTCTCTCCATCTTTGGAGATAAAAACTTCAACGATCTTAAAATTCCTTTTTCTGCTGTAGCCACGGACATAAATACCGGTGAACCTGTTATCCTCGATTCCGGTGACCTGAAGTCCGCAATAAGGGCAAGTGTTTCAATCCCTGTGATGTTTGTTCCGGCAAGCATAAACGGCAGAAGACTGGCGGATGGCGCCCTCGTTAACCCGGTTCCTGTTGACATCCTGAAGAACAAAAAAATCGACAAAATTATCGCCGTAAGTATCACCGGCACTTCGCCTGTGATAGCCCCGTCAGAGCAGATCCAACATCCTGTGTTACTCGATCCTCGCGTCGCCTCTCTTTCCATAAATGAGAAGATCCAGGAATTGCTCAAAAAACCTTTCGAGATGCTTGGCAAAAAAAGCGAGGAGAAAGAGCCCGATCCAACCATGTGGAATGTAATGGCTCAGTCCTTCTTCATCGTCCAGGATCAAATCAGCCGCCTGAACATGCAGGTTGCAAAACCCGATATCCTCATCACCCCCGACACCCGTGACTTTTCCCTTCTTGACTTCACAAAAGTGAAAGAGCTCATCGAGATTGGCTATATCTCCGCAATGCAAAAACTTGATGAGGGCAGATAAAAATCTTAAAATTCAGAATAAATTTTTTAACATATAAATTGAATATTTTTTCATATTTTAAATATATACATTTATTTTTATCCACAGATTTCAATTTATAGCTTTAAAATGAATAGACAGAAAAGAAAACTGGAACTGAGTCAGCTTCGAAGTAAAATGTCCAGGATCGCTTCTCTGGAATCAGCAATAGCTGTTCCAAAGGCCGGTTGGCTCTTTGCCATAAGAAGAGCAATGGGTATGTCACTGAGGCATCTGGCAACGAGACTTAACATGTCGCCTCAAGGGATTGCACAATTGGAAGAAAGAGAGAGGGATGAAACTGTCACCCTCGGGAAATTGCGCGAAGCAGGCAATGCAATGGGGATGAAACTTGTTTACGGATTTATTCCAATTAATGAATCAATGGAAGAGCTGGTACTAAAGAGAGCAATACAAATTGCCACTGAGATTGTGCATCAATCTGCTCATACTATGGAATTGGAAAATCAGGGGGTCTCCAACAGTAGAATTGATGAAGCAATTAATGATATTATCCGCGATTTGATTGAAAATAAACCGGGGAAATTATGGGACTGATTCCAGATTACGAAGATGAACAGACACCGTTGGAACCGGATGAGATGGAAGGCTTACTGATCAAAACTATATCAACTCGTGGAGAACTCGATGAATTTGAACAGCTCGGGGTCGCAAACGCTGTAAAATGGGTTCGTTTAAGTAATTTTAACACTTATGAAATTCTCTCTGTTGAATTTATTCAGAAGTTACACAGGGTTATGTTTAAAGATGTGTGGAGGTGGGCTGGTGAATTCAGAACGACGAACAAGAATATTGGTGTTGATAAATATCAAATCAGGCTTGAACTCAAGAACCTTTTGGAGAATTGTAATTTTTGGATAGAAAAGCAATCTTTCCGGTACGATGAAATAGCAATCCGATTAAGTCACAGATTGGTCGTAATCCATCCATTCAGCAATGGAAACGGCAGACACTCAAGGCTTATGGCAGACATTCTGATTTCCAAATATTTTAATCAACCAATGTTTACATGGGGAAGCAGGAGCCTTGTAAAAAAAGGAGAAGCAAGAAGTGCATATCTTACAGCTCTGAAAGAAGCAGATGGTATGAACTATCAACCGCTAATGGATTTTGCCCGATCATAGAACAAGATCCAAATAAAAAAATCAAGTTACTTGTTTTAAGTGGACGAAAAAATCACCATAAACCGGTAAAATCCTTCCCCTATTTCTTTGTAACTTTGTAGTTACGAAAATTTAAAATTCCGAACCGGAGATAAATGAATAATATCAGAAACTTCTGCATAATTGCACACATCGACCATGGCAAAAGCACCATCGCTGACAGGCTGCTGGAAACCACCGGAACTGTAAGTGACCGGGAAGCCAAAGCCCAGATACTCGACAGTATGGACCTCGAAAGAGAACGCGGTATTACCATCAAATCACATGCCATTCAGATGGAATACAAGGCTAAAGACGGGGCTGGTTATGTTCTGAATTTGATAGACACTCCGGGGCATGTCGACTTTACATATGAAGTTTCCCGCTCCCTCGCTGCATGCGAAGGTGCCCTCCTGATAGTGGATGCCTCACAGGGCGTAGAGGCTCAGACAATTTCAAATCTCTATCTGGCAATTGGTGCCGGTCTCGAAATAATTCCCGTGCTAAATAAAATTGATTTACCCGGTGCTGAACCCGACAGAATTGCCCAGCAGGTAATTGAATTGCTCGGCTGTAAAAAAGAAGAGATTATCTACGCCAGCGCAAAAACCAAAATTGGAATTGTTGATATACTTGAAGCAGTGGTTGAAAAGATACCGCCACCAAAAGGCGATCCCGACAAACCTCTGCAGGCATTAATCTTTGACTCCGTATTCGATCCCTACAGAGGTGCCATCGCATATGTAAGAGTAATGAACGGTGTCATAAAAGAAAAAGAAAAAATCAGATTCTTCGCCCATGATAAAGAGTATATCGCCGAGGAAGTGGGTACACTTCGTCTCGGGAAAATAAGAACCGGTTCCATTACGGCAGGTAGTGTCGGCTATATCATCGGTGGCATAAAAGATGTTAAAGATACCAAGGTGGGTGATACCATCACTCACTCAAAAGGTGGAGCTGAAGATCCTCTTCCGGGGTACCAGGAAATAAAACCGATGGTTTACAGCGGTCTTTATCCCACGAACACAGAAGATTTTGAAGACCTCCGTGATGCACTCGACAAATATATTCTGAACGATGCATCCCTCATTTACGAACCCGAAACTTCTGCCGCACTGGGATTCGGTTTCCGTTGCGGTTTCCTCGGGCTGCTTCACATGGAGATTGTTCAGGAACGCCTTTTCAGAGAGTTCGACCAGGCAATCATTACCACTCTCCCCAATGTGGAATATATAGTTTACAAAAGAAACGGTGAAAAAATCGTTGTTGATAATCCCGACCATATGCCACCTGCAGGGGATATCGATATCATTCAGGAACCGTATGTAAAAGCACAAATCGTCACCCCAAGCGAGTATGTCGGCGGTATTATGAAACTCGCCATGGATAAAAGGGGTATCTACAAAAATACGACCTATATAGACCCCACAAGAGCCGACTTAAGCTTTGAATTCCCTCTTTCTGAAATCATTTTCGATTTTTATGATAAATTGAAATCAATCTCAAGGGGTTACGCCTCGTTTGATTATGAACTGATTGGTTATCAGGAATCTGATCTGATTAAACTGGATATCCTCCTTAACGCCGAACCTGTTGATGCTCTTTCCATGATTGTCCACAGGTCAAAGTCGTACGACTGGGGAAGAAAAGTCTGCGATAAACTAAAAGATCTGATTCCGCGTCAGTTGTTCGAAATTTCAATTCAGGCTGCAATCGGATCAAAAGTGATCTCTCGTTCAACTGTAAAAGCCATGCGTAAAAATGTTATCGCTAAATGCTACGGCGGCGACATTTCCCGTAAACGGAAACTCCTCGAGAAACAAAAAGAGGGTAAAAAACGGATGAAACAGGTAGGAAATGTGGAAATTCCGCAGGAAGCGTTCCTGGCAGTACTTCAGATTGAAGATTAAAAAGTGGAATTCACAGTCATGGGGAGCCGGTTCTCCCCTTTTGCTGTCTGATTCCGGGTTTCACCACACATCAATTCCCGTTTAGAATAATCCTTGCCAAACAAAAAGTTTTACGGTAAAATAGGTTTTATTCTCTTCCTGTTTCTTATGATAGTCCTGACCCTCCGTCTTTTTTTCATCTCAACTTTCAGGATTACCACCAACTCAATGGAAGCATCCCTTGAACCGGGCGATTTTATAGTGGTAAACAAGTTCCTCTTCTCAAGGCAGGAACCTCTAAATATCCCGTTAACAAGCATCGAAATTCCCTTCTTCACATGGGCGGGTTCATCCCAACCGGAGAAGAATTCCGTTATCGTCTTCAAGTTCCCCGAAGGGAGAAAAGACGATTTCAGTAACCCCTCGTATGTGAAAAGGCTGATTGCTCTTCCCGGCGATACAGTAAAAATTGAAGCCGGCGTGGTCTATGTGAACGGAAAGAAATCACCTCTGCCCGAACACCTCAAAAAGAAAAAAATAAAACCCCGGTCAGAGAATAATTCTCAACTTTTCCCCGGTTATGATGACTGGAACGAGGACTGGTACGGACCCCTCTACATTCCCAAAAAAGGAGATACCATTTCCCTTAACATCAGCAATTATCTGCAATGGGAAGAGGTAATAAGCAAAGAACGAGGTGACACTTCTCTCACGATTTTGGGGCATAAATTCCTGTTAAATGGTAAAGAAATAAATAGTTATATTGTACAAAACGATTATTATTTTGTGTTGGGAGACAACCGGGATAACAGTCTCGACAGCCGGTTTTGGGGATATGTCCCCTACGATTACATTATTGGTGAAGTATCATTCATCTACTGGTCGGTAAATCCCTTTTCAACGGGCTTTTTCCCCGATCTTAAATTCAACAGATTCTTTAAAGCAGTTAACTAAGGTTTTTGTTATGAAAAATCTTCTTTTCCTTTCTCTTTTGTCCGTTTTTTTCCTAATCCCTGTCGCAGCACAGGAAAACTTCATGGTGTTCCTGAAAGACAAAGGATTCACAGGCAGTTTTTCACCCGGTTCACAGATTTGGAATCTCACTGCCGCTTCTCTCTCTTCAGAAAGCATCATGAGAAGGATAAAAAATCTGGGCAGCTCCTCTTTTATCTCTGAAGAAGATATTCCTGTTTCGAACAGTTACATTTCACGGCTTGAACTCGCGGGTGCAAAAGTAAGATGGATATTGAAGTGGTTCGATTGTGTCTCCGTATCTGCTGACAAAAAGACGATTGAAAAGATCAAAAACCTCGATTTTGTAAAAAATGTCCGTCCTGTCATCAAAATAAAAGTCCCCCTCGAGTTCCGAAACACTCTTAATCCTCTCGATGAAGAATTGCTGGCAACGGCAAATTCCACCTCAGCCATGCCTGTTTCACATCTCAATACCCCGTTTTCGTTGCCTTCGGGACAATCTGACAGGTCCGAAGAGGATGCAAAACTTTATGGTGGATCCTATATTCAGTATAAAATTTCCGATGTCCCCGATGTAAACAGAATGGGTGCGAAGGGAAAGGGTGTCAGAATTGGTGTACTCGATTCCGGATTCGACTGGCAGCGTCACGAAGCTCTTAAAACCAGAAAAGTAATTGCTGAATACGATTTTGTAAAAAAAGATAATGTAACTGCAAATCAGGATGGCGATCCAGCAGGGCAACACGGTCACGGCACTTTCTGTTTCTCCGTTTGTGGTGGATATATGGAAGGGAAACTTGTCGGTCCTTCACACGAAGCCACCTTTGTTCTGGCAAAGACTGAAACAACAGAATTTGAACGGATGGTTGAAGAAGACAATTACGCAGCCGCTATTCAGTGGATGGACAGCATCGGAGTCGATATAACAACGAGCTCCCTCGGATACACAGTTTTTGATGATGCCACATACAGATATGAAGACCTTACAGGCGAGACTGCCATTTGTACAAAGGCAATTAATTACGCTTTTTCAAAAGGAATTCTGACATTTACTGCCTCGGGTAATTCGGCAGGTGACCCGTGGTTTTATGTTTCAACCCCGGGTGATGGCTATCAGGCTCTCGCCATCGGTGCTGTGACAAAAAACAGAGAAATAGCTGACTTTTCCTCGGGTGGTCCTACAGCAGACGGAAGAATAAAACCTGATTTTTCTGCTGCCGGTGTATCGGTATTTGGTGCTCTTGCTTCCTCAAAGAACAAATTTGAGAGATCAAACGGAACCTCTGCTGCCACTCCGATCGCCGCAGGTATAGGCGGACAGCTACTTTCACTTTTCCCTCATCTTAAAAACACCCAGGCAAGATTTATCCTGAGATACACATCCGACCAGAGACTCCTGGCTGATAACCTTTACGGTTACGGACTTGTCTCCTCACTTGAAGCAGCGACACATCCTAATCTTGAAGTGATGAAAAACGGTGACATAAAACTGCACAAGAGATTCAAAGATGAAGTTAATGCCAAAAGCGTCTATCTTGTTTACAAGACAGGCTACAAAAAAACCGAACGGCTCAAAATGAACAAGGTTGCCGGTGATTATTACACAGTCACACTTCCTGCCTCTGTAAAAAAAGAGACGCTTGAATTTACATTTGATGCAGGCGAAAAAACTGACGGTGTAAATTATCCCTCAAAAGGAAGAAAATATTATACACTTCCCGGAAATGAGAATGTGTTTATCTCCACCCCGGCGAAAATAGATATCAAATCGTTCTCAAGGGAAAAAATTGCGAAATTTACCGGAGTGAATCCAAGAATCTACACCAAGTATAAAACAGGTGCAAAAACAACCGAGATTGTCATAAGAGACATTGCAGGCAACCATGTTGTGACAATACCTGTCAAAGACCTTGCATACGACAACAGAATCATCTGGACCGGTCATGACCGCTTCGACAAAAAAGTACCTGTGGGAATCTATACTTCCACAGTTATGATTGATGGAAGACCCTCGAGCAGACAGATATTCTTTAGAAAATAAAGGCAAACAGCTTTTCTGAATAGCGGAATGACTATATATTTTTAGTCGTTCCGCTTTTTTTCTATTTTCCGATCAGAACAAAAGCTCCCCAATAGTAAGGTTGAGGATAGTCTTTCATAAGTTCAATCTGAGCCTGTCGAAGTGCAGCCGGTTTGTTAAATCCGGTGGCATATTTCCCCATAAACTTAATCATCAACTCTTTGGTTGCGTTGTCATCAACTTTCCAGAGACTCATTAGAATTGACCCTGCTCCGGCTCCCAGAAAGCCCCTCTGAAGCCCGAAAACACCTTCACCGTTGTTTACCTCACCAAGGCCCGTTTCACACGCAGAGAGGACAACAAGGTCGGTGCCAACAAGATTCATTTGCGAAGCTTCGAAAGCGGTCAAAATTCCGTTCTCAGAGAACTGCGATCTCTTCTCATCCGGTGAATTCAGGAAAGTCTCCGCTCCTGTCAGAAAAAGTCCGCTTCGAAGCATGGGGTTCTCAGAGGCTTTTCTGGTTTCTGTCCCCATAAAAAAACTCTCTTTATAATCTGATTTGGGAGATGGTGAAAAATATCCGTGAGTTGAAATCGAGAGCACTGCGGGAGCAGAAACATTTTTGACATTCGATTCGGTTGCCTGATCAAACAACAGCGATTCCACTTCCCACCCGTTTCCTTTAAGTATCCCTGCCGTGCTGAGCGCCTCTTCTTTGGTTCCGGGTAACATTTGAAGGTCATATTTCTTCATGCTACCGGTATTCACATAAACTTCCCTGCTCGCTCCTGAAACATCCTTAAGGCTGTCCAGAGTCAGATCATAGTTCGGATATCCGACCAGTACCGCAGTTTTGTTACGGGATTGTTTCCCATCTGTTTTTGCCAGATCAACGGGACTTGAAATGTAAACAATCTCATACTCCTCTATCAGATATTTGCCGGTTTTTGTGTTTTTAATCGTGTTAAAATTAACCTTGTAAAACTCGCCGTCAAGACTGAAATAAATTCTTTTAATTCCTTTTAACCGTTCTGCAAGCGGGGCAAACAGTTCAGCATAAAAGTCAGGTTTCAGTTCAGGTTTTGCAGTCAAATCTATTACCTTGTCATCGTCAGGATCAGGTGAGGTTTCTCTGCTTCCCTCCTGATTTGCTATGTTTAATGCAGGGATAACAATTGTATCCAGCCTGTTTCCGTCCTTGAATTCGTAATATACCGGCTCTGCACTTGAATCATCTCTCGTGATGAATGCTGCATATCTGTTATGGTTAAATACTGCAAGCTCTGTCCATTTCTTATCGAAATATGGAAATTTGATCAGATCAACTATCGCTTCATCGGGTTTCAAACTCTTTTTAATCTCCTCCCACTTGTAATCAGGAATCATAACGAAATTTTTATACACCGAAGACCTGTTCATTAATTCCTTTTCTATCCCGTTCGACTTCTCTTCGAGTGAATCAAGATTGTAACCCGAACTCTTCCGCTGATCTTCGGTTTGGGAATAGAGATCAGATATCAGTTTCTTTATGTTTAAAAGTTCTGAATAAAGGGATTTTATCCCGGAATCGTTCGAAAAGCCAATAAAAGCCTTAGTATTTACAGTTGAGTTAAGCACAAGTCCTTTTCTGAAGATCAGTTTTTCGTAAATTCTCTTTTTCTCCGCATCGGGTTTTGCAGAAATGGTGTTCAGTGCAAAATTGTAGTAGAGGTCAAACTGTTTCGCCAGATATGATTTCTCCAGCTCACTCAATCCCGAAAAAGAAGATTTAATCCATTTTTGTGAAAGCGACAGTGCCTGCTCAAGCAGTGGATTTACTTCATTTATTCTGCCGGCATAAAAATAGAGCCCCCCAAGAATCAGCATTGAAGTAAAACTGTCGGGATGCCCCTCTCCCAGAGCTTTTTTCCGTAGCCTCAATACATCTTTAAGAATGGGATCGGCTTTATCATACTGATCTGACAAATAATAGAGTACTCCGAGATTGCTGTAAACAGTCAGATACTCTGAATGTTCCTCACCGAACACCTCTTTTAAATACTTCAAGGACTCCATCAAAAGCGGTTCAGCTTTTGTATAATTGCCCGTCATTGCATAATACTGGGCAAGATTTTGTCTGGTGGTTGCTATCAGATGATGTTTTTCACCATATGCTTTTTTATACACCTGCAATACTTCGAGTAAAAGTGGCTCAATTTTCTCCGTTTTCTTTGTGGAATAATATAAAGAAGCGAGATTATTGAGGGATTGCGCATATTGTGGATGAGAGGTGCCTAAAACTTTTTTATAAATCTCGATAGCCTTTAGAAGAAGTGGCTCTGCCTTGCTAAAGTTACCCATGTTATTGTAAAGCACACCGAGGTTCATTATGCCTGTTGCATATTCTTCACTCGATTCACCAGGATTTTTTTTCTTTATCTGAACTGCACGGGAGAGATAAAATTCCGCTTTGTTGTAATTTCCCAAATAGTAATAAAGCATCCCGATTCCATTGAAGGGGTCTGCAAGATTAACATCTTCTTCACCAAAAGCCTTCTTGAAAATACCAATCACTTCCAGATAGAGTGGTTCGGCGTTTGAATAATTTCCCATGTCTCTGTATAAAGTCGCGAGATTATTTAGACTTCCACCGTAATATGGATGCTCTTCACCGTAAACAGCTTTGTAAATATCTGAAGCTTTTAATAAAAGAGTCTCACTCTTACTAAAATCCTTTTGGATAAAGTAAAGTGTCGCGAGATTTGTCAGTGCCTTCCCATACTCGGAACTTTCCTCTCCATAGATATCCTCGTTTATTTGAATCGCCTTAAGAAGCAGTTCCTCGGCTTCTTTGACCCTACCCAGTGCCTGCCATGCCTGAGCAAGAGTGCTTATTATTGTCGCATAAATCGCGTCATCACCTTCGGAATAGCTGTTCATTCCTTTCTCGAGTAATGTCGCCGCTTTTGCAAAATTTGAAGAAGCATTATATGAAAAAGCAGCTACCAGAATTGCATAGTAGTATTCGGGAACAAGGTCGTCGTCTTCCTCAAAAATCGCAATTGCCTTCTCAGCATTTATCAATGCATTCTTGAAGTCGTTCGATTTGTAAAATTCGTATGCAGTATTGTAATACTCCTCCCCCGTCTGTGAAAAAAGTGGAACCGACAAAAGGAGAAATGACAAAAAGAAAATTTTAGTTTTCATGATACTGTCTGTTTTTTTAAAGTCTTTTTCACAACCGTTTTTTACGGATTGTGATTTTAAATGTGGATATTTTTTCATCCTGCAGGACATCAAGCGTTCCTCTGCTCATAAATCCGTCATCCATTTTCATTATCTCTTCAAGAATGGAATTGTTGCCGCCATAGTTACCCGGATCATCACCTGCAGAGCGCATGAAAGCATACCTGAGGTCAAGTGGCTGAAGAGTAAAAATAATTTTAATGGTCTCCGATGTGTAGTTGAAAGGAGACTTGTTTCTGAATCGATATACAAAATTTGGTATAACAAATTCTTCTCCCGGCTCGATGAAGTAATTTGCAGGGCTCTCGTTTTTTTTCAGCCATGGAATCAACAGCATTATTCTGGAATCCTCTTCGATACTGACGATGTTAAAAAACGCTTTCCTTTCTCCCGTATTCCTGATTTTTATCATGAAATAATTATCGTCACCCACAGTCAACACCCCGTCTTTGAAATAATCTTTAATCTGAAGTGTATCGGTAACTTTTCTTTTATCCTTGTCGAACCTTACCGGAATCAGTTCCATCCCGGGTGTGATATCGGGATAGTTGAAATTCATCGATTCAAATAGGCGAGCTTTGGTGAAATTCCGGATCACTTGCTTCAGCCTGGCTTCATCTTTTGTTTCATCAAGCAGGACAGTGCCCGTACCGGTTGAGACTACTTTAAAGAGCCCCGGAGTTTCTGATTTTTCTATTGACAAATCACCTGCATCCTTTTTGTCAACAATTTTGGCGAGTTTGAATTTCTTCACATCTTCGAGAAAACCTTTTGGAAGAATTTGCAACACATCCCCTTTTATCGCAATTTTTACTGTGTCCAGGGGAAGTGAAGCCTCCCGCAACCAGCACCAGACAGCCTGTGGTGTCAGATCGCCGGGAAGTTTTTGAAGCTTCACTATCGATGTAAGGGAGCCTGAAGAAACAACCTCACCGGTAAAATAAAGCATCTGCCCCGTGGTATCGGTCATTCCTGCCTTGTAAAAAGCAATTTTTGACGATGGATATATGCCGGCGATCTTTCCACCCGAGAGGAGAGCAAGTTTTTTTTCATGATCAAATTCCAGTACATTGAAATATTCAGGAGCCACTGTCAATCCTTCTCCAAAAACGGGGAGGTCGATTCCTTCCCCTTCTGCAACAGGATTCTGATACGGTACTATCGTTGACATGGTGGAGATTATTCCGGCAAAAAGTGACCTGTATGACACTTCCTTTCCGGTATTACTGGTGAGAGCTTTGTTGAAAGCATAAGACAGGGAGCCCTGATCGAGATATTCGTAATTCAGTTCATCGGCTCTTGCTGCTGAAAGAACAGTCATGGGTGAAAGCTTGCCGTTCCCTTTTGTCAAATCCTTTTCGCCGAATGTGAGACCGTCCTTAATCGCTTTTTCAACAACCGAGCCCTTTTTTATCAATAGATTTCCGATCCCGCGGGATACTTTTCCTTCGCCCCTTGTACCCGAACCCGAAAAGCACGCATCGAGCAAAACCAGAACCTGCCCCTTTTCTCCAGCCTTCTCTCTGATTTTGTCGAGTTTTTCCCCTAGCAAATCATCCCGGATGTGCTCCTCACCCCTGTAGGTATCTGAAAGGTACTGCTCCGCTCCATAACAGCAGATGCTTTCATCCACACCATCCGGTTCGTCACCGTTGTCATCGGGAATTCCCTGTCCGTGAGCAGAAAAGTGGATCACAACCATGTCACCCGCCTTGGTATCTTTTTCGAGTCTGGTCAGCTCTGCGAGTATGTTCTTTTTCGTAGCCTGACTGTTTTCAAGAATGCGAAAATCCTTGAATCCCTGCTTTTCAAGTGCTGATTTTATCAGAGGGATGTCATTTTCGGAGGAGATTCGTTTGAGATATTTGTAGTCGCCTATGGCAACTATGAGACATTTCCTGCCTTGGCTGACCTGAGCTTCCACAGGGAATGTAAAGGATAACGCGAGACTGAAGGAAACAATAACAAAAAAATTTTTCATTCCAACGCCAATAAAAAAGTGGGTATCCACACTTCCTTCCAGGCGGTTGGAAGTGTCACCTGACCAAACTTATGTATTCCCGGCAAGATAATTTATATCCTGAATCACAACCTAATGATATTTTTTTAAATTTCTTTGCTCTGTTCCTGCTTTTGATTATTTTTAGTCTTATAAAAGCAAAAATGATCAATTTTTATTTGAAAGTACTCCGATGAGAGTGTTTTTCCTTTTACTCCTCGCTGTTCCAGCCTGTTTTTCACAGAATAAACCCGAACTCATTCTCCCCGTTGGACACAAGGATATTGTCCGCTCTGTGGATTTTAACCCCGATGGCAGTCTTCTCCTTTCCTCAAGCTGGGACAACACAGCCAAGCTTTGGAATATTAAAACCGGGTACCTTCTGCGAACCATGACGGGTCATACGAAACAAATTAACGGTGCATGTTTCAGCCCCGATGGAACCAGATTTCTTACCCACTCGTGGGATAAGTCGGTAAAAATCTGGGAAACTGCCACAGGAATGCTCCTGCACAATCTCTATATCGATACTGTCTCCATTACAGGTGCGCAGTTCAGTCCCGATGGTAAACGAGTGCTGGTGACGGGTTATGAGGGAATAACCAATGTCTGGGATGTAAATACAGGTGAAGTTGCATTTTCTCTCAAAGGACAAACCGGAACCATAGAATCGGGAAAATTCAGCCCTGACGGTAAATTAATCGTTACGCTATCGTGGGACAAGACTGTAATAATCTGGGATGCCTCAAACGGCAAAACTGTTTTAACTGTTGAAAATGATTCTCCATGGCCCCTCCAAACGGGATTCTCACCCGACTCAAAATACTTTTTCACCACTTCAATGGATGGAGTGGTTAGACTTTGGGAGGTGAAGTCAGGAAAACTTGCCGGTAAATTTATGGGACAGCCCGATGCCGAAAACACAGCAATTTTCAGTCCTGATTCCAAACTGTTTCTGACTTCGAATCAGGGTGATACGATTCGTATCTGGCAAACGGAGACCGGTAAACTTCTCAATGAAATTGTTTACTTCCTCGAAAATCCGGGTAATCTGTGCGACATGCTGTTTACTCCCGATGAAAAAAAACTCGTTGTCTCCTATCTTCAGGCGAACCCCGTGGTTTGGGACATGAATACGCTCGGCATGGTCAGTCTGGTTTCCGACATGCCGTCACTCGTTGGCGCCACCACCATTAGCAATGACGGAAAAACCGCAGCATTCGGGGATTATAACGGGCGTGTCCTCACATACGATCTCGACAAAGGAGCCACTGTCCGTGAATTCAAAGGTGGTACCGCATCCGTAAGAAGTGCCGAATTCAGCAAAGACGGAAAGCAAATTGTGGTTCTCTCAGAAGGCGAAACAATCAGGGTTTGGGATGCTCTTTCAGGAAAGATCAAAGGGAAACTCGGTGATGGAATCCCCGGTGGATGGTTTGCCTCCTTTAGTCCGGACGGTGAAAAAGTGCTTACAACAGGTTGGAACGAGAATATTTTTGAGTGGAATCCGGTTACTAAAAAAATTATCTCTGACATGAAACTCGCTTCAGCTTTTATTTACAAGGCTGCTTACAGTCCAGATGGAAAAAGAATTGTAGCCATAACGGATGATTCTTCAGGAGTTGTCTTTAATGCAGAAACAGGCGCTGAAATAAACAGGTATAAATGGTTGTACGGTGACATGCAGACTTTTGCATTCAGTCCTGACGGCAAGTCCATAGCAACGGCAATGAGGGACAGTCTGGTTCTTCTTATCGACCCGTTTACAGGGAAAAAATTTAAATCTTTTACGGGACATCATTCGTTTGTTATGGCTGTTGCCTTTTCGGCGGACGGGAAAAAAATTGTATCAGGCTCACTCGATCATACTGTCAGAATCTGGGATGTACAAACCGGCAGGGAGCTTTTAACCCTGGAAGGTCATCCGGAGCCCGTCAATCTCGTTGCATTCAGCCCTGACGGTAAACAGGTTATCACATTCAGCGAAGACAAGCTGGCAATCATTTGGGATGCCATTTCCGGTCAGATGGTAAAGAAATACCCGTTGACCGGTCTGGCTTTCGATCTTTCTTTCAAAAGAGGGCTTCTGATCTCTCACAAAAACAGTCTCCTGACTTTTTACGACATAGCTACCGGTGTTGAACTCTTCTCCTTTGCATCCTTCGGTGAAAATGACTGGGTTGTTCTTCACCCCGGAGGGCTTTTTGATGCATCCCCCGGAGCGATGGAAAGCATGTACTATGTCCAGGGACTCGATGTGATTGCTTTCAGCCAGTTGAAAGATAAATACTGGGAACCGGGTCTCTTTGAAAAGATGATGAATGAAGAACAGCTCCGTTTTGTCGAAGCAATCGACAAGGAATTAAAACTCTGGCCCGAAGTGTCGGAATTCGAATTCAGGGAAAACTACGGGAAAGTCAAGGTCTCAATAGAAAACAAAGGTGGAGGTATCGGTAAACTCCAGATATTCCTCAACGGGAAAGAGATGTCCTCTGATGCAAGAGATGGCAAAATCAATCCAAAACAGAAAAATGCCACTATTACCATCGATATAAAGAATCATCCGTACCTTGTCAATGGTGAAAACAAACTCGAGGTGGTAACCTGGAATGAGTCGGGCACACTCTCATCTTCGGGCGATGTGGCAGAGTTCATCTATGAGAAACCAAATCTTGCCCCTTCAATATTTATTGTATCGGTCGGGGTTGGTGATTATACCGGTGACAAACTCGATCTCAAATATGCGGGAAAGGATGCGAAGGATTTTATGACCGCCACCTCCCTTGGTGCTGAACATCTTTTCACAAAAGAAAAAACTCATAAATACCTCCTTTCCACCGATGACAAGAACGGAACAATGCCCACAAAGGCAAACATCCAAAAAACATTTACAGACATAGGCAAAAAAGCAAATTCCGAAGATGTAATTGTGGTCTATCTTGCAGGACACGGAATCAACCTCGGTGGAGACGAAAGCGATCTCTATTACCTCACACAGGATGCCTTCTCACCAAATCCCGAAGTTTACAAGGACGAAGCGGTCAGAAAGTCCACCACCATTTCGGGAAGTGAGATGATCGAAATGCTTAAAAATGTCGCTGCCTTAAAGCAGGTTCTTATTATTGACGCCTGTGCTTCGGGCAAACTGGTAGACAACCTCGCTGAAAAAAGGGATATCTCGAGTTCCATAGTAAAAGCCATGGAAAGGATGAAGGACAGAACCGGACTTCACATCATTACTGGAAGTGCTGCCGATGCTGTAAGCTACGAAGCAAGCAAATACGGCCAGGGTCTCCTCACCTACAGCATTCTTTCCGGGATGAGAGGACTTGCCCTTAAAGACAACAAATCGATTGATATCAGCCTCCTTATGCAACATGCCCGTGAAATGGTGCCAAAGCTCGCTGAAGGTATCGGTGGAATTCAGGAGCCCAGAATCTTTTCACCAAAAGGTGCGGAAAGTTTCGATATTGGCATACTCGATGACAAAGAGAAGGCTTTGATACCTCTGGCACAGGAAAAACCTGTATTTGTAAATTCCGTCTTTCTCGATGCAAACGATCTCATTGATGTTCTTTCCCTTTCCGAGAAAATCGATGATCGTCTTTCATCAATTTCTGAACTGGGCACAGCAGCGAGACTGATTTTCTGGAATGTGAAAAGCTATCCCGGTGCCATGAAACTGACCGGCACATACACCGTCAAGGGAGATAAAGTGGAAGTGACATTCAAAATCGTAAAGGATAAAAACACAGTAAAGTCATTTACCAAAACAGGAAGTTCGAATAATCTCGAAAACCTTATAAACGAAATTGTGAATGCCATAGTTTTTAAGTAGTCGTGTTACCTGTGTCACACTGAAAAGCGACAAGTCAAAAACCCGGGAACAACAATTTAGTGACTTCGGTTAAAGACTCATAATGAAAATCTTTAATTCAGTTTATAACAAACAATCATCAATCACCAACAACAAAGGTATCACAATGAAAATCAACACCAGATTTTTCGCATTCGCATTGGCAGCACTATTTCTGCTCAACTTTGCAGGTTTCTCACAAAAGCCACCAAAGATCATTAAGAGCCCCACAAATGTTGCGTCCAAAATTGTCAATGTAAACAAGATCGATTTCAAGGCTGAATTCGGTTCCTCCAACAGTGCTCTCTCGAAACTCGGAGAGATCATCAGTGACGGCAGAAGAGACGGCGATGTAAAAGCCCTCGTTTCAGCAGCCATGATCCTCTTCATGGAAGAAGCAGCCACAGGAAAGAAAGCTTCTGTAACCGGAAAAGCACTTCTTGAAGAAGCCACTACAAAAG